>CAZVZK010000027.1:0-80634 GCA_964630925.1 uncultured Alcaligenaceae bacterium
GGCCCTGGGGACGAAGATCACGCCGTGAAGCACGTCATCCTGTTCGACATCGACGGCACCCTGATCAACGGCGGCGGGGCCGGCAGGGCGGCACTCCTGCGCGGGCTGGCCGACGAGCTGGGCTACGGCGGGGACGGCGACTCCGTGGCGCTCTCGGGGCGGACGGACCACGCCATCATCGCCGACTTCCTGGCCCTGGCGGGGGTGGAGGATACGCTCGAGAACCGCCGGCGTCTGGTGGCGGCGTACCTCCGGGCGCTGCCGGCGTGCCTGCGCGAGAAGCCGGGCCGCGTGCTGCCTGGGGTTGAGAACCTGCTGGACCGGCTGGCGAGAATCCCGGAGGTGGCCGTCGGATTGCTGACGGGGAACGTCCGCGAGGGGGCCGAGGTGAAACTCTCGCATTTCGGGTTGTGGGAACGGTTCCGGTTCGGCGGGTTCGGCGGGGACCACGTGTCCCGCGACGACGTGGCGCGGGCGGCGCTCGCGGAGGCACGCCGCTTGCATGGCGGGTTCGGTGAGGTGTGGGTCATCGGCGACACGCCACAGGACATCGCGTGTGCCCGGGCCATCGGGGCGCGGGCCGTGGGAGTGCTAACGGGGTGGCACGGGCGCGACGAGATGCACGCGTGCCGGCCGGACCGGCTGTATGACGATTTGTCCGACACCGACGGGGTGTTGGGGCTGTGGATGTGAACCCTCGGCGGCGGCGGCTGTCTGGGTTAGGTACGGGTTGTTCCGGCGTGACGGGCTGGCCGGCGTGTGCCGGGGCGAATACGCTGAACGGCTGCTTGACATGGGGGGCACGCGCCGTGATGATGGGGATAGGAGAGAAGGGCGGGTCCACGGAGGGCCCGCTCACGGAGAAGATGAAGATCGGCATGGCCCTGGTCCTGGCCGGCCCGGAGGTGGCGCTCGCAGGAGAGAAGCTCGATGCGCAGCACGTCCACTTCGGACTCGACGGACCGGAAGGAGGTCCTTTGACGCTCGCAACGACGACCGGACAGCTCATCCTACCCTCCCTCGACCGCGCCGTCCTGGCCGCCCGTGTGGCCGCCGACAACAAGGGACGAGACATCATCGTCCTGGACATGCGCGGCATCACCCCCCTCTACGACTACTTCATCGTCGCCACCGGCGCGTCGCGCCGGCTGGTCCACACCATCACCGAGGAGATCGACGCCGCCCTGCGCGACCAGGGCGACCGCCGCCTCTCGGTGGAGGGGTACGACTCCAGCACCTGGATCGTGCAGGACTACGGCGACCTGATGATCCACGTCTTCAACCCGCAGACGCGCGAGTACTACGGGATCGAGGAGCTGTGGGCCGACGCCCCGCGTGTCGACTGGGAGAGCCACGAGATTGCCGGGGTGTGAGCGTCCGCCTTCGTTGAGTGCGGCCCGCCGGCGTGGGTACACGCCGGCGGTCTGGGCTTTCCTCCCTCGCGCACGATAATAGGCCGGGCCGGAAGCCCCGAGGCCATTGCCAATGAACATCCTAAGACTCCTGCAATCTCGGCTGGGGGCCGCCCTCGCCGGGATCGTCCCCAATCCGGATGATTTCGCCGCCCTGGTCAAGCCGTCCGCCAACCCGGCGCACGGCGACTACCAGGCCAACTGCGCCATGCCCCTCCAGAAGGTGCTGGGCAAGAAGCCGCAGGAGATCGCGGCCCTCATCATCGAGAAGCTCGACGTGGCCGACGTGTGCGAGCCGCCGTCCGTGGCGGGGCCGGGCTTCATCAACCTGAAGTTGAAGGCCGACTGGCTGGCAGGTCAGGCGCAGCTGCTCGGCTCCGACGAGCGGATCGGCGTCGAGAAGGTGGCGCAGGCGAAGACGTTCGTGATCGACTATTCGAGCCCGAACGTCGCCAAGCCGCTGCACGTCGGCCACCTGCGGAGCACGATCATCGGCGACTCGCTGGCGCGGCTGCTGCGGTTCCTCGGGCACAAGGTCATCACCGACAACCACCTCGGCGACTGGGGCACGCAGTTCGGCATGCTCCTGTACGGGTACAAGAATTTCCGGGACGACGCGACCCTGGCCGCCGACCCGGTGCGGGAGATGGTGCGGATCTACCAGAAGGTGCGGCAGCTCACGAAGGGCGAGGAGGACGACGAGGGCGCGGTGACGCGGTCGCCGGAGGAGCAGCGGCACTACGACGCCTGCCTCGCCGAGACGGCCAAGCTGCAGGCCGGCGACCCGGAGAACTCCGCCCTGTGGTCAAAGTTCGTCCCGTGGAGCATGGCGACGATCCGGCCCATCTACGAGAGGCTGGGGGCGAAGTTCGATTTCGAGCTGGGCGAGAGCTTCTACAACGAGATGCTCCCCGGCGTGGTCGAGGACCTGCTGGCGAAGAAGGTGGCGCGGCCGAGCAAGGGGGCCATCGTCGTCTTCGAGGAGGAGTCCTGCCCGGAGACCGAGGACGAGGAGCGGGACAGGAATCTCGCCAAAGCGATCGTCCGGAAGAAGGACGGCGCCGCGACCTACACCACGACCGACCTGGCGACGATTCAGTACCGGGCCAAGACCTTCAAGCCAGACGAGATCCTCTACGTCGTGGGCACGCCGCAGGCGTACCACTTCCGGCTGCTGTTCCACGCGGCGCGGCGGTGGGGGTACGGGCACATCAAGTTCCACCACATCAACTTCGGCTCGGTGCTGGGCGCCGACCGGCAGATGCTCTCCACGCGGGCCGGCGGGGCGACGGAGCTAGGCGAGCTGCTGGACCTGGCAGAGGCGGCCGCCCGGAAGGTGCAAGTGGAGGGCGCCGACCCCGACGTGACGTCCTTCCCCCCCGAGATCGAGTGCCGGATCCACCAAGTGGTCGGCATCGGCGCGGTCAAGTACGCCGACCTGTCGCAGAATCGGACCAGCGACTACGAGTTCAACCTCGCCAAGATGACCTCGACCGTCGGGAACACCGCTACGTACATGCAGTACGCCTACGCGCGGAACCGGAGCATCTTCCGGAAGGGCGGCGTGGATCCGGCCTCGCTGCGGAAGGCTTCGCCGCTGCCGATCATCGGCACGCCGCAGGAGCGGGTGTTGGCGGTGCTGCTTTTGCGGTTCCCGGAGGCGCTGGAGGCCGCCGCCGCCGACTTCCGGCCGAACCTGATCACGGCGTACCTGTGGGAGCTGGCGAACGCCTACAGCGGGTTCTTCCAAAACTGCCCCGTGCTGAAGGCCGAGACGGAGGGGCTGAAGCGCGGTAGGCTGCTCCTGTGCGACCTGACGGCCCGCATCATCCAGAAGGGCCTCGACCTGCTCGGCATCCAGACCGTGGAGCGAATGTGACGGCCTCGGGCGAGCCCCAACGTGGTTTCCTGGCGACACGCCTGCACAACTGGCGTCTGCGCCACCAGTTGCCGTTCAACTTCTGGATCCACGTCCTGTTCGGCATCCCCCTGGCGTACCCCGTCGCCATCGCGTTCCTCGTGCTGGGGTGGTGGTGGTGGGCGCTGGGGTCGTTCGTGCTGGGGTTCTTCCTGCAATGGGTGGGCCACCAGGCCGAGGGCAACGACGTGGGCGAGTGGGCGGCGATCAAGCGTCTGCTGGGGCTGCCGTACGTCGGCATCTCGCCACGCTGGAATCCGGACGATCCGAACAAGCTGTGACCCGGCAAGACCCAGGGCTCCGCAGAGCCGTCGCCCTGGGCCGTACTCTCGTCGCCGTAGCGGCTCCAACAGCCACCAGCCAGACGGTGATGGTTGCGGCGTGGGGCGAACGTCGCGGCGGGGGTAGAATGCCGTCGGCGGAGGGCGACTCCACTGGCCGGGAGGCTGCGGCAATGCTGAAGATCGACAACATCCGATTGAACCGTTCAATCGCCATCCAAGTGCGTCGCAAGTATCTCCTGCTCATCGCCCTGCGTGCCCGGTACCCCGCCGACGCCGAGCTCGGCGTGCCGGTCAACGAGTTGTTCGGCTACCCGGATGACGTGCCCGACCCCCGCACACGCCGCCCGCCGGGCGGCGACGCGCGCGACGGCAGCGAGTCGTCCTGCCACCTCGCACGCCGCAAGCGCGGCGAGCTGCCAACCGTCTACTGACCGGACCCCATGCCTGCCGCACCACCACCCTCCGCGTGGCTCGTCGTCCTCCTGCTCATGCCGGTGGCCCTGCTCAACTACCTCGACCGCCAGATGATGGCGTCGATGCAGTCGTCGGTGATGGCGTCCATCCCCGACATCGCCACCCAGGAGAATTGGGGCTTCATGCTCGGCCAGTTCAAGTGGGTGTACGCCTTCCTCAGCCCCGTCGGCGGGTACGTCGCCGACCGCTGGGGCCGCCGCCCCGCCGTCTGCGGAAGCCTCTTCGCGTGGTCCGCCGTGACGTGGTGGACCGGCCACGTCACCACCTACCAGGAGCTGCTGTGGGCGCGGTCGCTCATGGGGATCAGCGAGGCGTTCTACATCCCGGCGGCGCTCGCCCTCATCGCCGACCACCACACGGGGCCGACACGCTCTCGGGCCGTCGGCCTGCACCAGATGGCCATCTACCTCGGCGTCATCGCCGGCGGCTTCGGCGGGCACGTCGCGGCATCGCCGCACCTCGGCTGGCGCTGGGCGTTCACCGCCGCCGGGCTGTTCGGCATGGCTTACGCACTCCCGCTCTTGCTCCTGCTGCGCGAGGCGCCACGGCCTAAAGAGCCCGCCGGGGGGGCAAAGATCAGTGTGCAGGTGCCCTCGTTCAGGGTGCGATGGGCCGGGTGGGATCTCGTGGGGAACGTGTCGTTCCTGTTGCTGGTCGTGTACTTCACCCTGCCGGCACTGGCGGGGTGGGTGGTTCGCGACTGGATGCCGTCCATCCTCAAGAAGGAGTTCAAGATCAGCGAGGGCGAGGCCGGCGTGGCCGCCACGGTCTACTGGCAGTCCGCCGCCATCGTCGGCGTGGCCTTCGGCGGTTGGCTCGCTGACAGGTGGATGCGCCTGGATATCCGCGGCCGCATCTACACCAGCGCCATCGGCATGGCGCTCATCGTGCCGGCGATCCTGGGGGTGGGCGTGGCCGGGTCGCTCGCGTCCGCGGTGGCGTGCCTGATCCTGTTCGGCCTGGGGTGGGGCTTCTTCGACGGCAATAACATGCCTATCCTGTCGCAGATCGTGCGCCCCGAGCAGCGTGCCACCGGCTACGGCGTGATGAACCTCGTGAGCATCAGCTGCGGCGGCCTGGCCGACTGGGGCTTCGGCGTGCTCCTCGACCGCCAGGTGCCGCTTTCGCTCATCTTCGGCGTCTTCGCCGGCCTCGCGGTCCTGTCCGCCGGCCTCGTCCTCCTCATCCGCCCCCGGCCCGAGCTTTCCACCCAGGAGACCCACCCATGACCGAGAGACTGCACGGCCTCGTGGCCGCCACCCACACGCCGTTCCACGCGGACGGGTCGTTGAACCTCACCGCCGTCGAGCGGCAGGCGGCCCACCTCCTCGACACCGGCGTCGAGGCGGTGTTCATCGCCGGCACGACCGGCGAATGCCTCTCGCTGACAGTGGAGGAGCGACTGGCGCTGGCGAATCGCTGGTCCGAGGTGGCGCGTGGCACGGCTCTGCGGGTGGTCGTCCACGTCGGGGCGAACTGCCTGGGCGACGCGCGGGCGCTTGCGGCCCAGGCCCGCGAGATTGGCGCGGCGGCCATCGCGGCGCTGTCGCCGAGTTACTTCAAGCCGCAGACCGTGGATGACCTCATCGCGTGCTGCGCGGAGGTCGCCGGCGGGGCCCCGGGCGTGCCGTTCTACTTCTACGACATCCCCGGCATGACGGGGGTGCGGCTGTCGATGCCTGACTTCCTGGAGCGCGGGGCTAAATGCATCCCGACCCTGGCAGGCCTGAAGTTCACCAACCCGGACCTGATGGCGTACCAGGGCTGCCTGCACGCGGGCGGCGGGCGGTTCGACATCCCGTGGGGGCTGGACGAGTACCTCCTCGCGGCGCTGGCGCTGGGGGCGTCGGGGGCGGTCGGCAGCACGTACAACCTGGCGGCCCCGCTGTACAACGGCATCCGCGAGGCGTTCGCCAGGGGCGACCTGGCGTCGGCGCGGATCGACCAGTACCGCTCGGTGCGTCTGATCGAGCTGCTCGTGGCGCACGGCTTCATCGGCGCGACGAAGGCCGTCGTGGGGATGCTCGGCGTCGAGGTCGGCCCGGCGCGTCTGCCGCTGGCGAATCCCTCGCCGGAGGGCGTGACGCGCCTGCGGGCCGGGCTGGAGGGCATCGGCTTCTTCGAGTGGGCGCGGGCGTGAGCCCCTCGACCTCAAGGGCGGGTCGCCCCTGACCCCCGCCGTTCAAGCGGGCTTCCGTCTGTGCCTGCCCATCACTCCTTCGGCGCCTTGATCGTCAGCTTGACCAGCGTCAGGGAGCCGGGGCCGAGCTTCAACGGCACGCTACACAGGCCGTCGTCGCCTTTGCCCACAGGCAGCGGCACCAGCCTGCCGTCCGCCCACCGGTCGGCCTTCTCGACGTGCCGGGCGGTCAACAGCAGGTCGGCGAAGGCGCGGCGGTCCACGCGCGCCACGCCGTTCTGCGTCTTGTCCACGCCGTCGGGGTTCAGCATCGTCACGATCAGGCCGTCCTTGTCGCGTCCGATCTGGTGCATGACGTGGCCCGACTTCATCGTCAACATCACCGGCGACGTGCGCAGGGCCAGGTAGGCGATCAGCTCCGTGAGCGCCGGGTGCGCCCGCTCGTCCAGGCCCATCATGCCGGGGACGAGGGTGACGAAGACGTTGCCCTTGCCGACCTTGTTCAGCGTCACGAGCGGCTTCTTGTCGGCCGTCATCACCGCCTTGGCGCCGGCCAACGTGACCTCCTCCACCTCGAACGGCGTCGTCTCGCCGGCGGCCTTCAGGCCGCTCCACCTCTCCGCCCTGGCACGCTTGCCCAGCGGCTTCACGCCGGTCAGCTCCGCTGGCAGGCCGGCGAGGGCGTTGATGTTCACCACCAGCGTGCCGCCGCCCTCGACGTACTTCCTGAGGTCGTCCTTGATGGGGCCGAGGGCCACCTCGCCGGCGGCGTACACGACGGGGTAGGCGTGGAGCGCCTTGACGCGCGCCGGGCGGTCCACCAGCACGTCGAAGACGTTGCCGAGCCGCGCGGGCGGCATGCTCTGCATGTACGGCGACGCCGGCCGGCTTTCGCGCTCGCCGACGGGGCCGTAGCACACGTTGAACAGTTCATGCAATTCTCGATCAGCCGCCGACTCTCGAAAGTGGTGCAGCATCTTGCAGTCGTTGCTCGTCGGCTCCCAGCCGTGGGCGTGGCTCAGGAGGATGGCGACGGGCGACACCGGCTCGCCGGGCGCGGGGCCGTTCTTGACGAGGTCCATGAAGTCCTCGGTGCCGCGGCCGAACGGCGAGAGCTGGATGGGGTGCGTCCCGGGGCCGGGCAGGATCCACTGGTTCGTCAGGTTCTGCTCCCAGTAGATCGCCGACGCGCCGCCCGTGTACTGGAGGTGGTACAGGGAGCGGTACCACCCGGCGGTCACGCCGTCGGTCACCGCGTACTTGCTGTGGAACCACGACGGGGCGCCACGCGGGACGGTGGGCTGTTGCGTGAAGTAGTTGCACGAGTCGCCGAAGTTGCCGCTGGCGTAGTTGATCCAAGGCCTGCCGTACTGCCGGGCGGCGCCGCGCAGGAAGGCCATCCGCATCGGGATGTTCGACATGGTGCAGTCCAGCTCGTAGCCGACGCACTCGCTGCCCATCTCGTAGAACATGTGCGCGTACGTCGTCATGTCCACCGAGAGGCACGGGATGCCTCTGGCCCAGTGTTGCTCATCGACCTTCGTCTTGTAGATCTTCGACCAGTCCTTGGCCTGCTCCGCCTTCAGGTGCGTCATGATGCGGGCGACCTGCTCCGCCCGCGTCTTGGGGAACGGCGCCTTCGGCACGGCGACGCCGACGCTCCCCACCGTCTCGCCGTGGATGTAGCCCATGAACTGTTTCGCCAGCGGGCCCGTGAGTGCGGCATAGGTCGCCGGGCCGGTCTTGTCCGTGTAGCTGCCCGTGGCGTAGTTGGTCATGATGTAGAACGGCTGCTTCGTACGCTCCAGCCATTTGCGCAGGGCCGTCCCAGGCGAGAGGTCGGGCGTGTTGCCCAGGTAGAAGCCCGGCGTCAGGAACGGAGAATCGATCAGCGGCGTGCCCTCGGGCTTCGGGTACTGCTTGTGGAACTGGGCCTTGATGTCCGCCGGCGGCGAGTGGGCGTGGAACACGTCGAGCAGGCGCAGCGAATCCACCTTCTGCTTCTCCCACCATTTCGGGTCGGCCTCGACGCCGGTCCACAGCGCGAACCGCCTCCCGCCCAGCTCCGGGCGCGGCGGCGGGGCCTTCGGCAGCGGCCCCGGCAGCGCACCCGGCAGCGGGACGGGCCACGCCGCGAAGCGCGGCTTCTCGCGCCCGTGCGGTTGGTGCTTCAGATCCGTCGTGAGGAGGATGGCATCGACCTGACGCCACGCCTCGCCCTTGGCGGTGACCAGCACCTTGAGCGGAAGTGTCCCCTCCTTGAGGTCCACGTCGAACGAATCCCATGCGAACGTGAACCCCCAGTACAGGAGGTACTCGTCGTCCGTCGGCAGCGTCGCCTTCTCGCCGAAGGTGTGCGCCCTGTCGCCCAACTTGACCACGAAGGGCGCCTTCTTGCGGCGGTGCTCGACGAAGCGCACCCAGGCGCGGTACTTGCCGGCCCTGGGGATGACGATGTCGCGGCCACACTCGGCACTCGTCTCGTCGGCGTGGGCGCCCATCGAGTTCCACCCGCTCTCGCCGCCCTGTGTCCACTCGGCGGAAATCCCCGGACCGGCGATGCCCCACCTGCCCGTGGGCTTGTGCGTGCCACTCCAGTAGTTGAAACCTCCCTCGACGCCGGGGAACCATTCCGGCTCGTACCACAGATGCACCGGCGGCGGCTCGGGGGCGGAGAGGAGCGCGAGGAGGAGGAGGGGGGCCATCGGTCCGGCCTCGGGGTGGGAGGGCTTCGGTGGATGGTATTGGGCGCAAAGAAAAACGGCCCCCCCATCGCGTGGGAGGGCCGTCCGGTACCCCTACGGTTGTGGTCAGCGGCCGGTGCGCCGCGGCGCCTCGCCGTAGGCGGGGTAGACGTACTTGCCGGTGGTCGGCTCGACCTTCAGCGACACCACGCGGTCCACGACGGGGGTCGGGACGCGCGGCAGGCCCATCGACTCGTCGCCACGCGGCATCGGCACCGGGGCGATGGGGCCGCCGTTGTAGTCGTAGGAGCCGCCCTCGTCGGCGCGGGGCATCGGCGGCGGCGCCGTGCCGCCGGAGTACGGGCGGGCCGAGACGGTGGGACGAACCTCCAACGTCCGCACCGGCGCGGCGACGGCCGCCCCGACGACGGCGCACGGGTCGTAGTAGCTGTAGCTGTACGCGGGGGCGTAGTAGCTGTAGCTCACGACGGGGTAGCCGCCGTAGCCGTAACCGCCGAGGCCGCCGTAGGCGTACCACGGGGAGTAACCGAAGCCGCGATAGCCGTAGAAGCCGCGGTAGCCGACGTAACCACGGTAGCCGCCCCAGTAGCCGCCCCGGTAGCCGGCGTAGTAACCGCCACGGTAGCCGCCGTAGAAGCCGCCCCGGTAGCCGGCGTAACCGCGGTAGCCGCCGTAGAAGCCGCCCCGGTAGCCGCCGTAGCCGCCCCGGTAGTAGCGCGTCTCGATGTTGCCGGCGTCGAGGTCGTCGGCGGTGGCGCCGAGCGTCTTGATGGGGGTGTCGTCGGCGTCGGGCAGCTTCAGGCGGATGACGTCGTCCGCCCTGGCCGCAGGCGCCATCAGGGCGAGGGCCACGAGGGCCGCCCCGAGCATCCTGTGGATCATGGCAATGCCTCCAGTTGGGGTGAAGGGTGAACACACTCGGACGGCGTGTTCCGCTGGCATGCCATCCATTGGTTATCTTACTCAGGGCGCCCCGCCGTTGTCAAATGCCCCCTTGCCCTTCCTCGGCCCCGGATACAATCGCCCTGTCACCCCACCGGAGAAACCACCCATGCGCCGAACCGTCCTACCTTTCGCCGTCCTGGCGGCCCTCACCCTGTCCTCGACCCGCGCCGAGGACGCCGGTCCGATCAAGCTCTTCAACGGCGAGGACCTCAAGGGCTGGAAGACGTTCTTCAAGGGGGGCAAGAAGGCCGCCGATTGTTTCACGGTCAAGGACGGCGTCCTGGAATGCACCGGCGCGCCGCTGGGGTACATCATCACCGAGAAGGAGTACGGCGACTACAAGCTGGAGCTGGAGTGGAAGTGGGGCGAGGGCGCGAAGAAGGACAAGGTGCCCAACAGCGGCGTCCTGCTGCACGTGACCGGGGAGGACGCCATCTGGCCCAAGTGCATCGAGGCCCAGCTGATGAGCGGCAACGCCGGCGACTTCTGGCTGATGGGCGGGTCGAAGATGACGGTGGACGCCACGCGCGCCGACAAGGCCAAACCCGCACACTTCTTCAAGATGAAGACCGACACCCCCGCCGAGAAGCCGCTGGGGGAGTGGAACAAGTATGAGATCGTGTGCAAGGGCGGGGCGATCACGCTGACGGTGAACGGCGTGAAGCTCAACGAGGGGACGAAGGCCGACCTGACGAAGGGGCGGATCGCGCTGCAGTCGGAGGGCGCGCCCATCTCCTTCCGCAACGTCGTCCTGACGCCGCTGAAGTGAGAGGGGCATGGGCGACAACCCGTTCGTGGTGTTCACGGTGATCGCGGCGCCGGCGGTGATGACCAACGCCGCCGCGGTCATGAGCCTGACGACCTCCAACCGGCTGGCGCGGGCCGTGGACCGCTCGCGTGCGCTCGTCAACGAGCTGAAGAAGCCGGACCCGGAGGTGACGCCGGAGGACCGCTCCTTCCACGTCCGCGAGGTGGAGGCGGCCCGGCAGCGTGCCGAGCTGCTGATCCAGGCGCTGGGGGCGTTTCAGGTGGCGTTCGCCGCGTTCGCCTCTGCGACGCTCGTCGCGCTCTTCGGGGCCAGCCTCTCGCTGATGGCGCCGCAGGGGTTGGGGCACGTCGGCCTGACGCTGGTCATCGCGTGCATGGTCGTGGCCGTGGGCGGCGTGGTGATGGGGGCGCGGCTCATCATCATCGAGTCGCGGATGGCGTACCAGATCCTGCGCGAGGAGTCGGCCCACGTCGTGAGGTCGCTCATCGTCGGGCCGAAGCCCGGCGGGTAGGGAAGGGGCGTTATTCGCTTGGCCTCGCGCGGCCGCGCTGGTATCATTAGAGTAGATGCTCCCCTTTCCTTTCCTGGTGCCCCTCCAGGGACGCCATCAAATCAAACCGGACCATCCTGGGACGCGCACCCCCTTACACCGAGGGGCCGCTCACACCCTACCCGCGAGGTCCGCGATGGCCGTCGAGTGGTATTTCGCCCACGCAGAAGAGACACGCCAAGGCCCCTACTCCCCCGAGCAGATGAAGGCGCTCGCCCTGTCGGGCGACATCCGGCGCACCGACACCGTCTACAAGGACGGCCTTGAAAAGGGCATCCTCGCATCCAGGGTGCAGCACCTCTTCGTCGCCGCCCCATTGGCGCCCGCCGAGGCCTCGCCGGAAGCACCTGCCCCGGCGCCGCCGCCCGCCCCGGAGCCGCCTCCGGCCAAGGCCGAGCGTCCGCCCGCGGCATACGCGCAGCGGAAACGGCGGGCGGCCTCCGGGCCGGGGGCGACGATCACCAGCCAGGACGGCGAGTACGTGCGATTCCGCAAGAAGTGCATCACCTGCGGCTTCGAGGACTCGTCCCGCAGCATGCTCCGCATCATGCCGGGGTCGATGAAGGCGAGCTTCTTCTGCCGCAAGTGCCGCAAGAACCGCGAGGTCTGCCTCCACGGCTACCAGGACTGAGCCGGGCGCTTCACACTGGGGGGGTGGTGAGGGCGGTGCCGGACGTGCGAGCGTGGGCGGTCCGGGGCGGGGGCGCGTTCGGGGGGAAATCCGCGAGGCGGGTTGACGGCTGGCCGATTCTAGTTGTGCAAGACGCGACGCCGGTGAGCAAGACAAAGGCTGCATCGCGTTGTCCTCACGATCCGCGGGGAGCGGGGGGTGGGGTGGAGGATCGGGCCGTCGCCGGGAGTCGCGTCCCTGGCGGCATGCGTTTATCGCAGAAAGGAGTCGCGATGAAGCGGATCATCGTGGTGGCCTGCACGGCCGCGTGCTTGCTGTTGGGGACCAACACCAGCCGCGCCAGCTGGGGCCATCTGACCTACAGCGGCTATCAGCCCTGGTGGAACATCTTCGCCAAGCGCTACAAGTGCCTCACCCCCGAGGAGGAGAGGCTCCAGAAGTTCTGGCACGACTACTACAGCGCCATGCGGGACTTCTACAAGGCCCTCGACCGCATCGACTGGGTCGCCTACTACAAGAACCACGGCTACCAGATCAACGGCTGCGGGCCGTACGGCGGCGGCAACTGCGGGCGGGTGAACTACGCCCCCGTCTTCGTCAGCCCCGTCATGCAGTGGGCCATCCCCGCCGGCAGCACCGGCGGCCCGCCGGTCGGCCCCGGCCCCGGCCCGATGCCCGGGCCCAACGGCTACCCCGGCGGGTTCCCCGGCTACGGCCCCCCGCCCGGCTACGGCCCCCCGATGGGTTACCCGATGGGTGGCCCCGGCGTCCCGATGGGCGGCCCGATGGGTGGCCCGATGGGTGGCCCGATGGGTGGCCCGATGGGTGGCCTGCCGAATCCGACGCCCGAGATGGGCAAGTGACACAACCCCCGAGGTGAGTCCAAGCGAGACCCCCCTCCCCTGGGGGGGGGGGGGCGGGGGCCGGGCCGGGGCCCCCCCCCCCCCCCGGGGGCGCCCCCCCCCGGGCCCCCCCCACCCCCCCCCCCCCCCCCGGGGGGGGGGGCCCCCCGCGCCCCCCCCCCCCCACGCCCCCCGCCGGGCCGGCCCTCCCCCTGGGCCGGCCCGGCTTATTTCATTCCCCTCTCCCATCCATCTTGCCACCTCTCCTGCCCATTTCCCGAGGTTCCTCCGCCACGCCACTCCGCCATCGGGTATGCTCCTCATGCGGCCGATCAGGCCCGTGGAACACCCCGACAAGGAGCCGTCATGCACCTCCCGCGGAAGTGGCTGGCCTCGCTGGCCACCGTCGTCTGCCTGGCCGGCCTGGCCAACGCCCAGTGCTGCCCCACCTGGCCGATCCCCCGCGCCCCCGACATGTGTGGCCCTGGCTACTACTACTGGAACTGCCAGGGCTACCTCTACGGGCCCTACCACAACGTCTACCCGTGCTTCCCCCCCCACAACGGCTTCATCCCCGGCCCCTCGGGCGGCGGCGGAGCGCAGGCGAACCAGCACTTCATGGCCGCCATGCAGGCCTACCAGAAGCGCGGCATGATGCCGGGCTACTCCGCCATCCAGCAGCAGATGGGGCAGCAGCAGCCCGGCGGCTACCCCGGCTTCTGGACCCACCCCGCCGTCCGCAGCCCGCGCGACTTCTTCATGTACGGTGACGACCCGGCCTCCAGCCCCTATCGTTACGGCGGGGCCGGCGGCTCCCCCTCCACCACCGACCGCGTCGTCCCGTCCTCCATGCCCGGACGGTGACGTGTCTCCGGGCGGGTGGCGGGGGCTGAGCCCGCCGCCCACCCGGAGTCGTCCATGCCCGCGCTCCTCATCCTCGAAGATGACCCCGAGCGCACCGTCCGCTTCCTGTCGGCCGCCGCACGGATCGCCCCCCTCTGGCAGCACGTCATCTGGCCCGACGCCCGCCGGATGATCCGCGAGGCCCCGGCCTACCTCGCCGGCCCGTGCGTCCTGTCGCTCGACCACGACCTGGAGCCGGAGTCGCCCGGCGATGACCCCGGCGACGGCATGGACCTCGTCCGCTGGCTCGTCGGCCAGCCGGCCCGCCACCCGGTCATCATCCACTCCAGCAACCGCGAGCGCTCGGCCTGGATGGCCGGCGACTTCGAGCTGGCCGGCTGGCGCTGGTGGAGCGTCTACCCGCTCGGCGACGACTGGATCGAGGTGGACTGGGCGAAGCTCGTTCGGCGTCTGATGCGCCGCGTCGCCAGGTGAAACGGGCGTAACCGGAGGGGCGGTGGGGTAGATCGGGTGGTGGTCCGCCAGGACCGAAGCCCGACCGGACGCGCTACGCCCTCACGTCGGGCTCCGTTCGGCGGGCGCCCCGCTCAACCCGACCCCCCAGGAGCCGGCCCCACGTCCCCGCGCCCCTCCGGTCACGCCCGTGTCCTCTGGCCACTCAGATCAGAGGGGAAGTGGGCTGGTTACTCGGCGCCGACTCACGCATCCAGTCACCGATAGGCGACGAGTACAGTCACCTTTCCACATGTCCAGCCGGGCGGTCGAGGGGGCTGCCGCGGGCGAGCCTGGCGCGGAGGCTGCGTATGGGGACGAGGACGGTGCGGGCTGCCTTACTTCACGTGGGAAGAGCCGGCCTCGATAGGGGCGATGATGGCGTGGAGGCGGGCGAGCTGTGGGGCGTTGCGGTAGGGGGGCGTGGAGACGCTCCCAGGGTGCGTGACGCCGGGTGCAGCGGGAGCGGAGGGGCCGGAGAGTGGGCCGCGGGAGATTCGACGGGCGGAGGGCGTCGCGGTGGGCAACCACATGAAGGGGTGTAGTTGCCGGCGTTGCCGGAGCGGCATGCACACGCCGACGGGTGGCAAACTGCTCCAGAAGCTCATCCGCAGTGCGCGGCGGGCGACCAAGCGGGCGTTACACAAGGGTGAGGAGCCGCCCCCATGCAAGTCCCGCGGGTGGACCGACTGAGGCGGTTCGGGGCGGGCGCCAATGGCCCCCACTGGGTACGCCCAACAAGAGAGGGCCGGGCGTCAGTGACGCCCGGCCCTCGATACTTCCACTCTCCGCGGTCACGCCTCCAGCGCCCGCACCACCGCCGCCAGCGGACCGGCGATCTCTTCCGCCGCCCCCTCCGCCAGCCAGCGCTTCAGGAACGCCCGCGCCGCCGCCGCCTGCGCCCGCAGCCCCGGCGGCACCAGCGCCGGCCCCGCCGGGGCCTCGGCCTCCGGCAGCGACGGCAGGCCGGCCAAACCCTCCTGCGCCGAGCGGGCCACCGCCTGCGCCTCGTCGCGTGCCAGCCGCGCCAGCAGCTCGCGCCCCGCCTCGCCCAGTCGGCCTAGTGCCGCCGCCACCGCCCCGCGCACCAGCGCGTTGCCGTCACCGGCCAGACGTCCCAGGTCTGCCAGCGCCTCGCGGCCCAGGAGGTCGGCCAGCGCCGACACGGCCACCGGCCGCACGAACGCGCTGGGGTCTGCGAACGCCGTCTGCCGCACCGCTTCGGCCGCCTCGGTGTCGCCCCAGCCGGCGGCCGCCTTGAGCGCGGCGCAGCGCACCCCAGGCTGCTTGTGGCCGATGAACGCACGCACGGCGCTCATGGCGAAGCGGTAGTCCGCCGAGGTCATGAGGTACAGCAGTCGGCAGCACAGACGCTCCTCGTGCGTGCTGTCGAGCAACTGCTCCAGCAGCGGCACCAGGGCGGGGGCGGCCTCCTCGGCCTTGAGGTCGATGAGCGCCTGCACCGCCAGCCCACGCAGCCCCACCTCCTCGCGGGCGATGCGCACCAGCAGCGGCACCGCCTCGCGCGTCTCCATCGCCACCAGCGCCGAGATCAGCTTGGCCGCCACCCCGAGCTGCGCCCTCTGCCGTCCCGCGAAGCCGCACGCCGCCTCCAGCCGCTTCAGGAGGGCGGGGGCGGCCCCGCCGTACTTGAGGCCGGCGAGGGCGGTCGCCGCCGCGACCTGGACGTGCTGCTCGGGGTGGTCGAGGAACGGTGCGATCCTCGCGCCCTCGCTGTCGGGGCCCAGCCGCCCGAGGGCGAAGATGGCGGCGTGGACCACGCAGGGGTTGCTGTCCTCCAGGCAGTTCTGGGCGTCGGGCCGGGCGGCGTCGAGACGCAGCACCCCCGCCGTCCCCAGGGCCGCCTGAACCACGAACGGGTTCTGGTCGTAGATGGCCGCGCGGAGGGCGTCGGCCGCCGTGGCCGGGAGGGCGCCGGCGTGCCGGAGCCACTTGGCGGCCCCGGAGCGCACGAACGGGCTGCGCTCCCCGAGGAGGGACGCCAGCTCGTCGGCTGTCGGCGCGAGGGCGCCGAGCCGGGTGGCGGCGGCGGCGGAGGCGGCCTCGTCGCGGCTGGACAGGTTGGCCAGCTCCAGGGCGAGGTCAGGCAGGCGTGATTCGCGGACGGCGGCCATGACGGCTTCCTCCGAAATGCCCGACGGGCGGGCTGGCAAATTGGGATGGCGGACCCCAATTGCATCGGCCCCGCCGCGCCCGCAAGAACGGCAATCCCGGCAGGGGAGGAAGGGCGGACTGGCGGGGCGGCCGTCACAGGCCGCAAAGCTTGCCCATGTTCACGGGGCCGTCCCCGGGGCATCCTCCAGGACGAGGCCGAGGGGGTTGGGGGGAGGTGGAAGCTGAGTGAGGCCTTCCCCCGGTTGACGACGAGGCGGCGTGTCGTCCCGCCCTCGGCGTGGTCTTTCCTGGCGCGTGTGAACAGCGCGGCGCCCCGCACCGGTGCGCCGTCGTATCTCTGGAGCAGGGCGCCGGCCCTGAGGCCGAGCCGCTCGCAAGCGGTGTCGGCGATGACGCGGGCGACGCGCACCAGCTCGAAGCCGGCGGACCATGCCGGGTAGGTGGTTTCGCTCATGGCATCCTCGGACGGAGGGGCGATCAGGACACTCTCACCGCCCCGCCGCTGGATTCCCACACCCGCGCCGCCGGCCTGATCCGTAGGTTAGCTACAGACCCATTCCCACCCTGAGGCCGCACCCATGGCCGTCACCCGCCGCGACCTCCTCTCCCTGAGCGCCGCCGGCCTCGTCGCCGGCACCGCCCGCGCCGCCGCACCGCCCGACGGCGTCCCCGCCCGCCCCTACCTCACGCCGGCGAAGGACTTCGCCGATGTCAGCCGCGGCTCTCCCGTGCCCCACTCCCTCAAGGGCGACGCCCTCGTCAAGGCCGGCCTCACCCCGGCGACGTGGAAGCTCGACATCACCGCCGAGGACAAGGCCACCTTCAGGAAGCCGCTCTCCCTCGACTTCAAGAGCCTCCTCAGGCTCGGCGAGAAGCACGGCGTCAAGTTCCTCAAGGCGATGCAGTGCAACAACATCCCCCGCCCGCTCGGCCAGGGGCTGTGGGAGGGCGTGCCCCTGCGCGTCCTCCTCAACCTGTGCGGCGAGATGAACAACGTCCGACGCGTCTTCTACCACGGCTTCCACAACAACGAGCCGAAGCAGATGTTCCGCTCGTCCCTCGCCCTCAGCCAGGTCCTCGACGGCCCGCCCGGCGAGCTGCCCCCCTTCCTCGCCTACCGCCTCAACGGCGAGCCGATCCCGCTGGTCCGCGGCGGCCCCGTCCGCATGATCGTCCCCTGGGCGCACGGCTTCAAGTCGATCAAGTGGCTGCAGAAGATCACCCTCACCAACGACCACAAGACGAACGACACCTACGCCGACGCCAACAACGACCCCGAGTCGTACCTGAAGACCGCCGCGTACTTCGACGAGACGCGGCACCAGACGTTCGGCCCAGGCCCCGTTCTGATACGCGGCACCTGCATGGTCGGCTGGCCCGGGCTCCAGCGCGTCGAATACTGGCTCCGCGCCGACGACGGCAGGAAGGCCGCGGACGACGACCCCACGGCGGAGTGGAAGGCGTGCGTCATCGACCCCCCGCCGGCGGACTTCGGCGCCAGGGGCATCTGGGGCTTCGATGACGCGGGCAAGCCGAAGGAGTGGCCGCTGCGCTACAGCATCGCCCACTGGTCGCTGTTGTTGCGCGGCCTGAAGCCGGGCGAGTACGAGATCCGCGTGCGTACGGTGGATAAGAACGGCTTCGCCCAGCCGGAGCCACGGCCCTATCAGAAGTCGGGCAAGAACGCGGTGCAGGTGAAGAAGTTCACGAGGAAGTAGTACCCCATGAAGCGAATGATCGTCCTCCTCCTCCTCGCCGGGCCTGCGTGGGGGCAGACGGTGCCGACCACGGGCAAGGAGGCGCCCGGCCTGGAGCCGCTCGACCGCGCGGTCCTCACGATCATGGACCGCCACGGCGTGCCGGGGGCGTCCCTGGCCATCGCCCTCGAAGGCAAGCTGGTGTTCGCACGCGGCTACGGCTGGTCGAACATCGGCAACGGCACACACGCCACGCCGACGACCATGTTCGGCCTGGCCAGCGTGTCGAAGACCATCACCGCGGCCGCGGTGATGCACATGGTGGAGGACGGCAAGATCGGCCTGGATGACCCGGCGTTCTCGCACCTCAAGCACCTCAACCCGCCGAAGGGCGCGAAGGTCGATCCCCGCCTTCACAGGATCACGGTACGGCATTTGCTGAATCATTCAGGTGGCTGGGACCGCAACAAGAGTGGCGACCCGCTGACGTGGACGCCGGTGATCACGCGCCGGATGGGCGTCCGCGCCCCCGTAGGGCAGGACACATTCCTGTCGTTCATGATGTCCGTGCCGCTGGACTTCGACCCCGGCACGCGGGCCGTCTACTCGAACGTCGGGTACTCCGCGCTGGCGCGGATCGTGTCGAAGGTCAGCGGGATGAGTTACGAGGAGTACGTGCGCAAGAACGTGCTGGAGCCGGCGGGCGTGAAGTCCGGCGTGCATCACCTGGGGCGGGCGGAGTTCTTCAAGGGCGAGGCGCACAGCTACCTCGCCGGGACGATCAACCCCCTGCCGCCGCCCCAGCTCCCGATGGTGCAGGGCGCGATGGGGTGGAGCCTGTCGGCGGTGGACACGGTACGCTTCCTGACGGCCCTGGACGGCAGCCGGGGCAAGCGCCTGGTGAAGCCCGAGACACATAAGGCGATGCTGGCCGCCCCGCCGGCGCCGATCAAGCCGAACGCCGAAGGGCGGTACATGGGGCTGGGCTTCTCGCTGGTCACACCGACGAAGGACGGGATCGTATGCGTTCAGGACGGCCACTATTACGGGATGCGGGCGTTCGTGAAGCGGAACGCGGCGGGGGTCAACTGGGCGCTGCTGTTCAACGCCAGCATGCAGCCGGACGGGGTGGACATCAAGGTCATCAACGGGGCGATCCACGAGATACGCGACCTCGTGGACTCGATGAAGAAGTTCCCCAAGGTCGATCTGTTCGCGGACTATCCGTGAGCGCACGAGGCGCCTGGGGCAGGAAAGTGAGAGGACGCGGAGAATTCCACTTGGCGTGGCCGGCGGAATCGGCTACTCTACAAATTCTTCATACTCGCACCATCATGTCAACATGTTGGAGCATCACGCGCCTGACGTGGGTCGCCGCTCCCACACCGTTTGATGGTGTCCGAGGGTGAGTCAGCAACCGGGGGTCGCCCTCGGTCCTTGCTTCAACCCCTGGAATCACACAGGGTATCGGTTTCATCCACTCTCTCCTGACGGAGGCACCTCTCCATGCCACATTTCCTCACCGCCCGAAAACGCGGGTTCACGCTGATCGAGCTGCTCGTGGTCATCGCCATCATCGCTGTCCTCATCGGCCTGCTCCTGCCGGCGGTGCAGAAGGTCCGCGAGGCCGCCGCACGCATGCAGTCGGCCAACAACCTCAAGCAGCTCGGCATCGCCTTCCACAGTTGCCACGACACCCACGGCAAGTTGCCGCCCACCCACGGCTGCTTCCCCATGGACGCGAACAACACGGACTGGAACGCCCAGTCCAGGCCGTCCAGGTTCGGCACCCTGCAGTACTTCCTGCTGCCGTACATCGAGCAGGACGCGATCTTCAAGGCCCAGACGCACCACTCCTGGGACAGCCGCGACGTGATCAAGACCTACCAGGCCCCCGGCGACCCGACGCTCCCTGCCGGCGGCAGGACCTGGGGTGACCGCGGCGCCACCAGCTACCGCGCCAACTGGCACGCCTTCCGCGGCGGCTGGGGAGAGGACTGGCAGAAGGGCGGCGTCCATAACTTCGCCGCCATCCGCGACGGCCTGTCCAACACCATCTTCTTCGCAGAGGCGTTCGCCATCTGCGGGACCCCCGGCGGCGACGGCCGTACTTATGTCGAGCTCATCTGGAACGAGGACGGCCAGAACTCCGGGCCTATCGCTCAGAAATACACGAACAACGCCTACTTCGTTCCGGCCTTCTGGAATTCCGCCCGCAGCGATGTCGGCGACAACCCCAACTCCTACTCGGGGCCGAACGCGGCCGTGAGCGGCCGCGGCACCCCGCTGCCCCAGATCTCCCCCTCCGACGCGGAGTGCGACCCCAAGCGGGTGCAGGCCCTCACCGTGGGTGGCATCCTGGTCGGCCTCGGCGACGGCAGCGTCCGCACCGTCGGCCCCGGCGTCTCCCAGGCCACCTGGGGCCTCGCCGTCGAGCCCAAGGACCGCCTGCCGATGGGCGGTAACTGGTGATCGCGCCCGCCGGACTTCCCGCGCCGTCGGGGGCCTTCCCCGCCCCCGACGGCCCTTCCCATTTCTCAGGACCGACTCTCATGTTCAGCCGCCTCCGACCTCTCCTCTTCCTCGCCCTCATCGTCGCCGTGGCGTCTGGCTGCGGCGGCCGCTCCTCCAGCCGGAGCGTGAAATTCTACGGCAAGGTCACCTACAAGGGGGCGCCCGTCACCGGCGCCAACATGGTCGCCTACGCCGGCGAGGTCGGCAACCCGATCGCCGTCGCCGCCGACGGCTCCTTCAACGCCTCGCAGCTCCCCGCCGGCGACTTCGTCGTCACCGTCGAGAACGAGTTCCTCAACCCCGACAAGCCCGACTATGCCGGGAAGAAGGGCATGGGCAGCCCCATGCCCGCCGGCAAGGGCGCCCCCGCGGGCGTCTACATCAAGCTGCCGGAAAAGTACAAGAAGAAGGAGACCTCCGACCTCAAGATCACCCTCGTCAACGGCAACAACGAGAAGGAGATCGTGCTGACGGACTGACCGGCCGGGGCCGCCACGCATGCTCTCCCAC
Source organism: uncultured Alcaligenaceae bacterium (assembly GCA_964630925.1). Classification (GTDB taxonomy): domain Bacteria; phylum Planctomycetota; class Planctomycetia; order Gemmatales; family Gemmataceae; genus RGDT01. The sequence goes on from CAZVZK010000027.1 coordinate 20,884, forward strand.
CTCCGACCTGCCGCCCTGCGGAGGCGGCCCAAGGCCGCCCTCCTCGCCCTCGCCTTGCTCCTGCTCGTGGCGGCGGCCGCGGGCCTCAACGCCCTCGCCCTCCTCCGCTGGCACGAGGCCCGCCGCGCCGTCCTCGACAGGCGGCCCCAGGACGCCCGCTCCGCCCTCCAGCTCCCCCTCCTCCTCTGGGGCCGCTCCCCCCCCGTCCGCCTCCTCGCCGCCCGCGCCGCCCGCATGTCTGGCGACTTCCCCGAGGCCGAGGCCCTCCTCACCCGACTCCTCGCCTCCCCCGCCGCACGCGAAGACGCCCAGCTCGAATTCCTCCTCATGCGCGTCCAGGCCGGCGACGTCGAAGAGGTCGAGGCCCCCCTCCTCCACTGCGTCGAGAACGGGCACGCCGAGGCCCCGCTCATCCTCGAGACCCTCGCCGGCGCCCACATGCGCAACCTGCGTTTCACCCCCGCCCTCCTGATGCTCAACCGGTGGATCGAGGTCGACCCCTCCTCCGCCGTCGCCCACCAGCACCGGGCCTGGCTCCTCGACCGCGCCAACAAGCCCAGGGAGGCACTCAAGGATTACCGCCGGGCCGTGGACCTCGCCCCCGACCTCGTGCCGCCCCGCCTCCGCCTCGCCGAGATGCTGCTCCAGGAGAACGAGCCCGCCGACGCCGCCCCCCACCTCGAACGCCTACACGCGGCCCACCCCAAGCGCCCCGACGTGCTGGCCCGCCTCGGGCAGTGCCGCTTCCAGCAAGGCGAGTTCGACGAGGCCCGCCGCCTCCTCCTCGCCGCCGAGGAGGGCCTCCCCGACGACCCCGCCGTCCTCATCCACCTGGCCAGGATCGACCAGCAATCGGGCCGCCTCGCCGACGCCGAACGCCGTCTCCGCCGCGTCCTGGAGGGCGACCCCGCCGACGCCGAGGCCCAGTACACCCTCGTCCAGGTCATCCGCCGCCTCGGACGCACCGCCGAGGCCGACGCCGCCGAGAAAAACTATCACCGCTCGCAGGACATCCTCCGCCGCGTGAACACCCTCCTCCGCGACGACATGGAGGCGTCCCCCACCGACGCCGGCACCCCATACGAGGCCGGGCGCGGCCTGCTCGAGCTGGGCCAGGAGAGGCTGGGCCTGTACTACCTGCACCAGGCGCTCAAACGCGACCCCGGCCATCGCCCCACCCACGCCGCCCTCGCCGCGCACTACGACGCCAAGGGCATCCAGGACCGCGCGGCGCACCACCGCCGCCAGATGGGCCTCAAGCCATGAGGCTCCGCGTCCTCGTTGCCGCCCTCCTCGCCGCCGCGGCCCTCCTCACGGCCCTGTGGTGGCGGCAAGGCCACGCCCCCGCTCCCCCTGCATCCGACGACCCTCGTCTCACGTTCGCCACGCCCTTCCGCAACGTCCGCCCCGAGGTGCGCTACGTCGGCGACGCCGTCTGCGCCACCTGCCACGCCGACCTCGCCGACAGCTACGCCGGCCACCCGATGGGCCGCGCCCTCGCACCCGCCGCCGACGCCTCCCCCATCGAGAAGTACGGCCCGGCGGCGCACGAGCCGTTCACCGCCGACGGGATCACACACGGCGTCCGCCGCGAGGGCGCACGCGTGTTCCACCGCCAGTGGGTGGACGGCCCCGGGGGACCCGCGGCCGCCGTCGAGGAGGAGGTGCTGTACGCGGTCGGGTCCGGCACCCGGGCCCGCAGCTACCTCGTCCGCCGGGGCGGCGGCCTCTTCCAGTCGCCGCTCACCTGGTACCCGGAGGCCGGGCGGTGGGCGCTCTCGCCGGGGTTCGAGGGGAAGGGCCTGCACTTCGGGCGGCCGGCGGCGGCCGGCTGCCTCTTCTGCCACACCACCCGCGTCGAGCCCCTCGCCGGCGCCGTTAACCGCTACGCCGAGCCGGTCTTCCGGGGCCACGTCATCGGCTGCGAGCGCTGCCACGGCCCCGGCGAGCTGCACGCGCGCGAACGTGGCGAGCGGGGGGCGGCTGGCGGCGTGGACCACTCCATCGTCAACCCGGCGCGGCTGGGGCACGCGCTCCGCGAGGACGTGTGCCACCAGTGCCACGTCCAGGGCGAGGAGCGTGTGGTGGCGCGCGGGCGGGCCGACTTCGACTTCCGCCCCGGCTTGCCGCTCCCCCTGTTCCTCGTGGACTTCGTCGACGCGCGCGGCGCGGCCGCCGGGCACAAGTTCGTCAGCTCGGCCGAGCAGGTGCGGTCGAGCCGTTGCTACACGGAGAGCCGGGGCGAGAAGAAGCTGGGGTGCGTCTCTTGCCACGACCCGCACCGCCACCCGGCCCCGGAGGAGCGGCCCGCCCACTACCGCCAGCGTTGCCTGAAGTGCCACACCGAGCAGAGCTGCGGCCTCGCCCCGGCCGTGCGGCGTGGCCGTCAGGCCGACGACAGCTGCATCGCCTGCCATATGCCGCGCCAGGGGTCGGAGGTCAACCACACGGCGATCACCGACCACCGCATCCAGAGGCGTCCGGCGCCGAGGGCGGGCGAGAAGCCGGCGACGCCGGGGCCGGATGACCTCGTGCCGTTCGACACGGCGCGGGTCGCGGCCGGTGATCCGGACGCGGCACGGGACCGAGGGTTGGCCATGATCGGCATGCTGGACCGCGCGCCGCCCGAGCCGTTCCGCCGCCGCTACGCCGGGAAGGCGCTGCCCTTGCTGGACGCCGCGGCGGAGCGACACCCATCGGACCTCCCCGCCCGGCGGGCACGGGGGGACGCCCTCTGGGTGCTGGGCCGGCACGGGGAGGCGTTGGCAGAGTACGAGGCCGTACTGGCCAGGAGCCCCGATGACGAGGTGGGGCTGGCGCTGGCAGGCGGCCTGCTGCTGGAGATGGGCCGCCCGCGCGACGCCCTGCCGGTACTGGAACAACTCGCCCGGCTGGCGCCGGGGCGGACGCACCACCACTTTCTTCTGGCGCGGGCGGCCTACCGCACCGGCGGATGGGCGGCGGCGGCGCGGGCGTGCGGCGAGGCGCTACGCCTCCAGCCGTTCGACGGGCCGGCACGCAGCCTGCTCATCCAGGCACACCTGATGGACGGACGGCCTGAGAAAGCGGCGGCGGAGTACGCGACCCTGCGCCAGCTCACGCCGGAGGCCCGGCGGGACGACCTGCGTCGGTGGTACGAGGAGGTGGGCAAGCGGGTCAACGCGGCGCCGCCTTAACCTCCCGCAGACGGGCGGCCCACGCCTCGGCGGCAGGCCGGCCGGCGAAGTCCATCCCTCCGCGCCACAGCGCCAGCGTCTCGCGAAACACCCCCCCCGCGTCACCGATGTGGCCCACTTCGAGGAGGAGCAGCGCGGACAGGACGCTCACGTCGGCCTTCTTGCGCATCACCTGCCCCAGCGCGGGGAGGTTGGTCAGCGCCTCCGCCCGCCCGTACGCCGTCCCAAGGTGCCGCCCCTGGCCCCACCCCGGTGCCCCATCCAGGACCGACTTCCCAACGAGGCCCGCCACGCCGGCGCGGAGGTCAGTAGGGCTCAGGCCGCCCTTGAGGCCGAGGGACGCCGACAGCCGGGCGCACTCATCGAGGGCGCCGGTGTAATCGCCCTGGGCGGCCAGGGCCTGCGCCCGCAGCCAGTGGTAGGACGCCTTCAGGGCGTCCCGGTGCTGCGGCCCGGTCCAGTCGCGCACCTCCTTCGGGCGCCCGGTGCCGAGGAGCAGCTCCAGCTCGAGGGCCAGCCCCTCGTCGCCGAAGTTGGCGTAATCCGACCCGAGGAGCAGCTCGAGCGCCAGGCCGGCCAGGCCCTTCTCGCGGGCGAGCTGCGCCCGGACGAGGAGGCGTTTGCCGAGGGCCTCCTTCCCGTGGGCGTCGCGGGCCGAAGCCACCGCGCGGGCGAGGGGGGCCAGATCGGCCTCGCCGTCCGGCCCGCCGGCCTTGCGGACCGCCGTGGTGTAGGCACGCAGGTGACTCAGGGCGAGGTCGAGGTAGCCGAGGTCGCGGTACAGGGCCCCGAGGGCGAGATGCGCCCTGGCCAGGCCCGGGTTGAGGGCCAGGGCGCGGTTGAGGGCGGCCGATGCCTGCGCCGACCGCAGCTGACCCAGCTCGGGCAGGCGCTCCGCCCACACCCGCTCGGCGGTGGAATGCAGGAGGCGCAGGTACGCCTCGCCCAGGAGGAGGTGCGCCACGGCGTCGTCGGGGGCCTCGACGGCGGCGCGGCGGGCGGCGCGGATGCCCCGGTACAGGAGTGGCGGCGGGATGTCGTCCAGGCGGCGGAGGAAGCGGCTGCGCGGGAGGGCCGCCGGCGGGGGCGGGCGGTACAGCACCAGGCGGAGCAGGAGGTTGGCGGAGGCGTCGGCGTGCGTCCATGTGGCGTAGGCGCCCACGAGGCCGGCGATCTGCGCGCCCTCCCACGCGGCGAGCTGGCCCGGCGCGGCGTCCCGGCCCGCCGCCTCAGCGAGGTCGGCGCAGAGCGATGCCTCGTCCCTGGAGGCGGACAGGGCGGGGGCGGGCTTGAAGAAGGCATGCCACCAGGGGCGCCCGTCCGCAGTTGCAGAGTCGGGGACCGGCTCCCCGTCGGCGAACACCAGCGATTCAAGGCGGATGGGTGTGCCGTCGCCGAAGACGGCCACGCCGCCGGCGAGGAAGATCAGGCGCGAGGGGACGGCGGCCTCCCCCAGGCGGGACCGTCCCGAGCCGACGACGTGCGTGATCCCCCCGCGCTTCGCGTCAAGCGTCCCCCACACCGCCGGGAGGTGCCACGCGAAGGCGAAGGCCGTCTCGGGGGTGAGGTGCAGCACCCGCGCGCCCGCCGGCAGGCCGCCCCAGGTGCGGACGGCCACGGCGCCTCGCTGGAGCGTGGCGGGCGGCTCGAACGCCCAGCGGCGCGGCTCGTACGGCGGGGACAGGAGCCATCCCGGCCAGGCGGAGGCGAGGAGGCCGAGGCCGACGGCGGCCCCGGTGAGTCGCCAGGCGGGGCCGACGGTCCGCACACCGCGCCTTGCCAACGCCTCGGTGAGATTCCAGGCGAGGACGGGGCCGCCCACCAGGGCGAAGTACGGGGTGGCCCGCGCCTCGACGCCGGCCAGGACGGCGAGGCCCAGCCACGGCAGGAAGCGGCCCCAGCGCCAGCCGGACCGGTTGGCGGCGAAGGACACGAGCCCGAAGAGGAGCAGGGCGAAGTAGGCGAGGCCGGCGGGGGTGGCGCCGAGGTCGTTCAGGTAGGCCGACGAGAAGGGGGAGGTGATGCGCCCCGGCTCCGCACCCGCCGTCAGCCAGGCCAGCTCCGGGGGCAATGCGAAGGCACGCACGTGGTCGGGGTTGAGCAGGCAGGCGGCGGCGGCCAGCACCAGCCAGGAGAACCGGAAGGCGGGCGGATCACCTTCCGCGGCCCCGTCGGCCGCCCGCCCGAGCCAATGCAGGGCGAGTGCCGCGAGCCCGACGGTGAACCACGGATCGGTGTTGGCCCACGCGACGAAGACGAGGGGCAGCGCCCACGCCGGCGGTCCGGACCGGAGGCTGAGGAGCCACAGGGCGAGGCCGAACAGGAAATAGGACACCGCCGTCGGTGCGGCCGGCAGGCGGATGGCGCAGGCGAGGAGGGTGAGCGACGTGGCGGCGACAGGCGCCCACCACCCGCCGCGTGAGCGGGCCGCCACGAGGACGAGCAGGCCGAGGCCGGCGAAGAGGGCCGCCTTGGCGAGGACGAGGGCGGCGCCGCCGGCGGTGTTGAAGAGGGCGTAGGCGGCGGCGTTGAACGCCCAGGCCTTGGTGACGGGGGTGCCGGCGAGTGCCTCGGGCAGGGCGGCGCCGTCGACGAGGGCGCGCCCGGCGGCGAGGTGCCCCCACAGGGACGGATCGCGCGCCGGGGAGGACGCCAGGAGCAGGGCGAGCGCGGCCACGAACAGGGCGGCGGGCCACCAGCCGGCGGGCTCGGTCTCGGGGGTCTCGTTGGTCATTAGGCACGCCGACGGGGCGGGCTGGAACAGCCAGGATAGGCGGGCCAGGCCCGCGGTCAAGCGCCCTGTCCTTCATCACCTGGTCGGCTAAGATGATGAGAATCCGATGAACATGCCCCGCTGAGGAGGACCGGCCGATGAGCCGTCTCGTACCTTCCCTCACCCTCTGCGTGGTGCTGATGTTCTTCGGCGCGGCCGCGTACGGGGCCGCGCCCGTGCCCGGCGTGCCCCGGTCGGCCGCCTACCGCTGGCTCGACATCGCCCTGGAGGCCACCGCCCGCGAGCACGAACGCAACGGCCCGCGGCCGACGGTCGGCTCGCGCATGCTCGCCATCGTGGTGACGGCGATGTATGACGCCTGGGCCGCCTACGACGACAAGGCCGTTGGCACGAGGCTTGGGGCCGGCCTGCGGCGGCCGCCGCGTGAACGCACGCTCGCCAACAAGGAGGCCGCCGTCGGGCACGCGGCGTATCGCGCCCTGCTCGACATCTTCCCCGAGCAGGCGAGGTGGCTGGCCGGGCAGATGCGGGCCGAGGGCCTCGACGCCGGCACCGGTGCAGGCCTGGCGGGGACGCCGCGTGCCGTCGGCGAGGCCGCCGCGGCGGCGCTGCTCGCATACCGCCGCCACGACGGGGCCAACCAGCTCGGCGACGAGGAGGGCTCCGGGGGCGGCGCCTACTCGGACTACACCTTCTACCGCCCGGTCAACCCCGTTGACCGCATCATCGACCCGGACTGCTGGCAGCCGATCGAGTTCGATAACGGCAGGAGCGGCAAGGTGACGCCCGGCTTCCTCACGCCGCACTGGTACCGCGTCAAGCCGTTCGCGCTCGCCCGCGCCTCCCAGCTCCGCCCCCCCGGCCCCCCGAAGGTCGGGTCGAAGCAGATGAAGAAGGAGGTGGACGAGGTGCTGTCGTTCAACGGGAGCCTGACGGTGGAGCAGAAGGCCGTCGTCGAGTTCATGCGCGACGGGCCGCGATCGACGGGCCAGTCCGGCCACTGGCTCCGCTTCGCCCAGGTCGTGTCGCGCCGCGACGGCCACGGCCTCGACCAGGACATCAAGCTGTTCTTCTCCGTGGGCAACGTCGTGTTCGACGCCTTCATCGCCTGCTGGGAGGCGAAGCGCTTCTACGACAGCTCGCGGCCCTGGACGCTGATCCGCCACTACTACAAGGGCAAGAAGATCGTAGGCTGGGGCGGGGCGGGCAAGGGCGTCGTCCTGCTCCCCGCCGAGGACTGGCACCCGTACTCCCCGCTCACGTTCATCACGCCGCCCTTCCCCGGCTACCCGTCGGGTCATAGCACGGCGAGCGGGGCGGCGGCGAAGATGCTCGAGCTGTTCACCGGCAGTGACCACTTCGGCGGCACCGAACGCCGCCTCGCCGGAGAGCTGACCGAGCCGGGGTTCGAGTGCAAGGTTATGATGCGCCACCTGGGGAAGTTCCCGCTCGACGCGAAGATGACGTGCGACGTGGCCCTGCGCCTGCCGACGTTTTCCGCGACGGCGGAGATGGCCGGCATCTCGCGCGTCATGGGCGGCTACCACATTCAGACGGACAACATCGACGGCCTGAAACTGGGCCGCGACGTGGCGTCGTACTCCTGGCCGCGCTACCGCGCCTACTTCGACGGCACGGCGAAGCCACGCTGAGACCCCCCTCGTCACGGCGCGATGCGCCGCCCTGGGACCACGTCCTCGACGGCGTCCTTGCCCTCCTGGATGGCGATGTGGCGGTTCGCCTTCAGGCCCTTGAGGGTCTGCACCGTGCCGGAGGGCCAGCGGACGGTGAGGCTGTCCAGCGTGTCGGCGCCGCCGAGGCCGAAGTGGACGAGGGCCGGGGCCTGCGAGCGGAAGGTGTTGGCCGGGTACAGCTCGCGGATCTGGCGCAGCCCGCCGGCCACGGCGGTCAGGCGGGCGCCGATGCCGCGGTGGTTCCCGCCCTTCCCCCGGAGGGACACCGTGAGGTAATTCCGCCTCGGCATGGCGTTCTCGTACAGGAGCAGGGGGCCGCCGCCGACCTGGCGGACGATGAGGTCGAGCATGCCGGTGTTGCGGAAGTCGGCGGCGACGACGGCGCGGCCGTCGCCGTCGCTGTCGGCCCCGGTCAGGTGGCTGATCTCGAGGAACGCCCCGCCGGCGTCGTTGAGGTAGATCCGGTTGCGTTCGAAGGCGCTGAGGTTGTGGCCGTCGGCGACGATCTGCCAGGGGTTGGTGGACCAGAACTCGCCCAGGCCCTTGTCGAGGGCCCCGGGGGCGGGCACCACGGCTCCACGGTCGTTCGGCTGTGACACGACAGCCAGCCAGACGCAGTTTCAGCCGTCGGGCTCGGTGCGGCTGCGGCTGATGAAGCCGGCCGTGGCGTAGATGTCGAGCCAGCCGTCGTTGTCGAGGTCGGCGAGGCAGGCGCCGTAGGCCCACCCGACCGCGGCGACGCCCATGCGTTCCCCGGCCTGGTCGAACTTCAGGCCGCCCCTGTTGAGGTGGAGCTGGCTGCCGGCGACGAAGCGGCGCATCTTCTCCATGACAGCGGGCCGATAGGCGTCCGGCTTGAGGGCGTCCAGGACGCGTGTGCCGGCCTTGCTGAACATGTTGGCGCAGTAGAGGTCGATGCGCCCGTCGTTGTCGATGTCGCCCGCCGCGACACCCATGCTGCCGAAGTCCGCCGGGCGGCCGGCCAGGGCCGTGGGGCGGAACGTTCCGTCCCTGTTGTTGACGAGGAGGACGCCGTCGCCGAACTCGTTGATGACGTGGAGGTCGGGCCACCCGTCATCGTCCGCGTCAAGGACGGCGGCGGAGAAGGAGGAGCGGCGTCCGCCGTCGGCCCCGGCCGCCCGCGTCACGTCCTGGAACTTCCAGCCGCCCAGGTTGCGGAAGAGGCGGTTCCCGAGCGGGTCGGCGGTGCGCGGGTCGAGCCATGACCGCCCGCCGGGGCGTCCGGGGCGTGTGGCGTACAGGTCGAGCCGGCCGTCGCGGTCGAAGTCGGCGACGACGAGGCCGCCAGCGTCGGGGGGGATGCGGAGAGAGCAGAGGGCGGTGTGGTCCACGAAGCGCTCGCCGCCCTCATTCCGGTAGACGCGGCCCCCGAGGATGAGGTCGTCCCAGCCGTCGCCGTCGATGTCGATCCAGGCGGCCACGTGGCCGGCCGGCTCAGCGGGCAGGCCGCGGGCGGCGGTGACGTCCTCGAAGCCGCCGCCGGGCTTGCCCCGGTAGAGCCAGCAACCCTTGAGGTCGGTGATGAGGACGTCGAGGACGCCGTCCCGGTCGAAGTCGGTGACGTACACCCCTCCGGTCATGGGGGCGGTCCAGCTGGCGGTCCAGTTGTCGTGGAGGCGTTCGGGGCGGAGGCCGCGTTTGGCGGCGGCCTCGTAGAAGAGGCGGTGGGTGGCCCGAGCCTCGGTCAGTTGGGCGATGTCGGCGCCAGCCAGCCAGCCGGGCCGCGACAAGGCCTCCCTGGTGAGGGCGGGGAGGCGGAAGGGGAAGAGGATGATGGCCTCGGCCGGGGCGCCTGGGCGGTGTTCGCCGGAGAGGCGCACCTGGGCCACGCCTTCCCAGGCGCCGTCGAGTTTGCCGCGCTCGACGGGGCGGAGGGCCTTGAGCGAGAATTGGACCTCGGGCGGTGAGGAGAACGTCTTGCGGATGCCGAGCAGGCGGGCGGCGAAGGCGGCGCGGCCGAGTGGGGTGGACGTCCCGCCCCGGAGGCGTGTCACCGTGGCGAAGCCGCGGTCCTGCCGGGCGGGGGAGCCGGAGGGTGCGGTGCCGGAGAAGCCTTCGGCGAGGATGGCGGTGAGGGCGGCCGCGTCGGCCTCCTTGATGGCCCTGGCGAGGGGGCCGAACCCGTGTCGTGCCAGCTCGTTGCCGCGGTTCTCGACCTTCCAGATGTGGGCCCGCTCCTCCTCGGGCAGGCCGCCCCTGGGGGCGAGGGACTTGGCGGCGGCGCGATGGGCCTTGAGGTCCGCGCCGAGGCTCCTGAGGGCGTTCTCGGCGCTCTCGCGGAGCAGGGGGTTGGGCTCGGCGAGGAGGGGCGTGAGGAGCGGGATGGCGACGCGGGCCTGCTCGCCGATCTCGCCCAGGCCGCGGGCGGCGGCGGCACGCAGCTCCTCCGTATGCTCGCCCTCCAGGATATCCGTCAGCGGCCGGACGCCCTCGGCGCTGCCGGCACTGGCGCGGCCCAGGGCGATGGCGGCCTGCTCCTGGATGGTGACGTGGAAGCGGCCCAGGTTGGTTTGATTCGCCTCGTCGCGGATGGCCACGGCCAGGGCGGGGATGGCGGCGCGGGCCGCCGACCCGAGCCGCGCCAGGGCGGTGGCTGCGTTCATACGCACGCCGAGGCCATCATCAGTCAGGGCCGCCGCCAGTGCGGGGACGGCGGGGGCGGACGCGGGGGACATCTTCAAGAGGGTCAGGGCCGCGGCGGCGCGTTCCTCCTCGTCGCCGTCTCGCAGCAGGGCCGCCAGGGCCGGGACGGCCTCGGCCGCGTCGGCCCCGATGGCGCCCAGGGCCAACGTGGCCGCCAGCCGGGCCTCGCGGGGCCCGCTTTGCAACTGGGCCAGCCAGTGGCTCGCGGGCTTGCCCTCGTGCGTGGCCTTCGGGAAAAGAAGGCCCGGCAGGAACGCGGGGCTGCCCGGGGTCAGCACTGCCAGGGCCGCCACCACGAGGGCGACACATCCGATCCAGAAGGCGCGATGTCGCCCCGCGGGGCGGCGCGCCGGCGCTTGTCCAGTTGCTTCGTCTGGCATGGTGGGGCTTCGTGGGATGGGTCGTGTTGTGTTTCAGCCTAGGGGGCCGGCGCGTCGCGTGCAACACGATTCCCGGGGTGGCCGTGGGCTGGCCGATCTGCCCGCGATGGTGTACCATCCACGGACGGGCTCACACGCCGAATCATCTCATTGGTGTCCTCTCCATGACCACGCGCCGGCTCGCGTCCGCCCTCCTGCACTTGCTCCTCCTCGCCGCGGCCGCGTGCCGCCCCTCCGCGCCGTCCCACGACGGCAGCAAGCCGTCCGAGGCCCCGCCGGGCCCCGACTGGTTCGAGGACATCACCAAGGCGTCCGGCCTCGCCCACACCTACCGCAACGGCGAGGATGCCGCCAGCCACCTCTCCATCCTCGAATCCCTCGGCGGCGGCGTGGCGCTGATCGACTACGACGGCGACGGGCTCCTGGATGTCTTCCTGCCCGGCGGCGGCACGTTCACCGGCGCCGACAAGAAGACGATCACGGGCGCGCCGTGCAAGCTGTACCGCAACCTCGGCAAGGGCAAGTTCGCGGACGTGACGGAGAAGGCCGGCCTCGCCGGGCCTTGGTTCTATACGCACGGGGCGGCCGTGGCCGACTACGACCGCGACGGCTGGCCCGACCTCCTCGTCACCGGATGGGGCCGCATCGCCCTGTTCCGCAACGTCCCCATCGACCCCAAGGACCCGTCGAAGGGCAGATGCTTTTCGGACGTGTCGGCGAAGGCGGGCCTGGACAAGGGGGTGACGTGGGCGACGAGCGCGGCGTGGGGCGACCTCGACGGCGACGGCCACCCCGACCTCTACGTCTGCCAGTACGTCGACTGGTCGTTCGCCAACCACCCGCGCTGCGACTACGACGGCAAGACCCCGGACGTTTGCCCGCCGAAGAGCTTCTCCGGGCTGAGGCACCTGGTTTATCGCAACAACGGCGACGGGACCTTCACCGACCAGACCGCCGAGGCCGGCCTGAAGGCGGGCGGCAAGGGCTCCAGCAAGGGGCTCGGGGTGCTGGTGATCGACCTCGACGGCGACGGGCGCCCGGAGGTGTACGTGTGCAACGACACCGTGGACAAGTTCCTGTACCTGAACGTCTCGAAGCCGGGGCGCATCCGCTTCGAGGAGAAGGGCAGGCCGAGCGGGGCGGCGTGCGACGACAAGGGTGGGCCGAACGGCAGCATGGGCGTGGACGCCGGCGACCCGCTGCGCGAGGGCAAGCCCGCCCTGTGGGTGACGAACTACGAGAACGAGCTGCACGCGCTGTACCGCAACGAGTCTTCGCCCGGGAAGCTGATGTTCGGCTTCGACACGCAGCGGGCGGGGATCGCGGCGCTGGGGCAGGCGTACGTCGGCTGGGGGACGGGGCTGATCGACTTCGACCTCGATGGCTGGGAGGACCTGTTCGTGTCGAACGGGCACGCCATCCGCTTCCCGACGGGCAGGGCCACGCGCCGGCAGCGTCCTGTCCTGATGCGGAACGCCGAGGGCAAGTTCAAGCAGGCGACGGGGCAGCTCGGCGAGTACGGGCGCGGCGACCACCTCGGGCGCGGCGTGGGCTTCGGCGACCTCGACAATGACGGGCGCGTCGATCTGGTCGTGAGCCACACCAACGAGCCGGCCGCGGTCCTTCGCAACATCGCCGGCACGGGCCGGCACTGGCTGGGCGTGGAGCTGGTGGGCAACGGCAACGCCTGCACGGTGGGGGCGCGCGTCGTGCTCGAGGCCGGCGGCGTGAAGCAGTCACGCTTCGGCAAGGGCGGCGGCTCCTACCTCTCATCCGGCGACCGGCGGATGGTGTTCGGCCTCGGCGACGGCACGAAGATCGACAGGCTGACGGTCCACTGGCCGGACGGCACGTCGAGCGAGCACAAGGACCTCGCCGTCGATCAGTACAACCGCATCACCCAGGGGGCGAAGTAGCGGCGTGGCGGGATTTGGGTGCTTGTCGTAGAGCACGCTTCCAGCGTGCTCGCTCGACCTTCCGGGAGCCGGCACGCCTCTCCAGGGGCTCTTCGGAGCACGCTGGAAGCGTGCTCTACGAACCGAAGTGCTTCCGCAACGCCGCCGCCTCCTCCTTGGCGAGCTTCTTGCGTTCCGCGAGGTCGGCGGCCTCGTACTCGCCGTGGACGCTCACGGTGCCGTTGAACTTGGCGGCCTTGAGGCCCCGGCCGACCTCGGCCCAGCGGACGATGCCCGCCCCGACGGGCACCACGTCGGCGCGCCAGCCGCCCTTGGCCTTCGTCCAGGCCATGTCCTTGATGGCGACGAGCGACAGCCACGGGCGGACGATGTCGATCTCCATCGCCGGCGGCCCGCCGTTGACCGCCGTGTGGCCGGTGTCCAGGAAGGCGCCGGCCTCGTGCGGGTCGAGGCCGTCGAGCAGCGCGCGCAGCCCGGCGGCGTTGTTGCCGATGTAAGAGCCGGAGTGCGTGTGATAGCACGCCTTGACCTTGGTCTTCGCCGCGAGGCGGGCGAAGCCGGCCATCCTGGCGCGGGCGTCCTTCATGGACGTGTCGAACGGCGGCTTGTACAGGAAGTAGCCGATCTTCACCGCCGGGACGCCCGCCCTGGCGCAAGCGTCGAAGAGGACGCCGGCGGCCTTGCTCTCGGCGTCGATGAGATTCGTCGGGGCGGTGACGAGGCCGATGATGAGGCCGGCGTCGGCGAGGACCTTGGCGGCCTCGGGCAGGGCCTTGAGGGCGTTGTCCGGTGTGACGGGGTAGCCGGGGCGGACGGCGAGGTCCACGCCGTCGAGGCCGGCGTCCTTGCAGAAGGTGGCCAGGCCCTTGATGTCGAGAGATTGGAGCGTCTTGGTGAAGTAGACGTATTTCATGCGTGTGCCTCCTACCCCACCCCCGAACCCCCTCGCGGTGCGAGCTGGGGGCGAGACGCCCAATACACAAACCCAAGGCGAGCGGCACGGCGTAAGCGTGCCGTGTCTGCGTCACACGGCACGCTTACCCCGTGCCGCTCGCCACAAGCATCCGATCTCAAGTGCCACCGGGTTGTTGTCACGGCAGCCCCGCCATCTTGCGCCCCACCCACTCCATCGTCAGCAGAGCGACGACGAGGGCCAGTGCCCCCCACCACTGGTATAGCTTCTGGTCGTGCCTTTCGACATGGATGATCGCCTTCTTCACCAGCAGGCCGGCGAGGTCACGCGCCTCGTCCGCCGCGAACACCTTGCCGCCGCTCTTCGCCGCGATCTCCTCCAGCAGCGGGAGGTTCGCCTCCAGATCGGTCAATTCATTCGACTCCGGCGGCAGCACGCGGAACGGGGCACGCAGCGGCTTTCCGTCAGCGAGCAGTTTCGCGGCCAGCTCCGGGATCGCCAGCTCCAGGGCGTAGTCGCCCGGCGGCAGCCCTCGGATCTGTCCGTCCAGCAGACGCGGGCGCTCGGCGGGGCGCGAAAGCGGGATGAGGGCGGCGGCTTTCTCCTTGCCGTCGGCCAGCGCGATCACCCGCGCCCCGGCGAGCATGTCGTTCTTCAGCGCGCCGAGTTTCTCGGCCAGACGGGCCGTGACGGTTACCGGCTCGTCCGGGCGGAAGGCGGGCTGCGCCGGGCCGAAACGCACCCACTCGTTGCCCGCCGTCAGGGGGCGGTCGCCGGCTGCCCAGCGCACCACCTGGCCCCAGAAGCGGTGGTGGTACACGTCGCCCACCTTGAACCGGAGCCGCCACGTCGAATCGATCCCGACGTAGAGGACGCGCCCGAAGCCGTAATTGTGCCGCACGATCACCGCGTTGCGGCGCTCACGCTCGGACGGCTTGAGGGCGGCCTCCTTCGGGTCGAGCCAGCCGGCCAGGGCCGTCGCACCCGGCTTGGCGACGCCGGCCACGGCCCACCCCCACGGACGCGGATGTCCGGCCCAGAGGGTGGCGTTCTCCTCGCGGTCTGGCTCCAGCTCCATGAACTTCTGCTCCTCGCCGGCCCGCGTCAACGCCAGCGCGAAGCCCTCCTCCGGCGCCAGCACGCGCGGCGACTCGATGGGCAGCAGCCGCCGCAGCGGGTCCGGGTCGCCGGCGGGCGTGGCCTCGGGGAACGCCAGCGGCATCGACCGCTTGCCGGCGATGATGACCAGCGTGCCGCCGGCCTCGGCGACGAACCGCTCCAGCCTCTGCCGGTCGGCGAGCGTCATCTCCTCGGCGTCCACGTCGCCGACGATGATGCAGCCCAGATTCCCGAAGGCGTCCTCGCCCTCCGGCCAGCGGTCCGCGGGGAGGCCGGCCTTCTCGGCGGCGGCGGGCGTCAGGCGCCCGTCGATCCGCGGCTGCTCGAACAGGACCTTCTTCAGCTCGACCAGCCGGTCACGCTCAAGGGCCGTCGCGAGGTAGTGGTACTCCCAGCGTCCCTGGCCGTCGGCCAGCAGCACACGCACGCGGTCGTCGGCGACGCTCACCGTCGTGGAGAGGGCGTTGTTCGACGCCACCGCCTCCTTCGCGCCCTCGAACAGGGGCCGCACACTCGCAGTCAGCGTCTTCTGGCCGACCGCGTCCAACTTGACCGTGAAGGAGAGTGGATAAGTGCGGTCCTTGCCGTCGTGTTCGATGGTCTTCGGGGGGGCGGCCTCGTCCTTCTTGCCGTCATGCTTCAGCTCAACGAGGAAGTGGCCGACGGGCATGCCGGTGATCTTCACCTTCACGTCGATGACGCCGTCCACGTCCTTGTAGAAGTTCTGCGAGCCGCCGCGCACGGAGACGATGGCCGCGTCCGGCGGCGGACGGCGTGACCCCAGCGCGACGGGGAAGACCGGCACGCCACGCTTGCCCAGCTCGGCGGCGGCCTCCGATGGCGACGCCCCGCTGTTGTGCTGCCCGTCGGTCAGCAGCACGACGCCCAGCACCCCGCCCTGCCCCGGCGTGGTGCGCTGCAAGGCGCGCGACAGCGGGTCGGCCACGTCGGTGAAAGGGTCCTCCGGCGCCGCGCCGAGCAGCTCCTCCAACTGCTCGGGCTTCATCTCGCGGATGTCGCGCCCGAAGCCCCACAGCTCGACCTGATGCTTCGCGGCGAGGGAGGCCAGGAGGCCGAGGCCGTCCGACGAGAGGACGCGGCGGGCCGTCTCGGCGCGCGTCAACGTGTCCACGTCGGCGACGCCGAGGGCGGCGGCGAGGCGTCTCTTCTCGTCGGGGTCGCGCTGGGGGTCGGCGAGGGCCATGCTCGCCGAGCGGTCCACGACGACGATCACTCGGCCGGGCAATTCAGTGCGGCGCTCGTGGGCGTGGACCGGCTGGAGGCACACCAGGCACAGCACCACCAGCAGCGCCAGCAGACGCAGTGACAGCAGGCCGAACGCCGTCGCCGGGCGGACGAGACGCAGCTCGTAGCGGTACAAGGCGATGAGGAGCAGCAGCGGGGCGAGGACGATGGCGGCGAGCAGCGGGAAGCGGAAGGCGGGGGCGAGGTGCGGCCACGGCGGCGCGAGCAGCAGCGACGAGTCGGGCCACGGCAGCGGTATGGAGAACATGAGGCTACCTCACCCCCTAACCCCCTCTCCGAAGCGGAGAGGGGGGAGTCGTAAGAGCATCGCCTGCGCGGCGGGGTAGTATGCTCGTCTCTTGAATCGCGTAGCCCAACAAGAGGGCCGCACACATCGCCTCCGCTGAAGTGATGCTCTGGCGACTCCCCCCTCTCCGCTTTGGAGAGGGGGGCTGGGGGATGAGGTAGTGTTCATCGATTCATCACCAGCCGCCGCGTCATCCAGACCTCCACGCACAGCAGGCCCACCAGGCCCAGGAGGAGGTAGAGCCAAAGGTCCTGCCGCCTCGTCCCATCCTCGGTCTGATCCGACAGCGAGCCGTCATCGGGGCCGGCGAAGCGCATGCCGGTCAGCCTCCCCACCTTGTGGATCATCTCCTTCGTCAGCGGCGAGAGGTCGGCCTCGCGGGCGTCCGCCGGGATGACGTAATGCACCGACGCGCCTGCCGGCGTCCGCAGGGTGTAGACGCCGCTCTCCCTCGCGCCGTCGTAGGCGAACGCCGGACCCGACGGGCCTTCCACCTTCTGGACCAGCAGTGTCCCGGCCTCCCCCGGCACCAGCGAGAGCGGCCGCGCCTCGCCGGCCGGCGTCGTCAGGGTGTATTGCCCGGCGTCGCCGTCCGCAGGGAAGCGGATCGGCTGGCCGGGCGCGAGGTTGTACTCCGCCGACCGCGCCCCCGCCAGGTAGTACACCAGCTCATGCACCAGCGGCACGAAGGATGAAAGCTCGGGCAGGTTGCCGCCCCAAGAAGCATCGAACGGAACCGCCGACAGGATCACGCGCCCCGCCGGCAGGGGGCGTTCGACCAGGAGGGGGGATTTGCCCGCAGGTGCCGCCAGGTGCGCGCCGGGGACGCCGGCGGCGTTCTTGCCCGCCGTCGTCAGCCTCCACCAGCGCGGGAAGCGGGCGTCGGCCAGCCCGCCCAGCGCCACGTCGCGGAAGACCGCCAGCGCCGGGTGCTGGAACGGGGGCTCCGGCCTCCCCCACTCCTTCACCTTCGCCTCGTCGCCGGCGAGGCCGTCGAGACGCGCCGGCAGCCAGCCGGTGCCGCCGCGGTAGAGGGCGGCGTTGTACCACTCGGCATCGGCGCGCTCGCCGGGCGAGATCAGCACGCCGCCGCCGGCATCGAGGTAGCCCGACAGGGCGTCGGCCTGCTCGGGGCTCAGGCGGCGCACGTCGTGGAGGATGACGGCACGCGGCGCCGGGGTCAGCATCTCCGGCGTGAAGCCGTTGACCGTCACGACGCGGGCCTTCACCGCCGGTGTGCGGTCTAGGGCCGGCGACAGGGCGTCGCGCAGGAAGTCGCTCGCCAACGAAGGCGGGACGGCGCCGGACGGCTCGCCGTCGATGATCAACACCGGCAGGGTGGGGATCACCTCGACGGACAGATCCTGACGGTCGTCGCCCGGCACGCGGTCGCGCGGGGTGTAGCCGGGGGGGCGCTCGGCGGGGGGCGGGTCCGGCTCGATGATGACGCTGACGAGGTGCGAGCCGTGATCGGCGAAGCGGTAGGCGAACGAGAACGGGATGCGCCCGTCGCGCGGGACGGCGGCGCCGGCCGCCGGCGCCGGCAGGTCGCGGACGTGCTTGCCATCGACCTCCAGCCGGATGCGGTGCGGCGGGGCATACGTCTCCTGCCCCGACACCACCAGGGCGCCCTGGAAGCGCACCTCGCGCCCGGCCACCGCGACGGGCCGGTTGCTCGCCAGGGGCGCGACGGCGTAGTTCGGCAGCGCCCCGCCGCGCCCGGAAGCCATGTCGATGAAGACGATGCGTGGCCTGGGCCGGTCCATGGGGGCGGGCCGTGACAGGCCCAGCTCGCCGGCGAGCAGCTCCCAGCGGAAGAGCGAGGCCGGGTCGCCGACGCCGAACGCCTGGTTGTCGCTGAGGAGGATGACCTCGCGCTGGCCGTTCTGTCCGGGGGAGAGCAGGGCGAAGGCGGCGCGGAGGGCGTCGGCCCAGTTGCACGTCCCCGCCGGCGCGGGCAGGCCCGCCAGGAGACGCCGCGCCCGCGCGGCGTCGGCGCTCAATTCGCCCGAGACGGACACGGCGCGTTCTCGTGCGAGCAACACGGACAACCCATCGCCGGGCTGCGCGCCGTCGAGGTAGTTCTCGGCCCAGGCGACGGCGCGGGCGAAGGCACTGACGCCCTCCTCGTCCGCGGCCCCCATGCTGGCCGACCCGTCGATGACCAGCACCACATCACGCGGGGGGCGTCCGGCGAAGGCCGCTGGCAGTTTCACATCGAGGAAGGGCCCGGCGAGGGCGAGGCAGAGCACGGCGAGGAGGCCCATGCGGACGAGCATGAGGAGCAGCTCCTCCAGCCACACGCGCCGCCGGGTGGCGTCGCTGACCTGAAGGAACTGCATGGCGCCCCAATCGACGATGTCGTGGCGGCGGCGGTTGAGGAGGTGGATGAGCGGCGGGATGGCGAGGGCGGCCAGCCCGAGGAGCAACCAGGGTGCATGGAACGGCAGGGGCATTCCCCCATCATAACAGGCCGGCCCCGGCGGGGGCAGATGCCTCACCGGGGCCGGCCGTGTTCTCATTCCGGGCGAGCCGGGGGCGTAAGCCCCCGGAGTGGGACCCGGTCAATGGTTCAGCAGGAACTCGTTGCTGTTGAGGAGCGCCCAGAACAGGTCCTCGTACTGCGCCCGCGCCGAATCCTTCGCCTTGAACTCGGGGCGGAGGGCCATGCGCGACAGCACGCCGGACATCTCCTTGGCGGAGGGCGGCCGGTTCAGGGCGTAGGTGTAGAGCTTGGTGACGACCTGCTGCGGGGTCTTCGAGCTGGAGATGGCGAGGGCCACGGCCCCCTTGTCCTTGCGGCTGATCGCCTGGTTGATCTCGGTGCCGTTCATCATCATCAGCGCCTGCACGATGGTGCCATTGAAGGTCACCTCGTTGCCCTCGTCGTCGCCGAAGTTGGTGATCAGCTTGCCCAGCCAGGCGTCCTTCAGCTTCTTCTTGTCCTCGGGCGTGGCCGGCTTCTCGTTCGTCGCGGTCATCAGCGACTCGAAGAGCTGCTCGGGGGACAGGGCCTTCATGACCATGCGGCTGAAGAGGACCTCCTGGTCCTGCTTGTCGTTGCTCGGGTTGGCGACGTAGCTCATGTGGTACGCCTTGCTGTGCGTCATCCAGCGGATGAGCTTGTGCATGTCGTAGTTGTAGTGCTTGAACCGCGCGGCCAGCTCGTTGAGCAGCTCGGGGTTGCTGGGGGTGTTGTTGTCGTTGAAGTCGTCGATGGGGTTGACGAACCCGCGGCCGAAGAACAGCGCCCACATGCGGTTGACGACGGCCTTCGTGAACATCTCGTGCTCGACGACGTACTTCGCCAGCTCGACGCGGCGGTCGTTGCCCTTGACCTTGGCGTCGAGGCGCGGCCCGCGCTCCTTGCCGCCGGAGGGCAGGAACTCGGCGTGCCACATCTTCACCTTGCCGGAGCGCAGCTCGAAGAAGACGTTGGCGTCGGGGTTGACGGCGGGGTCATCCGACAGGGTGAGGTCCGGCGGGGCCATGCCACGCATGGGACGCATGCGGGCGCGGCCCTCGACCTTGACCTGGCGCAGGAAGGCGTTGACGCCCCAGAACATCTCTTGCTTCAGGCCGTTGAAGAACGGGTGGGCGTGGCACTGGGCGCACTGGACCTGCGTGCCGAGGAAGATGCGGGTGATGCGCGAGGTGAGGGGGATCATCTCGAACGCGCCCTCCTCGCGGACGCGGGCGCCCGGCGTGGGCTCGCCGAGGTGGGCCATCACGAAGTTGGCCGCCCCATTCTCCGTATTCTTCCCCTTCGCCGTGATCAGCTTGGTGACGATCTCGGCGTAGTTCTTGTTGTTGGCGAACTGGTCTTCCAGCCAGGTGGACATCTGGTCGTGGTACTTGCCGCGGCCGAAGTCGCCGGCGCGGGTGAGCAGCCAGTTGCTCCACATATTCGCCCAGTGCCGCGGGTAGTCCTCGCTCTTGAGAAGCCGGTCGATGAGGAGGGAGCGGCGCCGGTCGGGCGAGTCCTTCAGGAACCGGTCGATCTCGGCGGGGGTGGCGATGCGCCCGATGATGTCGAGCGAGGCGCGGCGGATGAACTCGTGGTCGGTGATGAAGTGGCTGTGGGTGACCTTGTTGGCCTTGTAGCCCTCATCGAGCTTGGTGTCGATGAGTTTGGCCATCTCGGGAACGTCGGTGCCCTCGCTGGCGATGGTCATCTTGAGCGTCATCGGGCCGGTGGGCTTGACGACGACGGGCTTGCCCTTCTTGTCCTTGTCGTTGCCCTTGGTGTCGCCCTTGGTGTCACCCTTGGGGTCGGCGGCGCCGGCCAGGTGGGTCAAGCCGCAGACGGCGGCGAGCAAAAGGGCGCCGGCCCACAGGGGCCGCCATCGTCCGGGGGACCGCCCGGCCGGCGAAGCGTGACGCATCGTTCTACCCCCTCAGAGGTGCATTCCGGCCCCGGTGACGGGGCCTGTTCGGATGTCATTGATTCTGGCACGGCGCGTCCCCGGCGTCAACGGGGTGGTCCCCCGTTCCTCCAAAGGCGCCGCCCCGCACGCCCTGAGACGCCCGGGGCCCGCCGTTGGTTCCCTAACCGAAGGGGCGGAGGTGGGCGTCAGGGCCGGCGTATCCGGCACACACGGCAGAGACGGAGTAAATCCCCCAGGCCCCTCTTGCCGATACTAGCGATATTCGCACGGAATCGCCGCGCCCGCTCACGGCGGACGTTCTCACGGGGTGAGGTTATGCGCTGGAAATTGCTCTGCGCGGCCCTGGCCAGCATCTTCGCCGTCACCTCAGGCTGTAAGCAGCGCTGCTTCATGACCGAGGCGGACCACAACCGCACGGTCACGAGCCTCCTGGAGGGGACGGAGGACATGCCGGACCTGTCGGCCCGGCCCGCCATCAACCCGTCGCCCCCGCCGCAGACGCTGCGTGACTTCGACCGCAAGGTGAAGTTCATCTCCCTGGCCGAGTGCATCGCGCGGGCGCTGGAGCACGGGCGTATCGGCCAGCCGAGCTTGCTGTTCCCCGGCACCGCCCAGGACAACCTCGTCCAGTTCACGGGCCGCGGCGTGTCGGGCTCGGACGCCGTGCGCGTCCTTGCGCTCGACCCGGCGCGGGCGGGGGCGGACATCGACGCGGCGTTGAGCAAGTTCGACGCGGTCGTCACGAGCAGCATCCAGTGGCAGACGACCGACCAGCCCATCGGCACGCCGCTGCAGAACATCCAGGCCGGCACGCAGGGGTCGATCCAGCAGCAGGACGCGACGTTCACGTCGGCGGTGGTCAAGCCGCTGGCGACGGGCGGCGTGGCGGCGATCACGATGAACGTGCCGTACACGTACACGAACCTGCCGGCGCGGGTGAACCCGTCGTACAGGCCGCAGCTCAACTTCCAGTTCGAGCAGCCGCTGATGCAGGGCTTCGGCGTGGAGATCAACCAGCTGCGGACGGCGCACCCCGGCAGCATCCTGAACCCGGGCGTGTTCAACGGCTCGCCGACGGGCGAGGGCATCCTGCTGACGCGGGTCCGCTTCGACCAGCAGCGGGCGGAGTTCGAGCGGGTGGTCAACCAGATGCTGCTGAACGTCGAGGTGGCGTACTGGAACCTGTACGGCTCGTACTGGACGGTGTACAGCCGCGAGCAGGGCCTGCGCTTCGCCTACGAGCTGTTCCGCACCGCCAAGCAGCGGCTGGACGCGGGCAGCGCGACCGCGTCCGAGCTGTACGAGGCGCGGGCCCAGTACGAGCAGTTCCGCGCCCAGCGCCTGCAGGCCCTCGACCAGCTCATGGAGTTCGAGCGGCAGCTGCGTGCCCTGATGGGGCTGCCGGTGGAGGACGGCAACCGCCTGATGCCCAGCGACCAGCCGACGCTGGCGGCGTACAACCCGGACTGGAACGGCGCGTTGCACGAGGCGTTGACGAAGCGTCCGGAGCTGTACATGGCCCGGCAGGACATCAAGGCGGCCCAGATGAACCTGCTGCTGGCGAAGAACCAGCTCCTGCCGGACGTGCGGTTCCAGGCCAGCTACGACTTCAACTCCATCGGGACGCGCCTCGACGGGGCGAGCGGGTCGAACGCGAACGGCGGCGACATCAACGCCTTCCGGGGCCTGTCGGACGCCAACTTCAGCTCGTGGACGATGGGCATCCGGGCGAACATCCCGCTCGGCTGGCGCTTCGCCCACGCCCAGGTGCGGCAGGCGCAGATCGGCCTGGCGAGGTCGCTGGAGACCCTCAAGGACCAGGAGATGAAGGCGGAGAGCTTCCTGTACAACTACTACCATCGCCTCGGCACCGCCTACGCCCAAATCCAGGCGAACCGGGCGACGCGCGAGGCCCTCGCCGAGGTGGTCCGCGCCGCGCAGGCCCAGTTGGCCGCCGGCAAGGTCAGGCCGTCGGAGGTGGCCCCGAGGGTCCGCGAATGGGCCGACGCCCTGGCCAACGAGTACCAGGCCATCGTGACCTACAACAACGCCCTGGTGGGGATGGAGTTCGCGAAGGGGACCATCCTGCAGCACGACAACGTGGTGATCGCCGAGGGCCCGCTGCCCGGCTGCGCCTCGGCCCGCGCCGTGGAGCACGAGAAGCAGCGTTCGGCGGCCATCGTCCTCCGCGAGCGTGCCGTGCCCGCCGGCCCCGGGGCGATCGTGCCGGTGTCCGGGGCCGTGACGATGGGCGCCCCGGCCGCGCCTGAGAACGTCGGCTCGCTGCCGGGGATGATGTCCGTCACCCCCCCGCTGACCGACGTGCCCACGCTGCCCGCGGACCCGAAGGCGGAGGTGAATCCGCCCGTGGCCGCACGGCCCGAGGACGTGTCCACGAAGCCGGCGGCGAAGCCGCTGCCGAGGCCTGCCCGCCGCGAGTCGGAGTTCGGGACGGCGGCATCGCCCTCGCCGTCGGCGATGCCGTTGCCGGCGGGGCCGGCTCGGACGCCGTACCGCCGCGAGTCGGACTTCGGGACGGCGCCGGGGCGGTGAGCAGAGTGGGGGCGGCGTTCGCACGGCGACGCCGGGTCATCGCGCTGCGATGACCCGGCGTCGCCCTGTTAGACCTCCAGCCCCACGGCCCGCATCAAGGCGACGGCGTTGCTGTGACGCACCACCCCCGGCCGCAGCGTGTAGTCGAACTCCAGCGTGCCCTCGTCGAAGCGGTCGGCGAAGTGGACGTTCTCCGCCCTGTCGCCCAGCTCGTCGGCGATCCCCGCCAACACGAGGTCGTGCGTCGTCACCAGGCCGACGGCCCCGGCGGCCACCAGGCCGTGGACGACGGCCCGCGCCCCGTGCTGGCGGTCGTGCGAGTTGGTGCCGGCGAAGATCTCGTCCAGCAGGAACAGGAGCGGCACGGGGCCGCGCGACAGCGAGACGACCTGCTTGACGCGCAGCACCTCGGCGTAGAAGCGCGACCGGCCGGCCTGCAACGAGTCCTGGATGCGCAGGGTGGCCCCGATGGCGAGTGGGGAGAGGCGGAGGCGTGTCGCCCGCACGGGGGCTCCGGCGAGGGCGAGGACGACGTTGACGCCGATGGTGCGCAGGAACGTGCTCTTGCCCGACATGTTCGACCCCGAGACGACGAGGACACGCAGGGGGTCGCCGAGCCTCACGTCATTCGGGACGCAGGCGCCGCGCGGCAGCAGCGGGTGTGCCAGGCCCTCGGCGGCGAGGAGGGGGCCCTCGGCGACGACCTCGGGGAAGGGGTCGGAGGGCGACTCGTAGGCGTAGGTGGCGAGGGCGCACAAGGCCTCGAACTGTCCGACGGCGTCGAGCCAGCGGCGGATGTCGCGGCCGCTGCGCGAGCGCCACTGCTCGATGTCGTGGGCGATCTGGGTGCCCCACATCATGAGGAAGGCGAAGGGGGCGAAGAACTGGTTGCGCCGCGAGTTCAGCAGGTCGATGAGGTTGGCGAGGGCGGCGATGCGCTGCGACGGCGGCGAGCCGTCGGTGCCGTCCATGAGGCGGGCGAGCAGGCCGGCGAGGCGCGGCGACTTGAAGGGGGCCTCTTCGAGGCGGGCGAGGATGTGGGCGAGCATGCCGAGGTCGCGGCCGCTGCGTTCGACGCTGCCCAGGACCTTGTTGACGCGGCGAAGGAAGAACAGGAGGAAGACGCCCTGGATGGCGAGCATGGACGCCAGCGGCATCGGGCCGTAGGCGAGGAAGAACCGGCCGAAGTGGGTCGCCGGGTCGAGGACGCCGCCGAGGCCCATGAGGAAGCCGGCGGCGCAGGCCACCGTGACCAGGCCCAGGGCCAGGGCCAGCCAGCGCGGCCAGCGGTGGGTGAGGAGGGGCGGCTCCTCGCCCCAGGCGGCGACGCCGTCGAAGTCCACGCCCTGCGGCACGTCGGAGCCGAGCAGGGCGAGGTCCTCGCGGAGGTCGAGCATGGGGCGCAGCTCGGCGACGGCGGCCTGGCGGGCGAGGACCTCGTCGGCGTCGGCGCCGGCCTTGAGCCAGGCGGCGAGGGTGTCCTCGCCGGTGCGTGTGCGTGCGGTGCAGAGCAATTCGAAGAGGGAGCCGGGGCCGAAGAGGTCGAGGTCGGCGGCGTAGGGGTGGGCCTCGTCGGCGAAGCGGGCGCCCTGCTGGCCCTGGCCCTTCCAGTCGTCGCGGAGGCGGCGGAGGCCGGCCTCGTAGTAGGCGATCGCGCGGCGGGCGCGGTGGGCGGCGCGGAAGGCCGCGTCGTGCAAGAAGATGAGGACGACGAAGCCGGCGACGAAGAGCCACAGCCACCAGGGCAGCGGGAGGTTGACGCGCATCCACAGGCAGGAGAGGAGGACGACGGGGAGGATGACGGCGACGCGGGCGAGGGAGAGCAACTGCTCGCGCCCGCCGAGCGCCGCGGCGAGCCGTTTCCGCTCGTCGCGGCGCTGCTCATACTCACGGGCGGGGTCGGTATTCATCAGCGTAATCTAGCGGATCAACGGCCGTCGGAAAGGACGCGGCGCCAGGCGTGGCCGATGGCCCTCTTGAGCGCCGGCGACGCCTTCTCGTACTGCTCGGCGAGGTAGGGCGAGGCGCCGCGGCCCATGTACCGGATGGACTGCTCGGCCATGCCGCGGACGATGGGGTCGGGGTCGAGGAGTTTCGTCGCCTGGCAGATGGGGCGCGGGCCGGCCATCAGGTCGGCCTTGTCCTCAAGCTTCGTGACCTTGCCGCCCTTGTCGAGGGTCAGGGTGACGAGGTAAGTGCCCTTGCCGCCGGACGAGGCGACGGCCTTCGCGGTGGACGAGGTGGCGTCCGCCTTGACGGAGCCGTCCTCCAGGGTGAAGCGGAAGAAGCCGTCGTTGTGCAGCTCCTGGCCGATGCGGACGGCGGCGCGTGCGGCGTCCTTGCGGGCGGCCTCGCTGGAGGCGGCGGGCATGTTGGCGGAGAGGAACTTCTCCAGCTCCTTCGCGGACGTGATGACGGTGACCTTGGCCCTGGCGTCCACGGCGAAGACGTTGGAGACCTTGAGGCCCTCGGGCGGGATGCGTCCGATGGGGAACTGGCGGAACAGCACGGTGAAGAGGGCGTGTCCGGGGAGGGCGCGGGTGGTGGCCTCGTCGCCGAGGGCGGCGAGGTGGCCGAAGCCGCCCTTGAGCTTCTCGAGGTGGGCCTTGGCGGCCTTCTCGGCGGCGGCCTTCTCGGCGGCGGTGAGCTTCTTCGGGGCGGGCTCGGCATCGGGGAACGAGAGGGCGAGGAGCGCGACGAGGCACAACATGGGGAATGCTCCGGTGAGAGAAGGGCTCCTATCTTCGTATGCGCGCCGCGCTCGGTTCGTCCAAAGGGAGGCCGGCGCGGGTTGCGGGATGGGTGTAGGCCGTGCGGCGTGAAGGGGGCGATCTCGAGACATGGTGGCCTGGCTCGGTCTGGCCGCGGACGCCGAGCCCCTCAGGCCTTCGGGGGGGACCGAGCCGACGCGCTGGAGGAGGCCGGCAGCGCCGACGCGGAGATCCTGACGCACCTGCGTTCACCGGGGCCGCACGTTCGGGGGTGCTTGGCCAGGAGTGATCAAGTGCCCGGCGGGCGGTCGGGGGGCAGGATGTGGCTGACAGACGCGGGCGCGAACAGGCGGTAATCGCCGTCACGGGCGATGAAGAGATACACGTCGCCGCGTCGGTCGATCAGTTCGGGATGGGTCACCAGGATTCTCCCGCCGCTGACGAATTCGATGGCGTATGGGCGGAAGGGCCGCTGCCGCGAGACGATGCGCAGCACCCGATCCAGCTCGGCGTGAGTCATTGGGCTGTCTCCCCCACCGCCGCCCGGATCTCGCGGACCTCCCGCCTATCGAAGAAGACCATCTCGTCGTCCGCCGTCAGGATGCCGCCGCCGTCCTCGTGGAAGCAGATGCCCGGCTCATCCAGGCGGTAGACCCGCCCGTCGGTCATCTCGATGGTGAATGGGGCGAAGGGCCTGCGGTGCTTGTACGCGGACAACTGTGATTGGAATGTGGCCGAATCCACGGGACACCTCCAAACGAGCGCGATGGGCGACCCCTTCCGTACTGTACCCTTCGCGGAATGATGGATCAACCCGCAACGAGCCGGCCGTGCGAGACGAGGGGGATGGGGCGAAAGGGCGGGCCCATGACCGAGGCGGAGTGGCTGGCGTGTGAGGATGTGCCGCGGATGCTCGCCTCCCTTCGGGGGAAGGTCAGCGGCCGCAAGTTGCGGCTTTTCGCCTGCGCGTGCTGTCGTCGGCTCTGGGACTGGTGGGAGGGCCGGGTCGGGGAACGGTTGGCGACTGAAACGTCGGAACGGTTCGCAGACGGACTGGCCACGGGGAGAGAGTTACGGGCTGCCGGGGGGCAAAGTGAGCCCATCCCGATGGGAGGGCTGGGGGAACGCGGGGCCGGCCACAACGCGACACGCGACGATGCGTGGGATGCGGCGGACGTGGCCTCAAGAGTGGCGGCCGAAACGGCCGGGAACGTGGCGTACGGCAGGATACAAAGCCGTGGCGGGCTGACAAGACTTGAGCTGGAGGCGGAGGCGGACGCGGCAGAAGCCGCGGAGCGGCAACACCAGATCACTTTGCTCAGGTGCATCTTTCCTGGCCCCGAGGCCACCGCACTCCGGGGCAGCGCTCCGACGCCGATGGTGGCTTCGCTCGCCGTGGCCGCGTACGACGAACGAATCCTGCCGAGCGGCCACCTCGACGCGGCCCGCCTCGGCGTCCTTTCGGATGCGTTGGAGGAGGCGGGCTGCTCCGACGCGGGGATCCTGACGCATCTGCGTTCACCCGGCCCGCATGTTCGCGGATGCTGGGCGTTGGACCTCGTCCTCGGCAGGGGGTGAATCCTCGGAGGGGGCGAGCGGGGCGATGCCGTGGGCCTCGCGGGCCTGGCGGCACTGCTCGCTGCCGGCGGCGAAGGCGCGGCAGACCTCGGGCCGGCTGTCGTAGATGGTGCAGCGGTCCCCGCCGTCGAGGAAGGCGCAGGCGTCGAGGAAGGGCAGCGGGAAGAGGCGGTAGTTCTTGCCCTCGGAGGCCAGGGACGGCGGCAGGGGGCGGCCCTCGGCGGCGACGCGCGGCTCGCGCCGGGCGTCGGCCTCGGAGGCGAAGATGGCGAAGGTGCGGCAGCAGGCGCCGCAGCCGTCGCACTCGTGGGTGGGCATCACGGCTCCCCCGTCCTCCCGCAGCGGCCCACCCGCCACAGACGCAAGGCGGAGACGCTGTCGCCGGTGAGGAGGCGCGTGCCGTCGGGTGAGAAGCACGCCGCCACGGGGCCGGCGACGTGGCCTTCCAGCGTCTCCAGCACCCGGCCCGTGCCGAGGCACCAGACCTTGACGCCCAGTGAGTGCGCCCCCATCGTCGCCGCACGCCGGCCCTCGGGCGAGGCGGCGGCGGCGTACAGCGTCTTCCCGTGGCGCAGGCGCAGCAGCTCCTTGCCGTCGGACGCCCGCAGGACCAAGGCGTCGCCCGTGGACATGCCGACGAGCAGGCGCCCGCCGGGCAGCGTGGCGATGCTGGATGCATGGCCGCCCGTGGGCAGGGTGCGGAGACGCTTGCCGGACGCCGTGTCGTGGACGCGCAGGCCGCCTGCGGAGCTGAGGTACACCTCCTCACCGCCGGGGGAGAACGCCAGGCGAGATGCCACGTCGGCGCCGGGGCCCTGGAGGGTGCGGCGCTGCTTGCCGGTGCGGGCGTCCCAGATGATCACGGCGCCGTCCACGCCGGCGACGGCGGCGGCGGAGCCGTCGGGCGAGAGGGCCAGCGCGAGGACCCCTTCCGGGTGCCCGCGGAACTCCCTCGTGGGCTCCAGGCCTGGCAGCGCGACGAGGCGAAAGTTCGGCCTGTCGCTGCGGCCCAGCAGGGCGCGTCTGCCGTCGCGCGACACGGAGATGACGGCGTGGGCATCGCGCTCCCTACCCGGCCCCGGGGCTGCGCCGGACTGCTTGCCGTCGGCGAGGTCGAACACGAGCGGCGCCCAGGCGGCGACGACGGCCTTGCCGTCGTGGGAGAAGCCGGCGGGGCGGAAGGAGTGCATCCAGCGGAACTGGATGGATTTGAGGGCGGCGCCGGGGCCCATCGCGCGGACGAGGCCCCAGTGTCTGGCGTGGATCTCGGACGTGACGACGTTCAGCGCCAGGCGGGCGTCCACGTCGATGCCGGGGCGGCGGGCCTCGCGGCGGAGGAAGGGGACTGCCTCCTCGCCGAGCCGACGGAGCGCCGTGACGGCGCCGTGGCGACGCTCGTCGTCCGCGAGATTGTGGACGAGGGCGAGCCATTCCCTCGGCGTCGCGGCGGGCGGTGCGGCGGCGAAGAGGAGCACGGCGAGCATGTCAGATGGCCTCGAACACCGTGGCGATGCCCTGGCCGGCGCCGATGCACATCGTCGCCAGGCCGAATTGCACCTGACGCGCCTTCATGGCGTGCAGCAGGGTCGTGGCGATGCGGGCGCCGGACGCGCCGAGCGGGTGGCCGATGGCGATGGCGCCGCCGTTGACATTCACCTTCTCGGGGTCGGCCTTGAGGGCCTTGATGACGCTCAACGCCTGGGCGGCGAACGCCTCGTTCAGCTCGATGAGGCCTATGTCGGCGAGGGAGAGCTTGGCGCGCTGGAGGGCCTTGAGGGTCGCCGGCACCGGGCCGATGCCCATGACCGAGGGGTCCACGCCGGCGACGGCCATCGCGCGGATGCGGGCCATCGGCTTGAGGCCGAGGGCCTTGGCGCGGTCCTCGGACATGACGAGGAGGGCGGCGGCGCCGACGTTCAGCGGGCTGGAGTTGCCGGCGGTGACCGTGCCGCCGTCGGGCATGAAGGCGGGGCGGAGGGCGCCGAGGGCCTCGGGGGTGGTGTCGCGGCGGATGCACTGGTCGGCGGTGAGGAGGCGTTTGCGGCCCTCGTCGTCGCGGCCCCAGGTAGGGATGACCTCGGCCTTGAAGGCGCCGCTGTCGGTGGCGGCGGCGGCCTTCAGGTGGCTCCGGTAGGCGAACTCGTCCTGGTCCTTGCGTGGGATGCGGTAGCGGAGGGCGAGGTTCTCGGCGGTCAGGCCCATCTGCATGGTCGCGGGGCTGTGGCGGAAGTAGAGGCGCGGGCTGGGGTTGAAGCCGGCCTCCATCGGGATGTGGTGCATGTGCTCGACGCCGCCGGCGATCTGGATGTCCTCGCATTCGGCGGCGATGCTCTGGGCGGCCTGGTTGAGGGCCTGGAGGGAGGAGCCGCACAGGCGGTTGACGGTGCAGGCGCCGGCCTCGATGGGCAGGCCGGCGATGAGGGAGGCCATGCGGCCGACGTTGTAGCCCTGCTCGTCCTGCTGCTTGACGCAGCCCCAGTGGATGTCCTCGATGAGGGCGGGGTCGATGCCAGTACGAGCAAGGAGGGCCTTGATGAGGTCGGCGGACAGGTCGTCGGCGCGGGCCTCGCGGAACATGCCCTTCTCGGGGTGGGCGCGGCCGACGGGGGTGCGGGCGGCATCGATGACGACGGCGTGACGCATGGCGGGGGTGCCTCGGGAGAGGGGGCACCTCCATTGTACGGACGCGGGGCGGCCGGGTATCTCCGGCCGCCCCTCTCCGAATCCGTCAGCGCGACGGGGCGCGCTCCTGGCGGACGGCGGCGCCGCCCCTGTTGTCGGTGGCGAGGCGCTCCTTGCGGACGCTCTCGTCCACCTTCTCGACGGAGCGGACCTTGCGGCGTCCGATGGTGACCTCCTCGACGGGGACGGTCTCCTTCTTGACCGTGACGCGCTGCTCCTTGACGGGGATGCGGATCTCGGCGGAGGCGGCGTCGGCGGGGAGGCCGCCGGGCTTCGCCTGGCCGCGGGCCGGCCGGCGGGTGATGACGACCTCCTCGCGCTCGACGGGGACGTCGATGCGCTGCCTCTCGGTGACAACCTCCTTGCGCACCGAGACGTCGCCCTTGCTCACGTCCTGTTTCTCGACCGTGAGGCGCTCCTCGTGGAGGCGGAGGGTGCGCTCGTAGGCGTCGCGGGCGGCGTCCCTGGCCTTGCTCCAGGTGAGGGTGGACTCACCGCGGGATCGCGGCCAGGAGCGGGCGAGGCGTTTCTCGACGTCGGTGAAGGGCTGGTCGGGGTGCTTGTTGGCGGCCTCGACGCCGAACCGGTAGGCGGGGCGGTACTCGTCGTAGGTCTTGCCCTCGGTGTAGTAGGGCCGCTTGGTGTACTCGCCCTCCCAGTACGCCTCCTCCTGGGCGGGGTCGACGGCGTCGGCGATGGCGGTGCCGGCGAAGGCGCCGGTGACGCCGCCGATGACGGCGCCGACGGCCATGCCGATCGGCCCGCCGGGGGAGCCGATGGCGGCGCCGGCGGCGGCGCCGCCGACGGCGCCCGTGCCGCCGCCGATCACCTTGCTGGAGGTGTTGTCCTTCTTGGTCCTGGTCTTGACGGCCATGGGTGTGCTCTCGGTCTGGTGTGTTAGGAAGTGCGCCGCCGGGGGCCGGCGGCCGTCAACACACCGAACGCAAAGGCCATGCCGTCAACGGGCGGCGGCGAAATACTCGGCGAGGGCGCGGGTGTGGAGGGGGAAGGCGAGCTCGACGGGGCCGGGGATGACGAGCATCTCGCTGGCCTCGCTGTTGGGGGCGAAGTCGGGGACCTCGCTGGGGTAGAAGCGGCGGCACAGGCCGAAGAGGAGGAGGAGGCCCTCGCGTGCGGCGGAGTAGGCGCGGAAGAGGCGGACCTCGCCGGCGTCGGCGACGAGGCCGGTCTCCTCGCGCAGCTCGCGGACGAGGCCCTCCTGCCAGGTCTCGCCGACCTCGAGGAAGCCGCCGGGCAGGGCCACCTTGCCCATCGCCGGCTCGATGGTGCGGCGGATGCACAGCACGCCCGAGCCGACGGGGACGATGGCGACGGCCACCGGCAGCGGGTTGATGTAGCTGACGTTCGCGCAGGACGTGCAGGCGCGCGGCCAGGGGGCGCCCTCCGGGTAGCCCGTGCCGCAGTACGAACAGAACGAGTGTTTCTTCGCCATCGCTCCCTCCCTGGGACAGGATAGCAGGCGCGGACGTGGGGCGATAGAACATCGTCACACACCCCGGAGCCTCTCCCATGATCATGCTGCTCCTCTTCGCCGCCGGCCCGCCATCCGCGCAATTCTCCCCATCGATGGCCGGACAGACGGCCAACACCTGGGTCAAGCGCTCGCCGTGGCCGTGGACGCCGCCGTCGCCACGGCTGGGGTACGAGGGGACGCTCGATTACGATCCCATCCACAAGAAGATCGTCCGCTGGGGCGGGCACAACCAGGGCGGCGGAGGCGAGCAGAACGCCGAGACGTGGTCCTTCGACCCCGTGTCGCTGCGCTGGCGGCATCAGGACAATAACGATGCGGCGCCCGGCATCTGCTGCGGGCAGCAGAACGTCTTCGCGCCCGACGTGGGGCGCTTCATCCGCTTCGCGGCGTTCTCGGGCAGTCACGGCTGGCAGTGGGGTCGGGAGATCGCGCTGAAGAACACCTCGGTGTGGGCGTTCGACACGGGCAGGAACGTCTGGCACGACCGCCGGCCCGTGCCGGAGCCGCGGACCTCGCCGCTGCGGTGCGCATCGTGGGACTCGGATCACGGGGTCATCGTCGTCTTCGGCGGCGAGGGCAACAGCGAGGGCACGCAGGTCTATGACCCGCACACGAACACCTGGACGCGCATGGATCCGCCGGAGCAGCCGGCATTCCGTTCGGGCGGGAACATGGCGTATGACGCCGCGAGGAGGCTGCACATCCTGTTCGGGTCGCAGTTCACCGAGGACAGGCACACCTGGGCGTATGACATCCGCACGAACCGGTGGACGAGCCTGAAGCCGGGGTCGCTGCCGCCGACGAACCAGAACGACGCCGTGCTGACGTATGATCCGCATAACAGGGTGATCCTGGCGGTGATCCGGCAGCAGGACGGCAAGGGCGAGGGGGCGAAAGCGCGGCTGGAGACGTGGGCATTCGACGCCGGGAAGCGGACGTGGGCGAAGATGAACCCGCCGCGCGAGCCGGACGCGACGGGCAGCCGGGCGCGGCTGTTGACGTTCCTGCCGGACCACGGGGTGGCGCTGCTGGAGAACCGCACGTCGAGGCCGGCGGAGCAGCAAATATGGACGTATCGGTATGCCCACGCGAAGAAGGCCGACCCGGCGCCGGCGCGGGCGCGGGCCGAGGTGGCGAAGGGCCGGGTGACGCTGCGGTGGGATCCCGTGCCGACGCGGCTGGTGGTGCTGCGTGGTGAGGGCGGGGTGCCGTGGCGTGTGAGTTACAAGAAGGTCGGCGAGGCGGCGGCCGGGGCGGAGTCGTTCGAGGACAGGGGGGTGAAGGCGGGGGTGGTGTATTCGTATCGTCTGCAAGTGGAGGACGCGGACCTGCGCCTGGGGGCGATGACGCCGCCGGTGTGGGCGCGGCCTCCGGTGCCGGACTATCTGCAAGTCTCGGCGATGAAGGGGAGCGTCGAGCTGGCGTGGGTCGGCGACAACATCGATGGGATGGGCATCCACGTCGAGCGGGCGGTCGTCGAGGTGTACGCCGACGACCAGCTCAAGGCGGTGAAGGCGCGGACGGCGCCGCTGGCGACGCCGAGCGTTGCGGCGATCCGGCGCATCGGGCCGTTCACGCGGCTGACCGACAAGCCGATCACCGGCAAGACGTTCACCGACCGGATCGACCTGACGAGGCCGGCGGCCATCGCGGGGAAGGCGCTGTGGGAGCGGGAGCGGCCGAAGGCGGAGGTCGACGCGGAGGGGAAGGGCTACGGGCTCGCCGTGTATGCGTACCGCATCCGGGCGGTGAACGCGCTGGGTGTCGAGGGCGGGCCGTCGGCGTATGCCCTGACGATCCCGGCGCCGGTGCAATCCGTGGAGTCGCGGGAGCGCGGGACGGCGTGCGATCTGCGGTGGGCGAAGTCGGAGGCGAAGGGGCTGATGGGCTACCGGGTGTACCGCCTCGACGGGAGGTATGACAAGCAGCCGGTGACACGGCTGACGGCGGAGCCGGTGCGGGGCACGGAGTACACGGACAGGTCGGCGGGGAAGGTGGCGCGGCGGTATCACGTCATCGCGGTGGACGCCCTGGGGCAGGAGGGGCTGCCGTCGGCACCGGTGTGGTTCGAGCGCGAGTGGAAGGCGTTCTACAAGCCGTTCATCGGGGAGTGGCATCAGTGATGGGGCGGCGCCAACAGCCACCCCACCCCCAGCCCCCTCCCCGAAACGGAGAGGGGGAGCCGGAAGAGTGTCGAAGAGTGGCGGTGGGGAAGTGGGACCGTCGCTGGGCCGCGATAGCAAGTCGGGACGTGGGACACGGGTCGCGGCGGATTCTTTTTGATGTGAGGCACCGTGGTGGGGGTTGGCCGCCGGAGGCGGCCGGCTCTTGGCTTGCCTTGTTTGGTGCAAGGACGCCGAGAGGCCCCGGCGAGGCCGGCTTTGCGGCCGGGGCCGAGCGAGCGCAGCGAGCGTGGGACCGCACAAGGCGGGGGAGGGCGTGGACGTTGGATGCTCACGGGGTCGATGACATCGCGGTTGTCGGGGCGCGTGGCCGGCGGTGCGGAGCGGGTGAACTGGGAGGTGAGCCAGGAGAGGATGCCCATGTGGGCATCATGGGCGGGGGCGGTGGTGGTCAGCGAGGGGATGGGGATAGACTGAGGGCGGGAGGAGGGCCTGGGCATGACGGAGGCGGAATGGCTGGCGTGTGAAGAACCTACGCTGCTGACGCACCTTGAACGGGGCGGGGCGGCTACGAGAGACAGGAAGTTTTGGCTGTTCGCCGTCGAGAGCTGCCGGCGCGTTTGGGGCCTGATACGGCAGGCCTGCTGCCGCCGGGCCGTGGGCGAGGCCGAGCGGTTCGCGGACGGCGAGGTCCCGCGACAGCGGCTCGTCCAGAGTTGGGAGGAGATCTCGTCCGTCATGCGGAAGCGTCCGGGGGAGCCCGCGCCGGAGCGGACCGCCGCGGACAGGGCGGCCTTCTGGCTCACGGTCCACGCCGGGCACGCGCCAACGGCCGCCTGGAACGCCAGCCTCGACACGGCACTTGCCGTGGCGCACGCGGCCTTTCCCGAAGATGGCCGCGGCGTCTGGACGATCGACGCGCACTCAGAAAGGTGGAAGGCCGCCTATCGGGCCGAGCAGGCGGGGGAGGCGGCGGCCCTCCGCGACATCTTCGGCCCGCCACACTCGGCGGTGTCGCAATGCCCATCCCGGTCCCCCGATGTGGTGACGCTTGCTGGGCACATCTACCACGACCGCGCATTCGGCCTTATGCCGGATCTCGCCGATGCGATGGAGGAGGCGGGCTGCACGGACGCCGATCTCCTCACACACCTGCGTTCGCCCGACCTGCATGTTAGGGGGTGCTGGGCGTTGGACCTGGTGCTGGACAGGGGGTGAGGCCGTGACGCAGATCGGCGGCTACGCCTGGCCGTTGCCGCCGGAGGGGGCGGCCTCCAACTCCTCCAAGGCGACGATATGGACCCGCGCCAGCCGCGTGACCCGGTCGTAGATCGACGAGCCCTCGACGTTCGTGAAGCCGATCATGATGTCGCGCCGGCCGACGAATACGAGGTCGGGATGGCGGATGTCGTAGCGCAGCCCCTCGCCGGCGATGATCCGGAATGGCCGGAATGACCGCTCGCGCAGCCGGGCCTGGATGTCTTCTGGCGTCAGCACGGTGGCGGCCCTCTTCGCCCTGATCATACCGCGGGCGGCGGGGGCGTACAACCGCCGGCGGGTGTCGGCCGGTCAGGGCGTCCATGCCAGGCCGCGCCGGGGTGGGATCCGGCGCGGGCTGCCGAGAAGCGCCGGGATGTTGCTGAACTGCCACCGGTCCGCCTCTGGCACCGGTGCGATGAGCCGCCCTGTTGACCCGCAGCGCACCACCGGCAAGCGTCAATACCCGACGTACTTCGCATACAAGGTGCGCGCCCTGTCCTCGTCGCTCGTCCCCTTGATGATCGCCCGGCCGTCGGGGAAGACGGTGAACTCGTACTCGTCCACGTCGAACTTGAGCAGGAACTTGTTGAACGACACCTTGCCCATCGTCCCCAGGTGCCGCGCCATCTCCGCGAAGTCGAGCTTCGCCGGCTTGCGGTGCGACACCTGCACGGCGTTGCGCCCGCACAGGCTCGTCGTCTGCGAGCCGTGCTGGCCCTCCAGCCACTCGAATTGACGCCTCTGACAGCACGGGCAATCGACCGTGCCGAGCAGGCCGGCCACCTTCACCTTGCGGTGCTGGTTCTCCCACACGTCGATGTACAGCAGCTCGCGCTGCACCATGTCCAGGTTGCCGGTCAGGATCTTGATCGCCTCCGTCGCCTGGATGCTGGAGACGATGTTGACGATGGGGCCGAGGACGCCCGCCGTCTCGCAGGTGCCCACCTCGCCCGGCGCCGGGGCCGCCTCGAACACGCAGCGCAGGCACGGCGTCTGCCCGGGGATGATCGGCAGCACGCTGCCGTGGCTGCCGACGCACCCGCCGTAGACCCACGGCTTGCCGAGCTTCACCGCCACGTCGTTGATGAGGTAGCGGACCTCGAAGTTGTCGGTGCCGTCGAGGATGAGGTCGGCGTCCTTGCACAGGCCCTCGATGTTGGTGCGGTCGATGTCCGCGACGACCGGCTCGACGGTGACGGCGGAGTTGATCGCGCGGAGCTTCTTGGCGGCGGCCTCGGCCTTGGGCATGTTCTCCGCCACGTCGGCCTCGTCGAACAGCACCTGGCGCTGGAGGTTCGACGTCTCGACGAAGTCCCTGTCGATGATGCGGACGGAGCCGACGCCGGCGCGGACGAGGCAGTTGGCGAGGACGGTGCCGAGGGCGCCGCAGCCGGCGAGCGTGACACGCGAGGCGAGGAGTTTCTCCTGGCCGGCCTCGCCGACGCCGTAGAAACGCATCTGCCGGCTGTATCGTTCCAGGGACGGTTTCACTTGCTGATGACTCCCGCTCATTTCGGACGCCAAAGAGACATTGTATCGGCGCGGCGGCCGACGCGGGAGAGTTGGAAGCGCGGCCGTGCCCGTCACGCGGGGCAGGGCGAGCAGAACAAGAGGCAGTGGTCGCCCGACCCGGAACGAGTGACAGCGATGAGCGACAAGGCGAAGACCCCGAAATCCGCCTGGCGGCACGCCGCCGTGATCGGCCTGGCCGTCGGCCTGGCCCTGCCGTTGTCCCAGGGGGTCGCGGCCAACACCGAGCGGGTCGTCGGCCCCTGGCCGGCGTTCGCTCTGGGCCTGCTGGCGGCGGCCATCGCCGGCGCGCTGGCGGGCCTGGCTCTGGGCCTGCTCGCGTTGCGCACCAGGAAGGCGGCCTGACGCCGTTTCCGGTGTGCAAGTTCGGGCCGCATCCTGGGTAACTCTTACACGCCACACACGGCACCCTGGCCGGGCCGCGCCGGCCCGCTCACTCCCAAACGCCTTGTCCGACAATCCCTTGCGTCCTGAACGAAGCAGGCGGGCCGAGTCTGGCACGCGGGGTGCATTGGAGTAGTGCAACAAAACCCCTCGGGCCGCATCCGCCGGCCCGCCCCTCACACCCCACAGCCTTTCCCCCGACTCATCCCCGAAGGCCGCCGGCCCCCGCCGGCGGCCTCTTCTTTTTCCTCACCCCGAGGCCCGCGGAAAAAACGCGGGCGGCCGGTGGCATGTCGCCATCGGCCGCCCTCGCGTCATCCGATCCGAAAGTCACTCCTTCTTGGCGCCCTCCTCGCCGACGGCGAGGGTGGTGGCGACGGGGGGGCCGATCTTGACGGGGGGCTTGACGCCGCCCTCCTCGCCGAGCGCCTTGGTGGACATGATGGGGCCGCCCGCCTCGCGGAGGGCCTTCGTCGCGCCGCCCTCCTCGCCGACGGCCAGGGTGGTGATCCTGGGACCGCCGTCCTCGCCGACGGCGCCGGTCACCACGGGGGGCTTGCCGCCCGTCTCAGAGGGGATGAGGGCCTTGGTCACCTTGCCGCCCTCCTCGCCGACGCGCTCCGTCGTGGGCTCGGGGCTAGGCGGCGCGATGCCGACGCGGTTGCTGGGCGGGGCGGCGGCGTTGGCCAGAGACGTGAAGCCGAAGTAGCCGGCGACGGCGGCGAACATGCCGAGGATGCCGCGGCGGGTGCTGCCGGCCGGCTCGTTGATCCCATCGAACGGATGACGCATGACGATACCCCTCATTCGGTTGACGCGGAAACGAAGACCCCGTTGGGGGGCCTCCTCCCTTAGTACAGATACGACGGGCGAGGGAGGGGGACGGATTGCAGCGGTGCTGTTTTTTCGGAGTCGGCGCGTCCACGCCGGCCCTCTCCTGGCCGGTCGAAACACACTCCAAATCGTTGTTCTGACGGGAGTTAGCCCTCGCGTGCGCGCTCGGTTTCTGGTACACTACACCCTCGTCCGACAGCGTCGGAGAGACCATGGCAAAGGAAGACAAATTCGGCGAATACAGCTCCGAACACTTCCAGGTCCTGCGGAACGCGGATCACATCCGCCAGCGCCCCGGCATGTACATCGGCGACACCGGCGCGCACGGGCTGCACCACCTCGTCTACGAGCTGATCTATAACGCGGTGGACGAGGCACAGGCGGGCTATTGCAAGAACATCGTCGTCAAGGCGCACGCCGACGAGAGCTGCAGCGTCGGCGACGACGGGCGCGGCATCCCGGCCGAGATGCACGCCGGCGAGGGGCGGCCCGTGCTGGAGGTCGTCATGACCAGCACCGGCACGAGCGGCAAATTCGACAGGGGGGCCTACAAGGTCTCGCTCGGCCTGCACGGCATGGGCCTCAAGGCGGTCAACGCCCTCAGCGAGCGGACGGAGGCCGTGGTGCAGCGGGGCGGGCGCACCTACCGGCAGGAGTACGAGCGGGGCAAGGCGACGACGGGGATCAAGGACATCGGGGCCAGTGAGCGCACCGGCACGACGATCCACTTCTGGCCGGACCCGCAGATCTTCCACGACGCGAAGCTGGTATTCGAAATGCTGGAGTCGCGCTGCCGCGAGCTGTGCTTCCTCAACAAGGGCCTGGCGATGCGCCTCGTGGACGAGCGCAGCGGCAAGGAGCAGCAGTTCAAGTACGACGGCGGCCTTGCCGACCTGCTGACGTGGCACACCCAGAACCTCACGCCCGTCTGCGCCCCCATCACCGGGGACATCGAAACGGAGGAGGGCCGGGCCAGCATCGCTTTCGCCTGGTACGAGGACGCGGGCGAGTCCATCCGCTGTTACTGCAACTGCGGGTACGTCCTGCGCGGCGAGCATCTGCGCGGCATCCGCTCCGCAAGGACGCGCCACGCCGTTGACCTGGGGCCGCGCCTGCCGGCGTTGCGCGACGCCCTCGCCGGCCGCGTGACGTTCGCGGATGTCGCGAGGATGGGGTTCGTCGCCGTCATCTCCTTCGAGCTGGCGGACCCGATGTACGGCGCGCCGACGAGGGACCTCCTCAACAACACCGAGGCGTTCCGCCTCAGCGTCGCCCTCGTCCGCCAATGCCTGGAGCGGTTCGCGCAGGAACGCCCCGACGACGCCCGCGCCGTCGAGGCGTTCCTGATCGCGGCCCACATCGATCCGAAGACCGGCGCCCCGAACGTCTTGGTTTGACTTCAGGCGAGCGGGCCCGCGAGGGGCCCGAGTCAGCCTTCGGGTCACTTCCCCTCGGCCGCCTTGAGCTTCTTCTCCACGTCCACCTTGCGCTTCACGTCGCGCTTGCTCGTCGTCGCGTACTCCAGGCCCTTCTTCCACGCCGCCACGGCCTCGGCCTTCTCGCCCAGCGCCATGTGAATGTCGCCCAGGTGGTCGAGGATCTCCAGGTGCTGCCCCTCCGGGTCCCTCACCGCCTCCTGCAACAGCGGCTTCGCTTCCTTCGCCTTCCCTTGCTTGAACAGCACCCACCCCAGGCTATCCACGTACGACGGGTTGTCCTTGTCGTCCTTCGGCGTCAGGTCCGGGTTCAGCTTCTTGCGGATCTTCCGCTCCTCCGCGATGGCCCGCCGGATGAGCTTCTCGGCCTCCTGGAGGTTCTTCCCGTTGTCCGCCCAGATGAACCCCAGGTCGTTGTTGTACGTCGGGTTGTTCGGCTCGCGCTCCAGGAGCGCCTTGAGCTGCTCCGCCGCCTTGTCGATCTGCCCCATGTCCACGTACAGGCCCGACAGCGTGTAGCGGAACTCGTCCGCCCACTCGTCGCGGACCTCCTTCTCCAACCGGTCGTCCTTCGACACCTTGTCGATCAGCTCGACGTACAGCTTGGCCGCGTCCTCGTGCTGCTCGCCCTCGCGCAGCACCTGCGCCTTGAGCGAGTGGTGCAGCCAGTTCTTGGGGTCGCGGGCGATCACGTCGTCGATGATCTTCACCGCCCGCTTCACGCCGCCCTGCCGCGCGATGGCCACGATCATCCGCCGGAACACCGTCTCCTTCAGACGCTCCAGCCCCTCGCTGTCGGGGTCCTCCTCATCGACCTCGATGGCCAGGAACTCCTTGCACACCTTCTCGACCTCGGCGTTGCGCCCCGCGTCCAGGTTCACCTGGATGATCCCCAGGTACGCCGTCGCCAGCCCGC
Source organism: uncultured Alcaligenaceae bacterium (assembly GCA_964630925.1). Taxonomy (GTDB): domain Bacteria; phylum Planctomycetota; class Planctomycetia; order Gemmatales; family Gemmataceae; genus RGDT01. The sequence continues at coordinate 60,922 of CAZVZK010000027.1, forward strand.
GCTCGCTGCCCATCTTCGCCGACATCTTTGCGTAGGCCTTGTACAGCGCGATGGCCGCGTCCGTGTGCTTGTGCGACTCGGCGGCCAGGGCCATCAGGAAGGTCGTGTTGCGGCCCATCCGCGGCGGCGTCTCGCGGGAGAGATCCAGGGCGGCGGCGACCAGCCTCTTGCCGCGGGCCGCGTCGGCCGACAGCTCGGCGAGTTTGCCCAGGATCGGCTCGTTGCCGGTGATCGCGTTGAACGACAACACCTCGCGGCTCGCCTCGTCCGGCGTGGGCGGGCCGGCGGCGAAGCTGGCCGACCCGATCAGTGCCAACGCCAACAGCCCGCGTACCTTGACCATCGCTTCGCCTCCCTCGGGGCCGCCGATCCTCACGTCCTTGCCTCTCGGGCCCGGCCCGCCCACGCGGGCCATCCCCCCATCCTAGCCGAACGGCACTCCCCGTGCCAATGGAAGATCTCAGCCGGCCCCTTGACGCCCGCCGGGGCCCTCCCCTATCATCCCCGTGTCACGCCCCCACGGAATGGTTATCGCCTGGTCCATCACGAAGTGTGATGGGGCGAGCCTGGGGCGGGCATTCCCACACAAGGGGACCACCGAATGAAGCTGTCGCACTTCGCCGCCCTGGCCGTCGCCCTGTTCGTCGGCTCGGCCATCGCCGAGGAGAAGGCCATCAAGTCCGGCCCGCAGGCCGGCGAGGAGCTGGCCGGCCCGTTCCACCCGCTCAATATCAACGGCAAGTCCGCCGGCAAGAAGTTCTGCCTCTACTGCGCCAACGGCGGCAACCCCGTCGCCATGGTCTTCGCCCGCGAGGCCTCCGCCGACCTCGAGAAGCTCGTCAAGAAGCTCGACGCCGCCGTCGGCAAGGCCGAGAAGGCCGGCAGCTTCGTCGTGTTCTGCTCGAGCGAGGACGGCCTTGAGGCCAAGCTGAAGAAGATGGCCAAGGACGCCGACCTCAAGAAGGTCGTCCTCTCCATCGACAACCCCGCCGGCCCCGAGGGCTACAAGGTCGCCAAGGAGGCCGAGATCACCGTCGTCCTCTACAAGAACCGGACGTGCGAGCAGAACTTCACCTTCGCCAAGGGCAAGATCACGGACGCCGACATCACCAAGATCGTCGAGGCCACCGACAAGCTGGTCAAGTGACCTTAGTAGCTGACAGCCAGCAACAGCCGGCGAACAGCCAGCAACAGCCAGCTTAACAGCCAACAGCCGGACTCCCCATCAGCGGGAGTCCGGCTGTTCTTGCTTTCGCTTGCTTCCGCTGGCCGTTGCTGGCTGTCAGCTACTCCGGTCAGCTATTCACAGCCCGCCCTTTTTCCCTCCCCCCCTTGCCCGCCGGGCCGTTCCGCCTATCCGAACGCCCGAATCCGCCGGCCCTGCGTGTGGCGACGGAGACGGAGAAGGGGCACGGGCGGACGGAGACGCGGGAGCTGGAGACGACGACGGCCCTGACGCTGGGCCGGAAGTGGCCGGGCCTGAAGCGGGGGTTCCGGATAACGCGGACGCGGGTGGTGAAGGGTGTGACCACGACGGAGGTGCATTACGGGATCACGAGCCTGACGGAGGGGGAGGCGGACGCGAGGCGTCTGCTGGGGCTGGTGCGGGGGCACTGGCGGATAGAGAACGGGCTGCACTGGGTGCGCGACGTGACGATGGGCGAGGACGCCTGCCGGGTGCGGCGCGGCAACGCGCCGCAGGTGCTGGCGGCCTTCAGGAGCCTGGCCGTGTTCCGTTAAGGCGATGCCCCTTTCCGCAGGGCTGCCCGGCTCTGAGCCCGCTTGACCGGAGATGGACGACTCGGATACAGTCCGGCCGGCGCAGCGCCGCCACGCCCGAAGAGGAGCCGCCATGAGCCCCGACGCCACCCCGGCCGCCTCCCGGCACGTCTGGGCCGTCCGCATCGCCTGCCTCGCCCTCCTGCTCGCCGCCCATTTCGCCGCGCGCTGGCAGGTCGCCCGCACACTCACCACCGGTGGCGGGGGGCCGTTGTGGGCGTCCGCATCCCTCTACCCCGACGTGTACCGCGTGTCGCTCTCCCTGGCCGAAGGCAGGGGCTATCGCACCATCGCCCTCGGCGGCCCGCCTCTCACCGAAGAAGGCATGCTCGAGCCCGGGGCGGCGGTCGAGCCGTCCCCCGAGGCCCGGCCTCTGCTCGAGTTCTTCCGCTTCGAGCGACAACGGCTGTCACGCGATCAGCTCGACGCCTACTGGGCCAGCGCCGACGCCGCCAGCCCCGAGACGGGCAACTACGAGTCGGGCCGTGTCTTCGACCTGTATGCCGTCGCCCTGCTGTGGCGTCTCTTCGGCGTCTCGTGGCCTGTCTTCTTCGCCTTCTGCGCGGCGTCCAGCACCGCCTGCTGCCTCGCCGCCGTCCTCATCGCCTGGAGGCTGTCGTACAGCTGGCTGGCCGGCCTCGCCGCCGGGGCGCTCTTCGCCGTCTCGCCCTTCGAGACCCTCTTCGCCATCCGCACCGTCCGCGACATCTCGCCGCTCTGGGCGGCCACGTTCTCCTTCGCCGTGTTCGTCCTGTGCGTCGAACGCTTCAAATCGGCATGGGCCAACGGCCTCGCCGCCTTCGCCCTCGGGGCCGTCGCCCTCGCCGGCAAGGGCTGGCGCTCCGACGCCATGCTCCTCGCGCCGATCCTGTTCGCCGCCCTGGCCGTCACCGCGTGGCGGGCGCGGGGCTGGCTCGCCTCCCTCTCCGCTTGCGGGCTGTACGCCCTGGGGGCGTCGGCGGTCCTGCTCGTCCTCTCGCTGATCGCACCGCCCCCCCCCGGGTCAAACAGCACCTCGTTCCACGTCGCGTACTACGGCTACTCCGCCCGCGCCAACGTCCTCGGGGTCGAGAACAGCCTGCGGGTCGCCCGCTGCGACCTCGACACCTATTACCGCGTCCGCGAGCGTCACCTGGCCGACGGCCTGCCCGGCAGGCCGCCGCGCATCTACGGCCCCGGCTACGGCGAGCTGTGCCGGGCCATGTACCTCGACGCCCTGCCGTACCACGCCCACGTCTACGCCCGCGCGTTCCCCTGGTTCTACTGGCAGGCGCACTCCGCCCTCCCCGCCGAGGGGCTGGTGCAGGGCGAGGACGTGGGCCTCGCCCGCTCCGGCCAGCACCCCCGGCTCCGAGTCGTGTACGGCTGGTGCATGGGGCCGCTCACCGCCGCCCTGCCGGCGCTGTTCGTCCTCGGCGCGGCCGCCCTCTTCCTCGCGGGGTACGAGAGGGCACGCGGCGGCTGGCTCCTGCTGTTCTCAGGCTACTACGCCCTGATCCTCCTGGCCGTCCTGCCCGAGCGCAAGCACGCCGGGCAGCTCCTCCTGCCGCTGTACGTGTTCGCCGGCCTCGGCGTCGCCGCCCTGGCCCGGCTCGCCCGCGCCGCATGGGAACGTGACCTCCCCGCCCCCGACGCCTCCGGCCTGCGCTGGGCCGTCGGGTCGGCCGCCGCCGCGCTGGCCCTGTGGCTGGGGGCGTGCGTGGTGACGTACCCGATCAGCCGGGCGGAGCGGCAGAAGATGCTGGCGGATGTCCGCGAACGCGCCGCCGAGGGCGAGGACGCCTCCGCCCACCTCGCCGGGCCGCGCTGGTTCTCGGCCAGGGACACCGGGCGGGCGACGGGCTACCTCCTGACCGTGCAGGCGGAGACGGGCGGCGGCCTGCTGCTCTGCCGCGTCGCCCGTCCGCACGTCGGGAGCGTGCCGGGCCGCGACCACGTCACCCGTCACCGGCTGCACGCGGGGCGGCAGAGCTTTTGCGTCTGCCTGCCGTCCGACGAGGACGGCGACCCGCGGGCTATGGCCTGCTCGGTGCGGCTGCCGGAGGGGGCGCGCTTCCTCTCGTGCGTCAAGTTCCGCCCGGCCCCCGGAAGGCTGGCGGGCCTGGCCACGCTCTTCACCGAGGATGACGCCCACCCCGGCCCGCCGCTGGTGGGGACGACGCTGGCCGCCGACCTAATCGGCGGGTGCGGGCCTTCCGACATCCGCTACGAGGCGGAGGCGTGTGCGTTCGCTCCGTCCGGGCTGCCGCTGGAGGGTGCGTTGTCCATGCGCCCCGCCGCGACGACAGAGGTGGATCTGGCCCGGTTGGAGGGTGAGGACGCGGAGATCGCGGCTGGGCCGTCCGGGGCGACGGTCACCGCCCGCCCCTACACGATGGGCCACGCCCTGGCCCCGGTGTTCGAGGCGCCGCACGACGGGGATTACCTCTTCGAGGCGCGCTACCGCCGTGGGACGAGCGCGGCCCACCTGGTGTTGCGGCCGCAGGCGGACGGCCCCGCCCCGCAGGCCGTGACGTGGGCGGGGCCGCGCGAGGGGCAGATGCGCACGCTGTGCGTGCTGGCCCGGCTACGCCGCGGGGAGAGGGTGCGGGCGGTGATCGTCTCCCTGGACAACCTGTCATCGTGTCCGGCGTCCTTCACCGTCGAGGCGTTGCGAGTGGTGGCGGTGCCCGCCGAGCTGGCGCGCCTGGCCGCGCCCGGCCGGTGACGGCGGTTCACCACCGCTGCTGGCCGTTGTGGAGGCGAGGACTGAAGCGGGTGAAACCGTCAGCCAGGATGAGGCGTGGTGTGACGCGTCTGTCATCAACTTGCGTTGCATTTCAGACCCCCAGTCAAACAACACCCACCCCCGGAAACGCATCCGCGCCCCCGAAGTCACCTGCCCACTCCTTGGAGTCACATGTCCACTTTTCGGAGAAGTGAGCAGGTGACTCGGCATCATTGGACGCCTTGTGCCGCTGACTGGCGGTGAGTGCGCGAGTCACCGGGCCACATGCCCACTTCGCGCACCCCATCAACCATACGGGGCCGCCAGGCCGGTTGCCACGCACCATCACTCTCGGCGAACCAGCAACCCACAGGTCACGCCGGAATGGAGTGAGGTCAGACGGAGAAAAGGATGCGTGGCGTGCCGAACCGCTCCAGCAGGCGGGCGCGGCCCTCCGGGGTAAGGCCCGTCGATTCGTGTTCGAAACTGAGGCTTCCCAGGCCCTGCAATTCGGGCGACTCGGTGAGGGCGCGCACGGCCTCCTCCCCGATCTCGTTTCCGGCAATGTGGAGCGACCTGAGCGGCCTGACAATGGGGGCACGCGCCAGCATGGCGATCCCGACGTCCGTCAGGCCGCAGGAGCCGAGGGATAGGCTGCGGAGCGAGGGCTGCTCGGGGGCGGCGGCAATGGCCGCGGCGCCCGCATCGCCGAGTGGGTTACTGGCCAAGATCAGGTAAGTCACCCCGGCCAGACCGGGGGAGGACATCAGGGTACCAGCCCCCGTCGGGCCGATGCCGTTCTCCCCGAGAAGGAGCTCACGCAATCCCGGCAACGTTGCCCCGGCGAGGGCCGCTGCCCCGTCGTCGCCGATGATGTGCCCGTACAGTTGGAGCGTCTTCAGCCGCCTCAGATACGGCGAAGAGGCGATGGCGCGGGCACCCGCCGGCCCGAGCGGCGTGACCGTGCCCCCCAGGTTGCACAGGTCGAGCGTCTCCAGCCCGGACAATTGCGGCAACCCGAGGATCGCCTCCAGCGCCGCTCCCTCCAACGGACACGCCCCGAGCATGAGGCTCTTCAGCGTGTCGCGTTCATCGCGGAGGAACTCACCCGGATCGTGCAGCCCGCCGACCTGGGCATCCGGCAGGTACAGGGCGGCCAGACGACGCAGTGAGGCCGAGGTCAGCAGCGCGATCAACCCCGGCACCGTGATCGGGTTCTCGCCGAGCCCGAGGGTCTCAAGCCCTGTGATCGGACAGGCGCCCAACGCAGCCGCGCCGGCGTCGCTGATGCCATTCCTGCCGAGATGGAGCTCCTTCAGCCGCCCGAACCGGGCGGGCCGCGCGAACGCGGCGGCCCCGCCGTCCCCGATGCCGCCGCCCATCAACAACAGTTTCTCGACCCCGACGGCGTTCGGTGAGGCGGCCAATCGGGCGGCCCCTTCCGGGCCGACAGGGTTGTCGTTCAGGCACAGCTCGCGGACGTTCGCCAGCCAGCCGGCATCCGCCAGGGCAGCGACCCCCACCTGCCCCATCCCGACACGATCGAGGTACAGCCGGGTGAGTCGAGTAAAGCCCGAGGAGGCCAGAACGGAAACGCCCTCATCGCCGAACGGATTGCCACCCAGCTCAAGATCCTCCAGGCCCGCGGGCAAGGCAGCGGCGAGGGCCCGCACCCCGGCGGGGCCGATCACGTTGCCCCCAAGTCGAAGGCTCCGCAGCCCACGCGGTAGGACGGCGGCCAGGGCGGCCGCCCCCACGTCTCCGATCCCGCTGGACGGCAGCCACAGCTCCGCCAGGCCATCGAGTACGCCAGAGCCCGCGAGGGCGGCGAGGCCATCGTCCCCGATACCCTGATAATCCAGGCGGAGGACGGTCAGGTGCTTGAGCCCAGCCTCCGCCAGCACCTTCGCCCCTTCCGGCCCGAGCACCGCCGGCGAGGGCACGAGGGCGGGGCGGAATCGCAGCCGTCGAAGACGCCAGAAGGCCGGCAGGCCGGCGAGGGCCTTCAAGTTCGCGGCGTCGGCATCGTGGAAGGTCGCGTGAATGAGCGGCGACCGACCGAGCGCCTCCGCGTCGGCCACGAAGTTCGCGGCCGACGTGTTGACCCCGACGACGAAGCCACGCTCAACCTTCGCCGCGGTTCCCGCGGGTGGGTAGCCTCGCATGATCAGTTGCCCCGCCCAGTCACCCAGCCCTACGACCCGCCCAAGCCCGTGCCTCCTCACCATCTCCTCGCGCCGCGCGGCCACCTCCGCCCGCGCCGGATCGCCCTCCGCCAGTCGGGCCAGCGTCACGTCGAGCCGGATGAATTCGCCACGCAGCCGCCCCGCCTCATCCCCGTGCGCCTCCAGCCACCCCGCGCAGTCGAGGCGCGGCTCGTCGTCCTCCGGGTTGTCGAGGACGGCACGCAGCATCGCGTCGTGATTTATCATCAGGCGGCCTCCTTCTCCCATGTCAACTGCCAACTCTAGCGGCCCACCGTCGAGCCTGCAATCTGTCTCCGCCACTACCCCGTATCATGCCCCTCAGACACCTCACCACCGATGGCGTACGCTCATGGCGTCGGGCACGCACCTCAAGGCCGGCCTGGGCGTCGGCCTTCTGATCGCCGGCGCCGCCCTGGCCGCCGGGCCACCTACGCCGCCCCCTCCCCCACGCGCCCTCGTGGCCGCCTTCTTCCCCGAAGGCCCCTGCGTCGTCGGCGGGCGTTTGTACTACGTCGATTACGCCGCCCACGGCCGGCGCCAGAGTCACATGCCCACTTGGGGGCAAAGTGGGCAGGTGACTCGGCGGAGTGGGCGGGTGACTCCGGGGCGGGATTTGCGTTGCAGGGGGGTGTGAGGAGACTGCTGAATAACCCCCTCGACTCGACGTAAGTCAGTAAAGTTCGTGTCCCGCGAGGACGACTTTTACGGACTTACGTCGACGAAACCGAGTTTTTCAGCAGTCTCGTGAGGGGGGGGCAATGCAATGGCCCGACCACCTCTCCCCGCCTTCAGCGCCCCACGACGCCGGCGATCGGCTTGCCCGTCGCGACGGCGTGCGGCCTGCCGAGGGGGTCGCGGATCTCGGTGTCGGCGGGCAGGCCGAGCAGGTGGTAGATCGTGGCGGCGAGGTCCTCTGGGGAGTACGCCTCGCCGCGCGGGTAGGCGCCCTGGCCGTCGGACGCGCCGATGATCTTGCCGGCGGGGATGCCGGCGCCGGCGAGCATGACGGTGTAGCACTGCGGCCAGTGGTCGCGGCCGTTGGCGGTGGCACCCGCGCCGGAGGTGATCTGGCCGAGCTTGGGGGTGCGGCCGAACTCGCCGAAGAGGACGACGAGGGTCTCGTCGAGCAGGCCGCGCTCGGCCAGGTCGTCCATGAGGGCGGAGATGGCGCGGTCGAAGGGCGGGCACAGGGAGCGGCGCAGGAGGGGGAAGTGCTGGCGGTGCGTGTCCCACGCCTGGTCGAGGCGGCGGCCGGTGAAGAGGGTGACGAGGCGGACGCCGGCCTCGATGAGTCGGCGGGCCAGGAGCATGGACTGGCCCAGATGGGGCATGCCTCCGAACTGACGGGCTTCCAGGACGCGGTCCGATCCGGGGTCGGTGCCGTAGCGCTCGCGGACCCTGGCGGGCTCGCGCGAGAGGTCGAAGGCGCGGCGGGCCTCGGGGGCGGCGATCATGTCGAACGCCTTTCGTGTGAAGGCGTCGGCGCGGGCGCCGGGGTTGTCGGCGAGCCGGGCGAGGGGCCTGTCGAGGCGGGCAAGCAGCTCGCCTCTGGAGCGGAGGCGTGCGGCGGGGAGGTCATCACGCGGGCCGAGGCCGGGGAGCCTCCAGCCGGGCAGGCTGGGGTCGCCGGAGACGAGAGGCTCGCAGGACGGGCCGAGGAAGCCGGAGGACTGCCCGCCGATGTCGTGGCCGTTGTTCGACTGGAATTCGGGGATGTGGACGAAGTCGGGGAGGCCGCCGCCGGGGGGGCGCAACTTCGCCAGGACGGAGCCGAAGGGGGGGGAAGTTGGTGGGGGCGTTGGCGATGATGAGTTTGCCGCCCTCGACGGGGGAGCGGCCGGTGAGGTGGTAGTAGGTGCCGGCGTTGTGGTCGTTGACGGTGTGCCGCATGGAACGGAGCTGGGTGAAGCGGTGGACGTGGCGGGCGAAGCGGGGGAGCTGGTCGCAGACGTACACGCCGGGGAGTCGCGTGGCGATGGGCTTGAATTCGCCGCGCACCTCGGCGGGGGCGTGCGGCTTCATGTCCCAGAGGTCGATGTGCGAGGGGCCTCCCTCCATGAAGATCAGCAGGCACGATTTCGCCCGCGCCGGGGCCTTCGCGGCGAGGAGCTGGGGCAGGGCGAGGCCGGCGGGCAGCAGCGAGCCGAGCGCCAGCCATTCGCGGCGTGTCGGACGCGCGGACAGGCTTCCGTCACCGGTGATGCCGATCATGGCGTGGCCTCGGGAGGGGATAGAGACACTGTATCACGGCGACGCCCGGGCTCCAACGGCCTCATACACTGGCCTGATCGCCAATCCCCGGAGTGGCACCCGTGCTCCCTCTCCTCCTCGCGCTCACGCTCGCCGCCGACACGCCGGCACGCAAGCCCAACGTCATCGTCATCCTGGCCGACGACCTCGGCTGGGCCGACCTCGGGTGCTACGGCAGCAAGTTCCACAAGACGCCGCACCTCGACCGCATGGCGAAGGAGGGCCTGCGTTTCACGCGGTTCTACGCGTCGTGCCCCGTCTGCTCGCCGACACGGGCGGCGCTGATGACCGGGAAGTACCCCGCCAGGCTGGGGATCACCGACTGGCTTCCGGGGCGGCCGGACAACCCCAATCAGCCGCTGGCCCGTCCGAAACTGGTGAACGCCCTCCCGATGGAGGAGATGACCATCGCCGAGCGCTTCAAGGCGGCGGGGTACGCGACGGGGCACATCGGCAAGTGGCACCTGGGCGGCGAGGGGTTCGGGCCGGAGAAGCAGGGGTTCGACGTGAACATCGCCGGCGACCACACCGGCACGCCGCGCAGCTACTTCGCGCCGTTCCGGAACAAGCTCGGCGCCATGCCGGGTTTGGAGAAGGCGAAGGAGGGCGAGTACCTCACCGACCGCCTCGCCGACGAGGCGGTCAGGTTCATCGACGCCAACAAGGCCAAGCCGTTCTTCCTCTACCTGCCGCACTACGGCGTCCATACGCCGATGCGCGGCAAGCCCGACCTCGTCAAGAAGTACCCGGCGGGCGTGGCGCTCGGCAAGCAGGCCAACGGCATCTACGCGGCCATGCTGGAGAGCCTCGACGAGGCCGTGGGCAAGGTGTTGCAGAAGTTGCGTGATGAGAAGCTCGATAAGGACACCTACGTCGTGTTCACCAGCGACAACGGCGGCCTGGCGACTCAGGAAGGCACGAATACGCCGGCGACGTTCAACGGCCCGCTGCGCGAGGGCAAGGGCCACCTGTATGAGGGCGGCATCCGCGTGCCGCTGATCGTGTGGCGGCCCGACACGGTGGTGTCGGGGGGGACGGGGGCACTGGGGGCGACGCACGACCTTGTGCCGACGCTGCTGGAGGCGTGCGGCATCGCGTGCAAGGACAAGCTCGACGGGGTGAGCTTCCTGCCGGCCTTCGCGGGGAAGAACGTGCCCGACCACGACCTCTACTGGCACTACCCGCACTACGCCAACCAGGGCAGCCGGCCCGCCGGGGCCGTCCGCGAGGGCTCGTACAAGCTCATTGAGTTCTACGGGGACGGACGCCGCGAGCTGTTCGACGTCGATAAGGACGCCGGCGAGTCACGCAACCTCGCGGCCAAGGAGCCGGCACGCGTGAAGGCGATGGCGGCGAAGCTGGACGCGTGGCGCAAGGAGGTCGGCGCCCTCATGCCCACGCCCAACCCCAAGTACCTGCCGAACCCGCAGACGGCGGAGGGCTTCGTGCTGCACGCGCGGACGGCGCGCGTGCACGGGACGCAGCTCCGCTACGAGCCGCTGCCGCACAAGCTGACGCTCGGGTTCTGGAGCGACGCTGCGGACTACGCGACGTGGGAGCTGACGGCGGCGAGGCCGGGGCGGTTCACCGTCGAGCTGCTGCAAGGCTGCGGCAAGGGGCAGGGCGGCAGCGAGGCGGAGGTCGAGCTGCTCGGGCAGAAGCTCAAGCACACGGTCAAGGACACCGGCGGGTGGCAGGCGTTCGAGCCGGTGCGCGTCGGCGAGGTCAGCATCGACAAGGCCGGCCGGCACACGCTGACGGTGCGGGCCATCAGGAAGAAGGGCGTGGCGGTGATGGACGTGCGCGAGGTGCGCCTGCGTCCGGTGAAGGAGTAGGGCCCTCACACCAGCCGCCGGATCACCCTCCCCGTGCAGATCTGCCAGGGCCGCCCGAGGTGATCCTTCAGGTGCGAGGCGGGGTCGATCCCCATCGCGTGGTACAGCGTGGCATGCACGTCCACGGGGTCCACGGGGTCGCTCACCGGGTAGGCGGCGATCCGGTCCGACGCCCCGACCACCTGGCCCCCCTTGATGCCGCCGCCCGCCAGCAACACCGACTGGCACAGCCCCCAGTGATCGCGCCCCGCCTGCCCGTTGATCCTCGGCGTACGCCCGAACTCGCCCATCATGCAGACCGCAACGTCGTCGGCCAGGCCACGCTGCGCCAGATCCTCCAGGAGGGCGGACACGCCCTGATCGACCATCGGCAGCAGCTCGTCCTTCAGCGCCGGGAAGTGCTCCCTGGTGTGCGTGTCCCAGCCGTCGCAGACCGTCATCTCGTTGAAATGGACCGCGATCATCGGCACGCCGGCCTCCGCAAGCCGGCGGGCCAGCAGCAGCGCCTTGCCGAAGCGGTGCCCACCGTAGCGTTCGGCGACGCGGGCCGGCTCGGCGTCGAGCGCGAACGCCTTGCCGCCGCGCGAGCCGGAGAGCTGGATGGCCTGATTTTGGAGCGAGGACAGCGGGCCGGTGGATGCCGGGCCGCGTCTGCCGACGGCGGACAGGAGGGCGGCGCGGCGGTCCAGGCGTTCGGCCTCGAGGTGGGCCGGCGGGGCGAGGGCGGGGATGGCGTCGGCGGCGCCGGGCTCGCCGTTGACGCACAGCGGGTCGAGCAGCGGGCCGAGGGAGCCGGCGTTGCCGCCCCGCAGGGGCTGGCGGACACGTTTGAACTCGCCGCGCAGGCTGCTGCGGACGGCCAGCTCGGGGACGGCGACGTACCCCGGCAGCCCGCCCGGCGCGCCTTTGAGGCGGGCCAGGACGGAGCCGATGTGCGGGGGGTCGATGCGCCGCGGGGGGCGGACGTCGTTATCCTCGCCGGGCCGCTCGACGGGCCTGCCGGTGAGGGTGTAGTAGATCATGGGCGTGTGGTTGTGGTTGTTGTGGCTGACCGTGCGGACGAGGGCGTAGCGGTGCGCCAGGCGGGCGAGGCGTGGCAGGTGCTCGCAGATCCGCACGCCGGGGGCCGACGTGGCGACGGGCCGGAAGGGCCCACGCACCTCGGCGGGGGCGTCGGGCTTGAGGTCGAAGGTGTCGAGCTGCGGCGGCCCGCCCAGCAGATACACGAGGATGCAAGAGCGGGCGCCGGCCCGGGCCTTGGCGGCACGGGCGGGGAAGCCCCGAGCGGCCAGCAGGAGGCCGCCGAGGCGGAGGAGGTCGCGGCGGCCGAGTGGGGAGGATGCGAACATGGCGTCACCCGCTGCGCCGATCAGGGCATCAGGTTACTATTGCCCGGAGAGGCCGCAGGCGTCGAGGAGAAAATCCGGCCGAGCTCCGGGGGTCGCCCGTCACCCTGTCGTCACCCGGTGGGCCGGGAGCCTGCTGCCACGGGAAGGACGCCCGGCGGCCAGGGCGAATTGCACGCTGAACAGGCCGGCCCGGTCCGTCCACACGCGGCCCACTTCCAGACCCGCCCGCCGGCACAGTGACGCGAAACCCGGCAGCGTGTACTTGTGCGAATGCTCGGTGCAGATCTCCTCGCCGGCGCCGAAGTCGAATCGCCGCCCGCCCACGCGCACCGACTGATCGCGCACGCTCACCAGCCGCATCTCGATGCGTCCGTACCTCTCGTTGAAGAGCGCCCGGTGCCGCCACGCTGACAGATCGAAGTCGCCGCCCAGCTCGCGATTGATGCGTGCGAGGAGGTTGAGGTTGAACGCCGCCGTCACGCCGCGGGCGTCGTTGTAAGCCGGCTCCAGCACGTCGCGGCCCTTGCGGAGATCGACGCCGATGAGCAGCGCGTCGGCGATGTCCGCGATGTGCCCCATGATGCGGCACGCCTCCGCCGGCGCGAAGTTGCCGATGGTCGAGCCGGAGAAGTACACCACCCGCCGCCCCTCGGGGAGCGCGGGCAAGCGGAAGGGCCTCGTGAAGTCCGCGGCGGCGGGGAGGACGGGGAGGGCTGGGTACTCGCGTGCCAGGGCGGCCGCGCAGCGCAGCAGATGCTCGCGGCTGATGTCCACGGGGACGTAGGCCGCCGGCGCGTCGAGGGCGTCGAGCAGGAGCCGTGTCTTGACGCTTGAGCCGCTGCCGTACTCGATGAGGACCGCCCCCGGCCCGGCGGCGTCGGCGATGGCCTGGGCGTTGTCTCGCAGGATGGCGGCCTCGGTGCGCGTGGGGTAGTACTCCTCCAACGTGCAGATCTCATCGAAGAGGGCGCTGCCGCGCTCGTCGTAGAAGTACTTGCACGGGAGGGTACGCGGCGAGGAGGAGAGCCCGGCCAGCACGTCGCGGAGGAAGGATCGGGAGTCCATCAGGGGCCCTCGGCGAGACGGATGCCGGTGAGCTGCCAGCGGGTGGCGGGCGGGAAGAAGTTGCGGTAGGTCGGGCGGACGTGCCCCGGAGGGGTGAACGCCGACCCGCCACGCAACACATACTGACCGTTCATGAACTTGCCGTTGTACTCGCCCACCGCGCCAGCGGCGGGCCGGAAGCCGGGGTAGCCCAGGTAGGCGCTCGCCGTCCACTCCCACGCCCCGCCGGCGTCCGGCGTCGCGTTCTCCCACTCGGCCTCGGTGGGCAGACGGGCGCCGGCCCAGCGGGCGTAGGCGTCGGCCTCGAACAAGCTGACGTGCGTGACCGGGGCGTGCGGATCGAAGGGCCGCATCCCCGAGAGTGTCATGACCTCGCCGCCGTCCCAGTAGATCGGCCTGTCCCAGCCCTCGCGGTTGACCACGTCCCAGCCGTCGGACAGCCACAGCTCGGGCCGGGCGTAGCCGCCGTCGTCGATGAACGCGGCGAACTCGCCGCACGTCACGGGCCGCGACGCGAGGCGGTACGGCGCGAGGAAGACCGTGTGTCGTGGCGTCTCGTTGTCGAAGCAGAAGCCCGGCCCGGCGTGCCCGATCTGACAGAGCCCGCCGTCATGCTCCCGCCAGCGGAGCGGCCCCGGATCGGGACGCGGCGGGATGTCGTCGGCCGAGTACGCGGGCCGCAGCGGGTTGGACGCGAAGGCGTGCAGTATGTCGGTGAGGATCAGCTCCTGGTGCTGCTGCTCGTGGTGCAGCCCCAGCTCGACGAGGCCCAGCGTGTCCTCGGCGGCCTCCGAGAGGAGGGGCGGGATCCGCTCATCGACGTGCCGGCGGTAGGCCATCACCTCCTCGACGCCGGGGCGCGAGAGGAGTTGGCGGCGGGCGCGCGGGATGCGTTCGCCGACGGCCTCATAGTAGGAGTTGAACAGGTGGGCGTAGCGCGGGTCGAACGGCGGGTGCCCGGCGGGGAGGAGGACGAACGTCTCGAAGAACCAGGTGGTGTGGGCGAGGTGCCACCGCGTCGGACTGCACTCCGGCATCGACTGGACGCCCATGTCCTCGGCGGAGAGCGGCGCGCAGAGGCGGACGGTTGCCGACCGCACCTCCGCGAAGCGTTCCGCGAGCATCTCCGCCTCCGACAGGCCAGGGCACGAATATTCTTAGGGGTGCGGGAGGCGGATTGACCGCCTTCACACAGAATTCGTGACACGCCCATGTCAGCAACAGCCATGCCGGCCGGGGGGAGGGCGCCGTGGATCTCGACGGGTACTGGGCGCTGGTGGAGAAGGCGCGTCCGAAGAACAACGACGCCGAGCGTCACATCGCGGCGCTCGAACGCGCCTTGAAGAGGTTGCCGGCCGAGGAGATCGTCTCTTTCGAGAAGGTGAACGCCGGACTCGTCGAAGACGCCTACCGCGCTGACCTGTGGGACATGGCGTCGGCCAACAACGGCGGCTGCTCGGACGACGGCTTCGCCTACTTCCGATGGTGGCTGGTCGTGCAGGGCCGCGATGTCTACGACCTGGCGCTCGCCGACCCGCAATCATTGCTCGAGATTAACGCCGGCGACGAGGATCTGGAGGAGGAGGGGTTCGGGTACGTCGCGATGCACGCCTACAAGGAGGTGACAGGGCGCGAGTGGGATCCCGAGGACCTCGGCCTCATCCCCGGCCGCCGGAGGAAGCTCCGCGGCAGGTTCACCGAGAGCGAGCGCGGCTTCCGTCGTAAGTACCCAATGGCCGCGCGCCTCCTCGACGCGCCGCCGGAGATCGACCCCGCCTGGCTGCGGTGGGGTCGTGGCACGGTGAAGCGCATCGCCCGCGAGATCCAGGCTGAGCGGCGCTGGGCCGACCTGCCGGTCCTGGCCGACGCCCTGGAGGACGCCGGCTGCGCCGAGGACTTCCTGCTCGGCCACCTGCGCGAGGGCCGAAGGCATGCCCGGCACTGCTGGGTGCTCTACCTGCTGCTCCGTCCGGGGAAGCCGGGCTGAGCCCGGCCGAGCCTCGGGCGGCTCACTCGACCTCGCCCCGACGCGGGCCGGCGGCGGGCACCGTGAACAGCACGTCGGCGGAGCCGGTGTTGCCGGCCGCGTCCGTCACCTTCAGCACCAGGACGTACGCACCCGGCTTCAGCTCGCCCGTCCGGAACTTGAACGACTCGCTCCGGGCGTCGAACAGGCCGTCCGCGGGGAAGACGCCCTCCCAGCGGCGGCCGTTCACTGCGAACGACGCCGAGGTCAGACGCACCAATGGGGAGGCCGCCGACGCCTCGATCTTCATGCGCCCGCCGGCCAGGCCGACGGCCCTCAACGTCACCTTCGGGGCCTCGTGGCAGACGACGAACGGGGCGCTGATGCGCTCGCCGGTCAGGGCCTCGCCTTCGGGGTTATCGGGCGCGTCGGAGGCGACCACCTTGAGGCGGTACGTCCCAGACGGCATGCCGGAGGCGTCCCACTCGTGCTCCGCCTTGTCGAGGTCGTCCTCGATCTCGGCCCAGTCGGCCCAGCCGTCCTTTTTCACGAGGAGGCGGTAACGAAGCTCGTCCTCGTTGGCGTCCGTGGCGGTCCACTTGAACGCGACCTTCTTCGGCGAGGACTGCGGGGCCGCGTCGAGGTCCGGCACCTCGATTTTCGTCACCTCGGGGGCCTGGTTCGTCGCGGCGTAGCGGACGCTGATGGACTTCAGTGCGGGCGTCGCGGAGGCATCGTCGGTCTTCAGCGTGACGCGGTATTGCAGATAGCGGCCGGCGGGGGCGGGCACGTTCCCCGGCTCCTTCAGCTCGGCGCCCCAGGCGCTCCACGTATCGTCGGGCTCGCTGACGTTGCCGGTGCGGACGGACACGCTCACGGACGACTTCGCGGGCGTCTCGGCACGCCAGCGCATCTCGCCCCACTTGCTCACGAGCTTCGAGTCGAGGACCTCCGACGTGAGCGTCCCCTCGGCGACGTGCTTCGATTCGAGCGTGTAGACCGCGCCGGGGTCGCCGGTGCCGACGGCCAGGGTTCCGTCCTTCCTCCGCAGCAGGCACAGGACCTGGCCGTGGTCGAGGCGGGCCAGCTCGGCCTTGTCGCCGTCGGCCTCGCTGGCGGTGAAGAGCTGGCCCTGCATGGCGGTGCCGGCGATCAGCGCCTTGCCGTCGCGGGCCAGGGCCATCACCAGCACCTTGTCGCGGAACACCTCGCGGACGCCGCCGTCGGGCGCGACGCGCCAGATCGAGTTGTCGCCCACCGCCGGGGCCGATGGCGCCGATGCGCCGGCCCCCTTGCCCGGCTCCTTCTTGGCGCCGGCTGACTTCGTACCCGAGGCCGCCTTCTCCGGCATCGTGCTGGCGCGGACGGCCTCGGTGCCGCCGGGGATGTCGAGCTTCGCGGAGGCGGCGCTGGAGCCGCGAGCGCCGGCGCCGCGCCGCTTCGTCGCGCTGGTGCCGGCGTACAGGACGCCGTCCTCCAGCAGCAGCGAGCGCACCTCCGACTGCGGGGCCTGATAAAGCACCGACGCCTTGCCCGCCGGCGTGATCTTGTAGACGCGGCCCGTGCGGTCGGTGCCGGCATATACCACCCCGTCCGGCCCCGTCACGACGCACAGGACGTGATCCTGCTTCGTGTCGTATAGCAGCGAGTGCTTGCCCTCGGGCGTGACGCGGTAGAGCTTGCCCTCCGGGCCGGTGGCGGCGATCACGTCGCCCGACTTCGGCTCGACGGCGAGGCCCCACACGTACGACGCCGGCAGCTTGCACAGCACGTCGGCGCTGCCGGCCTTGAGGCGGAGGATCTCGCCCGACGGCCCGGTGCCGGCGTACACGGCCTCCCCGGCCGCCGCGAGCGACAGCACCTGCCCGGCCTCGGCCGTGGCGGCGACGGACGCCTTACCTGCGGGGGTGATGCGGAAGACCTTGCCCTCGTCGCCGGTGGCGGCGAAGAGGTTTCCGCCTGAGTCCTCCGCCAGCGCCCAGACGTGGCCGGCCTCGAGCCTGGCCAGCGGCGTCAGGCGGCGCGAGAGCGTGACGGCCCCCTCATGGGAGACGATGGCGCCCTTGAGGGCCGCCTTCTCATGGTCGGCGGACTTGGAGTGGTGCCAGGTCTTGACCTTGGCGCCGCTCGAGACGCCGGCCAGGGCGATCAGGGCGGCGCTCGCCGCGAGCAGATTTCGCATGGGGGGCTCCCGCCTGGGGATGGGTCAGAGGGGGGCGAAGGGGTGGGTCAGTCGGTGCGGGCGGTGCGGCGGCCCTTGACCACGGTGAACGTCACCGAGTCGCTGCCCTGGATCACCCACGGCGTCTCGCGCCGCGAGACGGCGGCCCGGGCCATCGACAGCGTCCCCGTCCGCTTGCTGTTCACCAGGATCGTCGCCACGCTGCCCGGCAGCGTCGGCAGGGCCTTGCCGCCGACGACGACGCCGTGGGCGCCCAGCGGCAGACGCATCACCAGGGCGGTGCGCCGGGCCGAGGCGAACGTCTCCGCCGCCTCCAGCACCTGCCGGGCGGAGGAGGGGAACAGCAGGCCTGGGTGGTTGCGGATGTCCTGACGCACGCTCGACGGCTCGTCGCAGAACAACACGGTGTGCTCGCCCGGCGCGATGTCGGGCGGCAGCTTGAGCGACAGCGAGACACGCTCGCGTCCGCCGCGGTAGGTGCGCAGCCAGACGTCGGCGCGGATGGTGTCGCCGGGGGCGTAGGAGGCGTCGTCGAGGGCGACGGCGTCGATCTCCGCGGTGGAGCGGCCCGGCTCGACGCGAGCCGAGCAGGTGACCTTCCTGATCCGCAGCTCCTTGAACGGGTTGTTGATGAGCTGCGACACGGACGATGCGACGGGCATGAACAGGGCGCCGGGGGCGCGCGCGCCGCTCATGCCGCTGAAGCTGTCTTTGATGGTTAGGACGCGGCCATTGTCCAGCTCGATCTTCGCCTCCAGGTGGGCGGTCATCTCCTCCGGCAGCTCGCCCTCCATGTCGAGCGAGTTTGTGAGCGCGGTGTAGATGAGCGAGGGCATCAGGGAGCGGTGCCGCACGACGCGGACGTTGAACGTCTTGGTCTCGCCGCGGCAGGCGGTGGACTCGATGGTCATGGGCAGCATGTCGGCCTTCTTGCCGATGTTGCCGGCAATGCACGTGGACACGTCGGCGTTGAGGGCGCCGACCTCGCGGAGGGGCGAGCCCATCTTGAAGCTGACGGTCTGTCGGGGGAAGATGGCGTGGATGTAGCCGGTGTACATGGGGAGCTGACAGCCGCCGAGGCTCATGAAGGGGTGGCCCCAGCCCCACACCTTGTTGCCCTCGACGTGGGTGACGGTGCCTATGCCGGAGATGTCCATGTCGCCGGTGACGAGGGCGACCGACAGGGGCCCGCCAGGCTCGAGAACAGCGTCCTTCTCCTCCTGGGCCACGCGGGCGCTCACCGCACCGCCCTGGACGGGGACGAGGCCGAAGCGGGCCGTCTCCCTGGCGAGGAGCTTGAGGGCGGACGACGAGAAGCCGGTGACGGCGAGGGGCGTGCGCAACGGGACGAGCCAGGCGCCCTCGGCGTCGGCGGGGAGGTCGTCGGGGGACTGGGCGACCATGACGGAGTCGAACACGGTCTTGCCGACACGGATCTTGTCGCGCAGGGCGGCGCGGACGGGCTCGCGGCGTTCGACGGCGTCGGCGAAGGACTGCATCTGGGCGAAGGGTGTGATGCCGGCGATGGGCTCCTTGCCGAAGGGCCAGGCGTAGGCGACGGCGCCGAGGAGCTTGCCTTCGATGTAGACGGGGCTGCCGGACATGCCGGCGATGACGCCGGTCTTCTCCAGGCCGCAGCCGGACAGTTGGGCGATGATGAGGTCGCGTCCGGGGCTGCCGTTCTTCAGGACGCCGAGGACCTCCGCCTGGAACTGCTCGACGCGGGTGCCCTTGCGGACGGTGAGGCCGTGCCCCTTGAGGCCGGGCTTGACGTCCTCGACCCGCCAGACGGCCATGGGTGCGGGGGGGCGGGGCACGACGCCGGCGGCGGCGAGGATCGGCCCGGCCTGGAAGAGGGCGAGGAGGGCGGTGAGGGTGCTGGCGTGGCGCATGGCCGCGACTCCGGGTCGGAGGGTCGGGCTGAGGAGGGCCGCCGTGGCGGGAGAGGGCGCGCGTGGCCTCGCCTCGGAAAGGGACCGGCAGGAAACGAATCATGCCGGGGAACGAGAGGATGGAAAGGGGAGGGGCCGACGGGGCCGGATTGGGGGTGTGGCCGTGCGCCGCGCGTCCATGCGCCCTGTCCGAGGGTCGGCTCGCGCTTAAGGGCCGCCCCATCCTGGGGCGGACGCGCCTGAGCACCCGATCCGCTCGTCCGCATGCATCTTACCGCTCGCTTCACGAAAAGTACATGCGAGCTTCGCGGGGGGTAGGGGTCAGGGGTTAGGGTTAGCAGGAGGCAAGAAGCGACGGAGCCGTTCACCCGGCCTGTGGGGTTAGACAAAATGAGACGTGGAGGGCGGCCACGGCACGGGAGTGGGTGGCCTGACCACTCGCCCTGAAATGCAAATTCCGCCACGAATTTGCATTTCAGTC
>CAZVZK010000028.1:0-19111 GCA_964630925.1 uncultured Alcaligenaceae bacterium
CGGGGTGCGCGATAGGCTTTTCGCTTTGGAGGCATTATGATTGGGAAACGGACCTGGTGCTGGGGAGAGGGTGATGGCACCGGTCGCTATTTCGGAGGAAATCGCGCCCCGTCGTTCACTGTCTCTGTGAATTTTGGCGGAGTGAGGATACGCTCGGGGGTTGCCGGCGGCGTTCGGCTTCAGGCCCTCCGTCGGGCTTCGCCGAGCGAAACGCTAGGCTCAACCCGACCTACCCGACGGACCACCCCGCTCCGCGATTGTCGGCCAACGGCACGCGATGACATCCGACCATCGGTGATCGTCCGCGTTGACTGCGAATGACGCCCGAAGTGGGCCAAGTGATCTTGCGGATGAGCGCGAATGAAGACAGGCACCGTCAGCAAACGGATTTTGGGATGACAGCCGCTGGCATCAACGGAGGCGAAGGCGACACGTGCGGCAGGCTTCTATCGGTGATTGTCCGCATTGGCACCCGGCGCGGCCCCGGAACGCTCCGCTGCGCGTCGCGGCGAACTCAGCTCCTATGCACGTTTGTAACATCCGCCCGGCGGCGCCACGCCCCCGGATACAATGGCCTCCGCCCAGGAGGTGTCGCATGATCCGGCTCTGCCTGCTGGCCCTCGCCGTCGGGGCGGCACCGCCGCCGCCGCTCGACCCCCTCCTCGCCGACCTCGCCTCCGACGACTTCGCCACCTGGCGCGGCGCCGCCGACGCCCTGTGGCACGCCGGCGATGCGGCGATCCCCGCCCTCCGCCGCCTCACCAAGGGCGGTGACCCCGACGTGATCCTCCGCGCCCGTCTCGTGCTGTCGAAGCTTGAATGGGGCATCCGCCCGGAGACGCCGCCGGCAGTCCTCGCCCTGATCGAACGTTACCGCGACGGCGACCTCAACGACAAGCAGGTGGCCATCGCCGCCCTGGCCAAACTGGGCGGCGTGGGGTACTCGGCCATCACCCTCCTCATGCGGAAGGTCAGCGTGCCGGCGGAGAAGGTGGCCCTCGCCAACCAGCTCAAACTCCTCACCCGCCCCGCCGCCCGCGACCACATCGCCCGCGGCGAGTGGGACAGGGCGAGGCAGATCCTGGAGGCCGCCGCGGCCTCGGGCGGCGAAGAATCGCTGCGTGACCTCGCCGCCTTCCTCACCCTCACCGGCAGGCCCGCGCCGGCCGGGGCGCCGGCGGCGCTGACCGCCTACCTGCACCGGACGGCCGGCGACCTCGGGGCGGCGATCACGGCGGCGGAGAAGCTCGAGGACAAGGTCATCCTCGCCGGCCTGCTGCGCGAGGCGGAGCGGTTCCCGGAGCTGGCGAAGGTCGCGCCCTGGGTGGCGAAGACCCATCAGGCGCGGGCGGCCCTGCTGCACCGCGCCGGCGACAGGGCCGGCTGCGAGGCGGCCCTCGCCGCCCTGCCGGATGACCAGTACTGGGCCCGCGCCGGGGCGCTCTTCTTCAACGGCAGGCCGCGAGAGGGGATCGCCGCGCTGAGCAAGACGACATCAAGGTCGGCGGCGGTGACGCTGCTCACCCTCCAGGGACGCTACCGCGAGGCTCTGGCCGTGCCGCCGCCGGATCACTTCGAGCAGCGGATCTTCTTCAACCACGAGCTCTCCATCACCGCCCACCTGATGGGCGACGAGGACAGGGCCGCCGAGCTGCGCAACACCGACGCCGGCATCGCCTTCGCCATCGAGAGGGCCGGGACGACCCCTTTCAACTTCAGCATCCTCGGCTCGCGGCTGGAGGCGGGCCGGCGCACGGGCAAACGCGCCCAGGCCCTCGCCGAGGTGGGCAAGGTGCTGGACAAGCTCAGGCCGGCCACCATCGAGTACGGCTACGGGCTGTGGGAGGAGGTGTCGGCGGGCGACCATCAGTCTCTCGCCCTCTGGTGGCACTTCCTGCGTGCGCCCAACCCCGACGCCCAGCCATCGGAGACGTTCCGGATGCTCGACGCCTGGTTCCACGACGGCAAGGCCGACAAGGACTTCGACGCCACGCTGAAGAACGCCGAGGCCTGGCCGGCGCCGGGGGGCCGGCAGGCGGCCTGGCGGACGGCCCTGATGCGCGCGTGCCTCAAGGTGGGCCGGGGGCGGCGGCGGAGCGTCTGCTGAAGGCCGACCCGCAGGCGTTGGGCGATTTCCTGTTCAAGAAGAAGCGATGGGCCGAGGCGGCCGAGGCGTACGCGGCGGCGCTCAAGGCCGACCCCACGGTTCCGGCGCTTCTGTATCTGCGTGGCGTGGCCTTGCAGCGGGCCGGCGACAAGGGGGGCGCGGCCCTGGTGGGGCGGGCCAAGGTGATGCCGCTGGCGGACGACGAGGCCCTGTACTTCCTGTCACAGCGGCTCGACACGGCGGGGCTGCCGGACGAGGCGGCGGGGGTGCGGCGTGTGGCGGTGCGCGTGGGCAAGTTCGGCGGGGTGTACATCGTCAACGCCGCCAGCGCCCTCGCCAACTGGGCCAGCAACAAGGGCCGGCACGCCGAGTCGGGGCTCCTGTACCGGCAGATGGTGACGGACGTGGCCTTCGGCGATGCGGGCAGCTTCGTTAGCTCACGGGCTTACCTTCTGGTGCCGGCGTGGGGGCACATGGGCAAAGCCCGCGGCCTCGCGGCGGCCGGCGAGCCGGAAAGGGCGCTGGCCGAGGCACGGCTCTTCTGGATGTATCTGCCGGAGGATAAGGCGTTCGTGCCCGACATCGTGCGGGCGTTCGAGAAGGCCGGCAAGGCCGACGAGGCGGACCGCCTCTTCGCCGAGCAATTCGGCCTGTGTCAGCGGGCCTGCGTGGAGACGCCGAACCGGGCCGACCGGCACAACCGCCTCGCGTGGCTGGCGGCCCGCTGTGGCCGCCGCCTCGATACGGCCCTGACGCACGCGAAACGGGCCGTGGCCCTGACGCCGGACAACGCCCAGTCGCTGGACACGCTCTCGGAGGTGTACTTCCAGCGCGGCGAGAAGTCCGAGGCCCTGGAGGCCAACGGCCGGGCGATCAAGCTCGCGCCCGACAGGGCTTATCTGCTCGCCCAGCGGAAGCGGATCGAGGCGGGCGACCCGAAGGCGGAGCTGCCCCCGCGATGACCGGCTCACGCCTCCGTCGCGACGCGGAACATGCCCCACGCCGGGGGCAGCGACTCGGCGGGCAGGGCCTCCAGCATGGCCCTCTGGCGCGTGTTCTCCTCGGCGCTCAGAATCCCCAGCTCGTCGAGGCGGGCCTCGACCTCGGCGTAGAACTGGCACATGTTGGCGATCATCAGCGCGTCGGAGCGGCACTCCGTCCAGGCGTGGCGGACGCGGCGGTACCCGGCGCCCGCCAGGGCGGCGGCGAGCGTCGCGCCGACGGCGGGCGAGATGCGGCGGGCGGCGTAGAGCTGGTTGATGGCCGTCGCCCACACGCGGAGCGGGGCCAGCTCGGGGCGGCCGGTCTCCTCGAGGTGGGCGATCCGGGCGAGGGGCGAGCGGAAGTCGGGCTCGATGAAGCCGACGGCCGTGCCTGGGCGTACACGGGCGCGGAGCCTGCCGAGGGTGACTTCGGCCATCGGCAGGTGGTGCAGGACGGCGCGGCCGACGACGGCGTCTGCCCCATCGAGCCAGGGGCCGAGGGAGGAGATGTCGGCCAGCGTCGGGTGGAAGTCACCCTGGCCGACGAGCAGCTCGCGTGCCTGGGCGAGGAGGCCCTCGCTGGTGTCGATGCCGACGAGGGTGCCGTCGGGGATGCGGCGGAGGACGCGGGCGCTGAACGCGCCGGGGCCGCAGCCCAGCTCGACGACGCGGGCGGAGGGCGGCAGGGCGAGGTCGTCGAGGAGGCGCTCGGACGCCTCGGCGAAGGTGGCGTCCTGGATCGCCAGCCGGCGGGCCGCCTCAGCCGACTGGCCGAGGACGTAGCCGTGGGTCGCGCTCATGGGTGGGGCCTCATCGGGGGAGAGGTGGCATTGTAGGCCGGACCGCCCCTCCGGGCACCGCAGGCGGCACCCCTTACCCAGCCCATCCCGCCCGCAAAACCGTGCGGCCTTGCCCGGCCGGCAGAGGTTCCGGTGAATGTCGCTCAAACGGCGTGATCGTCACGAAAGGGCATTCCCACCCAACCGGCCCCCGCGTTAGAACTGATGCAGCCGCCATGGGCCGGGCCACACGCCCCCGGCCCGGCCCATCCAACGCGAGGCTCCCGCGAATGGCAGACCCAATCACCCCTGCCGAGGGGACGGTGCGCGCCTCCGTCCCACCGGGGATGACGGCCGAACGCGCGCCCTTCCCCGAGGACGAGAAGTTCCTCGATCACATGCACGACCTCCTCCTCGACGGGCGCGTCGAGGAGGCGTTCGCCGAGCTCTTCCCCACCCTGAAGGCGCGCCGCTTCGCCGCCTCCGAGAGCGAGTGGCAGGATTACCTGCGTGCCTGCCGCGCCCACCCGCTGTGCCGCCTCCTGCACGAGGACCCGTTCACCCGGCACGCCTACGACAGGCCGCGTGGCTACCCCGGCGACGCGCCGCTGCTGGATTTCATCTACGCCGTCGATGAGGGCTGGCCGTTGCCGGAGGGTACGTCGGCGCTGGGGGAGGCGATCCACCGGATCACGATCCGGACCGAGGCGTGTGAGGGGGTCCGCGCCCGCCGCGAATTCATCGCCCACGTGCTGGATGAGGTGTCGGGGCAAGGGCGCCCGCACGTCCTCTCCGTCGCGGCCGGCCACCTGCGCGAGGCGGCGCTGTGCGCCGCGGTCCGGCGTCGGCGGCTGGGCCGCCTCGTCGCCCTCGACGCGGACGCCGAGAGCCTCGCCGAGATCGAGCGATCGTACGGCCGGTGGGGGGTGGAGACGGTGCGTTCGTCGGCCCGCCGACTGCTCCGGCCCGACAGCCTGGGTCGCTTCGACCTCATCTACTCCACGGGCCTGTTCGACTACCTGGCCCAGAAGTCGGCGCGGCACCTGGCCGCGGCCCTCTTCCGCGGCCTGAACCCGCAAGGCCGTCTCGTGGTCGCGAACTTCCTGCCCGGCCTGCCGGGCGTGGGGTACATGGAGGCGTTCATGCGCTGGGAGCTGATCTACCGCAACCGCATGGAGCTGCTGGACCTGTTCGCCCTGATCCCTCAGGAGGAGGTCCGGGACATCCGCATCTTCGCCGAGGAGAACCAAAACATCCTGTTCGTGCAGGTCACCCGCTCCTGATACGGGGTGTGGTGGCTCAGCGACTGCGATCAAGGATCAGCCGCGCCTCGCGGGTGCGCAGGGCGCCGGGGTCGCCGGCGGCGATGCGTTCAACCAGACGCCGCGCCTCCGGCCCGCCGATGCGTTCCAGCACCTCCAACGCCCGTATTCCGCGCAGACACGCGGGGGGGCCGTCCTCGATACGGGCGATGATCTGCTTGGCCCGCTTGCTCTGTTCCAGCGACAGCGGCTTGCACGCGGCCGCGTACAGGTGGGGGAGCGCCTGCTCACCCAGACGGAGCAACTTTTCC
This sequence comes from uncultured Alcaligenaceae bacterium, assembly GCA_964630925.1. Taxonomy (GTDB): domain Bacteria; phylum Planctomycetota; class Planctomycetia; order Gemmatales; family Gemmataceae; genus RGDT01. The sequence continues at coordinate 5,443 of CAZVZK010000028.1, forward strand.
TGGGCGGCCTCGCGCTCCTCGAACTCCTCGGCGTCGAGCGCCGCCACCCACGCGGACGCCTCCTTCGCCGCCGGCGAGGGCCGGAGCCGTTCCTTGAGGAGGGCCAGCGCCACGGCGGGGGCGCGGGCCAACGCCCGCACCGTCTGCTCGGCCTCGCGCGGGTCGGGGTCAGCCAGCCTCTCCCACAGCAGGCCCGCCTCCTCCCTTGCCTTGGGCGCCGGCGACGTGGGCCTGCCGCCGAGGGGCTGGCCGATGTCCCAGACGCGGACGAGGCCGTCGTCGTGGCGGGCTGCCAGCAGCGTGCCCTCGGGGGACACGGCCAACCCGTGGACGATCCCCGGCAGCTCGATGCGGTGCAGCACGTGGCCCGTGGCGGTCTCGACGATCACGATCCCCCTCGTCGTCGCCCTGGCCGCCAGACGCAGGTCGGGCGTGAAGGCCTCGTAGTGCATCCGCAGGCGACGCAGCACCTCCCCCCGCCTCGTCAGCACGCGGCCCGTCGCGCGGCCCGCGACGTGACGCCACGCGGCGACGGCCTGGCCCCTGCCGACGCTCTCGTACCGCCAGAGCGTGGCGTCGATCCATTCGGCCTTCGAGGCGGCCTCCCAGGTCATCGGCAGCGGCGTGCCGATGGGGGGCGCTGCCTTCCCCGTGGCGCAGTCCACCAGGACCAGCCGGCTGTCGAGGGTGCGGTAGCCGATGACGCTGCCGTCCCGGGCGTACCAGGAGGCAGGGAACCACACGGGCTGGACGCCCTTGGCCGCCGGCCGGGGGTGGACGTCCTTGAAGGGCACCTCGATGCGGCCCAGCTCGCGGCCGCGGGCGGTGTCGAACCAGCGGAACAGGTAGCGGTCCTTCTCCTTGAGGTGCTCCGCGAGCAGGACGCGCCTGCCGTCGGGGCTGAAGCAAGGGGCGTGGGCGGCCGACGTGCCGCCGGCCAGCCAGGTGAGGGCACGGCCGGTGTCCATCTCGGTGAGGCGCCAGCCGTCGTGATCCTGCTCGGCGATCACGCGGCACTGGCGGTCGGCGGTCTCCTCGCGGGTGCCCATGCGGACGGGGACGTGGCGCGCGCCGAGCAGCACGCCGGCGCGGGCGTCCCACGCCGAGACGAGGCCGCCCACGTTGTGCCACGAGTGGGACAGGATCAGGAGGCGGCCGTCGGCGAGGAAATGCACGTCGGCGGGGCCGGCCGCCGGCCCTTTGCCGCAGAGGGCCTTCCAGCCGTGGCCCATGACGGCGATGGCCCCGGCACGGGACGGCTCGGCGGCCCCGATCAGCGGCAGGAGACACAGGAGGAGTGTGCGCGGCATGGCGGACGGGCTCGGGTGTGCCCCCATCACACAGCAGGGGCGGCCGCCCGTCAAGCCACGCATTGTCACCGCACGGTAACGGCGTCCGGGCTAGTTGACATTGTGTGCAAGAACAACTATGCTGCCTCGGTGCGACGAAGTCCTTCAAGGAGCCCGCGTCATGAAGTGCGACTGGCAGGGCGTATATCCGGCGGTGACGACCCTCTTCCACGCCGACGAGTCCATCGACTTCCCGGCGACGCTGGCCCACGTCGAGCGTCTGCTGGCGTCCGGCGTCCACGGGCTGGTGATGCTCGGCACCGTCGGCGAGAACTGCTCGCTGGAGCCGGGCGAGAAGCGTGAGGTCCTCAAGGCCACGGTGGACCGCGTGGCGGGCCGGGTGCCGGTGCTGACGGGCGTGGCGGAATGCACGACACGGCAGGCGTGCCGGCTGGCCGCGGACGCCGAGAGGCTGGGCGTGGATGGGCTGATGGTGCTGCCGGCGATGGTGTACAAGGGCGATGGGCGCGAGACGATGGCCCACTTCCGGGCGGTGGCGCGGGCGTCGGGCCTGCCGATCATGTGCTACAACAACCCGCCGGCGTACGGCGTGGACATCACGCCGGAGATGTTCGCCGAGCTGGCCGACGAGCCGACGCTGGTGTGCATCAAGGAGTCGTCGGAGAACCCCCGTCGGATCACGGACATCATCAACGCCGTGGGCGACAGGTACGTCCTGTTCGCGGGGGTGGACGACCTGGCGCTGGAATGCCTGATGCTGGGGGCCGTCGGCTGGGTGTCGGGGCTGGTGAACGCCTTCCCGGAAGAGAACCGCCTGCTGTGGGATCTGGCCCGGGCCGGCGAGTGGGCGGAGGCGCTCAAGGTGTATCGGTGGTACACGCCGCTGTTGCACCTCGACACGCACGGCAAGCTGGTGCAGTACATCAAGATGTGCATGGCCGAGCGTGGGTACGGGGCGGAGACGACGCGGGCCCCGCGCCTGCCCGTCGTGGGCGAGGAGCGCGAGCGGGTGCTGCGGATCATCCGGGCGGCCGTCGCGGCGAGGCCGGCGGCTCGTGGATGACGAGGGCGGCGGGGCGGTCCTGGACCGCCTTCGCCTCGCGGGTCTGGGCGATCATGTCATCGTGCGAGTCGCCGTGCAGCATGAAGCCGTGGTTTGGCAGACCGCCGCCGGCCCACAGGCGTACGGCGTGCGTGATGTCCCAGGTGTTCACCTTCCCGCGTCCGGGGCCGTGGGCCAGCAGCCAGGTTGAAGGCTCTCTCCAGTCGGTATTGGAGGCCGTTCCACCGGATGTCAAGGGCGGGGGCGCCTTCCCAGGGTCCATCGATTGTCGTCCGAATTCGACCTGGGCGAGAAGTCGGAGAAGCCAGGCAGCTCCCCGGCCTCCTCAGTTTCACGATCCGACTCCGCGCAAGGCGGAAGCCAGCGACAATCGAATAGCCCTGGGCGCCTTCCCAGGCTGCTCGCCAGGGCCGTGCGCGGAGTGGGCATGTGGGCAGGTGGCCGGGTGACTCGCGCACTCGGCGCCGGTCCGTGACACGGTGCTTCAGTCGGCGCCAGAGTCACTTGCCCACTTCCCCAACCAATGGCCACGTGACTCGGCGAAGTGGGGGAGGTGTGACTTTGCGCGCGCTGTGGCCTCGTGGCCACCCAAGGTGGGCCCCGGCGGCCATCGGCACGCGGGGGCGCTCACACACCTCAACCGTCTTCATTTCAAGTTCGTGTCTGGGGGTCTGAAATGCAATGCAATGGTCCGACCACCGCCCTGACCCCCGCCCTCACTCCGCGCCGCGCCACTTCGCGATCTCTTTCTCGTCCGGCTCGCCCCAGTACAGGCGCACGTCCTTCACGCGGCCCGTGAGCGGGTTGTCGCTCCTGTACTCGCCCACCCACGAGCCGGTGTCCGCCCCCACCGACAGGCCGTCCGCCGGGCTCTCCTCGATCAGGCCGCCCTGCACCTGCGGGCCCTCCGCCTTGCCGTCGATGTACAACCGCATCTTGCCGCCGGCGTCGAGCACGCCCATGACGTGGTACCACCGGCCCCGCGCCAGGGTCTTGCCCGAGCGCGCCACGGTCAGCTTGCCGCCGGCACGCACGGCGAACACCGGCTGGTTCTTCTCCACATAGAGGCTGTAGCCGTGCGACTCGCCGCCCTGGGCCACGACCACGCCGTTGGCGCCGTCCAGCCACACCATCGCCCCGACGGACAGCGGCTTGCCCGCCGGGTCGGCCTTCGGCCGGCCCAGGGCGGCGTAGCCCTCGCCCTCCAGGATCAGCTCGCCCTTCTCCGCCTTCGCCTTCACCAACTTCCCCGGACGCTTCTCGCCGTCCGCGAAGGTGTAGCGCCACGCCAGCCCCGGCTTCACCTCCGACGGGTCGGGCTTCTTCTTCGGCAGCTCCTCCTTGAACTCGTCCGCCTTGTATTGCTTGCGCAGCCGCGTCAGCTCGGTCTTCAGGCTCTCCTGATGGGCGAGGTACGGGCGGGAGCCGTAGACGTTCGACCGCTCGCCCGGGTCCTTGACGAGGTCGAACAGCTCCCACTCGTCGATCAGGTAGTAGTGGATCAGCTTGTGCGTCGCGGTGCGGACGCCGTAGTGGCGCTGCACCGAATGCACCGCCGGGTACTCGAAGTAGTGGTAATAGATCGACTTGCGCCAGTCCTTCGGGGCCTCGCCCTTGAGGAGCGGCACCAGGCTGGCGCCCTGCATGTCCTTCGGCGCCTCGATGCCCGCGGCGTCGAGGAACGTCTGCGCGTAATCCAGGTTCTGCGCCAGGTCCTTGCACTCGCTGCCGGCCTTCACCTTGCCCGGCCAGCGGACGATGAGCGGCATGCGGAGCGACTCGTCGTACATCCACCGCTTGTCGTACCAGCCGCGGTCGCCGAGGTAGAAGCCCTGGTCCGACGAGTAGATGACGATGGTGTTCTTCGCCAGCCCGGAGTCATCGAGATACTTGAGCACGCGGCCGAGGTTGGTGTCCACACCTGCCACGCAGCGGAGGTAGTCCTTGATGTAGCGCTGGTACTTCCACCGCACCAGTTCCTTGCCTGTGAGCTTGGCCCTGGCGAACGCCTCGTTCTCCTCCTTGTAGGCCGCCGTGAACTTCGCCAGTTGTTCCTTGTTCAGGTTCTTCGGCGGGACGAGTTTGAGGTCGAACGGGGTGAGGTGGCGTTCGACGGTCATCTCCTGCTTCTTCGCGGGCGAGGCCAGCCCGGCGTGGTCGTCGAACAGGGTGGCCGGCTCGGGGATGTCCTTGTCGCGGTACAGGGCCAGCTCGTTCGGCCCCGGCTCCCAGGAGCGGTGCGGCGCCTTGTGCTGGCACATCATCAGGAACGGCTTCTTCGCGTCGCGCCTCTTGAGCCAGTCGAGGGCCATGTCGGTGGTCACGTCGGTGCAGTACCCTTCCTTCACCACGGGGCCGGCGTCGGTCTTGAAGGCGGGGTTGTAGTAGGTGCCCTGCCCGCCGGCGCCGGACAGCACGGCCCAGTGCGAAAAGCCGGTGGGGTCGCTCTTGAGGTGCCACTTGCCGATCAGCGCCGTCTGGTAGCCGGCGGCGGTGAAGAGCTTGCCGAGGTGCTGCTGCTTCCCGTCGAATGGCTGCCTGTTGTCGATGACGCCGTTGAGGTGGCTGTGCTTGCCGGTGAGGATGACGGCGCGGCTGGGGGCGCAGATGGAGTTGGTGCAGAAGCAGTTGCGGAAGAGCATGCCCTCCTTGGCCAGCCGGTCGATGTTCGGCGTGGTGTTGATCTTCGAGCCGTAGGCCGAGATCGCGTGGGCGGCGTGGTCGTCGGTGAAGACGAAGAGGATGTTGGGGCGTTCAGGCGCGGCGAGGGCGAGGAGGGCCAGGAGGGTCGGCGTCATGGGGTCGGCCTCGGGAGTGGGTGCGGCAAGCGCGATCTTATCGACGGCGCCCCTCCAGAAAAAGACGCCGGGGCGATGGAAAAAGTTGTCAGGCGTGCGCGGCGGGCCCCGTTGGGGTGGGTAGAGAGGACGCGGGGCCGGCACGGGGGTGCCGGATTCGGGCCTCACCGGGAGCCGCCGAAACATGAAGATCCGCTCGACCCGCCTGTCCCTGGAGTCGCTCGAGGCCCGCGAAGTCCCGGCCAATGTCACGACGGCCACCTTCACCGACAACTTCACGGGCGCCAACAGCGCCAGCGTGGGCGACTACTGGACCGACCGCGCCGGTGACTTCCAGGTGCAGGGCAACCAGGCCGCCTCCATCGCCGCCTCGGGGACCGGCGTGACCACGCTCAACGGCGTCAGCCAGAGGGACATGGCCGTCCAGGCCTACGTGAACATCGCCGCCGGCTCCGGCAAGTCGGCGAGTCTCATCGCCCGCTACAGCGGCCCCGGCGACAGCAACTACTACATGGCCGAAGCCTACAGCGAGGCCGGCTCGGCCTCCTCCACGATCCGCCTGTACCGCAACCACGGCGGCACCTTCTCCAAGCTCGGCGAGTTCAAGACGGCCGGCGGCATCACGGGGACGTTGCGTTTCGAGGCCGTCGACTCCTCGTTCAAGGCCTACCTCAATGGCGAGCTGAAGGCGTTCGGCTACGACACCCTCCTGAACGGGGCCGGCTCGGCCGGCATGCGGGCCACGGGCGGCGGCACACTCGACACCTTCTCCTACGCGACGGCCGCCCCGTCCCTGGCCACCCTGACCTTCAACGACGCCTTCACCTCCGCGACCCGTGCCCAGCTCGGCGCCTCGTACCTGAGCCGGATGGGCAACATCCGCGTCGCCGGCGGCACGGCCAGCAACAACGCCGACGGCACCAGCGTCGCCCTCCTCAACAGCGCCTCGACGGCCAACGTCACCGTGAAGGCCGACCTCCTGAACATGGGCTACGGCTCCGAGAAGTCGATCGGGCTCCTCGCCCGCGTTAACGGGGCCAACGAGGGCACCAGCGGCTACCTCGCCGAGGTGAACGCGATCAGCGGCATCGGGAACAAGGTCCGGGTGAGCATCTTCCGGAATGACGGTGGGAAGTATTACGCCATCTACGCGGCCGACACCCCTTTGAACAGCGGTACGCTTGCGTTCACTGCCGCTGGGTCGTCGCTTTCGGTCTCCATCGGCGGCACCCAGCTCATCACGGTGAGCGACACGACCTACGCCTCGGGCCTGGCCGGCGTCCGCACCAGCGGCAAGATCGGCGCCGTCTCGTTCGACAACTTCAACGTCGCCGTCGCCCCCGCCCCCACGCGGACCGCCCCGACGGGCAACAGCGCCCCCGTGGTCAACCAGAACTTCGCGACCCCGGTGGCCATCACCCCCGGCGGCGGCTTCGGCCCCCGCGGGCACGAGAACGACCTGGTGTTCATCGACCTCACGAAGGACCTGGGCGGCGTCTTCACGCGGGACCTCGGCCTCTCGAAGGTCTCGCCGGTCATCGGCATCGCCAGCCTGGAGACCACCCTCAACAAGTCCACGCTGACGCCGAAGGTGTCGACGGCGATGACGGACAGCATCTTCATGCTGGATGCCACCCTGCGTGAGCCCCTCCGCCTGTTCTGACCGCCTCACCGGCGGAGGTGGAACGTCCCGCCGTCGCCCCGGGACGTGAACGTCGCCCGGAAGTCGCACGCCGTCGCCTCCCCGCTGTAGGTGAACCTCCCGAACAGCGGCAGCCACTGCGACCCGGCGAGCAGGACCTTGCCGTCCCGCTCGCCGACCACGTCGAGGACGACCGCGTACCGGAACGGGACGACGGCGGCGAACCGGCCGCTGAACACCGCCCGGTAGCGGCCCCCGTCGAGCCTGGTCAATCTCGCACGCAGCGGCCCCTGGTGGCCGCTGCGTTCCTCTTTCCAGCAGCCCTCGGGCCACCAGCCGGACAGGTCGATGCACGGGGCCTGGGCGGCGGCGGAGGAGACGAGAAGCGTGACGGCGATGAGGGAAGCGCGCATGGGGTCGGCACCGGGTGCGGATCGAATGTCGCACGTCCGGTATCGGCCGTCCGCCGCCCCCTCCTCCAATGAATCCCTGGCTCACGGCATGTTGTTGATCCACCGGTAGACGAGGTACAGGCAGACGATCACGCCGAGGATGAGCCACCAGGGCTTTTGCCGCGGCGGGGCGTCCTCCTCGGAGATGTACATGTCGCACTTCGGGCACTGCGGCGAGTCCTCGTGGATCTCGGCCTGGCAGTACGGGCAGGGGACGGTCGGCTCGTCGCGGTCACGGCGTCCCATCGGGGCTCTTTCTCCCCACGGCGCGGGCCAGCCTCAATGTAGCCGGCCCCTTCGCGGGGGGCCAGAAGGCCACCCGTTCCCTTTTCTCCCCGGTCTCGTCCTCCCCGCCCGTCCCGCTGCCGGGTACAACAGTGGTATCCTACCTGCCTCCCCCTCCGCCGGAGCCCGTCCATGCTGGAGCCGTCGCGCCGCCTCTTCCTCGGCACCGCCCTCGGCGGGCTGGCCTCTCAGGCCCTCGCCGCCGCCCCGCCCCGCGACCCCTTCCCCGAGCCGGCCAGGGGCGCCGACGATCACGCCTTCCAGCCGTCCACCCTCTTCCTCACCTGGCAGCGCGACCCCACGACGACGATGACCGTCCAGTGGGTCGGCACCCGCGGCGAGACCGCCGACACCACGGTCTACTCCGCCCCCGCCATCGGCGGCACCGTCCGCAAGACGCCCCCGGCGGTCAAACCGTACCCACACACCGACTTCAAGGTCTTCCGCGCCGAGCTGACCGGCCTCACCCCCGGCGCCGAGTACCGCTTCCGCATCGGCAAGGCGTCGCCCGTCTACCGCTTCCGCACCATGCCCGCCAGGGCCACGGACGCCATCACCTTCGTCTCCGGCGGCGACTGCGGCGTCAACGCCCACGCCGTCGCCAACAACATCCAGGCGGCGAAGCAGTCGCCCCAGTTCTGCCTCATCGGCGGCGACCTCGGCTACGACAACGGCAGGGCGGTGGACGTGAGCCTCGCCTTCCTGCGCAACTACAGCAGGCACATGGTCGCGCCCGGCGACCGGCTCATCCCGCTCATCCCGTGCATCGGCAACCACGAGGTGGACGGCGGCTATGGCAAGAAGCGTGACCGCGCCCCGTTCTACTACGCCCTCTTCGACGGCCTGTTCAAGGACGCCGGCTACGCCACCCTCGACTTCGGCGACTACCTCAGCCTCGTCCTGCTCGACACCGGCCACACCAGCCCCATCGCCGGGGCGCAGGCCGACTGGTTGGAGAAGGAGCTAAAGGCACGCAAGGACCACCCCAACGTCATCGTCGCCAACCACGTCCCGGCCTACCCGTCGTACCGCAGCCCCAAGGCCGCCGGCAAGAACAAGGAGGGCACCGGCGAGGGCAACCGCAAGCACTGGGTGCCCCTGTTCGAGAGGTACCGCGTCCCCGTCGTCCTGGAGCACCACGACCACACGTTCAAACGCACCAAGGCGCTCCTCAACGGCCTGGCCCATGACGACGGCGTGCAGTACCTCGGCGACGGCTCCTGGGGCCGCCTGCGTGCCCCCAACTCCCCTGAGAAGCTGGGGTATCTCGCCAAGGTGAGCCGCGACTACCACCTGAGCGTCCACCGCATCGAGGGGGCGCAGCGCTTCCACCAGGCCCTCGACGAGAACGGCCGCATCCTCGACACCTGCCGCTCCGGCCAGCGCCGCGCCGGCATCGTGCCCGTCGCCGGGTGACGGGAGTGGGGATTGGACGGAAGGAGGCAGGCCGTGTGGCCGGCGGTGGTCGGGCCATTGCATTGCATTGCACCCCCCCAGGCACCCCCCTGCAACGCAAATCCTGCGCTGATGGTACGGCATCGGGCCTCTCCGGGCACAACTTGCATTTCAAGGGGTGGTGTCGCGTGCCGGCCTCCCCGCGGCGGACGCGAGGCCAGCCAGGCGCCGAGCCACACGGCAGAACCTCCCCACGCCGCCATGCGGCTTCGCCGCCACGGCCCGGCCACGCCCTTCACTCACCCCGTTACCGGGGCGGCGTCCTGGCGACCCACGCGGCGACCACCCCCATGTACTCCTGCCACAGCTCCGGGAAGCAGGTGACGCTCGGGATGTGGTTGACCTCCAGCAGGTACGGCCCCGAGGCCGACAGCATGTAGTCGTTCGCGATGATGTCCAGCCCCAGGCCCCGCTGGATGGCCCGCGTGTCGGCGACCAGCTCCGGATCGGCCGGCATGAACTCCGCCCCGGCCCCGTGGACCGACTTGAGCCACCCCGTCCCGGTGAGCCGGATCTGCCGGGGCTCGCCGACGATGACCACCCGGACCGCCTCCCCGGCGATGAACGGCTCGAACAGGGTCGGCTCGGTGGCCGACCAGGTGCCCGTGAACCGCTCCTTGTTCTCACCGCAGTGCCAGTTCCCCCACTTGGCCACGCTCTCGGCCTCGGCCGTGTACTCGCCGCCCGGTGACGCGAAGCCGCGCGGCCCGCCGAACCTGGTGTGCTTGAGGGCGCGGACCAGGCACGGCAGGCGGAGCCGGCAGTCCATCATGGCCGCCGGGTCGGGGAAGCACGGCCCGCCCCACAGGGCCAGCCCGGCCAGGAAATCCAGGTCGTGCTCGAAGATGCCGTGGAACACCACCCGCGACACCCGGAGGTAGCCGGCCCCGTGGGGGGGCTCCACGAACAGCCGGCCCCGCTCGACGACGATCCTGGGCAGCATCTCATGGGCGACGCACTCGCCCGGCAGCCGCTCCGCCAGGGCGGCGGCCTCGGGGGCGTCAAATCCGATGAGGAGAATCCGCTCGTCCATCGCTCCAGGCCTCGATGCGCCCCCTATGGCCGACCGACCCCGCGCGGCAGCCCGTGCGGTCAGTTTACCCCCGATCGGCGCGGAGGGAAGTCGCCCGGATGGGGAAGCCCGGCCGGCCCGGCCTCTCGCCGCGGATCGGCCCCTCCGCGCCGCTCCAATCCCCGCGCGTGTCTCGGCGGCGCGGGGCGAGGACGGCCCCGTCCTCACCGCCGAGGGGGTCCGGCATCAGGCGTTCCATCCGCCGCGTCGGGTCGGGCGTGCCCGTGGTGCCCGAGCTGCGCCAGCCCGGACAGGTTGTCCCACTCGGCCCACGCCTCCGCGATCAGCCCGTCGGCCAATCGGTAGATGGCCAGGTAGTCCGCGGACAGGACACGGCCGGACGGCGGGTGCGGGCCCATCGGCCCCGTCTGCGTCCCTCGGAATGAGTGCCGCACCGCGACCCGGTCGCCCTCGGCGAGGAGGTCGGCGATCTCCTCGCGGGCGTCCGGGAACGTCTCCAGCTCGCCACGCAGGAAGCGGAGAAGGTCGTCCCGGCTGCGGACGCCGGGCAGCCCGCCGGCTTGGCTATGCCGGGTGAACCCGGGGACGACCAGCTCCGCGACGCGGCCCCAGTCCTGGGCGTTGATCGCCTCGACGAACGCCCGCACGACGGACTTGTTCCGCTCCACCTCTCCCACCGCCGAAGCCCTCCCCCGCCGGACGTCCCGGCCCGCCTGCCCGCCCGGACAGCAAGCCCCCGCCCATACGCCCCCGCCGCCGAACCACGTCCTTCATGATGCGACCTGCCGGCCAGGTGAGCGACGGATCATCCGACCCGCCGTCAGCCCCTCCACCACCGCCGGCGCCGCCCGCCGCCTGACGGGCCGGGGCGGCGGAGACCCGGCCTCACTCCTCGCCCTCCGGCGCCGCCGCCGTCCCCGGCATCGGCAGCGGCGCCGTCGCCGGCAGCGTGTACCGCTTGCCCACCTCCCCCTTGATCGCCTCCCGCGACCCCGCCGCGTCCAGGCCCTCCTGCTCGATCCGCTCCGCCTCCGCCGCCAGCTCCTCGTCCTTGATCGCCTCGCGGAACCACCGCGACACGTCCCCCTGCTGCAGATGCCACGACCACGTCGCGTCGTCCACGCCCTCCGCGATCTGCAAGAACAGGAACAGGTTCTGCGCCCGCAGCTTCAGCTTCTTCTCCGGGCCGGTGAACCAGAAGCTCCGGTCCGGCGGCAGCTCGCCCTCCGCGTACTTCCGCACGTGCCGCCGCCGCTGCGCCGTCGCCGGCTTGAGCTTGACGCGCACCGCCGTCCCCGCGTCCGACCACACGACGACCTCCCCGTCCTCCACCGCCTCCGGCACGTCCGGCGGCACCGAGTGGCCCGCCGCCTCGGCGAATTGCACGAGCGTCTCGCGCGGCTTGCCCACCGCGATCACGGTGCTGACGTGGGCCAACGCCTCCGCCGCCACCTGATCCGGGTGGACGGTGATGAAGACGACGCGATCCATCTCCGCCGGGAAGGCGATCCGCCCCGGCTGCCATGACGCCGGCAACAGGTGATGCGCCTCGTCCAACACGATCCAGTGCGGCCTGCCCGTCTTCCCACGCATCGCCAGCAAGCGCGGCAGCAGCGACAGGAAGAACGGCGGCCGGTCCGCCAGCGGCACCCCGATCATGTTCACGATCACGCTATTCGCCGGCACCTCCAGCAGCCCCATCACCTCGTCCGCCGACGGCGGCGTCTTGCCGCCGCAGGTGAACGCCCCCTCCATGCCCTCGTAGTCCCCCTCGGGGTCGATGATGCAGAACTGGTAGCCGTGCTCGGTCAGCCGCTCCAGCAGCGCCGACGCGGCCGTCGATTTCCCGCTGCCCGACGGCCCGCAGATCAGCACACCCCGCGCGTCCGGGGCCAGAGACACGTCGGTGTTGGCCTCGCTGCGTCCCAGCGGCAGATAGTGCCGCTTGAGACGCTTGCGCAGCGGTGCCAGGTCGTCCGCGATGACGGCCTCAATCAGCTCGGTGACGCCCGCCCCGTGGTGGCCGCGCGTCACCCAGTCGGCGCGGTCCTTGATCGCCGGCAACGCGTTAGCGACGGCCACCGCGCACTCGCAGATCGACAGGAACGCATGATCGTTCTCGGCGTCGCCCACGCCCGCCACCTCGTGCGCCGACAGGTGCAGGTCGGTGAGGGCGGCGCGCAGCCCGCTCGCCTTGTTCACCCCGGACGGCAGCACCATGACGGCGTCCTTGTTGAAGATCACCTGCATCTCCAGGCCCTGGCGGTGGATCACGTCGAGGACCGCCGTCTCGTGCGGCACCCAGGTCGCCACGATGCTCCGCCCTACCGAGATCGGCCCGACGCCGCGCTTCCGCAGCTCCGCCACGAACTCCGGCGGCGGCGGCTCCGCCAGCAGACGCGTGTCGCCGTCGGAGGGGCGGTAGATCAGGGCGCCATTCTCCGCGACGACGAGGTCGAAGAGGTGCAGGTGCGGGCAGACCCTCATCAGGTCGTCCAGCTCGCGCCCCGTGACCATCAGGAGCTTGCGCCCCGTCGCCCGCAGCCGCCCGAGGGCGGCGAGGGTCGCCTCGTCGATCGCCCCGTCGTGGGCCAGGGTGCCGTCGTAATCGCAGGCGATGGCGTGATAGCGCATGTAACTGCCTCGTGTGGAAGCGGGGCTCTCATCCCTGGGCCGGCTGGCCGGATGGCGCGCCGCTTGCAGACCGTTCTGCTGTGATGGTAGGCAACTCGCGCACCAAGGAGCATCCTCAATGGCAACACTCGCGGCCCGCATCCTCCCACGCACCAACGTCGGCAGCATCGAACGGTGGGCCTCGCTGCTCACCGGCGGCATCCTCGTCGCCGGCGGCGCCAACACCCGCGACCCCGTCGGCCAGGCCACCTGCCTCGCCCTCGGCGGCGCCTTGCTCTGGCGTGGCGCCAGCGGCAACTGCGCCCTGTACTCCGCCGCCGGCATCGACACCGCCCACGAGAAGGGCGAGGCCACCGCCGTCCGCGCCGGCCACGGCTTCAAGGTCGAGGAGAGCGTTACCATCAACAAGCCCGCCAACCAGCTCTACGCCTACTGGCGCAAGCTCGAGCAGCTCCCCACCTTCATGACCCACCTCAAGGAGGTCAAGGACCTCGGCAACGGCAAGTCGCACTGGGTGGCCACGGGGCCGATGGGCGTCGAGGCCAGCTGGGACGCCGAGATCGTCAACGACAAGGCCAACGAGCTGATCGCCTGGCGCTCCGTCGAGGGCAGCCGCGTGGACACCGCCGGGTCCGTCCACTTCACCCCCGCCCCGGGCGGCCGCGGCACCGAGGTGCGCGTCGCCCTCAAGTACGACCCGCCCGGCGGGCAGGTCGGCGCCACCCTCGCGTGGCTGGCCGGCGCGTCGCCCGAGTCCATGATCCGCGAGGACCTGCGCCGCTTCCGCCAGTTGATGGAGGCCGGCGAGCTCCCCACAACCTCCGGCCAGCCCACGGGACGCGGGAGGGCGAAATGAAGGCACTCTGCTGGTGGGGCCAGGGGGACGTGCGCGTCGAGGACGTGCCCGACCCCACGATCCTCAACCCCCGCGACGCCGTCATCAAGGTGACCCTCACCGCCATCTGCGGCTCCGACCTGCACCTCCTCAACGGCTACA
>CAZVZK010000028.1:19121-79723 GCA_964630925.1 uncultured Alcaligenaceae bacterium
ACATGCCGGGCATGCACCCCGGCGACATCCTCGGCCACGAGTTCATGGGCGAGGTCGTCGAGCTGGGGCCGGCGGTCAAGAACCTCAAGAAGGGCGACCGCGTCGTGGTCCCCTTCACCATCGCGTGCGGCAACTGCCTGCCCTGCTCCGGGAAACTGTGGTCGCTCTGCGACAACAGCAACCCCAACGCAGGCACCCTCGAGAAGCTCTACGGCTACAGCGGCAGCGGCCTCTTCGGGTACACCCACCTCTACGGCGGCTACGCCGGCGGGCAGGCCCAGTACGTCCGCGTGCCGTTCGCCGACGTGGGGCCGTTCAAGGTCCCCGCCGGCATCCCCGACGAGAAGGTGCTGTTCCTCACGGACATCCTCCCCACGGGGTACATGGCCGCGGAGAACGCCGCCATCAAGAAGGGCGACACCGTCGCCGTCTGGGGCTGCGGCCCCGTCGGCCTGTTCGCCATCAAGAGCGCCTTCCTGCTCGGCGCCGAGAAGGTCCTCGCCATCGACCCCGTCCAGGGCCGCCGCGAGAGGGCCCGCGCCCTGGGGGCCGAGGTCATCGACTCCGCCACGGAGCCGGTGCTGCAGGCCGTCCACGACAGGACGGGCGGGCGCGGGCCGGACTCGTGCATCGACGCCGTCGGCCTGGAGGCCCACGGCACGAGCGTCGGCGAGGTCTACGACCGCGTCAAGACCTCGCTGATGCTCGCCACCGACCGCCCCAACTGCCTGCGGCAGGCGATCATGGCCTGCAAGAAGGGCGGCACGGTGTCGATCCCCGGCGTCTACGGAGGCCTCCTCGACAAGCTGCCGATGGGGGCGGCGTTCGCCAAGGGGCTGACGATGCGCATGGGCCAGACCCACGTCCACAGCTACCTGGCCCCGCTCTTGGAACGCATCGTCAAGGGCGAGATCGACCCCTCTTTCGTCATCTCGCACCGCTTCCCGCTCACGCAGGCCGCCGAGGCCTACCAGCACTTCCGCGACGAGAAGGACGACTATGTCAAATGCGTCCTGACGCCCTAGGTCGGATCGGCGGAGCCGGGGGCGGCAGCCCCGTAGGGCAGGCTGCCAGCCTGCCTTCGGTGGTGGCAGGCTGGCAGCCTGCCCTACGTCGGGGAGCCGGGGGCGTTAGCCCCGGAGTGAAGCGCCACCCGCCCCAGCAGATCCGCAGCCGCCCTGAAACGGAGGCCTTCATGAGGTCCCTATCGCTGGCACTGTGCGCCACCGCCCTGACGGCCGGGGCGGCGGCCCTCGCCCAGAAGGACAAGGATTCCAGGGAGGGGTTCAACGACATCGGCTTCGTGAAGTCGGCGTACTCCGCCGGGCTGCACGAGGAGCGCGTGGGCAAGTTGGCCGCCATGAAGAGCGGCTCCGGCCCGGTCCGCCGCCTGGGGGAAAAGATCGCGGCCGACCACGCCGCCGCGAACGAGGGGCTGATCCGCCTCGCTGCCACGCTGAAGACCGAGCTGCCCTCCGGCCCCGAGAAGCTCCAGAAGGACGAGCTCGGCCGGCTTTCGAAGTTGGAGGGGAAGGCGTTCGATCTCGCCTTCGCCCGCCACCTGATCGACGGGCACGAGAAGAGCATCAAGGCGTTCGAGGAGGCACGCAAGGAGTCCCGGCAGAAGGACGTGCGTGACTTCGCGGAGAAGCAGCTGCCCACGCTCCGCGAGCACCTGCGCGAGGCGAAGCTGTTGGGCGCGGTACCGGCCAGGGGATCGGGGGAAGGGCGATGAATGCACTGCTGCAAATGGGCGCGCTGGCGCTGGGCGGCTGGTGGGCCTGGCGCAACCTGCTGATGTCTCGCTACGACTTCCGCGGCAAGAACGTCCTCGTCACGGGCGGGTCACGCGGCCTGGGGCTGGTGCTCTCACGCCAGCTCGTCGCACGCGGCGCGTCCGTCGCCATCTGCGCACGCGACCAGGAGGAGCTGCGTCGGGCGTTCGACGACATCCGGGCGCGCGGGGGCCGCGTGGTCGCCGTGCCCTGTGACGTGACCGACCAGTCGAGCGTCCGACGCATGGTGGCCGAGGCACGCTCGCGCCTCGGCGAGATCGACGTGCTCGTGAACAACGCGGGGATCATCGGCGTCGGCCCGATGGAGGAGATGACGCTCGAGGACTTCGAGCGGGCGATGAAGACGCACTTCTGGGGGAGCCTGTACGCCATCCTCGAGGTGCTCCCAGCGATGCGCGCCCGCAAGGCCGGCCGCATCGTCAACATCTCGTCCATCGGAGGCAAGGTCGCCGTCCCGCACCTGCTGCCCTACTCGGCCAGCAAGTTCGCCCTCGTGGGGCTGTCGAACGGCCTGCGGGCCGAGCTGCTCAAGGACGGGGTGGTGGTGACGACGGTCTGCCCCGGCCTGATGCGCACGGGCAGCCACCTCAACGCCGAGTTCAAGGGCCAGCACGATCGCGAGTACGCCTGGTTCGCCCTGGGAAACTCCCTCCCCGGCCTCTCGATCAGCGCCGAGGACGCGGCGGCGGCCATCCTCGACGCCAGCTCCCGCGGCGACGCCGAGGCCGTGCTGACCCTGCCGGCCAAACTCGCCGTCCTGATGCAGACGCTGATGCCCGACCTCACGGAGGGGCTGCTGTCCGTGGCCGAGCAAGTGGTCATGCCCGGGCCCGGCGGGATCGGCAAGGCGTCGGCGAAGGGCAGCGAGAGCCGCGGCGTGCTGCCCGGGTGGGTGACGACGCTCACCGATGACGCGGCCAAACGCAACAACGAGCTTGCGGCGGCGCGTTGAGACGCGCCTCACTTGCGCCGGCGTTCGTCGATCTCGGCGAGGACGGCCTGCATGGCGGCCAGCCCGTTCCCCCCCTCGCGCGTGACCTCGAAGTTGTCGCGCAGCCCGGGGTTGTCGAGGTTAGGCACCGCGCAGACGAAGCGCCACGATGCCCCGCTCAGGTGCGTCAACTGCTGCCACTCGACGCCCCGCGACCGCAGATGCGCCTGCACCGACTCGAAGGTGGCCGGGCCGGCGGGCGCGAACCCTGTGGGCGTGATCGCCGCGGGCTTCGCGGCAGGCTTCGGGGCCGTGGCACGCGGGGCCCCGAGCGTGACCCCCGCGGAGGGCGTTTTCGTCGCGCCACCCGGCGCGGTGAGCGAGGCCGGGCTGGCCTTCTTGTCGCCGGGCGGGGCGGGCGGCAGCGGCTCCTTGGGGGCGGCGGAGTCCCCGTCCGTTGAAATGGTCGTCCCCTTCTCGGGCAACGCCGGGCCCGGCAGCAGCGGGTCGTTGGGGCGCTCGGCGGACGGCAGCTGCCTGCCGGCGCATCCGGCGAGGAGCAACAGGGCGGACAGGACACAGGCCGCGCCGCGCATCGCCCCCCTCCCCCCCTTTTCGGGCACCTGATGTCCTTGACGCACCCCGCCCGGACGATACAACTTGCCCTTTGGCCGGCGGGCCGGATTCGGGCAGCGTGATAACGTGCGGGCCGGGAGAAAGCAATGACAGTTTCTCGCATCGCCGTCATCGGCGGCGACGGCATCGGGCCGGAGGTGATCGAGCAGGCCATCCGCGTCGCCGACGCCGCGCTCGCGAAGCACGGCGGCAAGGTCGAATGGCACCGCCTGCCGTGGTCCGGCGAGCATTACAAGAAGACGGGCTGGATGCTCCCGCACGACGGCTGGGAGGTCCTCGCCAATCACGACGCCGTCTTCCTCGGGGCCATCGGCCACCCGGAGGTCCCGGACCACATCACGCTGCACGGCCTTCTCTTGCCGATGCGCCGGCGCTTCGACCAGTACGTCAACCTCCGTCCCGCGTACCTCTTCGACGGCGTGCAGTCGCCCCTGCGCGACAAGGCGCCGGGCAGCATCGACATGCTCGTCTTCCGCGAGAACACCGAGGGCGAGTACGCCCCCATCGGCGGCCGCCTCTACACCGGCACCGAGAACGAGATCGCCATCCAGACCAACACCTTCACCCGCCGCGGATGCGAGCGCATCATGCACGCCGCCTTCGAGGGCGCCCGCAAGCGCCGCAAGAGGGTGACGAGCATCACGAAGTCCAACGCCCAGCAGTTCGGCATGGTCCTGTGGGACGAGGCGTTCAAGGACGTGTCCAGGCACTACCCGGACGTTCAAACCTCCTCCCTCCTGGTGGACGCGGCGGCCATGGACTTCGTGCGCAAGCCCGAGGCGTTCGACGTGGTGGTGGCGAGCAACCTCTTCGGCGACATCCTCACCGACCTGAGCGCCGCCGTCACGGGGAGCATCGGCCTCGCCGCCTCCGCCAACATCAACCTGGAGCGGGCGTGGCCGAGCATGTTCGAGCCGGTCCACGGCAGCGCCCCGGACATCGCCGGCAAGGGCATCGCCAACCCGCTGGCGGCGGTCCTGTCGGCGGGGATGCTGCTGGAACACCTGAAGCTGGAGGCGGCGAGCAAGGCGGTGCATGCCGCCGTGGCGAAGGTGCTGAAGGCCGGCGAGGTGAGGACGCCGGACCTGGGCGGCAAGGCGACGACCACCCAGATGGGCGACGCCGCCGTCGCCGCCGTAGGATAAGAGGGCTCACCGCAGACACACACAGGGTACGGGGGAAGCACAGAGGGAGCGAGGAGAGGGGAAAGACCAGGGCCTGACTCCTGCCACCGACCTCCCCGCTCGCCTTCCTCGCCCCCCTCCTCTCTGTGTCCTCTGTGCCTCTGTGGTGAATCCGCTTTCACCCGCGGAGGAGGTCCGGTGGAGAGCGTCTTCCTGCGAGCGCTGCACGCGGAGCCTGCCGACCTGACGGCCCGGCTCGCCCTCGCCGACTGGCTGGAGGAGCAGGGCCGCGACGGCCAGGCCGAGCTGACACGCCTGCACGCCCGCCAGCTCCAGGGCGTCGGCACCCTCAAGGAGCTGACCCGCATCAACGCGCTGCTCCGCGCCAGGGTGTCGCCCGTCGTGCCGGAGGTCGCAGGCCCGTTCGGCATGCGCTTCGCCCTCATCCCACCCGGGACGTACCACACCCAGACCGGCTCGGTCACCATCAGCCGGCCCTTCTACCTCGGCGTCCATCCCGTCACCCAGGCGCAGTACACGGCGGCCACGGGCGAGAGCCCGTTCCACTTCAGCTCCCGCCGCGCCGAGTGCGCTAGCGTGGATGTGGGGGAGCTGGCCGCCGAGAGCGTCAACTGGGAAGAGGCGGCGGAATTCTGTACGCGGCTGTCGAAGCGCCACAAGGGCCGACGGTATCGCCTGCCGACGGAGGGCGAGTGGGAACGCGCCTGCCGCGCCGGGGCGGCCCACCTCCAGAAGTTCCACACGGGCAAGTCCCTCGGCCGGCAGGCCAACTACGACGGCAAGTACGGCGGACGCAAGGGGCTGTACCTGAAGAGGACGAGCGCCGTCGGGGAGTACCCACCCAACGCCTTCGGCCTGTACGATATGCATGGGAACGTCTGGGAGTGGTGCGCCGACTGGTTCGGCAGCCGCCCCCCCGAAGGCGTCGACCCCACGGGGCCGAGGTCGGGCCGCGAGCGCGCCACACGCGGCGGCTGCTGGGACGGCCTGGCGACGGCGTGCTGGACGGACTACCGCATCGGCCACGCGCCCACCTACCGCAATTACCACCAGGGCCTCCGCGTCGCCCTCGACTGGCCCGCGGGCGACAAGTAACCACAGAGGGCGGGATGTCCGAGAGCGTCCTCCTGCGAGCGCTCCACGCCGAGCCGGCGGACCACACCGCCCGGCTGGCCCTCGCCGACTGGCTGGAGGAGCAGGGCCGCGACGGCCAGGCCGAGCTGACACGCCTGCACGTCCGCCAGCTCCAGGGCGTCGGCACCCTCAAGGAGCTGAACCGCATCAACGCCCTGCTGCGAGGCGGAGACCTCCCCGTCGTCCCGGAGGTGTCCAACGCACTCGGCATGCGTTTCGCCCTCATCCCTGCGGGGTCGTTCCACACCAAGATGGGCCGCGGCATCACCCTGACGCGGCCGTTCTACCTCGGCATCCACGAGGTGACGCAGCAGCAGTTCCGCGCCATCATGGGCACCAACCCCAGCTACTTCAACGCGCGGCGCGCTGTCTGCAAGGGGCAGCCGACCGGCCGCTTCCCCGTCGATCAGGTGACCTGGGTCGAGGCCGTGGAGTTCTGCCGCCGCCTCACGGAACGCGACAGGGGCCGCGTGTACCGCCTGCCGTCCGAGGCGGAGTGGGAGCGGGGCTGCCGGGCCGGGGCGGCCCACCTCCAGACCTTCCACACCGGCAAGACACTGGGGCCCCTGGCCAACTACCAGGGCAGCTACGGCGGCCGCAAGTGGCCGTACCTGGAACGCACCTCGCCGGTGGGCGACTACCCGCCGAACGCCTTCGGGCTGTATGACATGCATGGGAATGTCTGGGAGTGGTGCAGCGACTGGTTCGACGTGCGTCAGGCCGACGGCACCGACCCGGCCGGGCCGGAGCGCGGCACCGAGCGAACGGTGCGTGGCGGGTGCTGGAAGGGGATCGCCGAGGCGTGCTGGACGGGCTACCGCATCGGCAACGACCCGGATGAGCGCAGCTACCACGAGGGGTTCCGCGTCGCCCTGGATTGGCCCGCCGGAGGAGATACATGACGACACTCTCCGAGATCGCCCACGGCCGCAGCGGCGACAAGGGCGACCACGCCAACGTCGCCGTCATCGCGTACACCGAGGCCGGCTTCGCCTGGCTACGCGACAACCTCACCGCCGAACGCGTGGCCGCGTACTTCGCGCCCCTGGGGCCGTCGTCCGTGGAGCGGTACGAGGCGGCCAACGTCCTGGCGTTCAACTTCGTGCTACGGGGCGTGCTGGCGGGCGGGGCGAGCCGGTCGCTCCGCTCGGACACGCAGGGGAAAACGCTGGCCCTGGCGCTGCTCCGCATGCCAGTGGAGATCGCGGACATCGCGGACATGAGGAGGCGGCCATGAGCGAGCTGGTGCTGTACGAGGTGAAGGGGCCGGCGGCCGTGGTGACGATCAACCGCGCCGACCGGCGCAACGCCCTGAGCCGGGCGCTCATCGCCGCCATCGGCGAGGCGTTCGCGCGGGCCGAGGCCGACCTGTCGGCGCGGGCCATCATCCTCACCGGGGCGGGCAACGTCTTCTGCGCCGGGATGGACCTCGCGGAGCTGCAGGAGTCGGCCGGGGCGAGCGAGGACGAGTCGCCGGTCTGGGAGGACGCCTTGCGCCTGGCGGCGGTCTACGAGCGCATCTACCGCTGCCCCAAGCCGACCATCGCCGCCGTCAACGGCGCCGCCGTCGCCGGCGGCGCCGGGCTGACGACGGTCTGCGACCTGTGCGTCTGCGTGCCGGAGGCCAAGTTCGGCTACCCCGAGGTCCGCCGCGGGCTGGTGGCCGCGATGGTGATGCCTCACCTGATGCGCCACGTCGGCGAGCGCATGGCCCGCTGGCTCCTGCTGACGGGCGAGCTGATCACCGCGGCCGAGGCGGAGCGCGCCGGGCTGGTGAATGCCGTGGTGAGCGCCGACAAGCTGATGGAGACGGCGCTGGCGTGGGCGCGTTCGACGGCGGAGGGCGGCCCGAAGGCGCTGGCGTTGACGAAGGACCTGCTGGTGCGCTTCTCGCGGCAGGCGTTGTCCGTGGAGGAGGCCGCGCGGGCGAGCGCCGCGCCGCGCCTCACCGACGAGTGCCGCCAGGGCCTCGCCGCATTCTTCGCCAAGAAGCCGCTGCCCTGGGCGCCCGGATGATTTCATCCCTCGGCGTTCGAGCGCCCAGGGTTCGCCGAGCCTCACCCAGGGCTACCAGGGTCTCGCCGAAGGGGCTCGAAGACCCGGCTGTTGGAGCCGCTTCGGCGACGTTTCCGTAGCCCAGGGTGAGGCTCCGCGAACCCTGGGCGTCTGGGCGTCGGCTTCTTCACGGCGCTCGTTTCGCCAGCGACACCGACAGCCCCTTGATCTCCGTCTCCGTCACCGCGCCCGGCGCCGTCGTGGCCCGCCCGCCCACCGCCAACGTCTCCTCCGCGATGTACGCCCAGTGCGTGTTGATTGCCGCGTCAAGCTCGCCCGACGCCTCCAGGTACAGCGTGATGCGGTCCTCCATCTGCAGGCCCGCCTTCTTGCGTGCGTTCTGCACCTGGCGCACCACGTCGCGGGCCATGCCCAGCGCCGCCAGCTCCGGCGTGATCCGCGTGTCGATGGCCACCTGCGTCTTGCGGTCCTCGACGCCGGCCCACCCCTCCGCCGCCTTCCACGTCAGGAGGACGTCGTCCGGCCGGAACTCCAGCCCGCCCAGGGTGAACGGCGCGCCCGCGTCCTTCAGCTCCGCCAGGGCGGACTTGTCGGCCGCCGCGATGGCCGCGTTGGCGTCCGGGATGCGCGGGCCGAACCGCCCCTGGTTCTTCGTGTTCAGCCGCGCGTCGGCGGTCACGAGCGTCCCGTCGTACAGTGTGACCTTCTGCACGTTCAGCTCGTCCGCGATGAGATCGGCGAAACGCTCCACGGCTCGGCGGTCCGCCTCCCCTGCCTTGTCAGGAGCCGGCCTCACCCGCAGCTCGGCCACCACCTGACGCACCTTGATGCCGGCGTTGTTGCGGGCGGCGAGCCCCAGCGAGACCAGGCGGCGCACGGCGTCCATGTCGTCCACCAGCCCCTCATCGACGAGGGCATCGTCGGCCACGGGGTAATCGCACAGGTGGACGCTCTCAGGCACCGCCCCCTTGGCATACGCGTTGACCGCGAGGTTCTGATACAGCGTCTCCGCGAGGAACGGCACCACGGGCGCGATGAGCTTGGTCAGCGTCAGCAGCGTCGCGTGCAGCGTCTGATACGCGGCCAACTTGTCTTCCGACACCCCGCTCGCATTCAGCCGGTCCTTGTTCCGGCGGATGTACCAGTTGCTCAGCGTGTCATCGACAAAGCGCTCCGCCGCCAGGCAGAACGACATCACGTCGTATTCCTCGAACGCCTTGCGGGCGCGTCCGATGAGCGTCTGCAAATGCCCCAACAGCCAACGATCCATGTCCGGCTTCGCCACGGCGGGCCCCGCCGGGTCGAACTGATCCAGCCGGGCCAGGTTGCAGAAGAAGGCGTAGGAGTTCCACAGCTTGAGGACGAAGCGAGAGCGCACCTCGTCCGCCGGACCGGGGCCGAGGTTCACGTTCGACGCCGGCGGCTGGCGGCAGAACATCCAGCGGATCACGTCCGCGCCGATGGCGTCGTAGTGGCCCTTCAGCACGTCCACCGGCTTGCCTTCCAGCGTGATGCGGTCCTCGAACACCTTCTTGTACTTCGCCGGCAGCTCCTTCTTCGCCTGATCCTCGACGGACAGCTTCGCGGAGCGGCAGACGAAGAGGTCGTACCCCGAATCGGCCGCGCCGTTGAACTCGATGGAGTTACCCTTCGACTTGCTCATCTCCGCGCCGCTCTGATCGCGCACCATCCCGTGGCCGAGCAGCACCTTAAACGGCGCGCGGTTCTCCATCATCGTGGACATGGCCAGGATGGCGTAGAACCAGTTGCGGAACTGGCCGGGGAAGCACTCCGTGATGAAGTCCGCCGGGAACCACTTCTCCCACTCGGCCCGGTCCCGGTTGTAGTACATCGTGGAGTACGGCACGATGCCGGCGTCGAGCCAGGGGTTGCCCACGTCCGGGATGCGCGACATCAGGTTGCCGCTCTTGGGATTGCGGATCTTCACCTTGTCGATGAACGGCCGGTGCGGCGTCTTGCCCTCGAACGCCTCCCACCCCTCGACGGCACGCGACTTCAGCTCCTCGTATCCGCCGATGACCTCGAAATCACCGGTCTCCTCGTCCACCCAGATCGGCAGCGCCAGGCCCCAGAACCGCTTCTTGGAGATCATCCAATCGCCCATGTTCCACAGCCAGTCGCGCTCGCGCGCCTGCCCGCTGATCTCCGGCGGCAGGAACGTCACCTGCTTCACCACGTTCATGATGTCGCCGCGGAACCCCTCCTCGGTGTTCCGCGGCCCCATGTTGATGAACCACTCATCGACCAGGCGATACAGTAGCTCCGTCTTGCACCGCCAGCAGTGCGGGTAGCGGTGGACGTACCGCTCCGTGGCGAACAGCTTGCCCGACGCCTTGAGCAGCTCGAAGACCGCCTCAGCCGTCGCCGGGTCCGCCGCGCTCTTGCCCGTCAGCGAGCCGAACCCATCCACGAAGCAGCCGTCCTCGCCCAGCGGCGCGACCGGCGGCAACCCGTTGTCCTTGCCCCACTGGAAGTCGATCTGGCCGCAGCCGGGCGCCGTGTGGACGATGCCCGTGCCCTCGCCCTCCGTCACGTCACCGCCGCCGCTGATCACCTTGTGGGCGTCCGCCGCGGATACGGCCCCCGCCCACTTGCGAGCCAGGGCGACGCGTGCGACCTCGTCGGGGAACCCGCCGGGGTGCTGTTGCGCCGGCAGGCCGTCGAACGGCCCCTCGTACGTCAGGCCGAGCAGGTCGGCGCCCTTGACCTCGCCGTCGATCTCGAAGCCGTCCTTGCCGGCCTTCTCCTTGAAGAGCTGCTCGATGGACTTGAGGTGCGGCACCCCGTCGAGCCAGGGCTTCTTCGTCTTCGCCCCGGCGGCCGGCGCCCCCGCCTCGTCCTCATCGCCGCCGCCCCCGGCGTCCCCGCCCTCCATGCGGTTCAGCTTGAACGCCCCTTTGGCGACGTAATACACCTCGCCCTTGAGCTTCACACGCAGGTACGTCAGATCCGGGTTGACCGCCGCCCCGACGTTGCTCGTCAGCGTCCACGGCGTCGTCGTCCACACGAGGAGGTTCTCGCCGGGCCTGTCCTTGAGCGGCAGCTTGAGGAACACCGCCCTGTGTTCGACCAGCCTGTACCCCTCCTTGATCTCCTGCTCGCTGATGCCGACGCCGCAGCGGCCGCACCAGGGCATGGCGTCGTAGCCCTTGTAGACGAGGCCCTTGTGGTGGCACTTCTTGAGGAAGGCCCAGATCGTGTAGTTGTTCTCCTCCGCCATCGTGAAGTACGACTTCCGCTCGCCCGCCGGCTTCTGCCAGTCGGCGTCGGTGCGGTCCCAGTCCATCCAGTACCCCAGCCGGATCGACTGGTTGGTCTGCACGCGGGCGAACTTGTCCACGCGGTCCTTGCAGAGCTGGACGAAGTGGGCGATGCTGGCGTCGCGGTCACCCTCGACGAGGTTCTCGATGTCGCGTTTGCTCTTCAGCTCGAGCGCCTTCTCGACCTCGACCTCGACCCACAGCCCCTGGCAGTCGAAGCCGTTCTGGTAGCGCAGCCTCTGCCCAAGCATGGCGTGGTAGCGCTGGTAGGCGTCCTTGTAGGTGCGCCCCCAGGCGTGATGCACGCCCATCGGGTTGTTGGCGGTGATGGGGCCGTCGAGGAAGGACCAGCGCGGGCCGTTCGCGTTCTTGGCCATCAGCTTCTGGAACGCCTGGATCTCGTCCCAGAGCTGGAGGATGAGGCGTTCCTGCTGGGGGAAGTCCACCTTCTGGGTCTCGACCTTCTCGAACGGCATGGCCTCTCCTCGCGGGGCGCGTCACGGCATATCGGGTATCTTATCGGGGGGTGCTCTGCCCGTTCAGACGGCGGGCCGGGGATGGAGGTTCGGTCATGGCGTACGCGCTCCTCTGGCCCGCCCTCAGCGTCGCGCTCGTCGTCGCCGCCTACGCCGGCGTCGGCCCACGCCTCTTCGGCAAACGCCCCGACGGCTCGCTCCCCTGGTGGTCGTGGCTCCTCAACGGCCCGATCATCCTCCTGGCGTGGTCCGTCTGGCACCTGTGGCGTCCGTTCGGCGGGCCGTGCGCCCACGAGGTCGCCCCCGGCATCTGGCTCGGACGGCGCCCCTTCGCCCGCGACCTCCCGCCCGGCGTCGCCGTCGTCGATCTCGTCGCCGAATTGCCCGCCGCCTGGGGCGTTCCGAAAGGCCGGATGTATCTGTGCCTCCCCACGCTCGACGCGATGGCGCCGTCGGCGGAGGACCTCCGGGCGATTTCGGCCATCGAGGGGCCGGTGTACATCCACTGCGCCCAGGGCCGGGGACGCTCGGCGGCCGCCGTGGCGGCCTTGCTCCTCGCACGCGGCCTCGCAGCGACGCCCGAGGAGGCGGTGCGCCTGTTGAAGTCGAAGCGGCCCGGCGTTCGTGTCAACGGGCGGCAGATGCGTCGTCTGCGCGAGCTCTTCCCAGGCGAGCGGGCCCGGTAAGCGGCCCGAGTCACCCCACCCGCTCGTACTGGCCCGCGAACCGCGTCAGAACCTCGTCGGGGTTGAGGTTGAACATCGCCTTCCCCGTCGCCAGCCACCTCCCGCCACGGAGCACGAACAGCGCCGAGGCGTTGCGGAGATTCCCCACCGCCTCCACCCCCTCCATCTCACCGCCCTCGACGGCCTCGAACGACAGCACCACCCCAGCCAGGGCGATCATCTCGCCGCTGGACCGGTCGCGGCCCAGCTCCAACGCCGGCTCCCACTCCAGCCCCGACCAGCGCAGCCCGCGCGGCTTCCCCGTCGCCGCCGCCGCCGCCAGGAACGCCGGCGCCAGCTCGCCGCGGTGGCCCTCGAACAGCCGCCGCGCCTCGGCCGGCCCCACGCGCCCACTACCAAACAGCCACGTCAGCCAGCTCATGTGGTGCCACCTGTCGGCACGGACATGGCCACCCGGCAGCCGTTGTAGTCGTGGCGGGCGTTCAGCGTGTTATGCCCGCGCAGCGCCGACCGGCACATGGCCGCGCCCGACGACCACCCCCCGCCCCGCAGCACACGCCGGCTCCCCGTCGCCGGGCCGGGCGGGTCGCTCTCCGGCGCCCCGGCGTAGTAATCGCGCTCGTACCAGTCCGCCACCCACTCCCAGATCGTCCCGTGCATGTCGTGCAGGCCGAACAGGTTCGCCGCGAACTCCCCCACCGGCCGCGGGTGCCCCATGCGCCGCCCGAAGTCGGCGTCCGCCCGCCGCAGCCGCGGCCCCACGGAGTACGCCGTCAGGCTGATGCAGCCTCGGCACGCGTACTCCCACTCGGCCTCCGTCGGCAGACGGTACTCACGCCCCGCCTTCCGCTCGGCCTTGCGGGCGGACAGCATGGCGAGGAACTCCTGGATGTCGTTGTACGACACGCTCTCCGCCGGCCACCGCCGCGTGTCGAAGCCCGCCACCTCGTCGCCGGCGGGGCCTTCGGGGCTGTAGTAGCTGGGGTTGTTCCCCGTCACCGCCTGCCACTGCTCCTGCGTGACGGGCGTGGCACTGAGGAAGAAAGGCCGCGTGATGCGCACCAGCCGGCGCGGCAGCTCGTCCTGCTGCTGCGGCCCCGCCGCCGTCCGCGACCCCATCCAGAACACACCCGCCGGGATGAGCACCATCCGCATCCCGACGGAGTTCTCGAACGAAGGCACGCACGGCTTGATCCCCGACGCCAGCAACGCCCGCACCCGCTTCTCCAGCGGCGAGCGCAGACGCAGGCTCGGCTCCTCCCGCAGACGCACCTGCAGGCGCATCAGCTCGGCCCGGGCATCGAGGCCGTTCTCCTCCAGCCAGTCGGCGAGGACGTGCCACGTGTCCTGCGCCGACGGGTCGGCCAGGATCGCTTGCAGGAAATCGTCCTCGCGTGACATCGCCCAGGGCATGGCTCGCGCGCACCTCCGGGGGGATTGTACGGAGCGCGTCGCGGGATGTCGCGCATCGCTGCCGCCGCGATGAGCGGCTCCCCAGAACCCGGCTTTCATTTTCTCAAGCCCCGGCTAAGATTTGTTGACTTTGAACGAAGTGAAAGGTAGGATGCGATTCATTGAACACCAGGATGGGGGTGGGGGATGGAGCGCGTGCCGGGCTGGCTGGCGGGGCTGGACGACGACGACGTGCAATTCCTGCGGCGGTTCCTGCTCTGCTCGGGGTCGCTGAAGGAGCTGGCGGAGGGGTACGGCGTGTCGTACCCGACGCTGCGTGGCCGGCTCGACCGCCTGATCGCCAAGGTGCGGGCCGCCGAGGAGCCCGGCGCACGCGACGAGTTCGAACGCCGCCTGCGCGTGCTGGTGGCGGACGGCAAGGTGACGGCGGCCCTGGCCCGCGATCTGCTCGCGGCCCACCGCGCCTCCGTCGAGAAGAAGGAGAAATGACGATGGCCGAGCCGTGGTTCGATCCGATCCGCTGGGGCTGGCTGCCGGGGACGGCGCTGGGCGTGCTCGCCGGCGTGTGGGGCTCGCTGGCGGGCCTGTTGGCACAACGCTGGCCGAGCCTGGTGATCGCCTCGCTGTGGGTCTGGCTCCTCGGCTCCGCCGCCCTGCTGGTGACGGCCGTGGTGGCCCTGACGACGGGGCAGCCCTACGGTGTCTGGTACGGGCTCCTGCTGCCCGGCGTGCTGGGGACGACCCTCGGCGTGGTGTTCCTGCTGGTGCTGAGGCCTCAGTTCGACGCCCTCCGCCGCCTCGCCGAGGAACGCAAGATGCAGGCCCGCGACCTGGGGTGACGATGAGTGTCCTCGTCCTGCTGCTCCTGTCCGCCGACCCGGCGGCCCCGATGATCCGGACGCCATTCGACGAGGCGCGGGCGTTGAAGCTCCGCGCCGAGTGGGCCAAGGCGTGGGGCCTTGAAGAGGCTTTCACCAACGGCGCGGGGATGAAGCTCGTCCTCATCCCCGGCGGACGCTTCACGATGGGGCCGCCCGGCAGCACCTGGAACGTCACCCTGGCGAAGCCCTTCCACCTGGGCGTCACTGAGGTGACGATGGGCCAGTACCGCCTGTGGAAGAAGGATCACGCCGTCCCCGGCTCCGCGAAGGAGTTCAACGACGACAGGCCGGCGGCGCATGTCTCCTGGGACGACGCCGTCGCGTACTGCAAGTGGCTGTCGGGGCGGCCCGAGGAGAAGAAGGCGGGCCGCGTCTACTCTCTGCCGACGGAGGCGCAGTGGGAGTGGGCCGCCCGGGCCGGGACGCGGACCTCGCGCCACTTCGGCGACGACGCGAAGGGGCAGGAGAAGTACACCTGGTTCAACGTGACGTACACCCCCAACCCGAAGCACGAGGAGAAGGGGCGGGGGCGGCGGCCCGTCGGCAAGCTCCTGCCCAACGCCTGGGGCCTGCACGACATGTACGGCAACGTCTGGGAGTGGTGCGCCGACCGCCGCGAGGACGCCGGCACGGGCGAGAAGCGCGACCCGGTGATGCGCGGCGGGTCGTGGCGATCCGGGGCGTCGCACTGCACGTCGGCGGCGTTCGACCCCGCCGCGCCGGCCACGCGGGCCGACAACATCGGCTTCCGCGTGGCCGTCCGGATCGTGGGCGAGAAAATCCCGTAAGCAAACCCGGCCCCCGCCGCACTATCTTGACGTGGGGAGGAGCCGGAGGACGGCGATGGCCGAGGGACCGTTGGGTCGGCTTGTCGATCAGATCGCGCGCGTGGCCCGTCCGGAGGACGACGGCGCCGGCGACGGCATGCTCCTGCGCCGCTTCGCCGACGAGGGCGATCATGTCGCCTTCGAGCTGCTGATGGAGCGGCACGGGCCGATGGTCTGGGGCGTGTGCCGACGCGTCCTGTCGCCCGCGGACGCCGACGACGCCTTCCAGGCGACGTTCCTCGTCCTCGTCCGCAAGGCGGCCGGCGTCGTCAAGCAGTCGTCCATCGCCTCCTGGCTGCACGGCGTCGCCTACCGCGTCGCCTTGCGCGCCCGTACTGCCGAGCGGGGCCGCAAGGAGCGTGAGGCCCGCCACGCCCCGCCCGAGGCCGGCGAGCCGCCCGACATCGGCCTGCGCGAGGTGCTGGACGAGGAGCTGTCCCGCCTGCCCGAGCAGTACCGCGCCCCCCTCGTGCTGTGCTACCTGGAGGGCAAGACCAACGACGAGGCCGCCGCCCTCCTCGGCTGGACACGCGGCACCGTCGCCGGACGCATGTCCCGCGCCCGCGAGATGCTCCGCGTCCGCCTGGAGCGGCGCGGCCTGACGCTGCCCGCCGCCCTGCCCGCCCTGGCGGCCCCAGCCGCCCTCACGTCCTCGACAATCATGGCCGTCAAGGCCGGCGCTTCGCTGGCCGGGCCCGCCGCCGCCCTCGCCGATGGAGTCATCCGTTCCATGTTCCTCAAGAAGCTCACCGCCGCCGGCCTGGTCCTCGCCGCCGCCCTCTCCGGGGCGGGCCTCGTCTTCCTGTGGGCCAGGCCCGGCCCCGAGGGCAAGCCGACGCCCAAGACCGGCGGCCCGCCCGCCGCCGTCAAGGCGCCCAGCAAGGCCGACCTCGCGGCGGCCGTGAAGGGCAACACCGCCTTCGCCTTCGCCCTCTACGACAAGCTCAAGGCGGAGAAGGGCAACCTGTTCTTCTCGCCGTTCAGCATCTCGACGGCCCTGGCCATGACCCACGCCGGGGCCAGGGGCGACACCGCCGACGAGATGGCGAAGGCCCTGAGCCTCACGCTGCCGCAGGAACGCCTGCACCCGGCGATGGGCGCCCTGGCCCGCGGCCTCGACACGGCCGACAGGAAGGCCGGCCACAAGCTCACCATCGCCAACGCCCTGTGGACGCACAAGGGTTACCCGTTCAAGCCTGAGTACCTGGCCCTCAACAAGGAGCATTACGGGGCGCCGACGCACGAGGCCGACTTCGTCGGCGACCTGGAGGGGGCGCGCAAGGCCATCAACGCCTGGGTCGAGAAGCGCACCGCCGACAAGATCAAGGAGATCCTCAAGCCCGGCGTCCTGCGCGAGGACACGCGTCTCGTGCTGGCCAACGCCATCCACTTCAAGGGCGAGTGGAAGAGGAAGTTCGACAAGAAGGAGACGAAGCCCGACGACTTCCACCTCGACGCGAAGACGAAGGTGAAGGTGCCGCTGATGTACCAGAAGGGCGAGTTCCCCTTCTTCTGGGGCGACGAGTGCCGCGGGGCCGAGCTGGCGTTCCGCGGGGACCAGGTGTCGATGGTCGTCCTGATCCCCGACGAGGTGGACGGGCTGCCCGCCCTGGAGAAGGCCCTCACCCCGGCGAAGCTCGCCGAGTGGCTGAAGGAGGCCATGCCGTTCCCCGGCCTGAACGTCACGCTGCCACGCTTCAAGTTCACCTGGGGCGGCCGCCTCAACGACCCGCTGGCGGCCCTGGGCATGAAGAAGGCGTTCGACCCCGCGTCGGCGGACTTCTCCGGCCTGGAGGGCAGCAAGGGCTTCTGCATCGGCCCGGCCGTCCACAAGGCGGCCATCGAGGTCAACGAGGACGGTGCGGAGGCGGCCGCTGCCACCATCATCGGCGGCATCGGCGGGCTGCCGCCCGAGATCAAGGGCGACAGGCCGTTCCTGTTCCTGATCCGCGACAGGAGGACGGGGAGCATCCTGTTCATGGGCCGGGTGGCCGACCCGCGCGGGTGACCGCCCCGGAATCCCGCGCCCGCCCTGTCACAAAGACGCCCGCCGACAGACCAAGTATTGTCCCGCGCGGGGCGCGGGGGTCGGGGGCGGGTCGGCGGACCGCCGCCGGGCACCGGACAGGAGTGCCCGGCGGCCCTGTCGTTCCTGTCCCCCGGCCCTTGCCCCGGGCTGCCGCTCACAGCCACTTCATCCACTTGAACAGCCCGAACGCCCCGGCCGCCGACATCGCCATCAGCCCCAGCGCGATCACGAAGCCGTTGGGGTTCTCCTTGAAGTCCGGCCACACGTTCTTCTCGAAGTTCATGCCGTAGATGCCGGCGATGAGGGACATCGGCAGGATGGTCACCGAGATCATGGTCAGGACCTTCATGACCTCGTTGAGCTTGTGCGACTGCGATGCGAGCAGCGTCTGCATCATGTCGGTGACCATTTCGCGTGACGCCTCGATCAGCTCCGTGAAGCGGATGAGGTGGTCGTAGACGTTGCGGTAGTACACGACCTCGCGCGGCTCGATGAGCTTGAACTCGCCCCGGCACATCCGGGCGAGCACCTCGCGCTCGTAGATCATCGTCTTGCGGAGCATGATGATGTTCCGCTTCAGCGTCAGCAGCCGCGCCAGAAGCCCGTGCTTCGGCCGGGTGAAGATCTTCTCCTCCAGGTCGTCCAGGGCCACGTCGACCTCGTCGAGCAGCGGCACGTACTCATCGACCATCGTGTCCAGCACGAGGTGGAAGAGGTAATCCGGCCCGCGCTCGCCCTGGTCGGGGTGCTTCTCCAGGTGCCCGCGCAGCGTGTCGATGCTCGCCAACGGCCCGCAGTGGTGCGTCACCAGCACCGTGTGCGACATCACCGCGCTGAGCTGGCTGTTCATCGGCACGTCGCGCCCGCCGTCCTTGCCCAGCAGCTTTGGCCGCGCGTGCGCCGTCAGCGGGTTGACGATCACGAACAGGTAATTCGGGAACTCCTCCACCTTGGGGAAGTGCGGGTCGCCGTCCTCGCGCCGTGGCCGCGTCATGTCCTCCAGCGTCAGCGTGTGGACGGGGAAGAACTCCTTGAGGACGCGGCGCTCCTCGTCCTCTGTTGGGTCTTCCAGATCGACCCAGATGCAGGGCGCGGCGTCGCCACACCGCGGCAAGGCCTCCGCCCCGCCCCACTCGGCCTTCGCCCGATCCCAGCGGAAGACGCGGATCATGCCAGCCCCCCCTCGGCCCCGATCTCACGCAGAGCGCCCAGCAGGGCGTCGATGTCCGCCTCGGTGCTGAACGGGCCGGGGCTTACCCGCACCGCGCCGGCCGCCTCCGTCCCCAGCGCCTTGTGGATGTACGGGGCGCAATGGAAGCCGGGTCGGATGGCGATGTCGAACGTGCCGTCGAGGATGCCGCCGACCACGTCCGCCGGCAGCATGTCATGGTGGAAGCTCACCGTCCCCACACGCCGCGCCGGGTCGCGGTGCCCCAGAACCGTCCACCCGAGCACGTCCAGCCCCTCCCACAGCCGGCGGGCCAACGCCATCTCGTGGGCGTGGATGGCCCCGATGCCGCGGGCCTGCACCCAGCGGATGCCGGCGGCCAATCCGGCGAGGCCGGCGACGTTGGGCGTCCCGCCTTCGAGGAAGAAGGGGTAGTCGAGGGGCTGCGTCTCGCTGAAGCTGTCGCCGCCGGTGCCGCCCTCGCGCCAGGCGCGGGGCTTGGCCCTCGCGCCGACGTACAGCGCCCCGGTGCCCGTCGGCCCCAGGAGCGATTTGTGCCCCGGCGTCGCCAGCAGGTCGACGCACATCGCCTCGGCGTCGATGGGGATGACGCCCGCCGTCTGGGCCGCGTCGAGGAGGAAGAGGCCCCCGTGCCCGCGCACCACGGCGCCGATCTCGCTGGCCGGCTGCACGGTGCCGAGGACGTTGCTGGCGTGCGTCATGGCGACGAGGCGCGTCTCGGGCCGCAACGCCCGCCTCACGTCGTCGGCGGTGACCTCGCCTTCGGGGGACGACGGCAGGCGGGTGAGGGTGATGACGCCGTCCCGCTCCAGGGCGCGGAGGGGCCGGCTGACGGAGTTGTGTTCGAGGTCGGTGGTGATGACGTGGTCGCCAGGCGACACGACGCCCTTGATGCCGATGTTGAGGGCGTCGGTGCCGTTGAGGGTCAGCGCCCAGCGCGAGGCGTCGGCCCCGCCGAGGAGCTGGTTGAGGAGGTGGCGGCAGTCCTCGACGACGGCCTCGGCGGCCTTGGCCATCTTGTGCCCGCTACGTCCGGGGTTGCCGAGACTGTTGCGGGCGAAGTCGTCCATCGCGCGGTACACCTCCTCCGGCTTGGGGAAGCTTGTGGCCGCGTTGTCCAGATAGATCATGTGTCAATACCCGACATTCTTCGCGTACAAAGTGAGGGGGCGGCCCTCGGCTGTGGCGTGGGAGCGCATCCGCCGGGTCAACGCCGAGATGGCATTGTATCGGCGCGGCGGCGGGCGCGTGAGGGACGCCTTGCCCTACAACGCCGCCGCGGCGTGGCCATTACGCGGCCTGACGGCGAGGACGGCGGCCTCGACCTGTGCGAGGGGGCGCGGAAGGCGGCGGGGTGATGCCCAGGATCACCCGCGCCGCGGTCCAGTTCGCCGCGCCGATCACGCCGCCGCCGGGGTGCGCCGCCGCGCCGCACAGGTACAGGCCCTGGCTGGGTGCCGGGTCACGCCCTGGGTCGGACCTCGAACGCCAACCGTGAGCGGAAGAAACACACGTCGAACTCCAGAAGGAAGTTCAACTGCCCGAGGAGTAGGATCGGGTCATCGGTCTTCGCCCACCCGAAGGCCAGACGGACCGATGGGAAGCCACCGACCACCGCCTCCACCCCCACGGCCCGTGTCTCCACGGCGACCAGGCTGCCGGTCAGCGCAGCCACGACAGTCTGGGCCTCCCAGACGAAGCCGAGCTGGAGCCCGAGGGAGTGGGGCATCACGTTCATCGTCGCGCCTGAATCGACCAGTCCCAGCGCCTGGATCTGGGTCGTGGCCGCACCGCGCAGCGTGATCGGGAGGAACGGCATCGGGCTCTGTGTCAGGTCGGCGGGGTCACGCCGCGAGTAGGGGAAGCGCTGGGCGCCGTTCATGGGGTCTTCCCCTCCTTCTCCTGATCCAGAAACCGCATCAGTGCGGCGGCGCCCTCGTGGGCGTCGTGCAGCCCGTAACCGGCGTGGTGAACGACGCCCGGCTCCAGAAGCAGGGCGGTCACGTCCTTGTCCAACCCGGCGTTCACGATCCTGACAAGCTCCAACTTCTCGTCGCGCGTCAACGCTTCGACGGCCGGCAGCAGCTCCGCGAGTGACATGGATCGGCCCTCCTCCTTCACCCCATCCTACCACAAGGTACTCGCCTCGCCATCCCGACGAAACCGCCAACCGCCTGCTTGCGCCTCCCTGTAATATGAGCCGCTGACACGCCGTCGGGCGGCGAGTCATGTCGTGGAGTACGGACGATGTCCGACGACGCTGACCGCCTGTCGCATCCCGACTTAGGTCTGCTCGTCTGGAGCGAGGCTCATTCCTGGTGGAAGGGGGAACGCCGTCTCGCCTGCGGCGCGTCCATCGCGGTGTTGATCGAACCGGGGGACGCCGGACGGCATGCCTTCCTCTCGCAGGCCGCACGGCTCGTCCCCTGGGCGATGGCCAACGAGCGTCGCATCCTCGCCTAGGCCATCCGAACCGAGCTCATCGACTTGTATGACGGCTGGAGGCGAGACGAAGACCCCTTACCGACCGCCGAGAACCTGACGGCCTTGCTGCTCCTCGACGGTGTCATCATCCGCGAAAGTGACCTAGTCCCCGTCGAGTTCAACTACGTCGTCGGCGAGGTCTTCGGGGGGCATCTCGTCACGGTCGAGGTGGGGGCTGACTTGGTCCTACGGGGTGTCAGCCTGTCGTGACGCAGACACGGCCCCATCACATCTTCCCCAAAATCACCCGCGCCGCGTTCCAACCCGCCGCCCCGATCACGCCTCCGCCGGGGTGCGCCGCGGCGCCGCACAGGTACAGGCCCTTGACCGGCGTCGTGTACCCCGCCCACCCCACCACCGGACGCATCACGAAGAGCTGGTTCAGCGCCATCGCCCCCTGGAAGATGTTCCCACCCGTCAGCCCGAACGTCCTTTCGAGGTCCAAAGGCGTCACGATCTGCCGCGCGATCACCGACGACTTGAACCCCGGCGCGTACCCCTCCAGGATGTCGAAGCACCGGTCGGCGAAGGCGTCCTTCTCCGTGTCCCAGGTGCCCTCCTTCAACTTGTACGGCGCGTACTGGATGAACATCGACATCAGGTGCTTGCCCGGCGGCGCCACCGTCGGGTCCACCGCCGACGCCATCGTGCACTCCAGGATCGGGTCCTTCGACGGCCTGCCGTACTTGGCGTCGTCATACGCCCGCTCGATGTAGTCCTGATCCGGGCACAGGTGGACCGTCCCACGGTGCTGCGGCCCCGGCTCGTGGCCCGGCAGCGCCGTGAAGCTCGGCAGACGCTCCAGGGCCACGTTGATCTTCAGGCTCGCGCTGTCGTAACTGATCCGCGAGATCGCCTCGGCGAACTCCGACGGCAGGACGCGCGGGTCCATCAACTTCGTGAACGTCACGTTGCAGTCGGCGCTGCTCGCGATCACCGGGGCCGTGTACTCGTCGCCGTTCATCAGCACGACGCCCGTCGCCCGCCCGTCGCGCACCGTGATCTGCTTCACCGCGGCGCTCGTCTTGATCTCGGCGCCCAGGCCGCGTGCCACGCTCGCCAGGGCGTTCGACAGCCCGCCCATGCCGCCCTTCACGTACGCCCACACGCCCTTCTTGCCGTTCGTCTCCCCCATGACGTGGTGGAACAGCACATACGCCGTCCCCGGCATGCTCGGCGACGCGAACGCGCCGATGATGGCGTCGGTGGCGATGGTCGCCTTGAGCTGCTCGCTCTCGAACCAGCGGTCCAGGATTGGCCGGGCCGCCCCCGTGAGGATCTCCACGGCCTCCGACATCTTCGGCCCCATGCGCTGGAAGCCCAGCGCCAGGCCGATCAGCCGCGGGATGTCGCCGAACCACGACGGGTTGAGGAGGTTCGCCGGCTTCTGGATCAGCGTCGGCTCCAGGACCTTGGCGACGCGTTCGAGCATCTCCTCGTACTTGGGGTACGCCTCGGCGTCCTTCTTGCTGAACTTGCTGATCTCGCGGTGCGTCAGCTCCTTGTCGCCCCCCATCATCAGATAGCGCCCGTCGGGGAACGCCGAGAATGAGGCGGGCAGACGCTCCAGTTGCACGAAGCCGTGGTCGGCGAGGCGCAGCTCCTTGATGATCTCCGGGCGGAAGAGCGAGTTGACGTAGGCGCAGGTGGACACCTTGAAGCCGGGGAAGGTGTCCTCCTCGGTCACGCAGGCGCCGCCCAGGACGTGGCGGCGCTCCAGAACCAGCACCCGCCTCTTCGCCTTCGCGAGGTAGCAGGCGGTCACCAACCCGTTGTGCCCGCCGCCGATGATGATCGCGTCGTACCGCCCCTGCATGTCCGTCTCCCCCTGGTGCGTCCTGTCACGCTCATTGTAGGGAGCGGCCCTCCCCCGGGTCCCAGCCGGCGCGCGGGTGCCGGCGCTGATCTTGGCCGGCCCTTCGCCGCGAGAGAAATCCGCGCTCGGCTGATACATCCGGGAGGGCCCCCGTGGAGAGCCTGTTGTCGACGCGACGCCGCCCGGGTGCCGGGCGGCCCGCCGCGTCGACCCGGCCAACGGACTTCACTCTTAAGAAGGGGCGGACCGCGATGAGGATCAATGTGAGGCTCGAGGTGATCCAGACGAAGAACCAGTTGCTCTCCCGTGCGATGGGCCTGGTCTGCCAGTACAACAACCAGCAGCTCAGCGCGGGCAACGACAAGGCCTGCCTCGCCACCCTCAACGATCTCGTCCGCGCGGTGGGCGATTACCTCACCAGCAAGCCGCCGCAGCCCAAAGACAAGAACAAGGCCCGCTGGGACGGCATGAAGGACATCCTCGACCAGGTGGGCCGCGAGCTGGTCGCGCAGGGCGGAAAGCTCCTGAAGGGCCCGGCCGATTTCCGCACGGTCACCAACAAGGCCCACTGCTACTGGCTCGAGGCGATCGACCAGTACCACCGCCCGGCCTCCTACCTCTCGCAGATGTTCGAGGTGTGGTGCAAGGATCCGACCGCGATCAGCACCAAGCAGTCGTTCTGGGCGTACCTCGGCAGCTACCGCAGCACGGACTCGGTGCAGTACCTGTCGGCGGCGGAGCGTGAGAAGTTCCGCATCGAATTCGACAACAAGGCCGTGCTCCGCACGTCCGACGGCGAGGACTTCTCCACCGAGAAGACCGAGACCCATTTCTCGGGCAAGGGCTGGGCGATCTACGTCGTCGCCCCGACGGGCGAGATCTACGCCGGCACCCACAAGGTCGATCGCTTCCACCACTCGAGCTTCCTCAGCGGCGGCGCCGTGAAGGCCGCCGGGGAGATCGTCGTCGATCACGGCGTCGTCAAGATGATCACCGCCAAGAGCGGCCACTACAGGCCCTCGGCCGACGAGATGCTGCACTTCGTCCGCAACGCCAGGCTGCTGCCGTGGAACGCCGTCATCCGCCCCGACATGCTGGACGTCAACAACGGCGGCAAGCCCGTCTTCCTCCGCCTGGGAGACTTCCGCGAGCGCGGCTTCGCGGCGGCGAAGCGTCTGGAGGCCAGCACCGTGGTCGCCGAGCTGCCGGCGTGGGCCCGGTCCGAACAGGCGATGAAGGGCCTCGGCCTCAAGCCCTGATCACCCATCCCCCGCCGCGTCCGGGGGGCCTTCCAGGGGCGGCTCGGGCGGACGCCAGCGCTGCACAAGCCCGTTGTCCGAGCAGGTGACCGCCTCGCCCCCCGCGAACCCCACCTGGTTGACCGCCGCGCCGTGCCGCAGCGGCGGCCCCAGGGGGACGCCCGTCCGCCAATCCCAGAACCGGGCGGCCCCGTCCGCCGACCCCGCCAGCACCACGTTCCCGTCCGGGCTGAACGCGGCCGAGCGGACCCAGGCGCGGTGGGCGAACGCCGGCCCCCCCGGCCCGCCGCCCACCGGCGACACCCGGATCGTCCCGTCGCCGCAGCCCGCCACCACCCTCCCCCCGTCCGCCGACCACGCGACGGCCCTCACCGTGTCGGGGTAGGCCGACTCCGGCCCCTCCGCCTCGCCCGTCTCCAGCCGGCAGACCCACACCCGCCCCTTGCCCCCCACGGCCAGCCGCCGGCCGTCCGGCGACACGGCGAAGCACGTCGCGCCGGGCACGAAGTATCGCCTCTTCGCCGCGGCGCCCGGATCCCAGCAGGTGAGGCCGAACGGCCTCGTCGCGTCGTCCGCGGTGAGGGTCAGCAGGCGCCCGCCGACGTGCTCCACGCGCGTCACCGGCTGATCGTGCGGCAGGAGCAGCGGGTCGGCGGGGTCGTCGGCGGGATGAACCTCGACCTCCGACCGGTTCCAGATGCAGGACGCCAGCCACCTGCCGTCGCCGCTCAGCGAGGCCGCCCGCCGCGGCCCGCGTCGGCTGGCGGGCAGCCGCCGCACCTCATCGCCCCGCCCCAGCAGGAGGCGGTTCCCGCTGACGGACAGCACCCGCCCGTCGGCGAGGATCTGGAAGCCGTGCACCGGCTGCCGGTGGTCGCGGGGCGTGCCCACGGCCCGGTCCTCCGGCGCCTCCCACAGGCTAGCCTCCCCCCGGTGGGCGGCGACGGCCACCTGCCGCGAGCCGGGCAGGAATGCCGTCTCGTTGACACGCGTCGGCAGCCGCAGCGTCTCGCCCAGCGGCTCCCGCGTCGCCGTCCGCCAGAAGCGCACCCATCCGTCGTGGTCCGCCGTCACCGCCACCCCGCCGTCGGGGCTGAACGCCGCCCCGTCCACACGCGCGAGGTGCCCCAGGGCCGGCTCCAGCGGCGTCAGGCCCGGCAGCTCGTAGAAGCGCGCCGACCGCGCCCCGCCCACCAACAGCGTCCCGCCGTCGGGGCTGATGGCCAGCGTGTGGGCCCCCCCGCCCGGCACCTGCACCGGCGGCGTGCGTGCCCTCCCGGCCGCGACGTCCCACAGGTGCACCCACCCGTTCCGCGTTCCGCTCGCCAGGGTGGTCCCCTTGGGGTCGAAGGCCAGCGCGTGCACGGGGCTCTTCGCCCCCGTGTCGATCCGGGGCCGGGCCGCCTCCCCCGTGGCGGCGTCCCACAGGGCGACCCGCCCGTCGCCCCCGCCCGAGGCGAGGAGCCTGCCGTCCGGGCTGAAGGCCAGCGCCCAGATGTCCAGGGTGCCGTGCCGGATCGGCCCCGGCAGCGCCCGCCCCGTGGCGACGGACCACCGATGGATCTCGCCCCCTGTGTTGCCCGCCGCCAGCGTCCCGCCGTCCGGGCTGAAGGCCAGCGACAACACCGTCATCCAGCTCAGGCCGAACCACGCGTCCGCCGGCAGCGGCGCGTGCAGGGGGCCGCCCGCCCGCCCCCACATCTGCACCAGCGCCATCTCCCCGCCGGTGGCGAGGCGGCCCGTCCGCGGGCACACCGCCAGGGTACGCAGCTGCGGCTTGCCGAGGCGTTCGCCCAGGATCAGCTCCCACGGGGCCGTCGCCATCACCCGGCCGGCGTGGCCGCGCGTGCCGGCGGGGCGGGCCAGCTGCGTCCGCCAGGACGCCAGGTTCACGCGGATCGGCCGCACCAGCTCGTCCGCCCCGGCTCCCTCGGCGATGAGCAGGCCGCGGGCCAGCCCGGCGAGGCCCTGGCGCACCTCGCCCGCCTCGCACAGGCCGAGGGCGAGGTCCACCTCCAGACGCGCCTGCCGCGCCTCGGCCCGCGCCCGCTCCCGGACCGCCAGGCCGCGGGCCTGCTCCGCCCGCCCCGCCTGCCAGGCCGCCAGGCCGGCCCCCCCCGCGAGGCCCCCCGCGGCCACCAGGATCAGGGCGGCCACGAGCGGGTGCCGCCTCGCCGCCCGCGTCAGGTGCTCCCACCACGGCGTGGGCCGCGCGCGGATCGGCCTGCCCTCCTGGTACGCCCGCAGGTCATCCGCCAGGGCGGCGGCGCTGCTGTACCTGCCGCCGGGCTCCTTGCCCAGGCACTTCAGGCAGATCGTCTCCAGGTCCGCCGGCACCGGCCGCAGCCGCGACGGCGGCACGGGGTCGGCCATCAGGACCTGCGTCAACGTCTGGGCCACGTCCTCCCCGCGGAAGGGCGGCCCCCCGGTGAGCATCTCGTACAGGATCGCCCCCAGCGCGTATACGTCCGTGGCCGGGCCGATCTCCGCCGATCGCCCGCCCGCCTGCTCGGGGGCCATGTAACTCGGCGTCCCCGCCACCCGGCCCCCCGTGAGGCCGGCGTCGGAGCCGAGGCTGCGGGCCAGGCCGAAGTCGCTGACCATCGGCGAGCACACGTGCCAGGGGGAGGGGGCGTCCGCCGCCGCCCCGTCCGGGGGCCGCAGCAGCACGTTGGCGGGCTTGAGGTCGCGGTGGATCACCCCCTGCCGGTGGGCGTGTTCCATCGCCCGCGCCAGCGTCTCCACCAGACGCGCCGCCGCCTCCGCCGCCTGCGGCCTGCCGCGGAGGTGCTCCGCCAGGCTCCCGCCGGAGACGTACTCCAGGCACAGCACCGGCAGCCCCTCGTGCTCGCCCACGCCGTGGATGCGGACGATGTGCTCGTGCGCCAGACGCGCGGCGGCCTCGGCCTCGCGGCGGAAGCGCAGGAGGTCCTCGGGGCCGGCCAGCCGCGCGTCGCGGATGACCTTCAAGGCGACGAACCGCTTCAGCTCTCGCTGCCAGCCCTTGTAGACGACGCCCATGCCCCCGCGCCCGAGGACGCCGACCACGTCACAGCCGGCCAGCCTCCTGGGCGGGCCGTCCTCGCCGCCCCCCGCCCGGACGCGCCGGAACGCCGGGGTCACGGGCGTCGCCCCCGGCGGGGGCCCGCCGGCCTCGCCCTCCAGCTCCGCCACCAGGGCCCGCAGCTCCTCCGCGAGGGCGGCGCGGAGCTCGGCGGGGGCCTCGGCGACG
This sequence comes from uncultured Alcaligenaceae bacterium, assembly GCA_964630925.1. Classification (GTDB taxonomy): domain Bacteria; phylum Planctomycetota; class Planctomycetia; order Gemmatales; family Gemmataceae; genus RGDT01. The sequence goes on from CAZVZK010000028.1 coordinate 46,353, forward strand.
AAATCCGCCGGCACCGGCCGTCCGCCGTCACGCCACATCCGCTCGAACCGCCGGCACAGCTCGTGCACGCGCCGCGAGGCCTCCAGGCCGCTCATGGGCCGACCTCCGCGGCCCAGGCCTGCCGGATGATCGCGAGCATGCGCTGCACGGTGACGCGGGCGCAGCCGAGCCTCTGGGCCGCCTCCTCGTTGGTGAACCCTTCGAGCTTCAACAGGGCCAGGAGCCGCAGCTCCGGGTCGCCCAGCATCCCCAGCAGACGCCCCACATCCTCCGCCAGGCCGGCCGCCTGCTCGGCCGTCGGCTCGGCACTGATCGCCCGCTCCAGGAGGTCTTCTTCTTCGCCGCCCTGCCCGGCCACCAGGCCGCCGCCGCGTTTCAGCCGCCGCTCGTGCTGCACCTGGTCGATGGCCTTTCGGGTGGTCAGCACCACGAGCAGGCGCCACAGGTCGTCGCGGTCATGCAGGCGCGGGAACCGCCCCGCCGCCGCCCCTCGGACGAAGCTGTCGAACGCGCTCAGGGCGGCGTCCTCCTCGTCCGCCACGCGGCGGCTGCCCCCGCGTAGCCGGGCCTGGGCGAGACGCACCATCTTCTGGAAATACGCCTCCCACAGCTTCTGGGCCGCCGCCGGGTCCCCCCCCTTGGCCGACCCGATCCAGCGGGTGACGGAGCCTTCGTCCGACATGGCCGCCTCCCCGACGGGCTCTCCCCGGAAGAGAGTACGCGCACACGCCGAGGGAGGCCAGGACGATTCGGGATTACGGCGTGGGGCCTGCGATTCGCCCGGACCCCCGCCGGGCCTCCCGGCACGCCGGTTGCTGTGGGTTCTCACGCCCTGCTCGCCCCCAACCTCCGGAGCCTCCCCATGTTGCGTGCCGCCTTCGCCTTCCTGATCTTCGCCCTGATCGCGGCCATCTTCGGCTTCACCGGCATCGCGGCCGATTCGGCATGGATCGCGCGTGTCCTGGCCCTCGTCTTCGCCGGGATGTTCCTGGTGGCGTTCCTCGTCGGCGGCATCAGCCGCAAGGATCTGCCGCCCGCCTGACGCGGCGGGGCGGGCCCACGCGGCCCGCCCCGTCTGATATCATGCCCCCATGTCCGACGCCGACACCACCCGCCACGCGGAGGCCCCGCTCGGCGGTAAGCTGAACGTCTTCGTGGCCTTCGACTGGGGCGAGGAGATCGACCTCGTCCAGGCCAAGCAGCAGGGGGCGGGGGTCGTCCTCGACATGGCACGCCGCCCGCGCACCCCCGCCAGCATCGCCTACCACCGCCCGCCCCTGCGCTTCCCCCTCGGCCCCGTCGCCATCTCCATGCCCGGCCTGGACGGCACGCCCATCCGCTCCGCCGAGGCCACGGTCTTCGACTTCGGCGGCGTCTCCGTCGCCCTGTCCCTGCCATTCTCCTCGACACGCGCCGGCGTCGCCGACCTGGCCGCCCGCATCGCCGAGCCGCCCGTGGCCGCGGGCATCGTGCGGACGGCCCGCGAGGTGATGGAGCCGCTGTTCCACAAGCTGAAGCCGGCGATCACGAAGCCCGACTGGCCCGAATCGCTGTGGGAGGAGTACTTCGTCTTCCAGTTCGACTCGGGCGCCGGCCTCGACCCCGCCGCCCTCCTCTCCCGCGACGGCGCCTGGCTCGCCGGCCTGGTGCGGCTGGAGGACGAGCCGCTGTGCGACGAGGAGGTGGCCGAGGCCCTCAAGCTGCGGCTGCGCTACGGCCAATCCGACCTGTTCCTGCCGGACTGGGCCGCGGCCGTGCTGATCGACCGCGAGGCGGAGAGCGCCGAGACCCTCCAGGCCGTCGAGTTCGCCAACCTTCAATTGCTCGAATATCGGCACATCGACGCGCGTCTCGACGCCGTCCTCGCACGGGCGGATGAGCTGCTACGCGGCGGGTCGCGCTCCTGGCCCCTCTTCGGCCCCAACAGCGCCATGCGCGAGGCGGGCGAGCTGAAGGTGGAGGCGAACGGCCTGTTCGAGCGTACCGGCAACGTGCTGAAGTTGGTCGGCGACCAGTACATCTCGCGCCTGTACCGCCTGCTGGCCACACGCCTGCATCTGCCGGAGTGGGAGCGCGGCATCCAGCGCAAGCTGGAGGTGCTGGAGGGCATCTACGAGGTCATCAGCGACCACGCCGCCCACTTCCGCAGCGAATTCCTGGAGGTGCTGGTCGTGCTGCTGATCGTGACCGAGATCATCATCAGCCTCGTCAAGCACTGACGACGCGGAGCCGACACCGCCCGGCCGCGAACGGCCTCAGATCGACCCCCGCGTCGCGCCCCAGGAGGTGCCGCGCCATCACCTCGCCGGTGACCGGAGACAGCAGGAGCCCGGCGCGGAAGTGCCCCGCCGCGACGTGCAGATTCCCGTACCCCGGCACCGCCCCCAGGTACGGCAGCCCGTCCGCCGACGCCGGCCGCAGCCCCGCCCACGCCTTCTCCCGCGGCGCATCTCCGAGGTGCGGGTTGACCTCCCGCGCGAACTCGCGCAGGCCGGCGAGCGCCTCGTCCGTCGTCGTGGCGTCGAACCCGGCCTCCTCCTCCGTCGAGCCGACGAGGATCATCCCGTCCTCACGCGGCACGATGTAGCGTTTCCCCCGCAGCACGATGGGCCGCCTGCCGGGGCTCATCCTGAGTAACAACATCTGCCCGCGCACCGGGCGGATCGGCAGAGCGATGCCCACCGTCGCCAGCAACTGCCCCGCCCACGCCCCGCCGCTGACGAGGAACGCGCCCGCCTCGATGCGTCCCCTGTCCCCCAGTGCCGCCAGGACACGCCCGCCGTCACGCTCGAAGCCACGCACCGGCCAGCCCGGCGTCAGCGTCACCCCGCGTTTGCCGCACGCCGCCTCCAACGCCCGCAGGTGCCACGGGTTGCGCACCTGGGCCATCCCCGGCAGATACGCCCCGATCACCTGCGGCCCAACGAAGCCCTCCGTCACCTCGAGGAACAGCCAGGACGACAGCATCTCGCACGCCGCCCCCGGCCCGTGCCACTCCTCCGTCGGCAACGCCCCCGGCGGCTGTCCCGGCTCCGGCAGCTCGACCCCGCCGCACACCCGATACCCGTTGTCGATCCCCGTCTCTTCCATCAGCCGTGCCGACAGCTCGGGGAACAGCCTCACGCTGAGGGCCTTGAGCCGCGCGACGGGCGTCGGGGCCAATTCCGGGTCGGCGTCGGGGAGGATGCCGGCGCCCGCCCACGACGCCTGCTCTCCCATGCCGCCCTGGTCCACGACGGCGACGCGCACGCCCCCGCCGGCCAGGTGGTACGCCGTGGTCAGGCCGATGACGCCGCCGCCGATGACGAGGATGTCGGGGATGCCGTTCATGTCGGCATTGTACCGAGGGGGCGAGGCCAGGATACAAGCCGCAACAGGCGACGGGCCTACCACATCGCGCCGTCACCCATCAGAACGTCCCTGGTCGGCGTGCCCTTCCGGCCTACAGTCCGAGCAACTCAACGAACTCAGCAAATGTGGTAGCCAGGATGACCCAGGAGTTTGCTTCGCCGTGGCGGCCCCACTCCAATTGGATCACCCGCGGCTCTTGTGCGTCGGCTCGGTAGTCAAGGAGGATAGGCGTGTCGGAACCAAGGCCGAAGTCTCCGATCTCCACCGACGCCTCGGGCACCAGCTCGTGCAGCACGCCGTACTGGGCGTAGAAGTCCCGGCCGCCGCCAGCCGCAATCCGCGCGACCGTGTGAAACGGCGGCGCGTACAGGTAGATGCGGCGAAGAGCTCGGTTCCGGTCCTCGGGCACGCGCGAGTGAAGGTTCTGCCTCGTTGCCTCGTCTGCCGTGCGCGGCCATCGGCCCTCTGCCAACATCGCCTCGAGCAGGGGTGGGATCAAGAGTCCATCGACGAGCATCACCCCTCCGCAGCCGAACGAGATGAGCAGCGCAGACCACGTCTGCTATCACACAGCACCGCCGCGCGCCCGTCAAGGACATTCCTGGCCGCTCATCGACATCTCGACAACCCGCCCCGGCTGTTGGAGCCGCTGCGGCGACGGCTGTTTCTTGTAGCCCATGTGCGAGGCTTTGCGAGCCATGGGTTCCGGGCTCACAGCTCACAGCCCGCGAAGCCCTACAATACCCCGAACCCTCGGGCGGGCCCCGCTGTCTGGGTTGAGTCACGGGTGAAGGGGACGATGGACGCTCACACACTAGAGCTGCTCGATTTCACCAGGGTCCGCGAGCTGGTGGCCAATCACGCCGCCTCCTCGCTCGGCAAGGAGCTGGCCCGCGCCCTCGAGCCCCTGCGCGACCCCGAGCGCATCCGCGCCGAGATCGCCCTCGTCACCGAGATGGCCGACGCCCTCGCCGAGGGCCTCGCGCCCCCCTTCGCCGGCCTGCACGACATCCGCCTCACCGTCAAACGCGCCGCCATCGGCGTCCAGCTCACCGCCGACCAGCTCCTCGAGGTCGCCGACACCCTCAACTGCACCGGCCACGTCTACCGCTACCGCATGCGTCTCTCGTCGCGCCAGCCCCGGCTCACCGAGATGCTCTCCTCCATCGAGGACATGGGCGCCGTCGCACGCACCATCTCCGGCTGCATCGACGGCCGCGGCCACGTCCTCGACATGGCCAGCCGCGAGCTGGCCCTCGTCCGCCAGAAGCTCACCGCCGTCGATGACAGGGTCCAGCAGGTCATCCAACGCCTCCTCCGCGACCCACGCATCCGCGACATCCTCCGCTACCCCAACGCCACCGTCTCCGGCGACCACTACGTCCTGCCGGTGGCCGTCAATCACCGGACCAAGATCCAGGGCGTCGTCCACCGCACCTCGTCGACCGGCGAGACGGTCTTCATCGAGCCCGCCGGCGTGGCCGCACTGAGCGCCGAGCGCGTGGTGCTCAAAGGCGAGGAGGACCGCGAGATACGCCGCATCCTCCGCCGCCTTTCCGGTGAGGTGGGCCGCGTGGCCAAACCCCTGGCCCACGCCGTCGAAGTCCTCGCCAAGCTCGACCTGATCACGTCCAAGGCCCGCTACTCCCGCGACTTCCGCCACTTCCCCCCCGACATCAACACCGAAGGCAAGGTCTGGCTGCGGCAGGCCCGCCACCCCATCCTCGAACACCTCTTCCGCGAGAAATCCAACGAGACGGGCGAGAAGCACGAGGTCGTCCCCATCGACGTGCGCCTCGGCCTCGGCTTCAACATGCTCATCATCACCGGCCCGAACACCGGCGGGAAGACGGTGTGCCTCAAGACGGCCGGCCTGCTGTCGGTGATGGCGATGTCCGGCATGCACGTCCCCGCCGGCGAGGGCTCCAACGTCCCGGTGTGGCGCGACATCCTGGCGGACATCGGCGACGAGCAATCCATCGAGCAATCCCTCAGCACCTTCTCCTCCCACATCACACGCATCGGCCACATCCTGAGAAACGCCGACGAGGGCTGTCTCGTCCTCCTCGACGAGATGGGCGCCGGCACGGACCCCACCGAGGGCGCCGCCCTGGGCCGGGCCATCCTCGACGAGCTGGACACGTTACGCTGCCGGGCGATGGTGACGACGCACCTGGGCGACCTGAAGACCTACGCCTTCAACAACGAGCGGGCCGAGAACGGGGCCGTTCAGTTTTCGCTCGAGACGCTCCGCCCCACCTACGTCCTGGAGATCGGCCAGTTCGGCATGAGCAACGCCCTGCGGATCGCCAAACGCCTCAAGCTGCCGAAGGGCCTGCTGAACCGGGCGGCGAAATACCTGCGGCGCAAGCAGAAGCGGGCCCCGGAGATGGCCCAGCTCCAGAAGATGCGTGAGGAGGCCGAGCGCGCCAGGGCCGACGCGATGGCGCGGCAGCACGAGGCGGAGAAGGAGGCCGAGGAGCTGCGGCGTCAGCAGGACGCCTTGCAGAAGAAGGCCGCGGCGGAGGCCGCCCTGCGCGAGATGCGGCAGCGCCTGGTGCCGGGCGACGTGGTGGACGTGCCGAAGTTCGGCAAGCCGGGCAAGGTGGTGCGGGCCGACTTCCGCAAGAACATCGTGGTCGTGAGCGTGGGCATCGGCCAGTGGGAGGTCGGCCTCGACGAGGTCTTCCCGCCGGAGAAGTGAAGCGCATGAGCGACCCGGCCGAGCTACGTGACGTACTGAAGGGGGGCGAGCTGGGGCGTGTCTCGGCCCTCGTCGCGGCCGGCGCGGACATCCGCTATCGGACCGAGAACGGATACGACGCACTCATCGATGCCGTACACGGCCCCGAGGAGACGCTCCTGGCCATGCTGCGGCTCCTCATCGGCCAGGGCGTCGAGCTGTCCGGGGTCAGCAACTACGGCGAGTCCGGCCTGAGCGTGTTGTCGCGTCTAGGGCGGTTCGACGGCGTGCGGCTGCTGCTGGAGGCGGGCGCGGATCGTCGTCATCTCGGGTGGACGGCCCTGCACGCGGCGGCCGCCCTCGGTTCCCTCGACGACGTGCGCGCGTCCCTCGGCGCGGACCTGGAAGCGCTGGATTCCTGGGAGCGGACGCCGTTCCTCCTCGCGGTGCTGGCCGGCGACATCCCGAAGGCCGCGCTCCTGCTGGAAAGCGGGGCGAAGGCGGATGCCCGCGGGCGATGCGGCTGCCCGCCGCTCAGCTACGCGGTGCAGGGAGGCCACCCCGCGATGGCTCGCTGGCTGCTGGAGCGAGGCGCCGACCTCCGCCAGGGCGACGACCTCGGCGAATTGCCGTTCGGCCTGGCCGTCTCGAACGACGAGGTGGAATGCGTCGAGGTCCTGCTGGGGGCGGGGGCGGCGGTAGAGGATCATATCGGGAGCGCCCGTTCCCGCGCCATGATCCAGCGCCTCCTCGCCGCCGGGGCGGACCCTGCCGCCATGGGCCGGCACGGCCTGAACCTCCTCCTGGGGCTGACCACGTCCGCCGAACCGCTGGCGGGGGTGACACCCGAGCAGTTCCGGGCCGGCCGGGGCCGCACCTTCGGGGCGAGTAACCCGACGCGGATGAACGTACCCTTCTGGGAAGCGATGGCCCGCTCCGGGCTGAATGCCTACACGGCGCGGAGCCGATTCGAGGCATCGCCGTTCGACGAGGTGGCCGGCCCGGTGTGGTGCGCGGATCGCTTCGGCCAGTCGCTCACGTTGCTGCCCGACGGCGGGGCGGTCCTCATCGGGGGCGAGCATGAGGACTTCTACGACCCCGATTTCTGCATCTACAACGACGTGTTCGTCTTCGCCCCCGACGGCTCCGTAACGATCCTCGGCTACCCGGAGGACGTGTTCCCGCCGACGGACTTCCACTCGGCCACGCGGGTGGGCGGCTCCGTGTGGATCATCGGCTCGCTCGGTTATCAGGGGACGCGCCGCTTCGGCGAGACGCCGGTCCACCGGCTGGATCTCGACACGTTCCGCATGGTGCGCGTACAAACCAGCGGCGCGGCGCCGGGGTGGATCTACGAGCACAAGGCGGCGGCGATGCCGGGCGGCATCCGCGTCTGGGGTGGTAAGGTGGCTGAGCCGGGCAAGGACGGCGGAGGCGAACATCACCGCGACAACGGCGAGGCGTTCGTCCTGGACCTGGGCCGGCTGGTCTGGCGGGCCGATGCGTAGGGCCCCGTGGGCGGAGCGATCCTCTCCTCGGGCGGGTCGAGGACGAGGGAGAAGCCCGGCAGGGCCGCCGACGTGACCGTGCCGCCCGCCGGGACGTGGATGGCAGGCGCCCAGCGGCGGCCTCGGCGGCGCAGGATCGTCAGCGACGGCTCGTCCGGCGACTCACGCGGGTCGAGCATCCAGTATTCCTCGATGCTCGGCACACGCAGATAAAGCCGCCGGTTGCGGACGAGGTCCTTCTCGGCCGTGTCGGCGGACAGCACCTCGACCACGATGAGCGGTGACGCATCCCGCCAGTCGCGGCGGACGAAGGGCCCGCCGGGGTAGACACGGTAGCACGCGATGTCCGGCTCGGGGGCGGTGACGCGCCCCTCGCCCCCCGGCACGAACACGCGCGCGGGGGCCATGACCCGTTGGAGGATGGTCGGCCGCATCCGGGCGTAGTCCCGGAGGCACTCGACGATCCAGTAGATCAGATCCTCGTGCGGCCTCCCGGCGAGAGGTGACACGGCCAGCCTCCCGTCGATGATCTCGTAGCGGTGCCCCTCCTCACCGCTGGCCGACAGGAAGTCGTCCAGCTCGATGGGGGTGCCGTCGAGGGCCGGGGTCAGGTGGATCTGCGTCTTCATGCCTGCCATTCTACCCCTTGGCGCATCGGCGGTGCAACGGCTGTTGTCAGCGGCGGGGCGTCGGGAGCGGCTTCACCCACCGGCCTCATCTGGGGGATCGAGGGGGATCTTCGGCGCGGCCAACAACTGGTTGTCATCGGCGATGATCGGGTAGCCGGGGTTACGGGCCTTGATGAACTTCTTGAGCTTGGCCTCATTGGCGGGGGTCAGATGGCCCTCCACCTCACGCCACAGGCCGGCCTCCAATGACTCGACCACGATGCCGAGCCAACGCTCCAGGCTCGGATACTCGATGACCCGGTTGTCGCCTTCGTGGCTGAAGGGGATCAATTGCCCCGGCGTCCCGCCGAACGATCCACCCACATCGACGCACAGGTCATCACCTCCGCCGCTGTCAAGGAACGGGAGCCAAGTCGGGCGGAACCATGTATCATCGTTTAAATCTCCGTCCTCGATGATCTCCTGACGGATCTCGCTGAGCAACACCCATTCGCTCCGGACCGCCGCGAGATTCAACCATGTGTTGCCATCCAGGAACGTCCTTGAGTCGTCCGATGATTGGCCGTTCCGCCAGGAGTAGAGCTGCCGGAATTGCTCCGGCAACCTCACGGCTACCGCCTTCGCGAAGGCGTTCAGCTCCGAAGGCCGCAGCCCTGGGAGGAGGGTGGCGTAGAAGTCCGGGCGATGGCGTCTGAGCCACGCATCCAGTCGCCTGATCAGTTCGTCCATCCACGCCCCCCTCGCGGGTCACTCCCGCAACACCACATACAGCGCCTCCGGCGGGAACGTCAGCGTCAGCCACCCGTTGCGCATGAGGTTCACCGTCGCCTCGCCTGCCGCCCTGCCGTCCGGGCCGACCACGGTGCCGCGCCTCAACGTCATGTTCTTCAGTGTCACCTTGCAGTCCGCCTTCTCGATCCGCCACGGCGCCTTGCCGTGCGACTCCAGCTTGAACCCGTCGAACGTCCCCTCCTTGAGCTTCACCTTCGCCGGCACCTCCTTCCACCCGCTCGGACGGCACTCGCCCCCGAACTGCACCAGCACCCGCCCCGACTCCGCCAGCGGCTTGCCGTCCAGTGACACAGCCAGGATGGCCGCATGCCCGTTGCCGCACTTCACCGTCAGCGCCGAGAGGTCGTACTCCTTCTTGGCCTCGAAGAACGCCGCCACGCCCTGCGCCCGCGGCGCGTCCAGCGTGCAGACGCCACGCCCGTGATCCATCGTCAATTCGCCCGTCACGCTCTTGATGATGTCGCCGTCGATGTACTTCTTGGGGTCCAGCGCCTTCGACTTCGACGGGTCGCCGCCGTACTTCACGTGCACCGGCCCCGCCAGGAACGCCTGCCAGCCCAGCGGCTGCTTGACGGACGAGCCGGGGGGCAGATTCCCCTTGTCACGGTTGGGGTCGAAGCCCGTGGACTCCGCCGCCAGCGGCGTCCGCCTCTGCCACAGGTCCTCCAGCGCCCGCTCCTCCGTCAGCACGGGCTCGCCCTTCTTGACGTAACCCTTGCGGTACATCCACGCCGCAGCCGGGAACTGGCCGAGCGTGTCCGGCGTCATGATCGGCCATTTCGCCTGCGACGCCATGTAGCCGTTGGCCGACTTTGGCGGCGCCCAGCCCTCCTCGCCCACGGCGAACCAGTAGAACCCCGCCACGCCCGTAAGGGACTGATACACGGCGATCAGGAACGGCCCCTCGTTGCCGTAGCCGTTCGGCATCACCCAGCCGGACTCGGTCACGAGCATCGGCTTGCCCAGCACCTGCTTGGCGTTGATCGGCAGCAGGCCCGGCTTCTTGAGCGCCGAGACGCGCGTGAACTCGTCGCCGCCCGCGACGGCCCACCCGGCGTTCTTGCCCGTGTGGATGCCGCCGAAGTATCGATTCGTCGCCAGGACGTCCGTGGCCGTGTACGAGTAGCGTTCGGCGTCCTCCAGCCGCACCGGGTCGGCCGACTTCCAGTTGCCGGCGTTGATGAGGTGCTTGCACCCGAGGTCGTCCCGCAGGTAGTCGGCCATCGACTTGTTGAAGACGTACATGGTCTCGGTGAGGAACGCGAGCTGGTCGGCGCGCCGCGCCCCGCCGCCGACCTGCGTCAGCTCCCACAGGTGCGCGAGGCCGAGGACGCCGGCCTTCTCGTCGTCGCCCTCGGCCTTCGCCTTCCAGGCGGCGAGGGCCTTCTGCACCGAGCCGTACTTCTTCGCCGCCCATTCGCCGAACAGCTTGCCGAGCTGACGCTTCGACGCCGGCTTGAGCGAGGAGACGGTCCAGAACAGCAGGCTGTCTTCGTTCTGGAGCTGGAGGATCGCCACGGCAGGATCTTTCGCCAGCGGGACGCCGGTATGCGGATTCCTCTCGGCCAGGAGCTGCTTCCACCACGCCTTGTACGCGGCCTGGAGGGTGCCGTCGATGAACAGGACGCCGAACGGAGGCGTGTCCGTCGGCCCGCCGACGCCCCAGTCCTTGTTCAGCCGCATGTCGAGGACGAAGTACGGCGAGATGGTGGTGTAGATGCCCTCCTTCTTGTACGCGGCGACGGCCCGCCAGATCCACTCGCGCTCGTCGGCGTTGATGTCGCCCAGCCTCTGCTTCGCCGACGGGTTGACGTGGGCGTGGAGGCGCACCATGTTGACGCCACGCTGGGCGAGGAACCGCGCGTGACGGGCGAGGTCGGGCTTGCCCTTGGGCCAGAGTGGCCGGTCGGACCACTTCGCCTCGCGTCCGACGAAGCTGTTGACGCACCAGAAGCGCACGGGCGTGCCGTCCCCGAGGGCGAAGCCGGTGCCGCCGTCGCTCTTGACGAAGCCCGTCGCGCCGGCGGCCTTCTCGTTGAGCGGCCGGAGGTCGAGGAGCAATTCGGCCTTCGGGTCGTCCTTGCCGGGGGCGAACTCCCAGGCGTCGGCGGCGAACGCGAGGAGGATGAGCGGCAGCATGGCGTCGGCCTCGATGGGCGGGCGATGTTCATGATACAATGGCGGGATGACCGGAGGGCCGCCGCATGCCGCTGCGTGACCATTTCCACCCGCCGTTGAGCCTCCGCCATCAGTGGACGTCGCTACACGGCCCGTGGGCCGCGAGCATCTCGGCGGAGCTGAACCGCCGGCTGCCACGCGGCTACATCGCACAGACGAACGTCCACATCGGTATCGAGACCGACGTGGCCGCGCTGCGCGAGCAGGGCACCCCGGACGCGTCGGGGTGCTGGTCGGCTGGTGACCCCTCCGCGGTCCTCACCGCCGCCGCCGCCACCGATACCGTCGAGATTCAGATCGTTTCCCTCCATGAAGGGCCCGTCCTGGTCGGCGCGATCGAGCTGGTCAGCCCGGCCAACAAAGACAGGCCGTCCGAGAGGGTGGCGTTCGTGGACAAGTGCGCCGGGCTCATCCGCCGGCGGGTCGGTGTCCTCGTCGTCGATGTCGTGACGGAGCGACGCGCGAGCCTGCACCAGGCCCTGGCGGCTCGCCTCGACCCCGCCGTCGGCCCGCTGCTCGACACCCACCTTTACGCGGCCTCCTACGCCCCCGGCGCGGCGAACGGGCTGGCCCGTATCCGCCTGTGGGAGCGGCCTCTGGCGCTCGGTGAGCCGCTGCCCACGATGCCGCTGTGGCTCCGCGACCTCTGTGTCCCGGTCGATCTGGAGGCGTCCTACGAGCGCACCCGCCGCGAGCAGCGTATCCTGATGCCCGGCGAGGGCGGAGCGGACGACGCCGAATCATGAATACCCTCCCACCCCTCCCCGTCCCGCCCGAGCAGGCCGGCCAGACCCTCGCCGCCGTCCTCCGCTCGCGCCTGCCGGGCCAGTCCTGGTCGCAGGTCCGCGCCCTCGTCGCCTCCCGCCGCGTCAAGGTCCGCGACGAGCTGTGCCTCGATGACGCCCGCCGCCTCAAGGAGGGCGACACCGTCGAGCTGCTCGCCGCCCCCCAGCCGAAGCCACGCGGCGCGTCGTCGCTCGTCATCCGCCATGTGGACCACCACCTCGTCGTCGTCGAGAAGCCCGCCGGCATCAGCACCGTCCGCCACCCCGCCGAGCGCGAGTGGGCCGACGGACGCAAGGCCCTCGCCCCCACCCTCGAAGACCTCGTCCCCGAAGCCATCGGGGGACGCGGCCCACGCCTCCGCATCGTCCACCGCCTCGACAAGGAGACCAGCGGCCTCCTCGTCTTCGCCCGCAGTCACGAGGCCGAGCGCGGCCTGGGCATGCAATTCCGCCGCCACACCGTCACGCGCCGCTACCTCGCCCTCGTCCCCGGCCGAGTCAGGCCCGGCACCATCCGCTCCACCCTCGTCCGCGACCGCGGCGACGGCCGGCGCGGCAGCGGCGAAGGGCCCGACGCCAAGGAGGCCGTCACGCACGTCGCCGTCGCGGAGGCGCTGAGCGGCTACACCCTCGTCTCGTGCCGGCTGGAGACGGGGCGGACGCACCAGATCCGCATCCACCTCGCCGAGCGTGGCACGCCGGTCTGCGGCGACAAGGTCTACAGCCACAAGCCCGACGGCGGGGCCTACCCGGATGAATCCGGCGCGCCGCGCCTGATGCTGCACGCGACGGAATTGGGGTTCTCGCACCCGGAGACGGACGAGGCGATGCACTGGGAGATGCCGCCGCCGCCGGATATGCAACGGCTGATCGAGCGGCTGCGGGGGAGGGCGTGATGTCGATCGAGATCAAGTGGGACGTGCGCGACGAGGAGACCGGCGGGCGTCAGTACTTCCACGCCGAGAAGTTCGCCAAGCAGTGGCACTTCAAGCGGCGCCCGCACCGTCGCGGCATCTGGGACCGCGTGGAGCCGACACGCGAGATGTTGGAGGAGGTGCTGGAGGCCCTGCGCCGCCGCCTGCCGCGCCGGGGCGAGGGCGTCGAGGACGCCGACATCGCGCAGATCGAGAAGATGATCGCCGAGCTGCCGCCGGAGGAGCCGGCAGGATGACACCCGCCAACGCACGCCCCCCCCTGAGCGAGTGTCCCGGGCCGTGACCACCCGACAATCGAAGCAAGGCGGAAGACTAATTCCGATTGAAGCGCTCGCGGCGTGCGTGGTCGCGGATCTCGGTGAGCTGCCGCTCCAGGTAGTCGATGAGCTCGCCCATCTCGGCGGTCACCTCGACGACCTTCTGGAGGCTGTTCTGCAACGCGAGCAGCGTCGGGTAATGGCTCTTGCGGCGGACGGGGCGGCTCAGGTCGCGCAGGTCGGAGATGCGGGTGAGTAGGCCCGTTTGCACCTTCTCGGCGGTGTCGCGGGAGCGTTTCTCGGCGTCCGTGAGCAGGTCGCGCAGAGGCAGGCGGCGATACGGCTTGTCGGCGGCCATGAGGGCACCTCGGCCGTCCCGCCGGATTCCGGGGTGGGTGACGCGGCCGAGTGCGAGTCTGCCGCGCCGGGCGAGGAGAGAGTGAGAACGTGCCGAGCGGGCCGGCTACGGAAGATTCTTACACCGCCCGGGGCCTCGCCGTCAACGCCGTCGCGCCATTTTCACCGGATTGACGGCGGCCGCCCCGGCGGTCTAGAGTAGACATATGCGTATCCTTCTCCTGGCCGACATCCACGCCAACTGGCCGGCCCTGCGGGCCGCCGCCGCCGAGCCGCACGACGTCTGCTTCGTGCTGGGCGACCTCGTCGATTACGGGCCGGACCCGGCGCCGTGCGTCGAGTGGGTGCGGGAGAACGCCCGCCACGCCGTCCGCGGCAACCACGACCACGGGGCGGCCCAGGACGTGGCCGTCGCGGGCAAGGCCGGGTTCAAGTACCTCACGGGCGTGACCCGCGCCCTGACCCGCGAACGCTTGACCGCCGAGCAGCTCCGCTGGCTGGGGCGTTTGCCCGTCAGCAAACTCGTGACGGTCGAGAACACCCGGTTCCTGCTCGTCCACGCCTCGCCACGCGACCCGCTCGACGAGTACTGCCCCGCCGACCCGGAGGTGTGGGCCCGACGTCTGCACGGCGTCGAGGCCGACGTGATCTGCGTCGGCCACACGCACCTCCCCTACGTCCTTGAGGTGGAGGGCAAGCTCATCGTCAACCCCGGCAGCGTCGGCCAGCCGCGCGACGGCGACCCGAGGGCCGCCTACGCGGTAATCCAGGACTACAACGTCGAGCTGAAGCGTGTCGAGTACCCCGTCGCCGAGACGGTGGCGGCCATCGACGCGACGGCCCTGCCGGCGGGTGCGAAGGCGATGCTGGGTGACGTGCTGCGCCGCGGGGCGTCGTCGGCCGGCAACGGCAACGGCCAGAAGCCGTGAGGAGGCGGACACGCCTGGGCGGGCCAGGGCCTCAGCCCACGGAGTGATTCGGGCCCGGCGGGGGACGGCCGCGGGCGGGCCGCGTGGCGCGTCTGTCAACAACTTGCGTTTCATTTCAGACCCCCATTCAAGCAACCCGCGCGGTGAAACGCGAATCCCGCCCCGGAGTCACCTGCCCACTTCGGCGGGAAGTGAGCAGGTGACTCTGGCGCCGGCCGACGCCCTGTGTCATGGAACGGCGCCGAGTGCGCGAGTCACCCGGCCACCTGCCCACATACCCACACGCGCACCCCCGGTGAAGCGGCCGGGGCATTCGACGCCTCCCACATGCCGGGCGCGTGCGGCCGTGGCGCCGGGGCACGCCCGGCCGCGATCCCGTAGAATGCCGGCAGCCCCAGCACGGAGAGCCGCCACATGACCCCCACGCCGCACGTCGAGGAAGTCGAGATCCACGGCCACATCATCGACTCGCTCCTGCTACCCAAGATCCTCGACGAGATCCTGACCAACGGCGGCACCTACGTCATCAAGGAAATCCAGGTCGGGCAGAAGCAGGCCGACGCCAGCCACGCCCGCATCGAGGTCCGCGCCGACACGCCCGAGAAGCTGCACGACATCCTCGACGCCATCCACGACCACGGGGCCGTCCCCGTCGCCATGCACGACTGCGACGTGGTGCCCGCCGACATGGACGGCGCCTTCCCCGAGCACTTCTACAGCACCACCTCCTTCCGCACCCAGGTCCGCCTCGGCGGCGAATGGATCGACGTGGAGGATCAGGAGATGGACTGCGGCGTCCTGGTGGACGCCGACGGCAGCGCCGCCCGCTGCGTGCCCATGACCGACGTCCGCACCGGCGACCGCATCGTCATCGGACGCAAGGGCCTGCGCGTCTTCCCCGGCGAGACACAGGCCCGCTCCAACCTGTTCGAGTTCATGGCCAGCCCCGTCTCCAGCGAGAAGCCCAAGGGCGTCACCGTCCGCGAGATCGCCGGGGCCATGAAACGCACCCGCGCCGCCGGCGAGAAGATCCTGGCGGTCCTCGGCCCCGCCGTCGTCCACACCGGCAGCGTCGAGCACATCTGCGCCATGATCCGCGCCGGCTTCATCGACGTGATCTTCGCCGGCAACGCCCTGGCCACCCACGACATCGAGCTGAGCCTGTTCAACACCAGCCTCGGCATCTCCGCCGACCAGGGGCTGCCGACCGAGGAGGGCCACGAGCACCACCTGCGGGCCATCAACACCATCCGCCGGCTCGGCGGCATCAAGACGGCGGTCGAGCGCGGCGTCATCAAGGGCGGCATCATGTACGAGTGCGTCAAGCACAACATCCCTTACGTCCTCGCCGGCTCCATCCGCGACGACGGACCGCTTCCCGAGGTCATCACCGACGTCCTCGTGGCGCAGCGTGCGATGCGCGAGCACGTTCGTGGCGTGGGCTTCGCGCTCATGGTCGCCACGATGCTGCACTCGATCGCCACCGGCAACCTGCTGCCGGCGTGGGTGAAGGTGGCGTGCGTGGACATCAACCCGGCGACGGTGACGAAGCTGGCGGACCGCGGCAGCATCCAGACGGTGGGCGTCGTGACCGATGCGGAGCCGTTCCTGCGCGCCGTGGCGGCGGAGCTGGCGAAGGGGTGACCTCCGTCACAGGCGGCTGGGATCGAAGTAAGAAGGGGAGGCGGGGCATACGGCCGCCCGGCTTGAAGAGAAAACGCAAGAAATCGGCCTCCGTATCGAAGGACTTGTTGGGGTGGGACGGCCGGCCGGCCGACTTGAAGAGAAAGAGCAAGAAAGCAGCCTCACCCCTCAGATCATGTGTTATTATCGTGCAGAGCCGCGAGGGGCCTTCGGCCTGATGGAGCGGCGAACGGCCTCCCGGACCCACTCTTCCCCCCGTCCGACATCGCCCTCCCGAACCCGCACCCGAGATCCCCGGCCGGCAACGGCCGGGCGCTCCCAACCCTTCGAAATCGGAGAGGTGGATCGTGTCGCCGCGCGCTTGCCTGTACGTCGCGCTCGTCCTGCTGCAAGGCGCGGATGTCGTGTTGACCTGGCGGCTGCTGACGACCCGCCCCGAGGTCCAGGAGGCCAACCCGGTGGCGTTGGCCGTGCTCGAGCGGCACGGGTGGGCCGGTGCCGTCGCCCTCAAGCTGGCCTGCACCGCGGCCGCCCTCGGCTGCGTGCTGGCCATCGGCCGGGCGCGGCCAGTCCTCAGCCAGTGCTTGCTCGGGGGGATGTGCTCGCTGATGCTGGGCGTGGTCACCTACAGCGTGGTGCTGCTGGCGCGCCCAGAGGACCCCGACTCCCTCCAGATCGCGGCCAGCCGTCGCCTCACCGACTCCTTGAATCAGGAGCTGTCCTCACTGAATGAGCTGATGGGCACGCGGAGATCGCTGTGCGCCGACCTGCTCGAACGGCGGCTGGACCTCCCTGAGGCCGTGCGTCGGATGGCCGGCGACCTTCACCGCCTCTCGTCCCGGCTAACGCCGCGCACCCGGAGGTGCTTGCCCGCCTGCGGACGGCCGGAGGCCGTCGCCCGATACCTCGTCGGCCACTGCAACCCCACCCCGGCCCAGGGCGGTGATGGGGCGATGGCCCCGCTCCGCGAGCAGTTGGCACTGCACTACCCGTCGGCCACGGTTGGGATGCGGCCCGACGCGGCCCTCGCCCAGGCCGCGGTGGCAGATCGCAAGTGACGCCTGGCCACCGCCGGCCAGCACCGGGCACTGGACGAGCGGACATCCGCTCCGGCCCCGGCGCTCTACAATAGAGCGCCCTCGGAGGCCGAAGCCATGACCACGCCGCGATTCACCAACCGGCTCGCCGCCGAGACGAGCCCGTACCTCCGACAACACGCCCACAACCCCGTCGACTGGTACCCCTGGGGCGCCGAGGCCCTCACCCGCGCGAAGGGGCTTTCCCGCCCGATCTTCCTCTCCATCGGTTACAGTGCGTGCCACTGGTGCCACGTCATGGAGCACGAGTCGTTCGAGGACGAGGCCATCGCCAGGATCCTCAACGACAACTTCGTCAGCATCAAGGTGGACCGCGAGGAGCGGCCCGACCTCGATCAGATCTACATGGCCGCCGTGCAGCTCCTCACCGGCTCCGGCGGCTGGCCCATGACCGTCTTCCTCACCCCCGACCTCAAACCCTTCACCGGCGGCACCTACTTCCCCCCCGAGGACCGCTGGGGCCGGCCCGGCTTCCGCCGCATCCTGCTTCACCTCGCCGAGAGCTGGAAGTCGCGCCGCGCCGACATCGAGGCCGCCGCAGGCGACCTCACCGGCCACCTGCAAACGCTCGGCCACATGGCCGGCGACCCCGGCGACCCGTCGCCCGCTCTCCTCACCGTCGCAGCCGAGCGCCTGGAGCGAGCGTTCGACTCGAGCCACGGCGGCTTCGGACGCGCCCCGAAGTTCCTGCACACGATGGACCTCCGCCTGCTCCTCCGCCACTGGAAGCGGACGTGCGACGCCCACTCGCTGCACATGGCGTCGTACACCCTCGCGTGCATGTCGCGCGGCGGGCTTTACGACCACCTCGGCGGCGGCTTCGCCCGCTACTCCACCGACGAACGCTGGCTCGCCCCCCACTTCGAGAAGATGCTGTACGACAACGCCCTCCTGGTGGTGGCCCTGCTGGAGGCGTACCAGGCCACGGGCGACACCGCCTTCCGCGACACCGCCGAGGAGACGCTCGAATGGGCACGCCGTGAGATGACCGCCCCCGAGGGGCCGTTCTACAGCACCCTCGACGCCGACAGCGAGGGCGAGGAGGGCCGCTTCTACGTCTGGAGGCGCGAAGAGATGGAATCCGCCCTCGGCCCCGACGCCGCCCTCTTCTGTGACTGCTACAACGTCTCCCCGCGCGGCAACTGGGAGGACCCGCACGCCCCCGGCGTGCCCAAGAACATCCTGCACCGCACGGCCACGTTCGCCGACCTGGCCCAGCGCCACGGCCTGTCGGACCAGGCCCTGCGCGACAAGCTGGCCGGATGCCGCGAGAGGCTGTTCCGCGAGCGTGAGAAGCGTGTCCGCCCCGGCCTGGACGACAAGTGCCTCACGGCGTGGAACGGGCTGATGATCACCGCCTGCGCCACGGCGGCCGCCGTCCTCGGCCGCGACGAGTACGCCACGATGGGATCGAGAGCCGCCGACTTCATTCTGTCGCGCATGCGCCGGCCCGACGGCAGCCTCCTGCGGACGTGGTCGCGCGGCGGCGAGGCGAAGCTCGACGGCTACCTGGAGGACCACGCCTTCCTGCTGGAGGGGCTGGTGGCGCTGCTGGAGGCGACGGGCGAGCCGCGCTGGCTCGACGCCGCCCTCTCCATTGCCGATGTCCTTCAGCGGCGCTTCGCGGACGCGGAGGGTGGCGGGTACTTCTTCACCGGCACGGGGCACGAGACTCTCATCGCCCGCACCAAGGGCCCGCACGACAACGCCACGCCGTCCGCCGGCGCCGTCGCCGTGACAGCGCTCTTCCGCCTCGCCAAACTCACCGGCAAGCACGACCTCGTCGCCCACGCCGAGCGGACGATGCGGCAGGCGCACGGCCTGATGCAACAGCACCCAGGCGCTGCGGGGCAGATGCTCCTCGCCGCCGACTTCTGGCTCGGGCCGGTGCGCGAGTACGCCCTCATCGGCGACGAGGCCGGCGTGCGCCGCGTGCTGGCGGCGATCCACCGGCGGTTCGAGCCGAACAAGGTGGTGGCGTGGTCTCACGGCCCGTCGCCGCTGCCGCTGCTGGCGGGCAAGGACGCGGGGCCGCAGGACGTGCGCCTGTACGTCTGCGAGGGCTTCGCCTGCCACGCCCCAATCGACGGCGCCGAGGCCGCCGAGGCCGCCCTCGCCTGACGCCCCAGAGTTATCTTCCGCAGGGCCGGGCGTCACCAAGGGCGCGGCGCCTACGGACGAGTGCGCCGTACCCGCACAACGGGAGGCGGACAGATGACGCGCTGCCCTCACTGCGGGCGGGTCGATCCGGACCTCGTGGCCCGAGGCTACTGCCGCCACTGCGACGAAGACCCCGCCACGGCCGCCGCCCCGGCGGCCCCGCCTCCCGAGGAAGGGAAGAGGCCGACCTCACCGCCCCCACGCATCCTCCTCCCTGCACTCCTCTCCGTCGCCGTGGCGGCGGCCCTCCTCGTCTGGTGGGGGTGGGGTGGCGGCCCACGTCGGCCGAGTCAGCCACCCATCGCCGGCGAGCCGGATGATCTCGCCGCGGTCTCCACCCTCAGCCACCCCGCACGCGACGGCACCGTCCGCGCCGTCGAATTCCTGGACGACGGGCGCCTCGCCTCCGTCTGCTCCGGGTCGTCCGCCATCACGACGTGGGAGCTGGCCGGCGGGGCGAAGGTCGGGGCACTGGGCCGGGATGATCCGGACGACCTCCGTGCGCGCGACGTGGAGGCCCGGCTCAACGGCATCCTCGCGGTACGGAAGGCGGCCCGGCAAGCCGCGGCGGCACTCGCCGCCCGGCCGGCGGCACTCGAAATCCTGGGCGGCTGGGCCGCCGCCGCCGCGCCGCCCCTCCGCGGCGGACGGCCGCCGTGGCGGATCACGGTCCCGGTGAGCCACGCCGCATTCGGCCACACGGGGGGACGGCTCTTCGCCTTCTACTCCGACCATCGCACGATCCGCACCGAGGACGCCTTCGTGATCGCCTCGTCGGCCTGGTCCGGCGCCGAGCGCCCGCTCGTCGGGCAACACGGGCGCGAGGAGTACGCCTTCTCGGGCATCTGGCTCAGCGAAGGCGGCGTCCTCGTCCGCAGGGCGGGGGGCGGGCTGCACATCCGGCACGGGGAGGCGCCGTTCCGGCCGCTCGACATCCCCAACCCCTCCTGCCTGCCGTTGGCGCTGTTCGCGCGGGGCCAGCGCGCCCTCATCGCGTCCGCCGCCGGCAAGGTGGGGGTCTGGGCCATCGAAAGGGCCGGCGAACGGCTGGCGGCCAGGGAGCTGGTGGTGCTGGAGGGGTTGAAGTGGGAAGGGGTCCATTTCTGGCCTAGACCGGACGACGTGGACGGCCCGCCCCCTCTCGACGACGAGGGGGACATCGCGGGGGAGCGGTTCCGCTACCACCGCGGCCGGCAGGTGATAGACGACGCCACCACGGCCGTGGCCTTCTCCGCAGGCGACACGTACTTCACCAAGGCGCCTGCCCTGACGCCCGACGGCCGGCTCCTGCTCGCCAGGACGGCGGACGACAGGGCCGCCCTCTGGGACACCACGTCCGGGAATCGGCTCCGCGTGTTCGACGGCCCGCGTGGCGTGTGGCTCGCCGCCATCAGCCCGGACGGCAAACGCCTCCTGGCCGACGCGCCCGGCTCCCTGGCCCTGTACGACGCGGAGGACGGGAGACTCCTCCGCCGGCTCACCCTTCCGGAGGGCCCCGTGACGGCCCTGGCCTTCTCGCCCGACGGACGCCGGGCCGCCGTCGGGTCCGGCGACACCATCCGGGTGTGGGATCTGCCGTGATGGCGCCGGCCCTGGCATGACGCCGCCGCGTGCGGTATCCTGAGATCATGCGCATCCTGTTCATCGGCGACGTGGTCGGCACCCCTGGCATCGACGCCGTCCGCCGCGCCGTCCCGGCACTCATCCGCAGCGAACGCCTCGACATGGTCATCGCCAACGCCGAGAACGCGGCCGGCGGGTCGGGGCTGACGCCCCGCCTGTACCGCCGCCTCCGCGACGGCGGCGTGGGCCTGTTCACCCTCGGCGATCACGTCTACAAGAAGTTCGACATCCTCGAAACGCTGCTCCGCGAGGAGCGCGTCTGCAAGCCGGCCAACTTCCCCCCCGACGCCCCCGGCCGCGAGTTCGCCATCGCCCGCACCGCCGACGGCACCCCCGTCGCCACGTTCTCCGTCCTGGGCCGCACGTTCATGCGTCCCGTCGACTGCCCCTTCCGCGCCGCCGACCGGGTCCTCGACCAGCTCGAGGGCGTGGCGAAGGTCATCATCGCCGACGTCCACGCCGAGGCGACGGCGGACAAGTACCTCCTGCTGCACCACCTCAAGGGCCGCGTCAGCGCCGTCCTCGGCACGCACACGCACGTCCCCACGGCGGACGAGCACATCTGCCCGCCGGGGACGGCGTTCATCTGCGACGTCGGCATGACGGGGCCTTACGAGAGCATCCTCGGCCGGCGCATCGACCGCGTGCTGGAGACGGCCATCACCTTCGTCCCCACCATGTTCGACGTGGCCGAGGGCGACGTGCGACTGGCCGGGGCCATCGTAGACATCGACGCGGAGACCGGCCGGGCCGTCTCCATCCGCCGCATGATGCTCGACGAGAAGGCGATGGCCGCGCTGGAGCCCAGGCCATGAGCCCGCGTCTGGCCCTCCTGGCGGCGATCCACGATCTGCCGGACGACGACCTGCCGCGCCTGGCCTACGCCGACTGGATGGAGGAGGACGGGCACGAGCGGCGGGCGGAGTTCATCCGCGTGCATCTGGCGATGGATCGGACGCCGAAGGGCACGCCGGAGTACCGCCGGCTGTGGGAGCGCGAGGTGGACCTCATCCGCACGCACAAGGATGAGTGGTTCGGCACGTTCCGCGCCAACTGGGACTTCTACGAGGTGAAACGCGGCTTCCTGGACGACATCAGCTCCGCCGCGCCGCACGTCGTGCCGCACCTCGGCTGGCTCTTGGAGAACCACGCCGTCCAGCGCCTGGTGGTCGGCTCGCCGGACCTGGAGGCGTTGCCCGAGCTGCTGGCGTCGCCGCTCGTGGCGACGCTGCGGCAGTTGCGCTACGTCCACTCCTTGACCGGCGGCTACTTCAGCGAGTACGCCACACCGGCCCTGCCGGGGGCCGACCTCCCACTCGCCCGCCGCCCGCTCGACGTGAGCGTCGCCGGCCACCGCGCCGGCCCGCGTCTGGCTGACCTGCTGGCCGAGTCACCGCACCTGGGGCGGATGGCCCGGCTCGACGTGTCCGAGAACACCCTCGGGGCGGAGGGCGCGGCCATGTTGCTCGACGGGATGACGCGCTGGCCGATGTTGACGGAGCTGTCGGCGCGGGCGGCGTTGCCGGCGGGCCGGGGGCGCCGTGTCGGCGCCAACCTGGGCGCCGCCGGCATCGCCGCCCTGGTGAGCAATCCGGCGGCGGCGCGGCTGCGGATCCTGAACCTGCTCGGCGAGGATGTCGGCCCGGCCATCGCGGAGGCCTTGCTGGATTCGCCGCACCTCGACGCCCTGGCGGAGCTGCGGCTGTCGCACATGGAGCGCCGCCACCACGCCCTCACCCGCCGCCTCAACGAACACTTCGCAGGGCGCATCCAGTGGGCGGGGGAGGAGCCGGGGTAGGCGGCCTACGCCTTCACCCCCAGGAAGTTGCGCAGCAGCGTCGGGCCCTCCGTTGTGAGGAAGCTCTCCGGGTGGAACTGCACGCCGTGCAGCGGCCACGCCTCGTGGCGCACGCCCATGATCTCGCCCTCGGCGGTCCACGCCGTCACCGCGAAGCCGGGGACGTTGAACGAGCCCCGTTTGATGACGAGGCTGTGGTAGCGTGTCGCCTCGAAAGGGTTCGACATGCCGGCGAACACGCCCCCGCCGTCGTGATGGATGGGCGAGGTCTTGCCGTGCATGATGCGCTCGTTGCGTACCACCTCGCCGCCGAACACGTGTCCGATGCACTGGTGGCCGAGGCAGACGCCGAGGATAGGCACCGCCGGCGCGAAGCGTTTCAAGACCTCGTTGGACACGCCCGCCTCGCGCGGCGTGCAGGGGCCGGGCGAGATGATGATGCGCTCGGGGGCGAGGCGGGCCACCTCGTCGGGCGTGATCTGGTCGTTCCGGAAGACGCGGATGTCCAGCGACGGGTCGATCTCGCCCAGGCGCTGGACGAGGTTGTAGGTGAACGAGTCGTAGTTGTCGATGATCAGAATCATGGCTTCGCCAGTTTTCAGTTTTCAGTTGTCAGTTTTCAGTTCAAGCCGTCAGCCACGCCCGCGCCCCGAGGGGCGGCTGCTCGCTGAAAACTGAACACTGATAACTGAAAACCGTCACCCCTGCTTCGTCGGGAACACCTGGGCGCTGTTAGCCGTCGCGTCGTACTTCTTCTTCGTGGCGTCGTCCTGGGGGAGCTTGCGCAGGAACTCCTCCGAGGCGGTGATGTCATACCACGCGCCGTCGGCGAAATCGACCAGCGCCTTGCCGTTGAAGTTGACCGTGATGACGCGCCCGACCAGCCCGGCGAAGCGGGCCAATTCGGGGCGCGAGCCGGTGACCTCGACCAGCTGGTCGGTCCACTCCTGCTTCAGCCTCTCGAAACGCGGGTCGAAGGTGTCCATGTCGCTCCCCTGTTGCCCCCGTCATGCTATCAGCGGAACGCCCCGCCGTCGCGGCGCGGGGCGGGGTCGAAGTCCAGACGCTTCACGAAGCGGCACGCC
The DNA here is from genome assembly GCA_964630925.1 of uncultured Alcaligenaceae bacterium. GTDB lineage: Bacteria > Planctomycetota > Planctomycetia > Gemmatales > Gemmataceae > RGDT01. The sequence continues at coordinate 70,164 of CAZVZK010000028.1, forward strand.
TCCTCCGCCCCCGCGAACCGCTCCATCGCCGGGTCCTGCCATTCCACGGAGAGCGCCCCCTCGTAGCCCACGGCGTTCAGCGCGCGGATGATCCCCTCCCAGTCCAGCCCGCCACGCCCCGGCGAGCGCGGGTGCCAGCCCCGCCGTGGGTCGTCGGAGGGGAGGTACGACCCCAGCAGGCCGGAGCGTCCGTCGAGCGTGACGGCCACGTCCTTGACGTGGACGTGGTGGATGCGCTCGGCGAAACGGCGTATGAACGCCGCCGGATCGACCCCCTGCCAGTACAGGTGCGCCGGGTCCATCAGGAAGCCGAACTCCGGCCAGCCGTCCACGGCCTCGAGGACGCGCTCGGCGGAGTAGAGGTCGAACGCGAGCTGGCCTGGGTGGACCTCGCAGGCGTAGCGGACGCCGGCGTCGCGGCAGGCCTCCAGGATCGGGGTGAAGCGGTGGGCGAACGTCGCCATCGCCTCGCCGACCTGGCCCGCCGACGGGGCGGGGTAGCCGGCGACGTAGGACCAGATCGGCGAGCCGGTGAAGCCGGCGACGACCGACGCCCCCACCTGATGGGCGGCCTGCACCGTGGCGATCATCTCCTCGACGGCGCGTTCGCGGACGCCGTCGGGGTCGCCGTCGCCCCAGACGTAATCGGGCAGGATGGCCCGGTGGCGGGCGTCGATCACGTCGCAGACGGCCGTGCTGACGCGATGGTTGCTGAGGACGGGGGCCTCCAGGCTGTGACGGCGGAGCAGCTCCATCTTGGCCGGGGCGTGGCCCGAGTCTGTGGCGGCGCGCTGCACCTCGAAGTGGTCGCCCCAGCAGGCGAGGTCGAGGCCGGCGTAGCCCCACTCGCCGGCGCGGGCCGCCAGCTCCTCGAGCGGCAGATCGGCCCAGGGCCCGGTGAACAGCAGCACGGGACGGGGCATCGGTCGGCTCCGTGACCGGCGAGCGGGGATGCGTCAGCGCCCCGAGTGGAGCGTCAGCGGCTCTGGCTGTTGGCGAGCGGGGTTGCGTGAGCGCGCCGAGTGGAGCGTCAGCGGATCTCGTCTTCCGGAGCGTGAGCGGCTCCGGATCGGGCGAGCGGGGATGCGTCAGCGCCCCGAGTGGGCGGAAGCAACCCCGCCCGCCCGCCCGCTCAAGATGTCAGGACGGCGGCATCGGCGGCGGCATCTCCGGGTCAGCCGGCGGCGTCGGCTTGGGCGGCTCCACCTGGGCCGGCGGGGGCGCCGGGGCCGGCTCCGGGGCTGGCGGCGGAGTCGGGGCCGGGGGCGGGGGCGCGGCGACGACGGGCGAGGGGGCCGGCGCCGGGGCCGGCGGCGGAGCGACCATCGGCAGGACGAGGGGGTTGGGCGGCGCCGCGGGGGCCGGCGGCTGGGCCGGCGGGGTGTACGGCGCCTCGAAGTCGTCCTCCTCCTGATACACCTCGTCCAGCTCGTTGGTGTCCACGCTCTTGCGTAGCAGGAAGTACATGATCGTCGCCGCCGTCCAGAAGAAGCTGTAACCGAAGCCAAGCACGAGCAGGAACGCCAGCCCCAGCCAGAAGGACACCAGCACCGCGCCGGCCTTGTTCCACCAGTTCAGCGAGCCGACGTACTCCTTGTAGTTCGCCTCGTTGATGCGGTTCCACCGGCTCACGCCGCCCACGGCGCCCTCGCTGGCGGGACGCTCCGAGCGGCCCTGCACCACGTCGCCGCCGCTCGGAGCCTGGGTGCCCTCCAACAGCAGCTCGCGCCACCCGAACGAGGTCGGCGCGTAGATGAATAGGAAGTTCGGCTGTCGCCCGAAGTAGCCGGCGTTGTTGACGCCCCACTTGGCCAGGTACACGGCGAACGACGCCATGAAGCCGACGAAGAACACCACCACGGCGCCGTACGCCACCGACACCAGCGTGTACCAGATGTAGTTCCACGGCCTCTGGTAGACGTAGCTGTAGCTGCGGCTGACCGCCTCCCAGCTATCGGTGCCCTCGGTGCTGATCGTGGCGGCCATCAGGGGCCAGCCGACCAGGCCGACGAGGGCGACGGCCATGATGAGGCCGAACGTCAGGGGGATGACCCAGAACAGGCCGCTGACGAGGATGTCGCCCACCACCGGGATGAGGTGGAAGATGCCGAAGATCCACATGAAGACCATCAGCACGAAGACGAACGCCAGCGGGAAGACGGGGGCGAGGATGTAGTCGAGGAGGCGCTTGAGGGCGAAACGCAACGCCTCGAACATGCCGATCCGCTCGCCGCGGGCGTACTGGACGGCGGCGATGCGGGTGATGGCCCCGCCGAAGACCGCCCAGGTGAGCAGCATGACCAGCGTGGTCAGCAGGAAGTAGGTGCGGCTGGCGAAGTCATTGCCGGGCCTCAGGAAGTAGATGATCGGGCGGACGAACTTGACGAGGGGCTCGACCATGACCGGCACCTGGTCGCGCGAGAACCACTCCCAGAAGTGGCCCGGCTCCCACGGGATGGCGGTCTGGTTGGTCGCCAGCAGGTACGGGTTGGGGCCGCGGTCCTCGGACCACGGCATGGCGGACAGCCGCCCCGACGGCTTGACGCGGCCGACGAGGTCGTACTGGGTGGCGCGCGAGCGGAGGCGTGCGTTGAAGGCCTGCTCGTCCTTGGTCAGCTTGCCCCCGCGCGCCTTGTCCAGCTCGGCCACCCTCTCCAGGATGGCCTTCGACAGCGGCACGCCGACGGGGAGGTCTTTGGCGATCTCGCGGACGAGTTTGAACTCCTGGTCGGTCTCGGCGATATCCTCCACCTCGTAGCGGTGCGGCTGGCCGTCCGTGGTGGCCGTCCCGAGGTTGATGGCCTCGTGCCACAGGTTCCAGAGCTGGCGCGACTTCCGGACCTCCTGGTAATCCTTGCCGCCGTCCTCGCCTGTGACGGTGGGGATGGAGCCGGACCCGGCGTAGAACATCAGGGAGAGGAGCCACCAGCCGATGGACATGGTCAGGATGCCGGCGGCGGCCAGGAGCATCTTGTTCAGGTCAAGCGCGATCTGGAACCCCTTGAACAGCTCGGTCCAGGGGAACAGCTGGCGCCAGGCGGCTTCCCGCGTCTCGACTCGATCCTCGGCCATGTCCGCTCCTCTGATGCAGATGCCACGCCGTATGTGGGTTTCGCCCGTTGAGATGGCAGTTATAGCGGAGAGGGAGGCCGGCGGAAACGGGCCCGGCCGGCAATCCCCAGGGAGTGAGGGGAGTGCCGGCCAATCGGCCCGCCGCGCCGTCAGCGCCCGTGGGTCAGAAGTGGATGCCGATGGCGGCCTGCAGGCCGTGGATGTAGCGGAACGTGCTCTTCCAATCCGGCCGGGGCCGCAGGTAGTCCATGGCCAGGGGCCGCGGCGTGGACATCGTGTTGAAGAAGACCATGCCCTCATACTTGAAGAGCATCTGCACGGTCTCCGTCGGGAACCACATCAGGCCGACGGAGGCCTGCAGCTCGGGCACGAAGGTGAACTCGCGGCGGGAGAACTTGCTCGCCGGGTCGCCCCCGTACTTGTTGGCCGTCTCGTACTTGCCTCGCTCCTTGACGCTGTTGAGGAACGCGGCCGCCTGGCCCTCGGTGATGCACGCGAACCCGTGGCCGAGGTAGTACTCGGACTGGCAGCCGGCGTGGACGCCGTACATGCGGTTCGACGTGATGGCGGAGTAAAGCCCGGTGTCGGACAGGCCGCCGCCGCCGCCCGTGGCGTCGTAGTTGACGCTGCGGAGCTGGTACTTCTCCCAGAACCAGGCGAGACGCGGGCCGATGATGCCGCTGAAGCGGGTGTCCTCCGTCTCGTAAACGACCCAGCGGTACTCCAGCTCCCACTGTTGGAAGCGCGACTCGAACTTGTGGGTCATGATGGAGGCCCCGTTGAACAGGCCGAAGACCCCGAACTGGCTGGCACCCTGCACCTTGTTGGGCGGGCCGGAGAACTCGATCGGCTCGTTGTAGGTGTCGGTCGAGAAGAAGGTGTTGGCGAGGTCGGGGCTGTTCCGCCCGAGGCGGGTGTCGGGCGTGACCCCGTAGTCGTAGTTCGCGCTGGAGAGGAAGTACCAGTTGAGCGCGATGGCGGAGCCGTCGCGGAACTTGTAGCCGACGTTGAAGGTGAAGCCGGGCTGCCACGAGCGGTCGTCGCGCAGGTCCTGGCTGTTGAGGGCCACGCTGCCCGGGCCGAAGAACGTGCCCGGGTCGCTGCCGAGCGAGGTGTCGTTCACGCGGAAGCCGCGGCGGGCGATGATCTGGTTCTTGAGCGGGTTGCTGATCTGGGCCAGCACGTAGGACGTGTTGATGAACGGCCCGCCCTCCTCGGGGCGCGTGCTGCCTGTCGGGAATGGCAGCGTCCAGGAGGGCGGCGCGTAACTGTCCTGGGCCCTGGCCGCGGCCGGCGCAAGCAGCAGCACGGCGACGATCCACCACGCGCCCCGATGTTTCCTCGCTCCCATGTCCCCATCTCCTCCCTGCGAAGGCGCAACGCCTGACCCGTCCGCGCGGCTAAAACCCCCAGCCGCCCGACCACATCGCCTCCGGCACCCGGCGAGGCCGGGCCCGTGAGGGGGCGTGGTTCGTGACAATGTCAGGAAGGTGCCTAATAACAGGCCGGGCCTCCATGTCAAGGCCGATTCGGGGTGAAAAAAAACCGCCACCGGGGCGGCCACCTCCCGGCCGGCGTCAGATGCGGGGGCCGGGCGGGCTGGGCGGACGCGGCACCCGCCTGATACAATGCCCCGTGAGGAGCCAACCATGCCTGAGAGCCGGCCCGCACGCATCCTGATCGCCGAGGACACCCTGCAGACCGCCGAGCTGCTAGAGGTGTACCTCTCCGAGGGCGACTTCGCCGTCCGCATCGCCTCCGACGGCGAGCAGGCCCTCCGCGAGGTCAAGGCCTGGCAGCCCGACCTCGTCCTCCTCGACGTCATGATGCCCCGCTTCTCCGGCTTCGAGGTGTGCAAACGCCTGCGGGCCGACCCCGCGACGCGCGACATCGGCATCATCATGATCACCGCCCTCGACCAGCCCAGCGACGTGGAGCGGGCGGTCGAGGCCGGCGCCCACGACTTCCTCAGCAAGCCGATCAAGAAAGCCGACCTCCTCCGCCGCATCTCCGCCCTCCTCGCCAGTAAAGGGGGCAGCGAGCTGGACCGCACCCTGGATTACCTCGAGAACGTGCAGAAGGGGCCATCCCCGCCATGACCGCCCGCGTCGTCCTCCAGGCCCGCCGCGCCCGCCCCTTCTACGGGAGACACCCCTGGGTCTTCGCCGGCGCCGTCGCCTCCGTCGAGGGCTCCCCCGCCGACGGCGACGAGGTCGATCTCGTCTCCTCCGCCGGGCACTTCATCGCACGCGGCCTCTACAACGGCAAGAGCAAGATCCGCGTCCGCCTTCACTCGTGGCGGCCCGGCGTGGTCCTCGATGGGGCCTTCTTCCGCGAACGCCTCGGCGCCGCCGTGCGCCTGCGCGAGCAGCTCGGCCTCCTGGCCCCCGGGGGGGGGCGGGAGGGGAGTAGCGCAGCGGCCCCCCTGGACGATCAGGCCTGCCGCCTCGTCAATAGCGAGGGCGACGGCCTGTCGGGCCTCACCGTGGACCGGTATGCCGGCTGGCTCGTCGTCCAGTTCAGCTCGCTGGGCATGGGCGCACGCAAGGACATGATCGCCGACATCCTCCGCGACCTGCTCTCCCCCCAGGGGATCTACCTGCGGACGGAGAAGGGCATCGGCACGCTGGAGGGGCTGGAGGCGCAGGACGGCCCGCTCGTCGGCGGCCCCCCGCCGCCTCTGGTGATCGACGACGGAGGCCTGCGCTGGCACGTCAATATCTCCGAGGGGCAGAAGACCGGCCACTACCTCGACCAGCGCGACAACCGGGCCGAGGTGGCGCGGCTGGCGAAGGGCCGCCGCGTGCTGGATGCGTTCTGCTACTCCGGCGGGTTCGCCCTGCACGCCGCCCGGCAGGGGGCGGCGGAGTGCCTCGGCATCGACTCGTCGGAGCCGGCCCTCGCCCTGGCGCGGGCCAACGCCGAGGCCAACGGGCTGACGAACGCCACCTTCCTGCGAGCGGACGTGTTCAAGGAGCTGGACGCCCGCACCAAGGGCCGCGAGCGATTCGGCGTCGTCGTCCTCGACCCGCCCAAGTTCGCCCGCAGCAAGGGCGGCGTCGAGGAGGCGTTGCGTGGCTACCGCCGGCTCATGTCGCTGGGGGTGCAACTGCTGGAGCCGGACGGCATCTTCGTCATGTGCTGCTGCTCGGGGCGCATCACGGCGGACATGCTTGAGGAGCTGCTCGCGCAGGTGTCGGCGGGGGCGGGCCGCGACGTGCAGCTCCTCGCCCGCCGCGGGCCGTCGGCGGACCACCCCGTCGCCGTCGCCTGCCCCGAGTCACATTACCTCAAGTGTCTCATCTGCCGCGTCCGCTGACCTACGGGAGCTTGCGACGCCGGTTGGCGGCGGCACGCACCACGGCCCCCTGGCCGAACTGACGACGCACCTCGTCCAGCGCCCTGTCGATGGCACGCTGCTTCTCGCCGCCCGCGCCGTCGAACAGCAGCCCCTGCTCGCCCGCGCCGGCGTCCACCAGGTTCGACGCCGACACGCCGATCAGCCGCACCGGCAGCCATGAATCCGGCACCCGCTCGTCGAACAGCCGCGACGCCTCCGCCCACAGCCGGGCCGTGCCGTCCGTCGCCTCGGGCAGCGTGACGGCCCGGCCGTGCGTCTCGAAGTCGGCGGTCCGGATCTTCAGTGACACCGTCCGCGCCTTCAGCGAGTGCCGCCGGAGACGCGACGCCAGCTCGTCCACCAGCCCCAGCAGCCAGCCGCGCAGGCTCTCGCGGTCCGGGATGTCCTGGGCGAACGTCGTCTCCGCGCCGAGCGACTTCGCCTCGCCGTCGGGCACCACCGGCCTGTCGTCCTCGCCGCGCGCCAGCGCCTCCAGATGCCGCCCCGCTTCGCCGAAGTGACCGGCGAGGGTGCCGCGCGGCAGGGCCGCGATCTGCCCCACGGTCCGAAGCCCCAGGGCGTGCAGGCGCTTCTCCATTTTGCCGCCGACGCCCCACAGGCGGCCCACGGGGAGCGGCGCGAGGGTGTCGCGGATGCCGTCCGGCTCGATGACGCGCAGCCCGTCGGGCTTGGCCAGCTCGCTGGCGAGTTTGGCGAGGAACTTGTTCGGCGCCACCCCGACCGACGCCGGCAGGTCGGTCTCCTGGCGGATGCGCCGGCGCAGAAGAGCCGCCGCCGCCGGCCCGCCGCCGAAGTGGGCCTCGGTGCCGCGCACGTCGAGGAACGCCTCGTCCAGGCTGAGCGGCTCGACCAGGGCCGTGAATTCGTGGAAAATGGCGCGGAGCCGCTCGGCGACGGCGGCATACGCCGACGTGCGGACGGGCAGGAAGACCGCGTGCGGGCACAGTCGGTGCGCCGTGTTGATCGGCATGGCGCTGTGGACGCCGAAGGGGCGGGCCTCGTAGGAGGCGGCGGAGACGACGCCGCGGCCGCCGGGGCGGGCGCCGACGATGACGGGCCTGCCGCGCAGCTCCGGCCGGTCGCGCTGCTCGACGGCGGCGAAGAAGGCGTCCATGTCCACGTGCAGGATGGCGGGCACGCGCGGGCCTCCGGGGGGACGCTCCATTGTAGCCGCGCCGCGGGGCGATCTGGTAGGCTGGGAGGTGTCGCCGACGCGAGGAGTCGCACCGATGGCCCACCCATCCGGCATGCCCGAAAAGGACATCACGCCAGAAGCGGAGGCATTCAGGCCGACGCGGCGGCGCTGGCTGTCCCTCGCCCTCGCCGGGGCCGCCGGGGTGGGCACCCTGGCGGCGGTGTACGCCCTGTTCCGCCCCGGCAGCGACGACGAGGTCCTGGATACCGGCGACGGGGGCCACGGCCTGGACCTGTACCCGGCGGCGCGGGTGCCGGCGTTCGCGGACGCGGGCAGGCCCCTGACGGAGCGTGCCGAGGCGGCCCGGTACTGCAACTTCTACGAGTTCACCTCGACGAAGCACGCGTGGAAGTACGTCGGCCCGTTCAAGCCGACGCCGTGGACGGTCGAGGTGACGGGGCTGGTGGACAACCCGCGTGTGTACGACATGGACGACCTGGTGCGGGCGTTCCCCCTGGAGGAGCGTGTGTACAGGCTCCGGTGTGTCGAGGCGTGGGCGATGGTGGTGCCGTGGACCGGCTTCCCGATGGCGGCGCTGTTGAAGAAGGCCGGCGTCAAGGCGGGGGCGAGGTACGTCCGCTTCGAGTCGTTCCTCGATCCGTCGATGGCGTCGAACCAGCGGCGCTCGTTCCCCTGGCCGTACACGGAGGGGCTGAACCTCGCGGAGGCGATGAACGAGCTGACGTTCATCGCGACGGGGGTGTACGGTCACCCGCTGCTGAAGCAGCACGGGGCGCCGGTGCGGCTGGTGGTGCCGTGGAAGTACGGGTTCAAGAGCTGCAAGTCGATCACGCGGATCGAGGTGACGGCGGCCAGGCCGGCGACGTTCTGGAACACCATCACGCCGGAGGAATACGACTTCGAGGCGAACGTGAATCCGCTGGTGCCACACCCGCGTTGGAGCCAGGCGTCGGAGCGGATGCTCGGGACGGGCGAGCGGCGGCAGACGCTGATGTACAACGGCTACGGCGAGTGGGTGGCGAAGCTGTACAAGGCGTGAGAGACGCGGGCTCAGGGAGGTACGTTGTCGGATGGCCGTCTGCCCGTGGGCGCTGTTGCCGGCCGAGGACGGGCGGGCGCCGATCCGGCGGGGCGTGTCGTCAGGGCGGGGTTGACGCTCACCGCCGGAGGGCCAGGAGCAGAGCGGGCCGCCTTCCCGTGGCGCGCGGTGTCACCAAGGGTGTCAAGGGAGCCTAGAATGCCAAGGGTGCCAACAAGGCCCCCAGGATGGACGCCGCCCGCGTCGCTCCGATGACGATGACCCCCTCTCAACCCAAGGGTGCCCTCCAAGGGTGCCGAGGGTGCCAACGCCGCCGTAACCGACCAGCCGGGGGTGGGAATTAGACAGAAGTAGACGGTGGTGGAGGCCGTGGAGGGGCGAATTGCATTGCATTGCACCCCCCCAGGCACCCCCCTGCAATGCAAATTCTTGGCGGGATTTACATTTCACGGCAAGTGGTCAGGCCACCCATGCCCGTGCCGTGGCCGCCCTCCGCGTCTCATTTTGTCTAACCCCACAGGTCGGGTCAACGGCTACCGCCGCCCACCCCGCGGCGCCCCTGATCTGTCGAATAGGCACTCGTATCAATGATGCGGGCCGGGAGACTTGGCGTCTCCCGGCCCTGATCTTCTCGGCGATTGTTCACCCCGCCGCGGTCACTCCTGGCCGGGCAGGTTGATGAGGTTGCCGCCGCCGCCCGTGCCGCCGCGCAGCTCCTTCTGCTTGCCCGTCGGCTTCACCGGCAGCGCCGGCGCGTCCAGCGGCATGTCGGGCACGTCGTCGCCCTCGCCCTCGATCAGGCCGGGCTGGTCGAGACGCTTGCGGCTCAGGCCGATCTTGCGCTCGGGCACGTCCACACGCAGCACCTTGACCTCGACCTCGTCGCCGGGCTTCACCACGTCCTCCGGGCTGTCCACCTTGTGGTCGGCCAG
>CAZVZK010000028.1:79733-80002 GCA_964630925.1 uncultured Alcaligenaceae bacterium
GCTCGGAGATGTGCAGCAGGCCCTCCAGGCCCGGCTCCAGCTCGACGAAGACACCGAAGTTGGTCAGCTTCGTGACCTTGCCCTTCTTGATCTCGCCGGGCTTGTAGCGGCCGGGGATGTCGCCCTCCCACGGGTCGCTCTTCATCTGCTTCAGGCCCAGCGCGATGCGCTTCCGCTCCTGGTCCACGTTCAGGACCACGCAGGTCACCTTGTCGCCCTTCTGCACCATCTCCGACGGGTGGGAGACCTTCGTCACCCAGCTCATGTCC
>CAZVZK010000029.1:0-79729 GCA_964630925.1 uncultured Alcaligenaceae bacterium
TGGAAGGCGAAATCGCCTGTACGAACGTCGAAAGATTCACATGCTCTGAGCGCCCGCCACCCCGCGCCTCTCGCCCTTCCCCTCCGTATGATGACGGCGGAGGGCCACATGGCGGGCAACTGGATCGTCCGGCACGGCGCGATGCGTTTCCTCGGCGAGTTCGAGCCGGACATGCACCTCTACGCCCGCGGCGACGAGGTCGTCGTCCGCACCGACCGCGGCCACGAGCTGGGCACCGTCCTGTGCCCGTCCACGCCCGAGGCCCTCGCCGGCCTGAACGAGCCCACCCACGGACGCATCGTCCGCCCCCTGAGCGAGGCCGACCGCAAGCACAAGGCCCGCCTCGAACAGCTCAAGGGCGAGTCGCTCGACGCCTGCATCAAGTTCGTCGAGGGACGCAAGCTCCAGATGGAGCCCATCGACACGGAGCACCTCTTCGGCGGCGAACGCATCATCTTTTACTTCCTGGCGGAGAAGCGTGTGGACTTCCGCGAGCTGGTCAAGGACCTCGCCCGCGCCTTCCAGACACGCATCGAGATGCGGCAGATCGGCGTGCGCGACGAGGCCAAGCTCCTCGCCGACTACGGCGACTGCGGCAAGCCGGTGTGCTGCAACACGCACATGACCACGATGCCGCCGGTGTCGATGCGGATGGCGAAGATGCAGAAATCGACGCTCGACCCGTCGAAGATCTCGGGGCGGTGCGGGCGGCTCAAGTGCTGCCTGCGTTTCGAGCAGGACATCTACGAGGAGTTCCAGGAGGAGCTGCCGCCGCCCGGCGCGCGGGTCGTCACCACCAAGGGGCAGGGGCGCGTGCTGGCCCAGGAGGTGCTGGCCCGCAAGGTGCTGGTCGAGTTCGAGGACGGACGCCGCCTGCCCGTCGCCGCCGCCGACGTGCTGTCACGCCTGGGGCGGTAACCGGGGGCGGGGGCAGAACGCCTCCCCGAAGATAACGGAGGGCCACGCCTTTGCACCACCCACGGCTGGAAGAGCTGGTCCGACGCCGGCAGCGTTTCCCCATCGAGGCCTACGAGTTCGTCAAGGACGCCATCGCCCACGCCAACGCGGCCAAGGGCGCCGGGGAAGACGGCGACGTGACGGGGACGCAGCTCCTCGGGGCGGTCCGCGACCTGGCGCGGCGCGAGTTCGGCCTGATGGCGGCGACGGTGTTCCGCCTGTGGGGCGTGAACCGCACCGACGACGTGGGCGAGATCGTGTTTGACCTGGCCGACGCCCGCCTGATCGACATGGCGGCGCACGACGCCCGCGAGGAGTTCGCGGGCGCGTTCGACCTCGACGGGGCGCTGGGCGCCGCCGTCACCATCGACATCCCCCGCGAAGAGATGGACCCGTGATGAAAGCCGCCGGACGCCTCCCGCTGACCGTCTTCGCAGCCCTCCTCGCCGCCTGGCTCGTCTACCTGGGCTGGCTGGCCTTCACGCGCCCCCTCCAGGCCCCCGGCTACCCGCTGGTCGTGTCGCGGCCACAGGTCCTGGTGTCGGAGCTGGACGTGATCGGGGAGGTGGAGGAGGTGGCCCCCGAGGGCAAGCCGACGAAGGTGAAGGTCGTCGAGGTCCTCTCCGCCGCCGAGGGCGTCGTGGTGAAGGCCGGCGACGTGCTGGAGGTGGACGGCCTGCCGGAGTGCCGTCCGGTGAAGCGCGGCCAGGAGGTGCCGGACGACTGCCCCGGCCCCGGCAAGTACCTGATGCCGCTGAGGCGGAGTGCGGCCCCGCCGGGGCGTTACGAGGTGTGCCCGGTGCCGGCGTCGCCGGGGTTCCGGCCGTCGCCCTTCGAGCCGGTGCGGCGCGTCTACCGCGCCGACGCCGAGACGCGGGCGCAGTACGCGCGCATCACCAAGCCGTGAGTGGGGCGCGGCCCCCGCGACCTCACCGGCCGGTCAGCACCGACGCCAGTTCCATCGTCTGCGCCGCGTTCCACGCCGCCTCGTCGCCGATCGGGTACCAGAACGACGCCCGCTCGATGGCCACCGTCCCCTTCGCCGCCAGCGCCGAGACGTACTGCGTGATCTCGTACTCGCCCCGCGGCGACAGCGTCAGCTCGTTCTCGAAGACGTTCTCCGGGAAGACATACGCGCCCGTGTTGGCGAGATGCCTCCCGTCGATGGCCGGCTTCTCGATCAGCTCGCGCAGGGTGCCGTCATCACGCAAGAACGCGATGCCGAACTTGCGCGGCGTGTCCACCTCGCGGCACAGCATGGCCGCCTCGTGCCGCACCATCCGCGCCAGGTCCGCGGCGCCGAACAGGTCGTCGCCGTTCATCACCAGGAACGGCCCGCCGCGCAGGTGGCCCTTGCAGTGCAACAGCGCGTCGCCGGTGCCGCGTGGCGTGTGCTGCCACACGACGGCATGCTCGCGGACGTGCCTCTGCGATTTCAGGTACGCCTCGACCTGCTCGCCGAGGTAGTGGACGACGACGACGACGCGGTCCACGGCGGGGGGCAGGGCGCCGAGCGTCCAGTCGAGGATGGGGCGGCCCTGGACGGGGAGGAGCGGCTTGGGGGTCGTCTCGGTGTGCGGCCTGAGGCGGGTGCCCAGGCCGGCGGCGAGGATGATGGCGTCCAAGTCATTGCCCCCGGTGCGATTGGCTCAAGCGTCGCACTCCGCGCCGCCGATGCAATTGATGTATCCGGGGGGGGAGCCCCGGCAATCGGGGGAGGACGGACCCATGCGCCGATTCTGGGGGCTTTGCTGTTTCCTGGGCCTCGCCGCCGCCATCGCCGGCTGCGGCACCCTACGCTACACCGCCGGCATCTGCGACTGCGCCCCGCCGCCGGTCGAGACGCTGCTCCAGCCGGTGCAGCTGCCGCCGCACCTGTGCCCGCAGCCGCAGGCGTGCGCCGGGCCGCCGGTCAGGATGCCGATGGCCGGTAACTGACCCGACGTGGCGGCAAGCCGTGAGGCTTGCCGAATCATCCTCAACAAGCCGGGAGGCTTGCCGCCACGGCGATCACAGAACCGCGCGGACCTCGTCCTCGCCCACGTCGGCGAAGACGCGCACCTCGCCCAGCCGCACCGGCAGCACGAAGCGCAGCCGGCCCGCCTCGGCCTTCTTGTCGGTACGCATCGCGGCGACGACGTCATCGGCCTGCCAGCCGGCATGCCCGGCGGGCAGGCCGAACGCCTTCAACAGCGCCTCCTGCCGCGTGGCCAGCTCCGGCCCGATCAGGCCACGCCGGTGCGCCAGCCGGGCGGCGCACGTCATCCCCATCGACACCGCCTCGCCGTGCAGCCACGTCCCGTAGCCCGACACCGCCTCGAAGGCGTGGGCGAACGTGTGGCCGTAATTCAGCACCGCCCGCAGGCCGGTCAGCTCGCGCTCGTCCTTCTCCACCACCGACGCCTTCAGCTCGCAGCAGCGCGTCACGAGATGACGCAGCGCCGGTGCCTCCCGCGCCAGGATGGGGGCGACGTTCGCCTCCAGCCAGGCGAAGAAAGCCTCATCGAGGATCACGCCGTACTTGACGACCTCCGCCAGCCCGCTGCGGTACTCGCGCTCGGGGAGGGTGGCGAGCGTCTCGGTGTCGATCCACACGCCCGCCGGCTGATGGAACGCGCCGACGAGGTTCTTGCCCGCCGGCAGGTTGATGCCCACCTTCCCGCCCACCGACGAATCGACCATCGCCAGCAATGTCGTCGGCACCATGAACAGTGGCAGGCCGCGGTTGTACGTCGCCGCCACGAATCCGGCCAGGTCGCCCACCACGCCGCCGCCGACGGCGACGACGAGCGTCTTGCGGCCGGCGCGTAACTCGGCGAGCCGGTCATACAGCATCCCCGCCGACGCGAGGCATTTCTGCCCCTCGCCGGGCGGGATGGCGTGCAGGTCGGCGCGGAGGCCCTCCGCCGCGAGGGACGCGGCCACCCGGCCGGCGTGCGGCCGCGTGTTGGTGTCACAGACGACCCAGGCCAGCGAGCCTGAGCTGACGGAGCGGGCGAAGGCACCGACGCCGTCGCCGCCGGAGACGATGGCGATGGGGTAGGAGCGCTCGCCCAGCTCGACGCGGAGGGACACAACCCCACCCCCTGACCCCCTCCCCGAAGCGGAGAGGGGGATCGCAAGAGTATCGATTTCTGCGGAGGGAGGCAGTACGCCTCCCCTGTTCGGTTAAGCGATACAAGAGACGCGCACACCTCCCCGGTGGAGAGGCGATGCTCTTCCGACTCCCCCCCTCTCCGCAATCGGGGGTCTGGGGGCGTCTCGCCCCCAGCTCGATGAGAGGGGGATGGGGGGTGAGGTCGTCTTCAATCGCCGATCAGCGCAGGCGCGCCGCCGGGGCGGGGGCGGCCGATGCCACCGCCGGGGGGCGGGGCCAGCTCCTGCGAGAAGCCCTCTGGCTTCAGCTCCTGACGCTTCGTCAGCTTGCCCGCCTTGTCGAACTCGTAGGCGAAGCCGTACTCGACGCCGAACGTCACGCCGACCTTGACCTTGAAGCGCGGCGGCGGGGGAGGCGGGAAGAACATCGCCGGCCTCGCCCCGCCCTTGGCGACGGGCGGCGGGGGCAGCGGGAAGGGGCCACGCCCGGCGCCGCCCTCGACCTCGGTGTAGGAGCCGTCGCTGACCCGCGTGCGGAATGCGACACGCAGTGTCTCCTTCTCCGTCAGCCAGGTCATGTACTCGAGCTGCGCCGTCTCGCGCGGGCCGGTCACCTTGCGGTCCTTCAGGACCTTCTTGCCCTCCGCCTCGAGCAACTTCTCGATGCGGGCGGCCATCGCCTTGCTGTCGGCCTTGTAGCGCTCGCGGGCCGCCTCGACGCACTTCACCACATCAAGGGGGTATTTCTTCGTGCCGTCCAGACGCGTCACCTTGGTGGCGACGAACGACTCCCCCGCCGGCGAGCCCTCGCCGTCGTTGACCTCGACCTCGACCAGCGAGTACGGCACGGTGATGCCCCAGCCCCTGGCGAGCGTCGGGTTGGCCATGCCGAGCTTGGGGTACATCTTCTTGCCGCCCTTCTCGCCGACATCGACATTCAGGCCGGAGATGAGCGGGGACTTGGCGTCGGGCGTGGGGACGTAGATCCACCGATAGCTGTTGTTGTTGAGGCTGAGGCCCATGGCGTCGGGCGGGCCGCCGCGGCCGTCGAAGCCCATGTAGGCGCGCACGTCGTTGACCAGCAGGGCGACGGCCTTGCCCTTGAGCGGGTCGTGCTTGCGCTGCGGGATGTAGGCCTTGCGGTCCTTGACGACATCGTCCGGCTCCACGTCGGCCCCGCAGGCCCACGCCCCGGCCAGCATCAGAACGGCGAAGATCATTCGTTTCACGGCATCACCCTCCGGGAGGCTCATTCCTCCAGTGTATGGATCGCGGCCCCCTCGTTGCGGCCCGACGCCACCCAGGCCCGCGCCCGGCCGGCCAGCTTGCCGACGATCCAGGCGGCCCGCTCGGCGTCGCAGATGGCGAAGACGCACGGGCCCCACGACGACTGCCCGACGCCGGAGACGCCCGTCGAGGCGAGGTAGGCGACCAGCACCGCGACGGCGGGCGACGTGTAAGTGCCGCCCTGCGCCGCCGCGAACAGCTCGCCGGCGCGGGCGTTGTACTCGCCCAGCGCCTCGCCGAACGTCGGCAGGTCGGCCTGGGCCAGCGCCGGCAGCACGCCCAGGAGCAGGAGGCGCGACAACGCGCCCGTGAGCGCCTCGTTGGCCGCCACCGCGCCCATGAGGCCGTGTTCGGCGGCCCCGGACGGCCCCGGCGGGGCCTCCGGCAGGGCGAGGACGATGCGCCACGTGCGGGGGAAGGGATGCCGGGCAACGAGCGGGGCCACGCCCTGCCCCGCGTGCCCGCCATCGACGAGGAATCCGCCGTGCGCGAAGCCGTGGACGCCGACGCCCGAGCGCCGGCCGCGGCCCGTCAGCCGGGCCAGGTCCGGCGCGCCGGCGGGCCGGCCCCACAGGGTCTGGCAGGCGGCGGCGACGGCGAGGGCGAACTGGGTGCCGCTGCCGAGGCCGGCGTGCTCGGGCGGCGCCTCCTCGACGGTGATCTTGCAGGGGTGCGGCGGGTCGGGCAGGGAGCGGGCGATGTTGACCGCGCGGAGCGCGAGCGACCCGCCGGCGGACCAGGAGCGTGCAGGGGCGGCGGTGACCGCCAGCGCCGGCACGTCGGCCATCATCCCGCAGCCGCCGAAGAGGCGCGGCATCGGCTCGGCCGACGGGTTGAGGAGCCCGAAATGCAAACGGCAGCCGGTGGTGACGCGGACGGCCACGGGATCACCAGGGGAGAGGGATGGGCGGGACGGGGCGTCCCAGGGCGGCAGCCCTGGGCGATTGACAGACGCCCCTTCGGGGCTCAACAGCCATCGGCCGACCCGTCTTCACGCCCCGGAGGGGCGCAGGCCCGGGGACTCTCAGACGCGGTTGCTGTATTTCTTGACGCGCCGCCCGAAGACCGGCTGGCTCTTCTTCTCCGGGTCGGGCGCGTTCTGGGCCGCCCGCGTCGGGCGTGGCCGGTAGGCGTCGAACCCCTCGAGCTTCTCCTCCACGATCTGCTTGTTGATGAACAGCTCGATGGTGGTCAGCTGCTCGCCCTGCTCGGGGGTGGCGAACAGGATGGCGATGCCGTCGGCGCCGATGCGGCCCGTGCGTCCGATGCGGTGGACGTAGTTCTCGGGGTCGTCGGGGATGTCGTAGTTGATGACGTGGCTGATGTTCTTCACGTCGATGCCGCGGCCCACCACGTCGGTGGCGACGAGGAAGCGGATCTTGCCGTCGCGGAAGCCCTGCATGATGCGGTTGCGGAGCGACTGCGACAGGTCGCCGTGCATGCAGGCCGCCAGGCGGACGTGCTGGCGGAGCATGAAGTACACCTCCTCGACCCACTTCTTGCGCTCGCAGAAGATGAGGGTCTGCCGCGGGTTGTCGCGGTCGATGAGGCGTTTGAGCAGCTCGAACTTGCGGTCCTCGTCCACCGTGATGTAGCTCTGGCGGATGCGTTCGACCGTCACGTGCTCGGGCGCGAGGTTCAGGTGGATCGGGTCCATCATGTAGCGCTGCGTCAGCTTCATCACCGGCGGCGGCATGGTGGCGGACATCAGCAGCGTCTGCCGGGCGGAGGGGCAGCGGCGGAGGATCTTCTCGATGTCGGGGCGGAACCCGATGTCGAGCATGCGGTCGGCCTCGTCGAGGACGGCGTAGCGCACGCGGTCGAGGGAGAGGGCGCCGCGTTTCATGAGGTCGAGGACGCGGCCCGGGGTGCCGACGATGAGGGCGCAGCCGCGGCGGAGCTGGTTGATCTGCGTGCGCATGCGGGCGCCGCCGATGATGGCGGCGCAGCGGAGGTCGGGGTGGGGGGTGAGGCGGGCGCACTCGTCGGCGACCTGGACGACCAGCTCGCGCGTGGGGGCCATCACGACGGCGAAGGGGCCGTTCTCCTCTTCCGCGCCCTTCCAGGAATCGAGGAAGGGGAGGAGGAAGGCGGCGGTCTTGCCGGTGCCGGTCTGGGCCTGGCCGATCACGTCGCGGCCGGCGACGGCCTCGGGGATGACGGCGGCCTGGACGGGGGTGGGGGTGGAGTAGCCGGCCCGCTCGATGGCGGCCAGGGTTTCGGGTTTCAGTGGCAGGGCCGCGAATCCTGGCGCGGTGAGGGGCTCCTCGAGCATGATCGTCAACGCTGACTCCAGAATGGGGGCGGTGGTGTGAGGGCGTGCGAGCGGGTGGCGTGCTTCTTCTCTTTTGCTGCTATCCAGTGTAAAACGTCCTGCCGGTCCTGTAAAGGGACGTTCGCCACGCCACGCGCCCGGCCGACACCGCCGTGCCACAGGCGGGACGGCAGGAGGAGACGATGAGCTTCGACCCCTACGGCCCCAACCAGCCCACCCGGCAGCCGGGTGATCAACCCCCGGCCCCCCAGCCGTCCCCCGCACGGATCCCCCCCGACGGCACGCCGCCGGTGGAGGTGGACGTCAACGCGCTGAACGTCGGCGGGCAGCCCGACCAGGCGGCCCGGAACAAGGTCATGCTGCCGGGCATCTTCCTGATCGTGCTCGGGGTGTTCAACCTCCTCTGGGTGCTGGTGCTCGGGTCGGGCTCGTATTTCTACTCGTCGCTCACGCCGGAGGTGTGGAAGAAGGCGAAGGGGGAGATGAACGCGCGGCAGCTCGAGCAGATCGAGAAGATGGAGGCCGACCTGGCGCGGCAGGGGCACGAGATCGTCCCCCTGATGAACCAGGTGGGGAGGTGGATGGGCGGGTTCGGGGTCGTCTCCCTGCTCACGTCGCTGGTGATGATCCTCGGCGGGGCGCGGATGATGGTGCTGCGGTCCTACGCCCTGTGCATGTTCGCCTCGGTGCTGGCGGCGGTGCCGTGCGTCTCGGGGTGCTGCCTGGTGGGGCAGATCGTCGGCATCTGGGGCGCCGTCGTGCTGATGGGCGACGACGTGCGTCGCTCCTTCCGTTAATGCGCCCGCGACCACTGCGGTTGCATGCGTGGCGGGCGGGACGTCCACTCGCCCGCCTCACAGGCCCCGGAGCGACTCGAGATGGCCAAGCAATTGATCCGCGTCGGTCACAGCCCCGACCCCGACGACGCCTTCATGTTCTACGCCCTGGCCCACGACAAGCTCGACACCGGCGACCTCCAGTTCACCCACGAGCTGCAGGACATCGAGACGCTCAACCGCCGCGCCATGAAGGGCGAGCTGGAGGTGAGCGCCGTCTCCATCCACGCCTACGCGCACCTCCTCGACAAGTACGCCCTGCTCCCCTCCGGGTGCAGCATGGGGGACAGGTACGGCCCGATGATCGTGGCGCGGCGGCCGATGAAGGTCGAGGACCTGCCGGGTATCAAGATCGCCGTCCCCGGCACCATGACGACGGCGTACCTCGGCCTGCGCCTGCTGATGGCGTCGCTGGGGCGGAAGGAGGCGCCGCTGCACGACGTGGTGCCGTTCGACCGCATCATCCACGCGGTGCAGGCAGGCGAGTACGACGCGGGCCTGATCATCCACGAGGGGCAGCTGACGTTCCAGAACAACGGCCTGCACCTGGTGACGGATCTGGGGGTGTGGTGGCACGAGCGGACGGGGCTGCCCCTGCCGCTGGGCGGCAACGTGGTGCGCCGCGACCTGGGGCCGGACGTGATCCGCCGGGTGTCGGCGCTCTTGCGGCAGAGCATCCAGTACTCACTGGACCACCGGCAGGATGCGCTGAGCTACGCGCTGAACTACGCGCGGGACATGGACCGCGGGCTGGCGGACCGGTTCGTCGGGATGTACGTGAACGAGTGGACGCTGGACTACGGACCGAGGGGCCGTGAGGCGGTGCGGCGGCTGATCAAGGAGGGCCACGAGGCGGGGATCATCCCGCACCACCCGGACATCCAGTTCGTGGAGTGAGGCGATTGCCCAGGCACGGCCCGTCGTGGTAGGATGAGGGGAGGCTTCGAGGCCGATACCGGGCGAGGAGAACTGCCATGCCGAAACAGGAAGCGCCTTGGGGCCTCAAGTCGGCCCCCGGCTTCCCCGTCGAGGACCGTGTCTGGCTGGCCCTCTCCCAACTGAAGGGCCCCGACCGAGAGGCCGTCGAGTCGGCCCTGGCCTCCGAGGACCGGCTGTCGGAACTGTCGGGCGGTGGCAGCGTCGCCGGCGACAAGAGCCAGTTCCGCGTCGCCGCCGTCACGCCAACCTTCCGCCTCGTCTTCCGCCCTGCGGGGCGCGTCACCCGCGTGGTGGATCTCCTCCACCAAGGCGTGTTCGACGCGATGCGGGTCGCTCTTCGGCACGGCACTCATGACAAGGAGGCCGGGACGCCATGAGCCTGCCGCTCGCCCCTTCACGCTCGACCACACGCGCCTCCGCGCCGAGCTCAAGGCGTTCAAGGCCTTCCTCGGGCCGGAGGATCGGGAGCGGGCCGAGCGGGCCGACGTCCTTCATTTCTTCCGCCGCCACCGCAACCTCTCGAGCCTGATCGGCCTCTCCCACACGCCGCTGATCACCCCGACCCTGTTGAAGGACGAGCTCGGCCTCGTGGGCGATCATGCCTGCGACCTCGCCATCGGGAACGAGGCGGGAGGTCAATTCTGCTTCGTGGAGTTCGAGGACGCCCGGAAGGGCAGCGTGTTCAAGGCCGCGAAAAGAGGGGCCCCGGAATGGGGCGCGCGGATCGAACGAGGCCTGAGCCAGATCATCGACTGGTTCTATACCCTGGATGACCTCCGCAGGACGGCGAAGTTCCGGGCGCTGTTCGGCTCGGACCTGGCCGACTACGGCGGCCTGCTCGTGGTGGGCCGCGACGGGCACCTCGACGGGGCGATGAAGGAACGCCTCCGCTGGCGGTCCATGAACCTCCAGGTCGCGGGGAAGCGCGTCTCCTGCCAGACGTTCGACGGCCTGTACCGCGACCTCGCCGAGCGGATCGCCTTGCTCGTCTGAGGCGCGTCTTCCCGCACCACGGCACCCTTGATCAACCCCCCGCCGGCGTGGCGGGAAGAATCCAGCGTGTCACGTCGAGCCGGGCCGTGGTGGCCTTCGGCTGATCGAGCAACACCACAGCCCCCCAACTCACGCGGATGTGCCAATTCGCCCCTTCCGTGAAGTTCATGTTTTCGATCAGTGGTAGAAACTCACCACCGCGGAACAAGAGGACTTGACTCGTCATGGCGCAGGCAAGCGCCACAAAACTCCGCTCGGCAGCGCGGAGCAACTTCAACTGGTCCTTGTTGACGACTTCGTCGGCGCTCCGCCCGGCGCGTGGGGCTCCGAAGGGCCATCGCCTGTTGGAAGCTGGGTACGTGGGGAAGACCGACTTTCGTGGTGTGACGACCGATTCTCTTGGACTTACTTACGGCGAATCGAGCCATACCCCATCTTCCCCAGCTTCCAACAGGCGATGGCCCTTTGGGGCTCCGGGGGGCTGACGCCGCCGGCTCGCCTCTGGCCTTCTTTGCTCACGGCGTGGCGGGGGCGACCTCAGCCTCGGCCATCACCGGCTCAAAGGTGACGCCGTCGGCGGGCATGGAGAAGGTGGCAAGGACGCGGATGCGGGTGCATCCGGGCGGGGGGATGACGGGTGCCTCGACCGAGGCCAGGAAGCGTCCGTCTCCTCAGCAGTCCTTGACGAATGGCACCTTCAGGGGCTCGCCCAGCAGGGTGCCGCCGGCCAGGAAGGAGATGGTGGCCCACATCTCCACGCCCTCGTCGGGGATGTCCTTCTCGTACAGGTAGGTGACCGCCTCGCGGCCGGGGCGGCGGGCCTGGAGCAGGATGTCGATGCGGGCGTTGACGCCGGCGGTGAGCGGCACCCGTGGGATGAACAGCACCTGGGGCTGGACGGAATCACCGGGGAGGAGGGCTGGAGGGGGCGGCGGCTCGGGGGGGCGGCACCCGGCGAGGGCGAGCAGGAGGAGCGCGACGTGGGGACGCATGAGCAACCCCGGCGGGTGGGAATGAAGAGCCCCGCCCCGGATCGGGGCGGGGCCGAAAGTGGGCCGATCAGTTGGGGTGGACGGTCTCGCCGTACTCGGGCGTCTCGATGCCGACCCACTGCTCATCGTTGGCGGCGGAGCTGTAGAAGCGGACGCTCCCGTCGGCCATGACCACGTTGATGCCGGCGGAGGTGAAGCCCTGGCTCTTCTGGGGGTGGACGGCGGAGGGGAGGGGGGCCCACTCGGGCTTCCGCATGCACCGGCACACCCAGGGGCGGTCGAACGGCCAGCTGGCGCCGGGGTTGCCGGCGGCCGAGCTGCTGGGGCCGGCGCTGTTGACGAAGCCGTTCCGCGGCCAGTAGGGGCTGTTATAGAGGGAGCCGGGGTTCACGCCACGCCGGGGTGTCTCGGTCGGTACACCGGCCCAGTGGACCTCGGTCGGGTACTCGCCCGGGGCGAGGGGCACCCGGAAGTCACCGGAGATGGTCCGCGGATCGACGCCGTAGCCCCACAGGTTGGCGCAGGCGCCGAAGGCGCCGCCGGTCATGGTGGAGTACTTCTCACCGAAGACGAACGTGTTGGACAGGCCGTCGGTCACCTTGGCGGTGAGGCGGGCGGGCTGGTCGCCGAAGACCTGCCAGTTGGCCGAGTAGCTGCTCACGCCCCACGTCGTGTTCAGCTGGCTCGCCCAGGCCGGGTAGAGGGTGGGGAAGATGTTGGCGGACCCGCCCTGCTGGACGTTGGTCGCGGTCGAAAGCTGGTAGGTGCCGTTGGCGGGGTAGGTGCGGTCGAGGGGGGCCTGGAGGACCTTGAGGGCGACGGAGCGAGAGGCGTCAACGCCGGTCTTGTGGAGCGGCTCCTGCTCCAGGTAGGGGAGGAGGTGGTAGAAGACCGAGCCGCCGACCAGGTTGGGGCCGCCGCCGGGGACGGTGCCGAACATGGGCGGGGTGAAGTCGTGGGTGCTGTAGTGGGCGTGCATGGCGATGCCGAGCTGCTTGAGGTTGTTCTGCGACTGCATGCGGGCCGCGGACTCGCGGACCTTCTGGACGGCGGGGAGGAGCAGGCCGATCAGGATGGCGATGATGGCGATCACCACCAGCAGCTCGATCAGCGTGAAGCCGGGTCGCTTCGTCTGGCGTGCGGTCATGGCGTACTCCATGAGGAAAGAGGGAATATCGCGGGGCGGATCAAGGCATGACGTTGGCCTGGGCGGCGTGGGGCGGGCCGAGGGTCACGTCGTAGGTGACCTCCTCGACCCTCTCCGGGCCGCGCACGGGCCGCAGGGTCAGTTTGGCGACGACGCGGATCATCTTCTCGCGGTCGTGGTAATAGGTGCGCAGGACCTCGAACTCGGCGAGGGCGTCCCCCCCGGCCCAGGCCGGGTCGAAGAAGGCGAGTGGCTTCGGCTGGGTCTTGAGGTCGGCCAGCTTCACGCCCTTCTTCCACTCCCCCAGCCCCTCGACGACGAAGGCCTTGGCCTCGTCGAGCTTCGCCTGGGGGAATCCACACCCGGCGGCCAGGAGGGCAGCATAACAAACGGTAATGGGTATGATGCGGCGCATGGCGATGCCCAGGGTGGTCTCCATTAGTAGTAGGAATCACAGGGGCACCCTGCAAGACGATTGGGGGGATTGTTACATTCACGGATTCCGATGCCGGCCGCCCCGTGCCGGCCGCGGAGCCGGCGGGGGTGCTGAACTGCGGGCGGGCGGCGGGCGTAACAACGGTTAGCGGCGGACGCCTCCCCGTCCGGGCCGGTGACAGGGGGAGTCGATGGAAGACCTGCTCGCGCTGATCGGCCGGATGCCCGACCTGAAGGGGCACCCGGGGCTCCTGGCGTCTATCGCCGTGGTGTCGTTCCTGCTGAGCTTCCTGGGGGCGGCGGTGGGCCTGGTGCTGGGGCACTTCCGCCTGCCATTGCTGATCGCCTATCTGGGCGACGTGGCGATGGGTGCGGCCTGCAACCTGACCGTCTCGGGCATCGGGGCGTTGGCGGGGGCGGCGCGGCACCTGCGCGACGGGCGGGTGTCGTGGCACTGCCTGCTCTTGATGGGGGTGCCGTCGCTGATCGGGGCGGCGCTGGCGGCGTGGGTGATCACGCGGCAGGTGGCGCACTTCTGGTCGCACGCGGTCATCGGCGTGATGCTGATGGTGTCGGCGTGGGGCCTGATCCGCCCGGCGGAGAAGGAGCAGGAGGAGGGCGCCGGCGAGCCGCCGCGGCTGGCGTTCGAGGTGGTGGTGGGCCTGATCCTGGGCGGGCTGGCGGCGGTGACGGGGCTGATGCTGGGGAGCCTGCGCCTGCCGATCATGCTGCGTCACCTGCGGATCGACCCGAAGGTGGCCATCGGCAGCAACATGGCGATCGGGTGCATGACGGCGGCGGCCGCCGCCGTGGTGTACTTCCTGAGTGCCAAGGGTCAGGCGCTGGACTGGCGGGCGACGTGGTGGATGCTGGCGGCGGTGGTGCCGCCGACGGTGCTGGGCGGGTGGCTCGGGGGGTGGCTGACGGGGGCGATCAGCAAGGAGCGGGTGCGTTCGCTGGCGGGGTGGACGATCGCGGCGACGGGGCTGTTCATGGTGGGTCAGGCGGCGGCGCCGCTGTTCGTGCCGGGGCACGCGGCGGACTGGGCCAAGGCGACGGAGCCGGACGAAGACGGGCCGGACGGCGATGACGACTGAGATTCACTTCTTCTTGCGGCGGGGGCGTGGGGCGGCCTCCTCGGGCGGCAGGCGCTCGAAGATGCGGGCGACGGGCAGGGCCAGGCCCGGCAGGACGGCCCCGCCGTCGAGGGTGTCGGCCACGGTGAGGACGGTGCGGCGATCCGGGGCGGTGTGGACGGCGACGGTGCGGCGTCTGGGGTCGATGAGCCAGACGAGCGCCACGCCGGCGAGGAAGTAATCGCGGAGCTTGAGGCGCATCTCGCCGGCGGTGTTGCCCTTGCTGAGGACCTCGATGGCGAGGTCGGGGGCGAGGCCCAGGATGGGGGTGGACGGCACGCGGCCGCCTGGGAGACGTTCGCGGCGGATGAAGGTCAGATCGGGGATGCGGACGAGCCCGGCCATCAGGCGGAACGGCCCGGCCTCGCCGAACAGCTCGCCGATGTCGTTGCGATCGAGGTAGGCGTGGAGGAGGTGGCCGAGCCAGATGGCCAAGAGGGATTCGCGTGCCCCCATGCATTTCTCCACCAGGGTGCATTCGACCAGCTCGCAGATCCTCTCCTTGCGGCCGAGCAGGCGGAGGAGGTCGGCCTCGGTGGCGGAGCCGGGCGGCGGGCGGAGCAAGATGCGGCCGGGGTCGATGCCCCCGAGGCGTTCCAGCAGATCGCCGAGGGTGGGGATGGTGTCTTCTTCGGTGATGACGGTGGACACGGCAGACGCCTCGTCGTGTGGGGACGGGGGCATTATCCCCCGGCGCGCGGGGCGGCACAAGGCCAGCCCGGCCTTGTGCCTTGTGCCGTCAGTTGGTCTTGAGGCGGAGGTTAACGGGGACGCCGCCGCGGTTGGCGACCTTCACGGTGTAGAGCTGTTCGGCGGCGGGGGTCCAGCGGAGGAGGAAGCGGTCGGTGTTCCTGGTGTCGATGGCGACGCGGGCGCCGGCGGGGTCGAAGACGGCGACGGCGAGGGGGGAGTCGCCGTCGCCGATGACCTCGACCGTGGCCGGCTCGTTGGCCTTGAACTTGATCTTGAGGGAGAGGGCCTTGAAGCCCTGGACGAGGAACACCTTGCCGGCGGGGCCGGCGGTGCGGCCGGCCTGGGCGGCGGCGGCGGCGAGGAGGAGGAGGCAGGCGGCGAGGAGGCGGATGGGGCTCATGGGTGGCTCAACGGCTCGGGGTGGTCAGGCCGGCGACGGCGGCCGTGGCGGGCTTGATGATCGGCTGCTTGCGGGGGCGGACGTAGACGAAGACGGGCTTGCCGTAGGTCGGGCCGCCGACGGAGTTGGGGTCGTCGTGGCGGATGAGGGGGCCGGAGCCGAGCTTGCTGGTCCAGGTGCCGTCGGCGAGCTGGCGGCTGCCGTGGGTGCAGTCGAGCTGGCCGTTGGGGCCGACCTTGGCGTAGAGGACGATCTTCTCGTAGCGGGCGTCGAAGCGGTAGTCGAGGGTCTTGGTGCGGCGGTAGCCGTGGCGTCCGTAGAGGGCGTCGAAGTCGGAGAGCTTGTTGCCGGGCCAGACCCAGGTGGTGTAGTTGCGGATGGAGTGGGCGATGCAGTTGTAGCCGGACTTCTTGTCGGGCGCGGTGGAGGGGGCGAGGACCTCGAAGTTCCTGAGGAGGGGGAAGCTCTTCTTGTAGCCGGGGTCCCACGCGACCATCTTGGCGTCGCGTTCGTAGGTGTTGGGCGGGGGGGCGATCTTGACCTGAGCGAGAGCCGCCCCGCCCGCGAGCAGCAGGCCCGTGAGGGCGGCGGCGGCGGCGGTGAGGCGGCTCATGGCTGCTCTATCTCCAGCGGCGTCGGCCCCGGCCGGGGTCTTTCAGGGGGTTAATGGGGGATGGCCGGGTGTTCCGCCGCGTCGTTTTCCGTCTTTCCGTCCCGTCGCACACATCTACGGGCATCCCCCGGCGGTGTGACGACGCGGGCGATTTTTCCTGGCGCTCGGCCCGGCTCGTCAACGGCCCGAGTCGGAGGACGCCGGGATGCACGGTCGGCCGGCCGGGGACGCATCCCAGGCGGTGATCGTCCGCGTCGGCATCGGTCATATCAGACGTCCACCTCGCGGCCCTCGCGTGCCGACAGGGCCAGGGCGTCCAGCGCCCTCAGCGTGCGCGCCGCCTCCGTCGGCTCAGGCGTAAGCGGCTCGCCGTGAAGGACCGCCCGCCCGAAGTCGTCGATCATGCAGGCGATCTGGTCCGCCTCGTTCAGCACCACCTCTTCCGGGTCACGGCCCTCGCGCTCGACGACGAACGACGCCCGCGCCGGCGGCAGCCACATGTCCGCCACCCGGATCACCCCCGACTCGCCGACGATCTCCAGCCACTGCCGCAGCGGCGACGTGAAGCCGCAGTCGAAGCCCCCCACCCGCCCGTCGGCCAGCCACACCAGGCCGCTCATCGCCACGTCCACGTCGAACGAGAAGTTGGCCGTGGCGTAGGCCCGAACCGGCTCGGCCGCGAACGCCCAGCGGATGCCGTACACCGGGTAGCACCCCACGTCGAGCAGCGCCCCGCCGGCCATGTCCGGCTTCAGGCGGATGTTCTCGGTGTCCATCGGCAGGCTGAACGTGAACGCGCCGCCCACCCGCTGCACGGCCCCGATGCCCCCCGCGTCGATGAGGCGGCGGATCGTGTGCGTCCGCGGGTGGTGCGGCCACATGAACCCGTCCATCAGCTTGACGCCCTTGGCCGCGCAGTACGCGGCCAATTCCTCCGCCGCGGGGGCCGTGGGCGTCAACGGCTTCTCGCACAGGACGTGCTTGCCGGCGTCGGCGGCGGCGCGCGTCCACTGGTCGTGCAGGGTGTTGGGCAGCGGGATGTAGACGGCGTCGATGTCCGGGTCGGCCAGCAGCGCCTCGTAGGAGCCGTGCGCCACGGGCACGGCGGCCTCGGAGGCGGCGGCCCGCGCCTTGTCGATGTCGCGGCTGGCGATGGCGTGCAGCGTGCCGGTCTGGCTGGCGTGGAACGCCGGCGTCAGCCGCCCGTTGATCTTCGCCACCCCCAGGATGCCCCAGCGTAGTCGGTCGCGCATCGCATTGCCCTCCCCGTGCCGTTCCGGTTGACTGTACAATGGCCGGGGCCATTCGACCAACGGGGCCGCCGACCATGCCAGCCACGCCGCCGAGCCCGCCGGGCCGCTTCCTCTTCGGGCACCTGGGTGAGCTGAGGAGCGATCTGCTCGGCTTCTACACCCGCAACGCCCGCGCCTACGGCGACGTGGTCCTGCTGCGCTACGGCTTCAAGCCCGTGTGGGTCGTCAGCGACCCCGCCCTCATCGGCGAGGTCCTCTCCGGCAAGGGCTTCATCAAGCACTACGCCCTGCGCATGAGCAGCATGCTCCTCGGCAACGGCCTGCTCTCCAGCGAGGGCGACTTCTGGCTCCGCCAGCGCCGCCTCATCCAGCCCCCGTTCCTGCGTGGGCGTGTCCTCGGCCACGGCGCCGTGATGGCCGACATCGCCGTCCGCCATGCCGCGCGGTGGCGTCCGGGCGAGACACGCGACATCCACGCCGAGATGCGTGGCCTGACGATGGCCATCGCGGCCCGCACGCTGTTCGGCACGGACGTGGCCGACGGCGAGGGCGCCGCCGTCGCCGAGGCCCTCGCCGACGTGATGGCCGCGTTCGGCGACCGCCTCTTCAGCCTGCTGCGTCTTCCCGAATGGTTCCCGACGTGGGGCAACGTCCGCTCGTGGTTCGCGATCCGCCGGCTCGACGCCATCCTCTACGGCCTCATCCGCCGCGCCAAGAAGGACGGCCCCGGCGACGACCTGCTGTCGATCCTGCTGCACGCCCGCGACGAGCAGGGCACGGGCATGACGGAGAAGCAGCTCCGCGACGAGGCCATGACGTTGTTCCTCGCCGGCCACGAGACGACGGCCCTGGCCCTCACCTACGCCCTGTACCTCCTCGCCCGTCACCCGGAGAAGGCCGAGAGGCTGCGGGCCGAGCTGGCGTCCGTGCTGGACGGGCGCCCGCCGGGCGTGGAAGACCTGCCGCGTCTGACGTACACCGAGCAGGTGGTGCTGGAGGCGATGCGGCTGTACCCGCCGGCCTACGCCATCGGGCGGCAGGCGTTGTCGGCGTGCGAGCTGGGCGGCTACCCCATCCCGGCGGACGGGACCATCGTGATGCCGCAGTGGGTGGTGCACCGCGACCCGCGCTGGTGGGGCGAGGACGCCGGCGAGTTCCGCCCCGAGCGCTGGACCGACGAGATGCAGGCGCGGCTGACGAAGTTCGCGTACTTCCCGTTCGGCGGCGGCCCGCGCGTGTGCGTGGGCAACACGTTCGCCATGGTCGAGATGGTGCTGGTGCTGGCGGCGCTGGCGGCCCGGTGGCGCTTCGAGTACGCGGACGCCGCCGAGGTGCGCTTCCGCCCGCGCATGACGCTCGGCCCCGCCGCCCCGGTGCGGATGGTCTTCCACGAGGCGAGATGACCCGTGCCGACGTTCGCGTTGTCGGATCGCATCGTGCACCGCACGCCCCGCCCTTTTTCGTTGCCGCGCCGCCCCCCCGGCTGGTACGCTCACTCCATCATCCATCCGGACGGAGGGCGGGACGTGCTGCGCATCCTCGGCTCCCCCAAGCGGCTGTGCGACGGCGTCACCCGCCGCGACTTCCTCCACGCGGGCTCCCTCGCCGCCCTCGGCCTAAGCGCCGCCCAAGCTGGGGGGCGAGACATCCCCCGGGCCCCCTCTTCCCCCGCCGCCCCGGCACGCCGCGCCCCCGGCTTCGGACGCGCGAAGAACGTCATCCTCCTCTACCTGTTCGGCGGGCCGTCGCACCTCGACACCCTCGACATGAAGCCCGCCGCCCCGTCCGAGGCCCGTGGCCCCTTCAAGCCCATCCGCTCCTCGCTGCCCGGCTGCGACGTGTGCGAGCACCTGCCACGCTTGGCCAAGGTCATGGACCGGACGGCCGTCGTCCGCTCGCTGAACCACCCGTGGAACTTCCACGGCATGATGTGGGCGACGACCGGCATCCCCGAGGGCAGCATCCCCGTCGAGGAGACGCAGAAGCACGCCCTGCATCAGCCGTACCTCGGCTCCGTCTTCACCCGGCACCTGCGCGAGAAGCACGGCGCGAAGCCGAAGGGGGCCGTGCCGGACAACGTCATCCTGCCGTGGCTGCTGAGCACGCGGCGTCCGGCGACGCACTACGCCCGTCCGCACGCCGGGCACCTCGGCAACGTGTACGACCCGCTGTGGTCGGAGTTCAAGGGCGAGGCGACGCGCTCGATGACGCGGATGTCGTGGGGGCCGCCCGAGGTGGTGAAGGACCCGTACCTGGGCATCACGCCGGCGGGCCGCTTCGAGATCGCGCCGGAGGCCGGCATGGCGCCCGGCATGACGCTCGACCGCCTCTCGACGCGGCGCTCCCTCATGGAGCAGATGGACACGGCCCGCCGCGCCTTCGACGCCAGCCCGGCGGCGAAGGCGCTCGACACGCACCGGGGCCGGGCGTTCTCGCTGGTCAGCTCTGCCAGGGTAGGCGAGGCACTCGACCTGGGCCGCGAGCCGGCCCGGCTGCGTGAGCGGTACGGCATGACGCTGTTCGGGCAGGGCTGCTTGCAGGCGCGGCGTCTGGTGGAGGCGGGGTCGCGGTTCGTGACGGTGATCTGGGACGAGGTGGGCCAGCTCAACGCCGGGTGGGACACGCACGTCGATCAGAAGAACCGGCTCCAGAACGACCTGCTGCCGGGCCTCGATCTGGCGTTCTCGGCACTGGTGACGGACCTGGAGGCGCGTGGCCTGCTGGACGAGACGCTGGTGTGCGTGATGAGCGAGATGGGCCGCACCCCGAAGCTGGAGGGCGACGGCCGCGGCCACTGGGGCCGGACGTACACGAACGTCTTCGCGGGCGGCGGCGTGGCGCGGGGCAAGGTGGTGGGCAGGACGGACGCGCTGGGGGCGGCGCCGGCCGAGCGGCCGCTGTCGGCCAAGGACGTGCTGGCGACGATCTACCACCTCGTGGGGATCGACCCGCACGCGATGCTGCCGGACCGCCTGGGCCGTCCGGTGCCGCTGGTGCCGTACGGCGACGTGGTGCGCGAGATGCTGGCGTGACGGCAGAAGAAGAGAAGGAGAGCCACGGATCAACACGGATAACAACCAAGACAAGAAGAGATCCAGGGCGGAGTGACCGAATCTCGTGAAGAGGGTGATCCCGCTGTGACACCTGATGACCCCGTCACCGGCCTGCTCGACGCCATGCTCCCCCCCGGCTGGACGGTGGAGGGGCTCGCCGAGCAGCTCCTTCAGGCGGTCGCCGCCTTGCCGGAGGACGACACGCGGACCTTCAGCCTCGACGCGGACACGGCCGGCCCTCAGACACGCCGCCTCCTCCGGCCCGTCCTTGCTTGTCTGGCCACGAAATGGGCGGCCGAGGCCGGCTCGTCCCCTGAGCTGTACGGCGGGGGTTTCGCCTTCAAGAGGCCCGGCCCCGCCGGCCCCGTGTGGGTCATCGGGCAACACGAGAACCGCCCAGGGAGGGCGCGAGTCACGTTGCGGCGGTCAACCTCGCCGCCCGTGTCCCTGGCCGCGCCGGCTGCCTCGGGCATCGAGGCGGTGGCCAGCGGCCGGACCGGCTGACGGGCGCGGGCCTACGCGGAGGGCGACGGATGACCGAGGCGGAATGGCTCGTCAGCGACGACCCGGACGAGATGTATGTGGCCGTCGAACGTGGGGCGAGTGCCCGGAAGATGCGTCTGTTCGGCGTGGCGTGCTGTCGGCGGGTGTGGAACCTGATGACGGACCCGGAGCATCGGGCTGCCGTCGAAGCCTCCGAGAAGTTCGCCGACGGCCTGATCGACGAGGCGGCCCTCGACGGCGCCTTCGTGCCGGTGGGCGAAACGGTACGTGAGTCGTCCACCGAATGGACCGTCCACCGATGGATGGCCTCCGCCGTGCAACACGTTTGGGGCAGCGATGCCGCCGGGTGGGCCGCGAGTTTCGCGGCGAGGGGGCGGGCCGCCTCGTGCGGGCCGGAAGGGTGCCCCGAATGGGATGCGGCGAATCGAGCGGAGGAGTCCGCCCAGTGCCACCTCCTCCGCGACATCTTCGGTAATGGGTTCCTGCCATTCCGCTTCAATCCGGGTTGGCTGTCCGGGGACGGACGGGCCGCCACGGATCTCGCCGGCGAGGTGTATGCCACGCAGGACTTCGGACGGCTCCCCGAGCTGGGTGATGCCCTCGAACGGGCTGGCTGTGCAGCGCGGGACGCCATCGAGCATTGCCGCTCGCCGGGGCCGCACGTGCGTGGTTGCTGGGTGGTGGATGCGCTTCTCGGCCGCGAGTGCGTGTCCCGTCCGGGGCTGCTGACCCTGGGGGACTGGATGGGCCACCCCGATCCGGGGCCGTTTCTCCACATCCTCCGGGGCAAGGGGAACGTCCGCAAGTGGAGGCTGTTCGCCGTCGCCTGCTGCCGGCGGATCGACCACCTGATCACGGACGGGCGGAGCCGCCGTGCCGTCGAGGCGGCGGTGCGGCACGCCGACGGGGCCGCAACGGATGCGGAGCTGGAGGCGGCACGCGACGCCGCCCATTCCGTAGCGGAGGCGGCCCGCCACGAAGAGGTCATGGCGAGATTGGACGCCGAGGGCGAGGCGTTCTCAATGTACCTGGCATACCTGACCGCGAGTATTCGTTACCATTCGGCAGAGGCGGCCTTCCGTGCCGGCGACAACGAGGTCGGGCCTGCGCCCTACGGCATCGAGCTCCACCCGCGAAGCCATAACCAGGCGGCCGAGGCGGCGAGCAGCGCCGCCCTTGCGAACTTCGAGAACGAACACGACCACGACCCATCCGGGAAGGCCTGCCGTGCGGCGGAGGCGGCGCGTCTCCGCGAGTGCCGGGCGCAAGTGGAGATGCTGTGCGACCTGTTCGGGGATTACCTCGGCTCGCCTGGCAGCATGGGTGGCTGGGTCCCGATGGGGCAATTCATGGGTGGTGAGCGTTGGTGCCTCCTCCCGACGCGGCGCCGCGTCGAGGTGCGCCCCGAGTGGCTCGCGTGGAATGGCGGGGCCGCGTCACGGCTGGCGCGGCATGCGTACGACGCGGAGGCCTTTGACACGCTGCCAATCCTGGCCGACGCCCTTGAGGAGGCGGGCTGCACCGACGCCGACATCCTCGCCCACCTGCGTTCACCCGGCTTCCACGTGCGCGGCTGCTGGGTGCTCGACGCGATCCTCGGAAAGGAGTGACCTCCCCATGAGCCGATACCGCCCTGCCCTCGTGCTGCTCGCCCTCGCCTGCGCCCCGGCGTCGGCCGCGGACTTCGCCCTGCGCGACGGGGACACCGTCGTGTTCCTGGGCGACAGCATCACCGCCGCACGCACCTACGGGAAGATCATCGAGGACTTCACCCTGCTACGGTTCCCGAAGCGGGCGATCCGCTTCCACAACGCCGGGCGCGGCGGCGACACCGCGGCCGGCGGGCTGGCCCGGCTCGAACGCGACGTGCTGATCCACAAGCCCACCGTGGTGATCGTCGCCTACGGCGTCAACGACATCGGCTGGGGGACGAAGGCCACCGACGCCAGCAAACGCGCCTACCTGGAGGGCGTGGCCGGCATCATCGAGAAGTGCCAGAAGGCCAAGGCCCGCGTCTACATCTGCTCCGCCGCCCCCGTCGCCGACGACCCCGAGAAGGCCGAGGCCGGCTTCCTGCAGAAGATGTGCGACGAGGGGATGGCCCTCGCCCGCAAGAAGGGCGAGCAGGCCATCGACGTGCAGCGGTCCATGCGGGCCGTCCAGAAGAAGGTCATCGCGTTCAGCAAGGCCGGTAAGGAGAAGGCG
Organism: uncultured Alcaligenaceae bacterium; assembly: GCA_964630925.1. Lineage (GTDB taxonomy): Bacteria > Planctomycetota > Planctomycetia > Gemmatales > Gemmataceae > RGDT01. The sequence continues at coordinate 22,815 of CAZVZK010000029.1, forward strand.
ACGTTGCACGCCGCCGACGGCGTCCACCTCAACGACCTGGGCCAGTTGGCGATGGCCTACGCGATCCTCAAGGGCCTCGACGCGCCGGCGGAGGCGTCGTCGGCCCACATCGACGCGGCGAAGGCGCGTGTCGTGGGGTCTTCGCGCTGCAAGGTCACGGACATCGTGTCGAAGGACGGGCGGCTGGAATTCGCGCGGCTCGACGAGGGGCTGCCGTTCAACCGGGGGCTGTTCTTCGCCCTCAACTACCGCTTCGTGCCGGTGCCCGACGAGCTGAGCCGCTACATGCTGCGCGTCGATGGGCTGGACGCGGGGCGGTGGGTGTTGACCGTCGATGGCCGGGGCGTCGGCACGTTCCCGGCGGGGCAGTTGGCGAAGGGCGTGAACCTCTCGTTCGCGACGGCCAACGCCTGGGAGCCGGGCGGGCCGTGGGACGCGCAGGCGTCCGTCCTCAAGGCGCTGACGGAGGCGCGGCACGAGGTCGCCGTCGCGGGCATGCTCGCGCGGGCGCACCTGCCAGGCGGCGGGCTGCCGGCCGGACTCGACCCCGGCGCGAGGAAGGCGGACGAGCAGATCGTCGCCCTGCAACGACTGGCGGCGAAGCCACGGCCCTATCGCTTCGTCCTGCGGAAGGCGGAAGACAAGAAGGAGTAGATGCCGGGCCGCGGCTCAAGGCCGACCCGCCAGGACGCCCACCGGTCCGGGCGTGGCCTGGATGCCATCGGCCGCGGCGGGCGGGGCGGCCAGTGCGGCGTTCAGACAGGCGGCGATCCACTCCAGCTCGGCCTTCGCGCCGGGGGCCTTGAGCGGGCCGGGCGGGCACGGGTCGAACAGCACCACCTTCCTGCCATCCTCCAACTCCAGCAGCAGGTAGAGGACGTGGGCCTGGCAGTACTGGGTGCCCATCTCCCCGGTCTGCTCCCAGCAGACCACCTCATCGTGGACGCGGGTCGTGCGGATGCCGTCCCGCTCCCACCGCTCGGAGCGCCCGTCGCGCAGCACGCGGACGAGGGCGTCGGGCGTGACGGCCAGCTCGCGGAGGTTGTCGTCCCGGTCCGGGTCGCCCAGCCATGCGACGGTGCGGATGGAGGCGACGATCAGCATGAGCAACGCGAATTGCAGGCCCATGAAGGCCGGGGCGGCCAGGCAGACCAGGCCGCCGTTCATGCCGATTACGGCACCCAGGCCCAGACAGATCCCCAGCCACGCCACGCAGGCGAGGCCGCAGATGACGCCGCCGCGGAATTCGTCGGCGACGCGGCGGCCCGTGGTGGGGATGTGGTCGCGCGACTTGGGGAATGTCAGCGTGACACCCGACGGAGTGCGGGTGAGGATGGCGTCCGACCCCTCGGGCGACAGGTCTTCGACGGCGGGCATGCGATCACCTCGGACGGCGTGGCTCATCGCTGGATTGTACAGCGTGGCAGTGCCTTCGCGCGTTTGGAGTCGGACAGCCGCAGGATTACATCACCTCGGACAGCGTCACGAGGCGGCTCTTCTCCTTCAGCGACCGCGCCCCCGCGTGGACGATGGCCGTCACCTCCACGATCTCGTCGTGCGGCACCGGCTCCTTGCGCGTCCTCACCATCTCGCGGAACGTCGCCGCCATGCGGAACATCTCGTAGTGGTGGCCGTACCAGAAATCGCCCTCGATGCTCGGCGTGAACTCGTACCGCTTCCTGTCGAAGTGCACCGCGACGTGGCAGTACTCGAACACCTCGTTCGGCCTGCCGTACCAGATCGCCGCCGCGGGCCGGTCCTTGTAGGTGATCAGGGCGTGGGCGGTGTTCTCGCGGGCGTACAGGCTGACCGCCTCCGCGCCGGCGCCCATCAGCGTCACCACCGACCACGCCGGGTGCTGGCCGTAGATCATCCAGCCGTCGGGCGTGTAGCCGCCCTGGACGCTCGCCGCGACGTGGCGGATGGCGCCGAACTCCTTGGCGTCGCGTTTCCGCAGGGCCGCCTCCATGCCCCACTGGTGGCGGAACAGGCTCGACGACATGATCGGGGCCTTGTGTTTGCGGGCGAAGTCGAGGATCTTCTTCGTGCCGGCGACGGTGCCCCCGATGGGCTTATCGCAAAAGACCGGCAGGCCCTTCCTGAGCGCCGGCGCGACGAGGTCGAAGTGGTCCTCGCCGAAGCCGGAGGCGTCGCCCATCCACACCGCATCGACCTCGTCGGCCATCTGCTCCAGCGACTTGGCGGCCTTCGACCCAGGGAACGTCTCCAGGTACGGCGGGATCACCTTCGGGTCGGCGTCGTAATAGAGCGTGATCCTCGTGTCGGGGAACGGCAGTTGATCGAAGGTGAACTTCGGGTTGCGGGTGTACTCCTTGAACATCTTCGCCGAGCCGGGGTCGAGGTACTTCTTCACCGCGTCGAGGTCGGCCGTGGGGTGGAAATACTGCGCGAAGTGCCAGGTGTGGCCGTTGCGAGGCTGCGGCTTGCCGCGGATGCTCGCCGACACGACGCCGATGCGCAACGTCTTCGCGGGCGGGCCGTCGGCGGCGGCGCGGGGCAGGAGGGCGGTGGCGGCGGCCCCGAGGGCCTCGCGGCGGGTGGTCATGGCGGAATGCTCCGGCGGGCTTTGGATGACTTACGCCGGGCGAGGAGGAGGAGCCAGGCTGGTTCGGCGTGATGGAGGGTGGTACGATGACTCACGCCCAGACCGGAGGGCAGCCATGTCCGCGCTCCTGACCGCCCGCCCCGTTGCAGCCGCACCGCCCGCCGCACCCAGGCCGCTGCGCTGGACGTGTGCCGAGTTCCACCGCGCAGGCGAGCTGGGCCTCTTCGAAGGCAAGCGCCCCCTGCTCATCGACGGCGTCATCCTGGAGCAAGGCCCGATGAATCCCCCACACGCCGTCGCGGTGATGCTCGTCCAAGGCGTCCTCCTGGCGATCTTCGGCGCGGGTTGGGCACTCCGCGTTCAACTGCCCTTGGTGTTCGGGCTGGAGACGGACCCATTGCCGGACTTCGCCGTCGTCCGGGGCAGCCCGCGCGACTTCGCCGCGCACCCGTCCACGGCGGCGTTGGTGGTCGAGGTGTCCGACACCACGCTGTCATTCGACACCGGCGACAAGCTGGAGCTGTATGCCCGCGCCGGCGTCCCCGAATACTGGGTGCTGGACCTCAACGCCCGTGAGCTGCTCGTCTATCGCGATCCGCACGGGACGGCCTACCGAAACCAGCAGACGTTCGGCCCTGCTGACGCCGTGTCGCCGCTCGCGGCACCGACGGCAACGGTGCGCGTCGCCGATCTGCTACCTTGATGCGATCACTCGGGCCCCGTGAGAGGCCCGCTCGCCTGATCCGAAGACACGGCACGCTTACGCCGTGCCGCTCGCCTCGCTCACGCCATGATCTCCTTGATCACGTTCCCCGACACGTCCGTCAGGCGGAAGTCGCGGCCCTGGTGGCGGTAGGTCAGCTTCGTGTGGTCCAGCCCCAGGAGATGCAGCACCGTCGCCTGGATGTCGTGGACGTTCACCTTGTTCTCGGCGGCCTTGTAGCCGAACGGGTCCGTCGCGCCGTAATGGACGCCGCCCTTCGTGCCGCCGCCCGCGAAGACGGTCGTGTAGGCGTGCGGGTTGTGGTCGCGGCCCAGGCTGCCCTGCGAGTCCGAGGTCCGCCCGAACTCGCCGCCCAGGATCACCAGCGTGTCGTCCAGCAGGCCCCGCGCCTTCAGGTCCGTCAGCAGGCCGGCCACGGGCGTGTCGGTCATCAGCCCGCAGTCGCGGTGGTTCACCTTGATGTCGTTGTGCCCGTCCCACGGCACGTCGCCCACGGCGCCGCCCGAGATGCGGTTCGTCCCGCTGAACACCTGCACGAAGCGCACGCCACGCTCCACCAGACGCCGCGCCATCAGGAGCTGCCGGCCGAAGCCGGCGCAGTCGCGGTTGTCCATGCCGTACAGCTGGTGGATGCGGCTCGACTCGCGGCCCACGTCGAGCGCCTCCGGTGCGGCGGTCTGCATGCGGTATGCCAGCTCGAACGAGCGGATGCGCGCCGACAGGTCCGGGCTGCCGGGCCGGGCCTTGCCGTGGCCCTCGTTGGCCTCGCGCAGCATCTCCAGCATGGCGCGCTGGCGGGCGTCGCTGACGGATCCGGGACGCGCCACGTTGGCGATCGACGCGCGGGCGTCCAGCACCAGCGGCTGATGCGTCTTGGGCAGGAAGCCGGGCGACCAGATGCCGTCGTCGCCGCGCGGCTTGGCGTCGTGCATGACCACGAACGCCGGCAGGTTGTCGTTCTCGGACCCCAGCCCGTAGGTCACCCACGCCCCCATGCTCGGGTAGCCCGGCTTGGCCTGGCCGGCGGCCAGCTCCATCGACGCCGGGGCGTGGTTGTTCGCCACCGAGTGGCACGAGTGGATGAACGCCAGGTCGTCGGCGTGGCGGGCCACCCTGGGGAACACGTCGGAGATCCACGACCCCGACTGGCCGTGCTGCGCCCACTTGAACGGCGACGCCAGGCACTTGCCGCTTGTCGTGAAGAAGCCCGTCTTGGGGTCGGCCCCGGCGAGCTTCTGCCCGTCACGCTTCTGCAGCTCCGGCTTGTAGTCGAACGTATCGACGTGCGACGGCCCGCCGGTGAGGAAGATCCAGATCACCGACTTCGCCCGCGCGGCGAAGTGCGGCTTGCGGGCCGCCCCCTCGGCCAGCATCCCCTCGCGTCCGAGGAGGTACGCCAGGGCGAGCGATCCGCAGCCGAGGCCGGTGTCGCGCAGGAACGAGCGGCGTGAGAGGGGCAGCATCGGGGCGTTGTCAGGGGTCATGTCCGTCTCCGTCGCTTGGTGGTTCGCAGAGCGCCGAGGGTTCGCGGTACGCCGAGGACGCCCAGGGTTCGAAGACTCACCCTGGGCTACAGAAACGTCGCCGAAGCGGCTCCAACAGCCAACAGCCGGGTTGTCGAGCCGCTTCGGCGAGGTCTTGGTAGCCCAGGGTGAGGCTCTGCGAACCCTGGGCGAGGGTCAATCCACATAGATGAACTCATTCAGACACAGCAGCACCTGGCAGAAGTCCGCCGTCGCCGCCGCCACGCCGCCGGGGCCCTTCGTCCCGTCCGACAGGCGGCGGATGAAGCCCGCCATCTTCGCCCTCTCCGCCTCCGATGGCCCGCGGGCCAGGGCGATGCGGTACGCCTTCTCGACGGCGTCCTCGGGCGTCGATCCGCCGACGCGCTTCGCCAACCCCTCGGCGCGGGCGCGGACGAACGGCGAGTTCATCATCGCCAGCGCCTGCGTCGTCGCCGTCGTGGTCGAACGCTCGCCGACGCTCTGGATGCCCTCCGGCGCGTCGAACGCCTGCAACATCGGGATCAGCCGCGTCCGCTTCACCGTCAGGTACACGCTCCGCCGCGGCGTGTTGCCGTCCAGCGATCCGGGGCCGAACATCGTCAGGTCCAGCGCGCCGCCCACGGCCAGCAGGGAGTCGCGGATCGCCTCGGCCTCCAGGCGCCGCGGCGGGACGTGCGACCACAGCAGGTTCCTCGGGTCCTCCTTCGCCGCCAGGGCCGACGCCTCGCCGCCCTGCATGTAGGCGGCGCTCGTCATCAGTAGCTCGTGGATCGGACGCAGCCGCCAGCCGCCGCGGATCAGCTCGCCCGCCAGCCAGTCGAGCAGCTCGGGGTGCGTCGGGGCCTCACCCTGGGCGCCGAAGTCGTTCGGCGTCCGGACGAGCCCCTTGCCGAAGTGATGCAGCCACAGGCGGTTGACGATGACGCGCGCCAGCAGGTGGCCAGCGCCGCCCTTCGCGTCGGTGATCCAATTCGCCAGGGCGACGCGCGGCGGCGGGGAGTCCTTGCCGCGTTTCAGCCACGCGCCGCCGTCCTCGCTCGCCATCAGGACGCGGGCGAAACCGGGTCGGGCCACGCCGTTCTTCTTGTCGGTCTCGCCGCGGATCAGGTAATGCACGTCGCCGCCACGGCCCGACGTGGCCGCGAACAGATCGACCAGCGCCGGCTTCGGCTCCTTCTTCGCGCTGGCCTCGATCGCGGCCATCACCTTCTCGGCGTCGGCGTCCACGCGGCGGAACCACTCCATCACGCCGGGCATGTCCTTGGCCGCCGCCCGCGCCGCGATCTCGGCGTGGTGCTGCGGGACCGCCGGGCCGTCGGGTTTGGCGTCCTTGACACGCGCCACGGCCAGCTTGACGGCCCCCATCGGCGTGGCCGACTTGAGGGTGAAGGTCAGCACGGCGCCGGCGGCGCCGAACGGGGCCTCGGCCACGAACACCGCCGGGCGGCCCTTGCCCGCCGGCTTCAGCTTGATGGGGGCGGGCCTCGCCCCCGTCCGCGAGGTGGTGATGCTGGCCGTCAGCGTCACGTCACCGGCCGCCTCGACGCGGATGGCCGTGAGGCCGGTGAGCGAGGAGCGGGCGGTGACGGTGAGCGTCTTGTCGGCCTTCGCCGGCACGTCGAGCGCCAGCCAGTCGGCGGCGGGGCGGGCCTTCTCCGCCTCCAGCCACTTCGCCAGCCGGGCCGGGAGCTGCTCCTCGATGAAGCGGCCGCGGGCCGCCAGCAGCGGGCCGTGCGTGGCGTCGAACGCCGCCTTGAGCCTGCGTGTCGCCTCGGGGTCGGGGTCGATCTTGCGGCGGACGGAGTCGGTGCGGGCGAGGGTGGCGAGGAGGCGGTAGTAGTCCTCCTGCGGCAGCGGGTCGTACTTGTGCTCGTGGCAGCGGGCACAGCCGAACGACAGGCCGAGCAGCCCCGTGCCGACGGTGGAGAGCATGTCGTCGAGGTGGTCGTAGCGGATCGGCTCCAGCGTCTTCTGGGTCGTCTGGCCGGGGTACGGCCCGGCGACGAGGAAGCCGGTCGCGGCGGACGTGTAGAGGTCGTTCGGCTTCATCTCGTCGCCGGCGAGCTGGAGGCGGACGAACTCGTCGAAGGGCATGTCGCTGTTGAGCGCCTTGATGACGAAGTCGCGGTAGTGGTAGGCGCCGGGCCGGTCGCCGTCGAACTCGTACCCGCCGCTCTCGGCGAACCGCGCCACGTCGAGCCAGTGCCGTGCCCACCGCTCGCCGTGGCGCTCGCTGGCGAGCAGCCGGCGGACGAGTTTGGTGTAGGCATCCGGCGAGGCGTCCTTCAGGAAGGCGTCCACCTCCTCCGGCGTGGGCGGCAGGCCGGTGAGGTCGAACGTGGCCCGGCGGATGAGCCTCTCCTTCGGGAGGGGCGCGGCGGGGGCCAGGCCGCGGGCCTCCAACTGGGCGAGGAGGAAGCGGTCGACGGGCGTCTTCACCCAGGCGGTGTTGCGGACGGAGGGCGGGGCGGAGGTGTCGAGCGGGCGGAACGACCAGAACTTCCTGCCGGCCTCGAGGTCGATGACGCGCTTGGCGGGGAGGACGGAGCCGTCGCGGGGGTCGGGCGCGCCCATGTCCACCCAGCGGGCGAGGTCGGCGATGACGGCCTCGGGGAGCCTGCCTTTCGGCGGCATCTGCTGCGTGTCCTTGCGCAGCACCTGGATGAGGAGGCTTTTCGCGGAGTGGCCGGCGACGAGCGCCGGGCCGGAGTCGCCGCCCTCGCGCAGGGCCTGGCGTGAATCGAGGAGTAGGCCGCCGCGCAGCTTCTTCGTCTTCCTCGCCTCCTCGGAGTGGCAGGAATAACAGTGCTGGATGAGGACGGGGCGGATCTTCGCCTCGAAAAAGGCGATGCCGTCCTTGCCGGCGGGCGGCGCGGAGGCGGGTCCGAGGAGGAGGGTGGCGCAGAGAGCAGACATCATGGGCCGGGTCTCGCGAGGAGAGGCGGAGGCAGGAGGGCGGGGAGGATACATTGAGTGTACCCGCCGGCGGGCCGGGGAGCAACCGTGTGGCCGAACGGCGTGAGCCTCACCGCCCCGCCGCGTGTCCGTAGCATATCATCGTCCGCCCCCCGCCTGACAGGACCGACCATGACGGCCGAACTACCACCCCAGTATGACCCGAAGTCGGCCCAGGAGCGCTGGCTGGCGTTCTGGGACGAGAAGCAATACTTCCGGAGCCGCCCCGACGGCCGCAAGCCCTACACCATCGTCATCCCACCCCCGAATGTGACCGGCGCCCTCCACCTCGGCCACGCCCTCAATAACACCCTCCAGGACATCCTGATCCGCTGGCGCCGCGCCCAGGGTTTTAACGCCTTGTGGGTGCCGGGGACGGACCACGCCGGCATCGCCACACAGGCCGTGGTGGAACGGCGCGTGCGTGACACCGAGCAGAAGACACGCCACCAGCTGGGACGCGACGAGCTGGTGAAACGCATCTGGGCGTGGAAGGATCAGTACGAGTCGCGCATCCTCGGGCAGCTCAAGCAGCTCGGGGCGTCGTGCGACTGGCCGCGGACGCGCTTCACGCTCGACCCCGTGTGTACGCGGGCGGTGCGCGAGACGTTCTTCAAGATGTTCAAGGACGGCCTCATCTTCCGCGGCAAGCGCCTCGTGAACTGGGACGCCTCGCTGCAGACGTCCGTGGCCGACGACGAGACGTACGCCGAGACGATCAAGGGCGGGTTCTGGACGTTCAAGTACCCGGTGAAGGGGCTCGAGGGGGAGTACATCCGCTTCTCGACGACCCGGCCCGAGACGATGCTCGGCGACACGGCGGTGTGCGTGCATCCGCACGACGAGCGGTACAAGCACCTGGTCGGCAAGACGGTGACGGTGCCGCTGGTGGGGCGCGACATCCCCATCATCGCCGACGGGCAGCTCGCCGACATGACGCTGGGCACCGGCTGCGTGAAGGTGACGCCCGCCCACGACCCCAACGACTACGCCGCCGGCCTGCGCAACAGGCTGCCGATGATCAACATCCTCAACCCCGACGGCACCATCAACGAGAACGGCGGCAAGTACGCGAGGATGGACCGCTACAAGGCGCGCGAGGCGGTGACGGCGGACATGGAGGCGCTGGGCCTGTTCGAGGGCCGCGAGGACCGCGACATCCCGCTCAAGTACAGCGACCGCTCGAAGACGCCCATCGAGCCGTACCTGAGCGACCAGTGGTTCGTGAAGATGGACACGCTGGCCCAGACGGCCATCGACGCGGTGACGGACGGGCGGGTGAAGTTCCACCCGGAGCGGTACGCGCGGACGTACCTCGACTGGCTGGGCGAGAAGCGCGACTGGTGCATCAGCCGGCAGCTGTGGTGGGGCCACCGCATCCCCATCTGGTACACCGACGCCCCCGAGGCGGAGATCAACAAGGCGTTCGGCGCCGACCCCGGGGTGGCCTGGACGCGCGACGACGAGAACAATCAATGGCTCGTGTGCGGGCGCGCCGACCTCGACGGCTCGAAGCTGTCGGGGTATCGCTTCGAGCAGGACCCCGACGTGCTGGATACGTGGTTCAGCTCGGCGCTCTGGCCGCACTCGACGCTCGGCTGGCCGGAGAAGACGGCGGAGATGGGGTACTATTACCCCACGTCCACGCTGGTGACGAGCCGCGACATCATCACGCTGTGGGTGGCCCGCATGGTGATGACGGGGCTGTACAACGCCGGGGGCATCCCCTTCCACGACGTGTACATCCACACGAAGATCCTTGATCAGTTCGGCGAGGGCATGTCGAAGACGAAGGGCAACGGCATCGACCCGCTGGACATCATCAGCCGCTACGGCACCGACTCTCTCCGTTTCACGATGGCGTTCATGTCCACCGACACGCAGGACACGCGGATGCCCGTGGCCAACGTGTGCCCCTCCTGCGACACCCTCGTGCCGGTGAAGCAGGAGCACCTCCGCATGAGGACGCGGAAAGTGACATGCCCCGACTGCAAGAAGCCGTTCCGGCCGGGCGGCCCCTGGCCCGACGAGGACCCCGAGCTGAAGACCGCCGTGCAGGCGAGCGACAAGTTCGACCAGGGCCGCAACTTCGCCAACAAGCTGTGGAACGCCGCCCGCTTCCTGCTGATGAACCTCGACGGCTACACGCCCGCCGCCGTGGACATGGCCTCGCTGGCACTCGAGGACCGGTGGATACTCAGTCGTTTGGCGAGCGCGGCGACGGCGATCACCGGGCACCTGGAGGGCTTCCATTTCAGTGAGGCCGCCCGCACGCTGTACGACTTCACCTGGAGCGAGTTCTGCGACTGGTACATCGAGATGAGCAAGGGCCGGCTGAAGGACGCGGAGGCGCGGCCCCTCGCCCAGCGCGTGCAGGCGGCGGTGCTGGACGGCATCCTGCGGCTCGCCCAGCCGATCATGCCGTTCGTGACCGAGTCGATCTGGCAGGCCCTCAACGAGGCGGCCCCGTCGCGCGGCCTGCCGACGCCCGCCGCCGCCGCCGAGAGCGTGTGCATCGCGGCGTGGCCGACGTGCCCGGAGGCGTGGCGTGACGCGGCGATGGAGTCCCGCCTGGCGCGGATGCAGGACCTGGTGCGCCTGGTGCGCGAGATCCGCAACCGCTACATGATCAAGCCGAACGTGACGCTCGACGCGGTGTTCATCGACTGTTCGGAGGCCGTGGCGTCGGACTTCCGGCAGCTCACGCCGTTCGTCCAGCGCCTGGGCGGGGTGGGGGCGATCCACGCGGGGCCGGGGACGGCCAAGCCGCCGCAGGCGGCGACGCAGGTGCATGCCGACTTCCGGCTGTACGTGTCGCTGGCCGGGCTGATCGACGTGTCATCAGAGACGGCGCGGCTGACGAAGCAGCAGGGCGAGAAGCAGAAGGCGTTGGAGTCGGCGCGGGGCAAGCTGAACAACGCGGGCTTCATGGCGCGGGCGCAGCCGGAGGTGGTGCAGGCGACGAAGGACCTGGTGGCGGATCTGGAGGGGCAGCTCGCCGTCATCGCGGAGACGCTGCGCGACCTGGCGGCGGGGTGACGGAGTCCCCGACGGCCTGCCGGAGGCGCCCCGTGGCGCCACGCGGCCCGCGTGTCATTCAGAAGGCACGCGGGCCGAGGGCCATAGGGTGAGGCGTCACCGCTCGAACAGCACCATCTCGCCCTCGGCCAGGCCCATCTCGAATGTGGCCGTGTCGCCGGCGTGGCGGAACTTGACGGCCTCGCCCGTGGTGATGCGGCGGGCAGACTTCGGCACGAAGGGCAGACGTACGCTCACCGGCAGGCCATCAAAGCGTCGGTCGGACCAGTTCACGAACGTCACCAGCGTGCCGGCCTTGTTGTCCAGCACGAGGGCCTCGACCATCGTGTCCCTGCCGGCGCCGGTCTCGACCTCGCGGCGCGGCCTCTTCGCGGCCAGGGCAAGGCCGATGAACCAGTCGGGGTCCATGGGGAAGGGGCCAGGGGTGTGGTTCAGGCGCCCGCCGCGGGCGTAGGGGGACGCCGCCACCCCCCACTTGAAGCGCGACATGCCTGGCATCCCCCCCACGGCGAACGCCCTGCCCAGGCCGACCTTGTGCTCGGTGACGGCAGCCTTCTTGTCGTCCCAGGTCGCCAGCACCGTGGCGGTGCCCGGCGTCAGCTCATGCGTCATGCCGAAGGCGACCAGACGGTGCAGGGCCTTCTCGCTGCGGTGCGTCATCATCCCCATCGGCTCGGCCAGGGGCAGCTCCAGCAGCGTCCGCGGGGCGATGAGCGTTTTCTTCATCGTCGCCGACTTCAGGCCGAGCAGTTTGAGCAGGCCGTCGTCCGGCTCGTCGAACTCGTTCTTCATGCCCACGCCCGCCGAGGCGTGCAGGGCGCCGCCGGCCCTCACCCACGCCTCCAGCGACTTGACCGTCCGCCTCTCGATCCACTCGCCGGCGAAATGCACCACCTCGTACTGCTTCAGCCTCCCGTCGGCGATGTCGTCCTCGGTGATCAGGTCCACCTCGTGGCCGGCGTGGCGCAGCGCGAGGTACTGATACTGCTGCTCCTTGCGGCAGAGCGTCTGGTTGATCATCGCGTCGGCGTTCTTGCAGCGCTTGAAGAACGGGTCCTCGCCCTTCGGCCTCTTGAGGCGCGACTCGTTGTAGTCCGTCGCCTTGCCGATGATGACGGCCACCTTCGCCGGGCGGCGCTTGCCGCCGACGGAGACGTGTTCGACGGCGGCCGCGTCGTGGATCGACTCGTAGAGGGCGCGGTACGAGTCGGGGTAGTGGAACGAGACGTAGTTCTCGGTGAAGCGTTGCGGCGGGGCGACCCAGAAGTTGTCGATGTGGGCCGCGCCCGAGCCGATGGCGAAGAGCATGTTGCGGCGGAGCATCGACGCCACCTGTCCGGGGGCGTGCGGCATGATGTAGAAGTGCAGGGGCGTGCCGTGGTACTTGGCGGCGCAGTGGGCCTGCGCGAACATCCACGACAACATCTGCGGCGTCTCCGGCACGCTGAAGATGTAGTCCTCCGCCCAGAACATGTTCATGCCGCCGTGCTTGAACAGGTCGACCCACTGGTGCACCGGGCCGTAGCACAGGGCGAGGTGGTGCGGCGAGTAGTTGGCGCCGGTGAGGGCGTGCGGGCCGATCAGGTTCTTCGTCAGGTCGGTCGTCCGCTTGAAGCCGGCGAAGATTTCGGACTCGTTGAAGAGGTTCGAGTACCACGCCAGACGCTTCGGCGTGTCGGCGAGCTTGGCCGTGGCGGGGTCGGCGCCCAGCTCGGCGGCGGTGACGCCACGCCCCTTGAGCCATGCCTGGAACTTCCTGACGTTGGCCGGGTCGTCGTACTTGATCTTCCCGAGGCCGATCTCGTCGCCGAAGCTGACGACGCGCAGGTCCTTCTTCTGGGCGTCGGTGAGGCGTTTGGCGAGGGCCTCGATGGCCGCGTCGGTGCCATGATGTGCGGTGAGGTCGCCGGGCTTGATCGTGGCGTACCTGTCCGGCAGGTGGGTGTTGTAGCCCATCGCGTCCTTCAGCTCGGCGACCCACGGCTCGGTGCCGCTGAACGCGCCGTAGAAGGCGAGCTTCCGCGGCTTCGTCTTGCTGGAGCGGCGCCACGTCTTCATCTTGGCGAGCAGCGACTCGACGTGGGCCTTGCTCGTCCTGACCTCGGCCTTGTCGTTCCACGTCACGTCGATGGGGATGATGACCTGCCCGGAGTCGGAGGTGACGCTCACCTCGCCGGCGTGGCGCTTGCCGTCGGCGTCGCGGGCGAATTGCACGGGGAAGGTGGCGTCCTTGACGGAGAGCGTCAGGCCCTCGTCGTGGGCCAGCCGGCAGAACGGGCCGATGTTGAACCACCCGCTCCACTCCCCGGCGGCGACGGGCTTCTCGGGGAACGTCGCCGACGCCCCGCCGTACTGCGGCTGGAGGTGCCCCTGCCTGTCGGCCTTCATCACCGCCGGGGCCTTCGAGGTGTTCTTGAAGCGGGCGTACAGGGCCGTGGCGTCGAGGGCCTCGTTCATGAACGGCGAGCCGATGGCGGGCGGCTTGAAGCCGCGGTAGGTGTCGGCCATCTCGGTGGTGAGGACGACGAAGTCGATGAAGCGTGCGCCGGCGGGGGCGGGGCTCTTGAGGGTGGTGAGGCGGATCTCGGCGAGGCCGGCGGCGAGGTCCACGGCGGGGCCGCCCTCGGCGGCGTCGTGATCGACGCCCCAGAACCACCATAGCTCGTCGCTGACGCCGGAGAAGCTCCACAGGCGGTCCGTGCCGCCCTTGCCGTAGGTGTGCGAATAGACGGCCTTGCCCTTCTGGAGGACCTCGATCTTGTGGAGGTAGTGGAAGTAAGGGGGGGCCTGGTACTTGCTCCAGACGCGGTACTTGGCGGCGGCGGGGACGTTGACGGTGATGGTGGCGACGGAGCCTTCGCTCTTGGCGGGCGCGCCGAGGCAGCCACCCTGGCTCATCCACATGCCGCCGTAGGTGTGGCTGCCGAAGGTGTCGTCCTGGTGGGTGGCCTGCCAGCCCTTGTTGTCAAGGGGCTTGAAGCGTTCGCCCTCGGCGACGAGGACGACGGGGGCGGCGGCGAGGAGGAGGAGCGGCAGGAGCATGGCGGGGGGCCTCGGGGGTGGGTGGTGGGGTATCGTATGGGCCGGCGGGGCGGAGGCCACAGCGCACGCCGTCCCCCGAGCGGATCGAGATCCCGTGGCCGCATGCCGGCGGATGGCCCGATGGCCGCCTCCCACGGCCCCGGGCCCCGTTGAGCGCCGGAGTCACCTGCTCACTTTCCCCCCGAGTGAGCATGTGACTCTGGCGTCTACCGACGCACCGGGTCACGGACCGGCGCCGACTGCGCGAGTCACCTGCTCACCTGCTCACCTGCTCACCTCGTGCAAGCCCCCGGCGGGGGGCCGTTGGCCCGGTGGAGATTTCATGGCATCGCACCTACGCCACAGGGCGTGGGCCGACTGGACAACGGCAAGAGGGCGCGTGAAGGTCTGGGCGTGAGCGGGTCACGCTCCCACGCCCCGCGCCCGCCGGGCCGCCCGCGGGTGATGAGCTCCGCCGGGGTCGGCCCGTGCCGATGAACGCCGATGGGCGCCGCTGCGGCCCGGAAGAGGTCACTTGGGGCCCGCTTTTCACCCCATACCCACCCCGCCACGACCCTCCGGCCACCCCATCGCCACCCCGCCCAGCCCCCATTTCGACCCGGCCGCGACGGGCCGGGTGGCCTTGATGGGCGAACAGCGCCACCCCTCCGCCGAGGCCCGGTGCGGGGGGGCGTCGCCGTGGGTGTGGCCATGCCCGGCGAGGTCAGGCTGCCAGGGTCGCAGGCCTCGGAATGCCCGCCCCCCTGTAAGAGTCTGCGCGGCTTGTCAAGAGGCGCGCCCGAGGTGTACAATACGACAGGAGGCGTCGGCCACCCGGCGGCCGATGCCGGAGGGCCCACGTCATGTCCGAGCCGCCACCAGAGTCCCCCGTTGACCCCGTCAGGGCCTTCGCCTGCCGCAACCCCGCCTGCGCCGACTACGGCGAGCGCGGGCGCGGCAACCTCTACTTCCGCGGGTGGAGCGGACGCGGCAAGAGGGCCCGCATGGTCTACTGCCGCACCTGCAAGACGTCCTCCTCCGAACGCAAGGGCACCGCCCTCGAACGCTCCCGGCTCCCGCCCGAGAAGGTCGCCGGGATCCTGGCCTGGGCGCGTGCCGGGTGTGGCGTCCGCGCGACGAGCCGCTTCACCGGCGTCTCCAGGGACGCCGTCTCCCGCCACCTCGCCAGGGACAGGGCCCGCGCCGCCACGGGGTGGGCCTGACCGCGCCCGCCGACGCCGGGTGCGCCCGGGGCCGGCCTCGCCGGCGCACTCGCGGGGGGGTGCGGGCCGGGCTCCGCCCCGCTATCATGCGCGGATGGGGAGGGATTTCCTCCACAGTTTCCCCGGCCAGGAGTGGCAGGGATTCCGCCGGCAGCACACGGCTGTTGGAGGGGCGAGACCGCGGCCTCGCCCAGCAGGTGGCGTACCCTACGCATTGCAATTCTGGGGTACCGCCTGCGTGTGCAATAGTGATTCATTCAAAAAAAACTATCAACAAAATACCAATCAACAAGACCTGTCGATAATTCCTTACGCATCATGAGGTGCGCCCAAACGCGAGGAGGCGTTCCGCGCAAGAGATGGAGGCCGTAGTACGCGATGTTCCGAAATGCTGCAGGCCACGTGAGATTGCGAACAATGTCGGCCAGCACTCGTCCGACCCTTGGCTCGTCTGTGTTCGCGTGAAGTTCAACCCACGAATCCAATGCAACGAGACGGACATCCGGATCGGGATCAAGAAAAGCCATTCTTTCACAGAGATCCCCGAACGAGGAAACGTTTGGCCAATACCGTGCGATCACTTCAATGGCTGCGCAGCGTAAACTGGACTGCTCATTTGCTAAAAACTCGACCGCCGCGGTTTCAGATTCAAGCATCCGAGTTAAATGATCTCCAGCCAAATGTTGCAATTCTTCGTCCATCTGATCGACCACCTTGGCAGAGAGGGCTTCAAGTTGAGCGATGAAGTCGGTGCGGCTCTCCTCGAATTGGGGCAACGCAGCGAGCAATTGACCCAAATGACCGCAGGGGTCGTCAATAAAATGACGAAAGCGGGGAAGGGCAGACAACGCAGCACCACGCACTCGTGAGTCCTCATCCCGAAAGGCGACCGTGAGGCAGGCGTCTGCAAAAGCCGGTCTTGGCACCCAGTATCCCCCTAAGACCGCGAGCGCCATGACACGCAGTTTCGGGTCACTCTGCCGAAGAGTCTCAAGGACGACACTCGGCTTCATTCGCATTGCCGCAAGCAACGAATCCGTTTGTGAATCAAGAGGGGGAATCCCAAACTCTTCCCGGCGCAGCGACCAGGCTTCCACATCCAAAGTCATTTGGAGGATGATACTCTCAATTGGCTGTTGCAAGAGGAACGCGGGCTTCATTTCAACAACACCTCGTCAGAATCAGGCGATTGTCATATTGGGCCTAAGCCAAGTTGAGCGCGGATGGCGTTAATGGCCGCGCGGAGGCCCTTCGGAACACGCCCGCCGCCCTCGATAATCGCTTCCGCTGAGCCTGTGAGGGCGTCCAATTCCGCCCGAAGTTCGGCCTCGGACTGGCTGCCTTGTTTGCCACCGGTTTTCCCTGGCCCAGGGGACGGGGACGGGCGAGGCTTGGGGACATCGCCCCCGCCAGATTTCCTGTGCTCCCGCCCGAAATCCCTGTCACTTTATATCCTGAAATACGCGGAAGAAAAGGCCACGCCGAATGGCGTGGGTGGTGCGGGACAAAGGCGGGAGGGCGGTGCATGCGTGGGAGGCGTCCGGCGGGGGCCGAATACGTCGCGAAACTGACCGGGGCGGACGAGGCCAAGCACCGGCTGAGCGTCATCCTGCGGACCCTGTCCGGCGAGTGCCGGGTCGCCGAGGCCTGCGAGCTGCTCGGCGTGGGCATGTCCCGCTTCCACGAGCTGCGGCACGAGGCCCTCCAGGCTGCCCTCGACGCCCTCACCACGCGACCGCCCGGCAGGCCCCCCGCCCTGCCCCCCGACCCGCGCGTGGCGGCCCTCGAACGCCAGTTGGAGGGCCTCCGCGTGGAGCTGGAGGCCGCGAAGGCCCGCGAGGAGGTCGCCCTCGCCCTGCCCGCCCTGGCCGCGAAAGCCGCCTCGGGAAAACCGGGCAGCCGGCCGAAGGGCCGACGCCGGAAGTGACAGGCGCCGGGCGTGAGAAGCAAGGCGAGGTCGGGCCGCGAGATGGCCGGCGGCGAGGCGTCGGGTGGCAGATGGGCCGGCGGCGGCGCGAGGCCGGCGCGAGGCGGCGGGCGGCCGACTTCGCGCGGTCGGCGCGGCGGCGCGGCCTGCCCCTGCGCGAGGCGGCGCGGATGCTCGGCATGAAGGCGCGGACGCTGCGCTCGTGGCTGGGGTGGGAGCAGGAGGCGCGTCCGCGTGGCCGGCCCGTAAAGCGCGCGTCGCCGGCGCGGCGCAATGAGGTGATCGCGGCGCTGGCGGGCGCGTCGGGGCGGCTGAGCCTGCCCTACCTGCGGCAGTGCTTCCCGGACATGGCGCGGGCGGAGCTGGCGGACCTGCGGAAGAGATACCGCCGTGTCCGGCGCGAGAGGCGGGCGCTGAAGGTGCTGTGCTGGGAGAGGGCGGGGGCCGTCTGGGCCATCGACTACAGCGAGGCGCCGTGCCTGATCGAGGGGCGTTACCGCTGGGTGCTGGCGGTGCGTGACCTGGCGAGCGGGTACGCCCTGTGGTGGCAGGCCGTGGAGGCGGCGACGGCCGAGACGACAGCCGCGGCGCTGGTGTCGCTGTTCGCGCGGTGGGGGAGGCCCCTCGTGCTGAAGGCCGACAACGGCAGCCACTTCCGCGGGGCCGAGGTGATGGCGCTGCTGGAGCGCGAGGGCGTGACCGTGCTGCGCTCGCCGCCGTACACGCCGAGGTACAACGGGGCCATCGAGGCCGGCATCGGGTCGCTCAAGACGCGGGTACACGAGGAGGCGGCGCGGCTGGGCAGGCCCGGCGCGTGGACGTGCGTGGACCTCGAGGCGGCGCGGGAGCAGGCCAACCTGTTCAGCTCGCCGCACGGCGAGAACGGCCCGTCGCCGGAGGAGGCGTGGCAGGCGCGCGAGGCGATCACGGAGGCGGAGAGGGCGGCATTCCGCGAGGCGCTGGAAAAGGAGATTGCGGGGCGAGAGGCCGACGGCTACGATGGTCTGGAGGGGGGCGCGCTGCAACAGGAGATGGAGAAGAGGCGGCGCGAGGCCACCGGCGCCGTGCTGGTGGCGCAAGGGTTTCTCTCATACACGGGGAGACGAATTCCTGCGCCCATTCCATGCCGGACAGTGACATGAATTGCGGCGGTAGCACAGGACCGCTGGCTACTCCGGCGTGTGCGTGAGTCACCTTCGGCGGCGAGCTGAACAACACCCGAAAAAGAGCAAAGCCCGCTGATCGAGGCCGATCAGCGGGCCGTCTATGTTTGCTCTTCAGGGGACGTGATTCGCGGCGCGCGTACAGCCGAGCATCTATTCCCGCCCCTTCTGTCGCGCACCGCGCAGGCACCCCGACCGGAAACGGATGCGGCAGACAACACCCATGTCGCAAGACCGAATGAGTTGCTTGAGAGTAGTTCCGCACGTACGGATCTGTCCGGGGGGGCGGCCCGCAGTGGCCGTCCCTACCGGGACCAGAGTTCACGGGATGGTAGGGGCGTGATCGGCGGGCGGTTACGTTTCGGGAGGAGGCTAGGTACGTTGGGGAGCGGGGAGCGGCTGAGGCTCTCTGAGAAAATGGAACGGTGAGAACAAGAGCTTTCGGATCGTCGGACTTAATAAATTATTATCAATTACATAACAGCGCACCATATCCCATCGGTTCTCAAATAGAAAAACAAACAACAGATTAATAATTACATGTGGATGCGTAGATGCTAACCGGCGGATTATTAGAACGGATTCGGATTGCACATATGTATTAGTATCATTCAATAAAGCTGAAGCATTTGCAAGCAAATGCAGGTCGATTGAAGACGCTGATGCCGAGACCCTTAGGGCTGCCCAGCGGACTGCAGGGCTTGGGTCTTGGAAGCCGATGCTCACCGGATCACGCAAAACTGAACCCGGAAGCCGGCAGTCTTCCAACCCCCGCATAGCAAGAAATCGGATGCGTTTATCAATATCGGAAAGTTTAATGAATAAAAATTCAATCATATCTACATCTGCTGTTTCTCTCTGGAGTAATAGCTGCATCGCCTGTAGTCGGACCTCGGGGTGTGTGGCGCTTTTGCAAATGTGTCGCATCACCAAACGCGCTTGGCGGACGAGTTTGGGATTCTCCGATGAGCAGGCGGTTACCCAGTAGGAGAAAGGATATCCGTAGTGGTACTCCCAGCCGTGGCAAGGGAGACACAAGAGTATTGCGAGCGGGATAGCACGCAACGCTGTAGGAGCAAGCAGTTTACGAATTGAACTAGTATTAATCATCTCTGAAATAATCGTACAATACTTTTTGTCCGATTGCTTACGCCCTTGAGGATCTGGAGAATGCCGTGCTGATCCACTTTCACGCCTGGACTCGTAATCGCAACTTCGGGAACCCACTTGGCGATGGTAACGTCGCGTTGCCAAGTTCCATTCCCTCTGAGCCGAACGATGTGCTGTAGGGTAGGCGGCCAGCGAGGTACTGCACGATTGCAGCCCTTTTCCAACCGCCCCCCTCCGAACCGTGCTTGCGGCTTTCACCGCACACGGCTCTCCAGTTCGCCATTCACCGGCTTCGGTCGCTGATGATGGATATCCAGGACGATGTTGGCGTTACGCATCACGCGGACCTTCATGCCCGGACATCCGGCTAACCTGTCCCCCTTCGCCTTGTGGACGGCTTTCCCGCCCTCTGACTACTACGGGGACTCCGTCCCCATGAGGCTCGCGCCTGTTAGGGGATCTCGCGTTCCGCACGCGGCTGACGTATCGAGGATGGTTTAGGCGCCCCTTTCATGCCCTCGCGACGGCTACAGGCCGCCCTGCCACCCCGGAGTGCGTCACGGGCCACCGTCGGTAGAAGTGGCCCGCCGTGCGGTGGCACCAGGTTTCATCCATCATTCCTGGCCTGATTACTTTACAGATCGGGCATTAGGGTTCAACCAGTGTAGGCTTCGCCATGCCATCCGGGCCTCGGCGGGCGCGTCGCTCGATGGCTTCACGCCGCCCCGCCTTCTCGGACATGCTGCTTTCCCCTCCGGCTTTCGCCTTCAGGTGGGTCCGACGGCCCAGGTCCAGGGGGGCCGGGTGGCCCACCTCGCACTCTGTCCCTCCCGTGTCACACGGGGATCAGCCGCGCCGTATTCAGGTATCCTTCACCTGTCACGCGACGCACACCGGCGGAAATCCCTGACAGGTTATTGGCGGGAATAGGCGGAGGAAAGGGCCTCCCCCAAATGCGGCAATGCCGCGAGGGGAAAGCCATGTCCAAGATCCGCGACGACACCCACGACGACGACATCCACGACGACGACATCCACGACACCGGCGACACGCCCGCCGGGCCCGAGCCGCCCGCCCCCGGCCCCCGCCCCATCCACCTGCACTCGCCGGCGCGCGGCCGCCGGCTGGCGCGCAAGGCCGCGCCCGCGCCGGACAGGCCGCCGTCCACGGGGCTGACCTACGAGCAGCGTCTGCTCGTCCTCGACCTGTGGCGCCGCTCCGGCCTGCCCGCCGGCGACTTCGCGCCGCTGGTCGGGCTGTCGAAGTACACCCTCTACGAGTGGAAGCGCCGCTTCGAGGCCGACGGCCCGGCGGGGCTGGCGGACAAACCGCGCGGCTCGCCGCAGGGCTCGCGCCTGCCCGAGGTGACGCGGCGCACCATCGTCATGCTCAAGCAGTCCCACCCCGACTGGGGCTGCCAGCGCATCAGTGACACGCTGCTGCGCGGCCCCGCGCTGTCCGCCAGCCCCGACGCCGTGGCCAGGGTGCTGCACGAGGCGGGCTACGAGCTGGAGGAGTCGCCCACCCGGCCCCACCCCGACCACCAGAGGCGCTTCGAGCGCGCCCGCCCCAACCAGCTCTGGCAGACCGACCTGTTCACCTTCGTCCTGAAGAGGCAGAACAGGCGGGTCTACCTCGTGGCGTTCATGGACGACCACAGCCGGTTCATCACCGGCTACGGCCTGCACGCCAGCCAGTCCACGGCACTCGTCCTGGAGGTGCTGCGCGCGGCCCTGACGAGCCACGGCACGCCCGAGGAGGTCCTCACCGACAACGGCAGCCAGTACGTCACCTGGCGCGGCAAGAGCGCCTTCAGCAAGGAGCTGGAGCGCCGCGGCATCAGGCAGGTGGTGGCCTCCCCGCGCCGCCCGCAGACGCTGGGGAAGATCGAGCGGTTCTGGGGCACCCTCTGGCGCGAGTGCGTCGAGGCCGCCGTCTTCCTCGACCTGTCCGACGCCCGCACGCGGATCGGGCACTTCATCGACCACTACAACCTCCAGCGCCCCCACCAGGGCATCGACGGCGCCGTCCCCGCCGACCGCTTCTTCGGCGCCGCCCCCGCCGTCCTGGCGACCCTGCGCCAGCGCGTGGCCGCCAACGCGCTGGACCTCGCCCGCCACGGCACGCCGCGCGAGCCGTTCTACCTCACCGGGCAGGTGGGCGGCAGGCCGTTCAGCCTCCACGCCGAGGGCGAGCGTGTCTACATGACGGCGGCGGAGGGCCGCAAGGAGATCGACATGGTGCCCCCGGCGGGCACGTCGGCGGCGATGCCGGCGCCGGTGTGCCCCGAGGGGCGGGTGAGCGACGAGTGGGCGGACCAGGCCGACGAGCCCCAGCCCGAGCCCGGCGTGTCGCCCCTGGACGCGATGTCCCCGCCGGACGGCGGGGTGAAGGGGGGTGGCCCGTGAGCGCCAACGAGGGCATGCCCGCGCGGAGGAGGCGCGGGCCGAAGGTCGATGCCGAGGGCGCCAGCGCGGAGGCGCGGCGCCTGGCCGCCGTCATCCTGGAGGTGCTGTCCGGCGAGCGCGGCCCCTCCGAGGCCGCCCGCGCCGCCGGCATGTCGTGCGTGCGCTACCTCGCCGCCGAGTCGCGCGCCCTGCGCGGCCTGCTGACGGCGTGCGAGCCGGCCCGGCGCGGACGCAAGCCGGCGTCCGGCGAGTGCGCCACGCTGCGGGCCGAGGTCGAGCGTCTGCGCAAGCAGTGCGCCCGCCAGCAGGCCCTCCTCCGCGTCCAGCAGCGTGCGTTGGGTGTCGCCGCCACGCCCGCCGGCAAGAAGAAGAGGCGCAAGCCGAGGAGGCGCACGCTCAAGCTCATCGACGCCCTGCGCCCCGCCGAGGCCCCGCCGGCGGAGGCGTGAGAGGAGATGCGTCTCGTGCCCGTCCGATGGCCGGAGAGGCCGGACGGGCACGATGGCGGGACTTGACGGAAAATGGGCGCCTGCGTTCACCGTCATCGAAAGTCGCCATCCAGATTCACCCCCCGCCGGATACACTCCGGCGTGACCGGAGGTGCATCCATGACACGCTGCGGCAGATACGAACGCAGGCCGGCCACCCTCCCCGGCCACCCGGCGGGCCTGGAGCGGCCCGTCTGTCATGCTTGTATCGGTGATCGTCCGTGTCCGCACCCGCTGTCGGCCATCGACGCCGACAGGCACCCTCGCCTGGGCTGCCCATCAGTACCGATGGGCGACACCGGCCGATGTGAAACGGGTATTCGGCGAGGCGGCCAACGGCATCGAGTGGGACGGACAGGACGCGGGCGGCACGCACCTATCGGTCAAAGTCCGCATCGGCACACATGGGGTGGGTGGCTGCGTTCGGTGGCGGCGAAGGGGACGGCGGTGACGGAGTCCGGCAAGGCGGTGCTTCGCGAGAAGGGGGTACGTCAACCGCAGACGGCCGCCTCCGCGGGGCGTGGCGCCTGTCGCCCACCCGTGTCACCGGCCCGGCTCGTACAGCAGCACGTCATCGAGGAGGCATACCGCGTCCTTCGGGAGCAGGAGGCGGACCTCATTCAGGCTATCCCATTTCTTCGTGTCGAACATCGCCGTCGATTGCGTCCAGCCGTCGCCGCCGGCCTTCACCTCGGTGTTGACGGCCTTGCCCGTCTTCGTGTCCATCAGGGAGACACGCACCTTGTCCGCCCCGGTGATCTTGTGGCGGAACGTCAGATGGGCCACGTCCCCGGCCGGACGCTGGCCCTTGAGGTCGAGCCTGATCCAGGGCAGGCCGTCCGCCTTGTTGACGACGGAGCGGGCGGCCTTCCAGAAGAAGCCCTTCTCGGGGACGAGGTCGAAGTCGCCGGGCCAGTGCTTCGCCTTGTCGCCGGTGTCGAAGCCGCCGGCGTAGATGATCCGCTTCGGGAACGGGCGCTTCTCGCCCCTGTCCGCGGCGTCGTAGAGGACCACGTCGTCGACGATCAATTCGGCGTCGGCGTCGGCGTAGAACTGGATGTCGTCGATGCGCTCGTTCTCGGACAGCGGGCCGCCGGTGCCGTCGGGGCGGCGGGCCTCGGTCATGTCGGCCGTGGCGTGATGCCACCCGCCCTGCGGCAGCTTGTCGATCACGAGGTGGCGGTGGTAGCCGTTGGTCAGGCTGTAGATCTGGACGCGCAGGGAGTCGGTGTTCTTGATCCAGTAGCGGAAGCCGAGGCGGGTGTTCTTGCCCATCGGCGGGCCGGGCACGGGGTTGAAGATGACGGCCTTGTACATCTGGCGGGACACCATCAACAGGTCGTCGAAGTCGTGCGTCAGGACGGCGCGGCAGGCGCGTTTGCTGCCGGGCGGGAGGAGCTTCAGCTCGGGCTTGCCGCTCATCCACCAGAAGCGTTCGATGTCGTTGTCGAAGTCCTCGGCGACGTGGACGCGGTGCGGCATGCCTCCTTGTTCGACGGGCTTGCGAGGCCTCTTGGCCGGCGGCAGGAGGGAGCCCATGCGTTCGGCGTACCACTTCGCGAACCCCTCCTTCACCGCCGTGACGGTGCGTGTCGTGCCCTTCGCCTCCAGCGTGGCGAGGCCCTCGTCGAAGGCCAGGGCGACGGCGAGCGCCTCGGCCAAAGGGGGATCCGGCCTGTCCCACATCTCGTACAGCGACTGGACGTTCCGGGTGAGGGGGGTGCCGGGGGCGAACACCTTGCGGGAGCCGGCGAGGTCGAGCGTCAGGCCCGCGCATGCCTTCTCGGCGATGACGACGAGGGGCACGCCGGAGCCCAGGACCTTCTTGCCGGCTGGGGCGTCGAGTTTGAGGTTCTCCTCCAGCAGGATGACGCGGGCGAGGAGCTTGCCGCCGTCGGCGTCGAGGAGGGCGGCGACGTTGGTCAGCGGGCCGAGGGCGACGAGGGTGACCTTGCCGGGCTGGGCCTTGAGGCGTTCAAGGAGGAAGGCGGCGGCGGGGAGCTTGTCCGGCTTGGTGGTGCGGTCGAAGATGGGGTCGGGGTGGTAGTGGTACTTCTCCTGGTCGGTGATGGGGCGGCCCGGCTGTTCGCCGCCGCCGGCGGCGACGCGGACGTGTCGGCGGCCGGTCATGGTGAGGAAGCGGCACAGGAGCATGGCGCGCTTCCTGGTATCCGCTCCGACGGTAGTGACGCCGCGAACGTCGATCTCGTGACTACCCAGCGCGAGGCCGAGGGCGAAGGCGTCGCCGATGCCGGTGCCGATGTCGGTGTCGATGAGCACGGGGACGCGCTCGGCGGCGTTGGCCGGGAGGGCGACGAGGAGGCAGGAGAGGAGCGCGAGGGAGCGGGGGGTCATGGCGGGCCTCGGTCAGTCGATGGAGAGGACGTCCCAGCGGGCGGCGAAGCAGAGGATGGCGTCGGCGAGGTCCTTGTGGGCGCCGGCCCACAGGTCGTCGAAGAAGATCCACTGGTCGTAGTACGGGGTATCGTCCCACGAGACGTCGAGGCACATCTGGGCGAGGTGCTCCTCGACGTGGATCAAGGATTGCGGGGAGGGCCGTGGCGTGGTGCGGCCTTCCAGCCGGAGGAGGTCCGCGGAGGCGGCCTCGAGGGCCGTGCCGTAGGGCAGCTCGTTCTGCGCCTGCCCGGGCAGGCGTGCGATCCGGGCGAAGGCGTCACGGAGGAGCGAGATCCCCGGCGGCTCGCGTCCGTGGTCCTGGCGCCAGTCGGACCACGCGGCCCAGTTGACGGGGTCACTGGGCGCGTCCTGGATGGCCCGCAGGATGGCGCCCTCCATCGGGTCGGGCGTCCGGGCGCCGGCGAGCATGAGCGCCGGCAGGGCGTGCAGCTCGCCGTGCCAACCCTCGCGCGGCCCCTGACACAGATGGGCGGCCAGGCCCGGCAAACGCACCCCGTCGATGCGGTAGCCGACGGGCAGGTCGGCGATGGGGTGCTTCGACTCGCGGATCAGCATGGCGAGGTACGTCGCCCCCGGCCCGCTCCCGCCCGGCTCGATCGGGATCGTCGGGACGCCGGGCGTGAACGGCCGGCCGGGGTGGCCGGGCGGCAGCCGCCAATCCTCATGGAGAAGGTAGGACGCGAGGCCGGGCGACTCTGCCAGGAAGTGCCCGTCGAAGAAGAAATTCGGCCCGCCCTCGCCGTCATCCTCGTTGAGGAACTGGATGCAGTGGGGCGAGGTGGACACGATGTCGCCGCCGGGGAATCCCGCTCGGATGGCCTCCAGCACCTCGGCGCCGTCCTCCGGGGCCGGCCGCCCGGCCTCGGTGGCCCGCGTGAACACCCTGGGGAGGTACCAGCCGTCGCAGCCCAGGACGCCGGCCAGGCGTCGGTCGGCCTCCTCGAAGTCCGCGACGCAGAGGTCGCCCCAGTGCCGCCGGAACCAGCCGAGGACGGTGTCGTCCTCGAACCGGCGGAGGTACTTCCCCGTCGGCCCGAAGTCCAAGCAGCGGTAAGCGAACCAGACCGGCATTGTGTCACTCCAGACGCGCTCCGCTGCGCGTCGCGGCTACCTCATCGGACCGAGAATGTCCGCACGATGCGCGTCGTGTTCCCCTGCCGGTCCTTCACCGACACCGTCAGCGTGCCATGCTTCAGATCCTTCAGCGGGGCCGAGAACTTCCACTCACGCACGCCGTCGCCCTTGGCCTTGAACTTGCCGGCGAGGTCGTCGCCCGGCTTCGTGCCGTCGAGGGGGAAGTCCGCCGTCACCTTGAACGACGCGTCGTCCAGGCCGCTGCCGTAATCATGCATGCCGACGAGGATGCGGCCCACCTCGGCGTTCGCGCCGGCTCGCGGGTACGTCAGCGCCAGTGTCGGACGCTGGTCGTCGTGCAGCCAGCCGCCCTCGGCCTCCTTGTCCACCGGACAGCCCAGGTCGATCCAGCGCACCAGGGTGCGGCGGTCCTCGTCGCTGAGCGGCTTCACCTTGCCCGCCTTCACCGCCTCGGGAGGCGGCATGACGCTGCCCTTGAAGTCGCCGTTGGCCAGAATGCGGGCGTGTTCGCGCTCGCGGCCCTTGAGCGGCTCCTTCGGCAGGCCGTCGAGGCGCTTGCCGAAGACCTTCCAGATCAGCGGGCTGCGGCGCGACTGAAAGCCGACGACGTACTTCGTAACGCCGAGGAAGTGGCCGGCGAGCTTGTTGTAGGTCGCCGGCAGCTTGCCCGCGTTGCCGAGGTCCCAGCGCGGCCCATCGACGAGGCGCTCGTCGTCCAGCACCAGCCCGCCCGCCGGCTTCTCCGCCGCCTGCGAGTGGCAGGCGACGCAGGAGCGCTCGAAGATCGGCTTGATGTCGCGGTGATACTCCACGTCGAGGACGCCCTTCACCTGGCGCGTGCCGGCGGCGGTCAGCACCTTCGCCTCACGCGTCAGGTCGAAGATCGCGTAATCATCCTTCGCGGCGGCGGTCTTCGTGAAGTCGGTGGGCTTCTGGGAGTGGGCGTGGCATCCGCCGCAATTGTTGCGGATCTCGCCGGGGCGGAGCTGGTGCCACGTCTGCGCCATATTGAGGACCATCCCATCCTTGTCGATGGTCTGGAACGTGAACGCCACGTCGGCGGGGATCTTCGCCAGGAACGACGTGTCCGGGTTGCCGTCGGGGTCGAGCGGGGCGTCCTTCTTGCGGACGGGGATCTCGCCGAGGATGCGCAGGCGCTCCCAGGCGTGGTTGTAGAACTTGCCCGCTGTGGGGAGCGTGGCCGGCTCCATCGCCAGGATGCGGACGGCGTGGATGTCGGCGTTGTCGTAGAGGCCGGCGTCGGCCCCCTGGCCGCCCCAGTTGTACGGGCTGCTCATGCTGTGCGACCACGCGGCGTAGGGGTCGCCGACGGCCGTCACCTTGCCCTCGGGCACCCGGCCCCGCGGGAAGGTCTCGCGCTTGTAGAGGCTGCTCGAGCCGACGAGGCCGAAGGGGGTGCCCTCGGGGAGGTGTTTGGAGAGCTTGCCGTCGTTGGCGACGCGCGTAAGGGCCTTCGGCTCGGCGATGCCGTAGATGTGCTTGTAGGGCACGAGGGGGCGTGGCCACTGCTCGTTGTACTTCGGGTCGTTCTTGATGAGGAGCATGCGGCCCGGCTCGTCCACCGTCGCGCCCTTCTTGATGAGGTAGAGGCCGGCGTCGAGGGGGTCGTCGTACTTGACGCTGCCGCGGTTGGCGGACGGCATGGAGCCGGGCGACCACACGGTGAGGAGGTGGTTGTCGGGGGCGCCGCAGGGGTGCGTCACCTTGCCGACGCGCGGCGACTTGGGGTCCTTCATGTCGGACGGCGGCGCAGGGAAGTCGCTGCCGTGGGTGAAGCGTGTCAGCACTTCGAGGCCGTACGGCTGGAACGGCATGCGGAGGGAGCCGCGGCCACGCATGTAGAGCCTGGGCACCTCCCAGCCGTGCTCCTTGGTGACGACGGATGGGTTGTAGGCGGGGCCGAACTGGGGGACGCCGTCGGGGGCGCGGGGCGGGAGCTTGACGTAGGTGCCGAAGCCCTGGGTGTTCTGGTTGTAGTACAGCTCGACGACGAGGGTGCCGTCGGAGAGCTGGGTCTGGAAGTGGAAGCCGTCGTCGGCCCCGCCGGAGCCGTAGAGGGCGCTGATGACGGGCTCCCAGTTGGCGCCGTCGGGGTGCATGGCCCAGATGCCCCAGGCGATGCTGCCGTGGACGCCCTGGGACTCGAGGGTGCTGAAGATGATGCGGCCGTCCTTGAGGACGACGGGGTGCAGGGCACTGCCGACGTTGATGTGGCCGATCTTCTCGACGTTGGCGCCGTCGTCGTCCATGACGTGGATCTGGTGGGCGACACGCGGGTAGCCGCGGGGCACCTTGACCTGGTCACGGGTGCTGGTGAAGGCGACGCGGCCTCCGGGCAGTGGGCAGGGGCCGAGGTTGAAGACGCCACGGCCGACGGGCGGCTTCGCGGCGGGCTTCTCCTTGGAGAGGGAGAGGCAGCCGGCGTTGGGGGTGGATTCCTGGTGGGTGAGGCGGACGACCTTCTTCGTCTTGACGTGGACCTTATGGATGTCGGAGCCGCGGCCCAACTTGCCGAGGTAGAAGTGGGCGTAGTAGACCCACTCGGCGTCGAAGGAGACGTAGGGGTCGGCGACGGAGCCGTCGCCGCCGGGGACGAGGACCTCCTCCTTGCCGTCGGGGTGGAGGAGCATGAGGTCGTAACCGGGGTCGATGTTGGTGGGGTGGGCGATCTCGGGCCAGGCGGAGGGCTTCTTCTTGCCGTCGGGGCGTTCGATGTAGCGCGGGGCGCGGACGTAGACGATGGGGTAGTCGATCTTGACGGAGGGGTCGGAGGCGAGGGGCCTGGGGGTGATGTCGAGTTTGGCCGGGGGCAGGGCGGGGTCGGCGGAGACGGCGGCGAGGCCGGCGGCGCAGAGCGCGAGGGCGAGGAGACGGAGCGGCATGATGGCCCCCTGGAAGGTGGGCGAGTGGGGAGGCGGGTGAGTGGGGATTAGAGTATGCGGCGGGCGGCGGGCGAGGGAGGGGCGATGGGCGACAAGCCTGGCACCGGAAGTCACCTGTCCACTTGTCTCAAAGTGGGCAGGCGGCCATGTGTCCGCAACATCATGACAGTCAGGCGGTTGCACCGGCGAATCCGAGTCACATGGCCACATGCCCACTTTCTCACCACTGGCGGGGATCCCTGCCCGTGAGCGTCCATGGCCGTCCCCTGCCCCGCGTCGGACAGGCATGTTCAAACGAGTGCGGGGTGGGGCGTTGTCTGCCGCATCTGCTTCCGCCTGGGGGCAGAGATGTTGGGACAGGGTGGCCACGTTCCCACGAAGGCGCGTCGGGCTTCGGGCTGACGCCCTCAACCCGATCTATAAGCGTCAGCCGGCGTCATCCGCCGCCGATGGCGGAACGTCGTGGAATCGGGGCGACAGCGCCCATCGTCGCTGGAAGTCGCCATCGAGCTTCCGCGCCTCCGTGGTACGCTCCGACGTGCCCGAGAGTGCATCCAGGACACACAAAGGCAAGCGCGACGGAGGCGGGCATCATGTCCGCGCGGCGTGCGGCGATGGCGGACGATGGGCGACGGCCTCCGTCAACAAACGGAGGAATCGGAGGATGCGGGGCGTGGATGGGCGGTGGACGGCACGCGGGCGGCGGCTGTGGCATACGACCAACGGCGATCGTCCGCATTGGCGATCATCCGGCGGCGCGGGGCGGATTCGCGGAGGAGGGGCTGGCGTAGCCGACGGCCGGAGCACGCAGGATGCGTTCTCTACGTGAAGATTGCGACGGCACGCACGGATGCGGATGGGGCGTCGAGGGCGGGCACCGGCGGCCATGTATCGGTGATTGTCGGCATTGGCGGGAGGGAGGCGGGTGAGGTCGTATTCTCACCTCATGGACGCGGCGCGGCGCAAGCCTCGCCGCCCGGTGCGTCCGAGGGTATCGGAGGGATGCATCCATGATGTCCGTCATCATCGCCGCGCTGGCCCTCGCCGCCGCCCCGCCGGGCGTGTCGCCGGAGGTCGTCCGCGATCTGCACCGCCACTACGCCGCCCCCGGCCCCTTCACCATGCCGCCACGCATCGCCGAGGCGGCGGAGCGACTCCGCGATGACGACCCCGCCACGCGCCGCCGCGCGTCGGCGTATCTGCTCGCCGTCGTCCGGCAGGCGCTGGCCGACGAGCGATCCGGGACGAGATGGCCTCTGGGCAGCGCGGAGGAGAATGAAGCACGCCTACCTCGGCCCGCGCTCGTCCGCGCCGCCGTCGCGCAGCACGCGGCCGGTGCCGGCCTCATGCCAGAGACGCTGCCCCTCATCCATCTGCTGCTCGACGGGGAGCCGCACTCGCGCGTCCTCGAAGAGCTCGTGCCGCTGTGGCAGGCGGACAACGACCTGCGCCGACCACTGGCCCTGCGTGTCGCCGGGGCCGGTCACCGCGACAGCCGTCATCTCATCGAGGCGTTGAAGCAACTGACGCAGGAGCGGGCGGCCCTGCCCGACGCAGTTCTCGCCCCCCTGGCCCTGCACCACCGGGCCGACGTGCGCGAGGCGGCCCGCACGCTGGGCAAGGCGCTGGGGCGGCCCGCGTTGCCGGCGTTCGACCCCCTCCGCGCCTTCGCCGCCCCCGCCATCCAGGCGCTGTTGAAGCGCGTCGGCGAGGAGCTGCCCGACCTGCCGCCGCCCGGCGCCAAGCTCGCGGTGTTGACGCTCTCCATGCCCAGGGCCGGTGGGGAGCAGGCCGTGGAGGCGGCACGCGGGTGGGTCGTGTCGCGCGAGGAGGGGCGGCTGGTGATGCTGGCCGGCGTCCAGCGCGTCGTCAACCGCGACTGGCTTGAATTCCCCGCGATCGGCAGGCCGGCCCCCGTCCTCCTCGACCTCACCCCCGGCGACGAGGTGCGTCGGCTAGAGCGCGAGGCCGCACGCGAGAATCAGCCCGAGGCGTCGCCGACCTACCGGCTGATGCTGGCGTGGTGGTTGGGGCGGACCGGGCAGCCGGCCCTCGCCGCCCGGCTGCTGTTCCCGCTGCTGGCCCGCCACCCGCAGGACGGGGACGTGCTGACCGCCCTGCGGCACGACGTGGCGGTGGAGCTGGGCCAGCGCATGTTCGAGGCGTATGCCAACGCCCGCGATTACCCCGAGGCCCTGCGCCTCGCCCGCCGGATCGCCCACTACCCTGGTAGCCCGTTCTCCGAGGAGGCGGCTTGCCTCGCCGCCGAGCTGCCGCGCCGCGCCGAGGACTTCAAGTCCCTGCGTCTGCCGACGCCCGCCGCGTGGAAGGCGCTCCGCAACGGCCTGACGCGCGAGGAGCAGATCGACTTCCTGTGTCGGCGGCTGCGTCTGCTCGACCCCGGCCCGATGCAGGACTGGGCGGGCAGCCCCCAATACGCCGACCCGGCGAAACGACACCCGCCGTACGTGCGCGGCTCGGGGTGGTATCACGGATCGTTCTTCGGCCTCGCCGCCACGCCGGCCGAGAAGGGGCGCACGCCGGTCATCAACCCCTACCGCGAGCTGCTGGAGGGCGTGAAGGTGACGCTGGCGGACGTGCCGCACCTGGCCCGGCACATGCGCGAGGAGTGGACGCTGGTGAGCATCGGACGCCAGCCCGTCGGCAAGATCGGGCAGGCACTCCCTTCCCTTGAGCTGACGACACGCTCGGCGCTGGCCGCCCTCATCAACGGCCTCGCGCGGAACGAGGTCTGTGTCCTCGGCGGGGAGCTGTCGTTCACGCACTGGGGCCGGCTGCGGCACGGGCGGCTGCCCGAGGCCGAGGTGCTGCGGCGCATCGAGGCGGCCGTCGTCTGGGCGGCGAAGCACGCCGGCATGAGTGCGCGGCAACTGGACTGGCACTGGCTGGAGAAAGACCTCGCTGCCGGCAAGGGCTGGCACGACATCCACGAGCGCTTCGACCGGGTGAGCGACGAGCCAAGCGCCCGCACGCTGCTGCACGCGCTGCTGCTCGACGGGCGGACGAGGGCCGACGAACGCGCCCACGTCCTGCGCCGCCTCGCCGACCTGGCCCCGCGCCACGCCCGGCGGATCGCCCCGCACCTCCTCTCGTCGCCGTCCGTGGCCATGCGTGTCGAGGCGGCGCTCTTGTGCCTGCCGACGGCGCACGCCGACGCCGCCCGCCGCGTGCTGGGCCAGTACCTGCATGACGCGGGGCGGGGCGAGGCGGGCACGGCGGGGTGGGTGTCGGGCTCCTGGGTGCGTCAGGCGGTGGGCGACCTCGCCAACGACGGGACGCCGGAGTCGGTGCGGGCGGCGCTGCGCGTGTTCGAGGGGGTGGCGCTGCGGAAGACGAACAACATCGGTGATCGCGGCGAGGCGATGCGTCTGCTGGCGCTGGCCGGGGCGAAGGAGCCGTACACGTTCTACCTCAAGCTGCTGGATGAGACGAAGAAGGCGGACGAGCGGGTGCAGATCACGGAAGAGGTGGCGTGGGCGTTCGGCAAGGACGACCCCGAGGTGCAGGCGATCATGAAGAAACACCGCACGCCGGCGGCACGGGCGGGGCACGTCGAGAAGTGGCTGCGTGGGCGGGCGGGCGAGCCGGCTGGCGTCTTGCCGGGGGTGTCGCATCGCCGATAATGGCACCATCCCGACAGACCCGATGGGTGGACGCCGATGCGCCAACTCTACCTCTCGCGCCAGGGCAAGAGCTACGGCCCGTACACCGAGGACCAGATGCGCAAGATGGCCGGCGACGGCCAGCTCGTGCCGCACGACCTCGTCGCCCTCGCCGGCGACTCGCGGTGGCAGAAGGCCGCCGACGTGCCCGGCCTGTTCGCCGCCCGGCCCGCCCCGAAGATCCCGCCCATCCCGCCCGTCCCGACACGGCCGGCGGCGACGTACCGGATCGCCTGCTTCGGCTGCTTCGGCGAGGTCACCGTCACCGTCCCCGCCGGCGCGCACGCCGCCCCGTGCCCGAAGTGCGGCACCGCGCTCCAGGTGGCCGAGGCCCCGCGGCAGGAGGGCGACTCCAACGGGTCGGCCTTCGCCGGCGTCGGAGGCGACATCAACGAGCGGATCGAGCGCACCCTGGCGGGCGACCGCCTCCAGGGCGCCAACGCCGAGAGCGCCCTCGACGCCGCCCTCCTCGCCGCCCGCATCGCGGCGGCGGTCCTCAACGCCGGCTCGTGACTCACTTCTTCCGCAGCAGCACCGCCTTGGCCTCGGCCTCGGCGAGGGACGCGCGGAGACGGTCCTTCCACGAGTCCTCGGCCCGCTCCTCCTTCGTCGCCTCCAGATGCTTCAGCCGCGTCCGCGCCTCGAGCAGCACGTTGCCCGCCTGGCGCGTCTGCCCCAGCCGGTAGAGCGTCATCGCCATGAAGCACCCGCGCAGCGCCTGGCACTCGTCGTTCAGCAGGGGCCTGCCGAGCTGCTGGCAGCGCGTCAGCCAGACGAGCGCCTCCTTGTGGTCGCCCCTGCGGTACTCGGCCATGCCTTGCGCCAGCTCGGCGTAGGGCCGCGCCCACGGCTGAGAATTCCTGCCCATCGCCGTCTTCAGCAGTCGCAGGATCCGGTCCATGCCGTCGCCGTCGGCGAGCAGGCACGCCTTGGCGACGCGCTCGGCGTCCAGCGGGTCCTCCGTGTTGCCGTAGGTGTCCAGCAGCCGGCGGCGCAGGGCGGCGTACTCCGGGCCGCCCCCCGCCTTGACCAGAACGGCGGCGTAGGTGGTCAGGAGGTCCACCTCGGCGGGCAACGTCTTCGCCGCGGCGCCCAGGTCTGCCGCCGCCCTCCCCCACTCGCCGAAGCGGGCGTGCAGCTCGCCGCGCAGGCGGACCAGGACGGCGTCGTCGGCGTCGTGGAGGAGGGCCAGGGCCGCCCGCCCGTCCGAGGTCTTGGGCAGCGGGGCCTCCGTCGGGGCCGCGCTGCCGCATACCACGCGGAAGCCGAGCGAGAACGACAGGTCCATCCTGCCCTCCTCGCGCGTCCAGGCGAGGCACTCCTTGCTGCCCGAGTCGTAGCCCCCGCCGCGGATCACGTGCGTGGCCGGCCTGCCCGTGGCCCTCGGGTCGAGGATGGCCCCGCCGGGGATCGGGGCGAACTCGTCGTTGGTCGCCTCCCACATGTTGCCCACCACGTCGAAGAGGCCCCAGCGGTTGGGCAGTTTCGCGCCGCACGGCGCGGGGGCCTGCTGGGCCACCTGCCCGTACAGCGGCAGCCACCGCGCGTCGGGGCCGAAGAAGAAGCGGCCCGACGCCCCGGCCCGTTGGGCGTGGTCCCACTCGACCTCCGTCGGCAGGCGGTAGCCGTCGGCGGTGAGGTCGCAGGCCCAGCCGCCGGGCCGGGCCGCGTCGTGGCGGTAACAGGGCCGGCGCCTCTCGCGCTTGCTGAGCCAGTTGCAGAACAGGGCGACGTGATTCAGCCGGATGTTGTGCAGCGGGTACCCAGGCCCCTTGTCGAATTCGGGGATCGGCCTCCAGTCGTCGGGCCGCTCGGCGGAGCCGTCAT
The DNA here is from genome assembly GCA_964630925.1 of uncultured Alcaligenaceae bacterium. GTDB lineage: Bacteria > Planctomycetota > Planctomycetia > Gemmatales > Gemmataceae > RGDT01. The sequence goes on from CAZVZK010000029.1 coordinate 56,870, forward strand.
CGAGGAATTGGCGGAACTGCCCGAGCGTGACCTCGCGGCCGCCGATGAAGTACGGCCTCGTCAGCAGCGCCGCCGACACGGCGTTGCGCCGCAGCACGCCCGCCGGGATGCCCATCATGGTCATGCCGGCGCTGTTGACGAACCAGCGCCGCCCCTCCGCCGGCTTGATCGCCGGCGGATCGACGCCCCAGCGGCGGAGGGACCACTCGGCGGCGGCGTGGGTGCCCGGATCGGGCGCGTCCTGGTACCGCCGCGCCAACGCGGCGGCGATCGAGCGGCGGACCTCGGGGTCGAGCCGCGCCGGGTCCACGCGGCCGGCGGCGGCGCACACGGCCGAGCGGAAGTCGTCGTCGTCCGCGCCGTCGATGATGGCCGGCAGCCGCGCCAGCGTCCCGTGCCAGGACGCGACCTCCTCCAGGAAGGCGCTGCGTGCCGCGACGAAGGTGCCCCCGAACATCTCGCGGGCCGTGCGCGTGTCGCCCAGGTCCAGCGACAGGATGACGTGGCGCATGCGGACGTTGAGGTCGGTGTCGGTCCGTGCGCGGCGGTGCAGCTCGTCGGCGAGGCCCGGCGCCGAGGACGCCAGGAACGCCCGCGCGAAGTTGCCGGACTCGGCGGCCGGCGCCGTGGGGATGGCCGACACGAGGTAATCGGTCTGGTCCTCGCCGAGCAGCGTGAGCGCGACGGCGGCGCGGAGGCGTGTGGCCGGGTCGGCGAGCTGCTCGCGGATTAGCGGGAGGACCTGATCGGGCGCGGGGGCGAGCGCCTCCACCAGGAACGGCACGCTCTCGGGAGCGGCGGCGTGGAGCGACTGGACGAGGGCCAGCCGGCGTTGCTCGTCGGCCCGCCGCGTCAGCTCCTGCTCGCGTGCCAGACGCAGCGCCGCCGCCGTCGGGATGCCGATGACGGCCAGCACCAGCAGGAGGCTGACGGCGACGAGGCCGGCCTGGGCCGGGCTGCGCCGCGCCCACTTCCATGCTCGCTCGGCCACGCCCGCCGGGCGTGCGGAGACGGGCTTGCCGGCCAGCCAGCGTTCGAGGTCGTCGGCGAGGGCGGCGGCGCTGGGGTAGCGGCCCTCCGGCTCCTTGCGCAGGCACTTCAGGCAGACGGTGACGAGGTCCGCGTCGAGGCCGGGCCGCAGACTCGCGGGCGGGGGCGGCTCGTCGGCCAGCACCTGGCGGACCGTCTCCAAAGGCGTCGCCCCACGGAAGGGCGGCTTGCCCGTGAGCGCCTCGTACAGCACCGCCCCGAGGGAGTACACGTCGGCCGCCGGGCCGAGCGCCTGCCGCTCGCCGCGCGCCTGCTCGGGCGACATGTAGCTTGGGGTGCCGAGCACCTGGCCCGGGAGGGAGACCTCGCCGCCGCCCGGCGCGCACGCGAGGCCGAAGTCGGTGATCTTGGGGACGGCCCCGTCGGGGGCCGGGGACATGAGGACGTTGGCCGGCTTCACGTCGCGGTGGATGACGCCCTGGAGGTGGGCGTGGTGGACGCCACGGGCGAGCTGCGCGACGAGGGCGGCGGCCTCGCGCTGCGGGAGGCCGCCCCCGGCGAGACGCTGGGCGAGGGTGCCGCCCTCGACGTATTCCAGGGCGAGGAAGGGCCGGCCGCCCTGCTCGCCCGACCCGAACACCTGCACGACGTTGGGGTGACGCAGGCGGCCCAGCATCTCGGACTCGACGAGGAAGCGCGCCCGGTGCTGCTCGGAGGCGAAGTCGCCCTGCAGGATCATCTTGAGGGCCACGAGGCGCTTGAGGCGCCCGTCGCGCGCCTTGTAGACGACGCCCATGCCGCCCTTGCCCAGCTCGCCGAGGATCTCGTAGCCGTCGATCTCGGGCGGACGCGGCGGGCCGGGGGGCGCCGCCTGGGCCTGGCGCGCCGTGGCGCTCGACTGGAACGCCTCGGCGATCAGGTCAGCGAAGGCGGGGAAGCGGGGGGCGTAGTCGGACGGCGTGGGCGTCTCGCCGCGCCGGCCCCGGTAATCGAGGTCGATGGCCAGCAGCTCGGCGAGCAGACAGGACGGGTCGCCCATCCCGGCCTCGCGGACGTACCCCTCCAGCGACGGCCCCTCGCCGGCGAGCAGCGCGGCCTCGTAGCGCGAACACAGCCGGTCGATGGCGGCCTGCTCGCGCAACGTCAGGGCCTGATACCGGTCCAGCGAGCGGTCGGCCACGTCTGCACCCTCGGTGCCCGGCGGGCGGTCACGGCGCCGGGGCTTCGTTCTCCCAGTACGAGCGGATGAGGACCAGCTTACGGCGGACGGTCCGCTCGGTGACGCCCAGCTTCGCGGCGATCTCCTCGGCGGTGTACTCCTCCACCCGCAGCCGCGCCACGTCGCGCAGGTCGGCCTCGGGCAGCCGGGCCAGCAGGGACTCGAACTGCTCGGCGATCATGGCGGCCAGCTCGGGCGTCGGCTCGGCCCCGATGATCTCATCCAGCTCGACGGGCGAGGCGGCAGGCGTGGCCGGCCCGTCCGGCCCGGAGCCGCCGCGTTTGAGCCTCTGCTGCCCGCGGCGCTCCTGATACGCCTTGCGGGCGGTGAGCATGACGAGGACCTGCCACAGGTCGTCGCGGTCATTCAGGCGCGGGAAACGCTGGGCGGCCTGGCAGAAGCTGTGGAAGGCCGACAGGGCCACGTCCTCCTCGTCGGCGGCGCGGCGCGAGACGCCTTGCAGCTTGCCGCGCGCGAACGTGACGAGCCGCCCGAAGTAGCGCTCCCAGAGCCGCTGCGCGGCCTCGCCGTCGCCCTCGCGCAGCAGGCCGATCCAGGTCGTGACGGAGTGGCCGCCGGACACGCCCATCCCTCCACCGCGAAGCAAGGCTGCCCACTGTTCTACGGGCCAGGCGGCGGGGATGCCAGGGAGCCCGGCGTCCGCGGGGGGTCAGTCGATTACACGTCGCATCGTGGGTACCTCCCTGAGAAGGCCGACCCGGCCTCTCAGCAGAGATCTGTCCCGCACGCCCCCGAGGCGGACACGGGATCTGGAGGCCGATGGCTCGTCTTCTCCCGTCCGTTGGGATCCGGCCATACAAACCCGACGGCCTGGCCGGCCGTCGACGTTCTCGTCCGTGGCCTGGGGCGGGGCGTCACGCCAGACACTCGCGGATGTGCGCCAGACCGTGGGCCACGTCGCGCAGCCGGGCCTCCTGTCCGCCCACCTCGCGCTCGACGCACAGCGGCCCCGTGTAGCCGGCCTTCTTCAGCGCCAGCAGGAACGCCTTGATGTTCACCTGCCCCTTGCCGAGCGGCACCTCCTCGCCCCAGGTGCCCGGCGTCGTGGGCCGATTCGCATCCTTGACGTGGACGCTGCGGATGTCCGGGCCGAGGATCTCGACCGCACGCAGCGGGTCGCCCATGTCGTAAAGCAGCATGTTCGCCGGGTCGAAGTTCACCTTCAGGTTCGGGCACTTCAGCTCGTCGAGGGTCAGGCGGAGCAGTTCGGCCGTCTCCTGCCCGGTCTCGAAGGCGATGGTGACGCCCTTCTCCTTGGCCAGCGCGCTCACCTGACCGAGGGTGTCGAGGAACGGCTTGCGGCCTGCGTCGCCGGGGTGCGGGATGAACCCGGCGTGCATCATCAGGTCGGACAGGCCGAGATCGACGGTGCGCTGCAGCGCCCACTTGAGCCGCTCCAGGCGTTCGGGCCGTAGCGCGGGGTCGCCGAAGCCGCCTGTCTTCTGGATTGTCTGCGGCGTGGTGTAGTCCTCGCCGGGGAAGCCGAGCATGGCGCCCGTCATGGAGAAGCCGGCGGCCTTCGCCGCGGCGGGCATGGCGTCGCCCTCGTCCCACGAGGCGTGGTGCGGGTCGCCGCAGGCGATCTGGACGACGTTCGTGCCCAGACGGTTGAGGAGGGCGGACAGCTCCGGGACGTTCTTGACCTGGAGCGACCAGCTGCACACGCCGGGGGAGAGGGGGGGAAGCATGGGTTGCGGGCTCCAGGGTTGTTCAGGCGGGCTCGATGTCGCAGCCGAGGGGGCCGAGGTCGCGGCCGTCGTCGCGTTTCTCGGGGAAGGAGTGGATCTGCTCGGCCTTCAGCTCGGCGACCTCCTTGGTGCCGGTCCAGACGATGGCGCGGCCCGTCGTGTGGGCCTCCAGCATGAACTGGACGGCGCGCTCGACGGCGCAGCCGAGGACGCGGCACAGCGTCTCGACGACGAACTCCATGGAGTGGTGGTCGTCGTTGAGGAGGATGAGGTGATAAGGCGGGATGCGCCGGGTCTTCACCTCTTCCGCGGTGACGGTCTCGGTGGAGGAGTATGGTGAAAGGGCCATCGTGCGCCTGGCCTCCGTGGTGTCTGTATCCAAGGGGTAGTGTACCCATCGGCCAGGGGCGGGGAAAGGGTGGTTGAAGTGCGTCAAGGCGCCTCGCCCCACGACGAGCCGCCGCGGCCGGGGGCCAACGAGAAAATCCCCCGGGCGACGGGGCGGGCCGGTTGGCCCGCCGCCGTCACCAGGAGGATCGAGCGGGGCGGCGGCGGGCCGCCGGACTCGCGTCCGGTGCCCGTGGCCGGGACGACTCCGTGCCGGCTTCCTGTGGCCGTGAGTCGCGGGATGGACAGGGTTTTTTCGCCTGTTGCCACCCCTTCGGCAGAGCGGCCCTCTGGCGGGGTCGCCCCCTTCCAGAGCCGTCTCTTTGCGTCCCACGCTCACGCGTGGTTTGCCATTTCGAGAGTGAAAGGCGTTGTGGCCCGAGCGAGGCCCCGCACGCCGCCCCGACGCGCCCGCCAGAACCGGGACACGCCGTTCGCCGGCCAAGCCTAGGCCACGGATGGCGAGAGGGCAAGAAAAGGCCGCGCCACAGGCGGGAAACGGGCCGGAGGGGGATCGACGGTTGGGCCGTCAGGCCGTGGCGGCAACGGGGTGCCACGGCCACCGGCCGAATCGAGGCCGTCCCCAGGGGGGAGGTGTCGATCCGGGCCGGGATACCCGACCTTGGCCCGCGGGCACCCGCCCGCGGCGCGGTGAGTGGGCTGCGAGAAGATACGTAGGTGCCGGCCATCGGTTTCAGACGCTACTGTCTTTTACCCCAACGGGGAGCCTCTTGCCTAGGCCAATCCGCGCCTGCGATGGATCTTCAAAGAGTGTCATCGGACTGTCACGGACGCGCCGGACAGCCCTCATGAGATTCTCATACGCCCTCGTCGCGTGGAACGGGAGGGCGAGGCGGGCGAGGCGGGCGAGGCTCCTTCCGAGCCGCACGACACACGCCGCAGCCACTTCCAATCCCGGTGCGGATGCTTCAGTCATCGTCGGCTCGGCAGGAGCCTCGCCCGCCTCGCCCTCCCTTTCCACCGACCCCGATCTAATCATCCTCACGCTTCGGCCTGTTGCGCGCGAGCAGCTCCTTCACGCCGGGCCGCGACAGCACCCCCGCCGCACACACCCCGGCGATCAGCACCCCCACGGACAGGAGAAGCGAGATGCCCACGAGGAGGAAGGTGAATTCGTTGCCGTTGTCCTTGGAGGAGTGCACCATGAGGACGGCGAAGGCATACAGCACGAAGAACGCCTCGGCGATGGCCAGGACGGCCCCCGTCCAGCACAGCCCCGAGGCGCGGGCCTGGCGCATGGCGTTGGCTGCCACCAGCACGACGATGAGCGACACGACGTGCCCGAAGTGGCCGGAGAGGAAGATGATGTGCACCCCCTCATCCACATCGGCCCGCTCCAGCGCCCCGATCACGCCGCCGCAGCCGCACACCATGTTCCAGATCAGCCCGGTGAGGCTCAGGCCGAACAGCCACGCCCCGGCGGTGTCGAGCGCCGCGCGGTCGCCCTCGCGCTCCGGCGGGATGTCCTGGTGTGGGGGACGCGGCCCGGCCGGCGCGCGTTGAGGCTCCGGGACGCGGCCGCCGGGCCGCCACGGCGCCGTCGGGTCCGGCACGGACAGCGGCTCGCTGATGGGCCGGGCGAGGCCGCCCTCGGGCAGGGCGGGGAAGACGGCCTGGCACACCGGGCAGCGGGCCTCGGCGCCGATGGCCGACTCCGGCAGGTGGAGGCGGCGTTTGCACTTCGGGCATTCGACGACGGGCATGACGGACTCCTCGCCGCATCATGATACCAGCCGGGGCCGGGTTGCGGAAACCCGCGCCGTCTGCGAAAATGACTGGGGAAGGAGGTGGGATGGCATGAGCACGATGATCGAGACCCCGGTGGAGCTGATCGAATCGTTCGCGGCGATCCGCTTCACGCCGAAGGCGGACGCCCGTCTGACGGCCCTCATGGACCGCAACACGGAGGGCCGGCTCAGCGACTCGGAACGCGAGGAGCTGGAGGCGCTGTCCGAGCTGAGCGAGCGCATGTCGCTGCTCCGTGCGGGGGCGCTGCGCCTCCTCGGGCGAACGCCGTGAGTGCGCCTTCCCTTGCGGGATTGGCTCGTCTGGTCCGGGACCGGGCCGGGGAGAGGTGCGAGTATTGCCAGATGTCTCAGGCCCTCCAGGGGGCGACGTTCCACCTCGAACACGTGGTCCCCAGCTCCGCCGGAGGGCCGACGGCTGCGGACAACCTGGCCCTGGCTTGCCCTGGCTGCAACCTCACGAAATCCGATCGGGTGACCGTGCCCGATCCAGACACCAGCTCGCCCGTCCCCCTGTTCAACCCACGCCGAGATCGTTGGGAAGATCATCTCGCCTGGGAGGGGCATCGCGTCGTGGGGCTGACCGCGACCGGCCGGGCGTTGGTCGCGGCGTTCGACCTGAACGCCCCACGTCGCGTGTTGATACGCCGGGCTGAAGAGCAATTCCACCTATTCCCACCCTGAGAGCCCCGCCGGAGCCCGCCGTCACGACTGCGGCACCGCGCCCTTGCTCCGCCAGATGTACCACGTCGCGATACCCCGGTACGGACGCCACGGCTCCGCCATCAACCGCAGCTCGCCCTTCGTCGGCAACGCCTCAAGGCCCCAGTGGTCACGCACCCCCGCCCGCAGGCCGAAATCGCCCACCGGCAGGATGTCCGCACGCCCCAGCCCGAACAGCAGGAACATCTCCGCCGTCCACGGGCCGATCCCCGGCAGCGCCGTCAGCGCCGCCGACAGCTCGTCGTCGTCCAGCGTCCCCAGGGCGTCCAGCGGGATCGTGCCGTCGGACGCGGCGGCGGCCAGCGCCAGGATCGCCCGCGCCTTCGACCCCGACAGCCCCGCCGAGCGGATCGCCGCCTCACCCATCGCCGTCAGGCGCGCCGGCGTCACCTCGCCGGCCAACGCGAAGAGCCGCCCTGATACTTTGTCGGCGGCGGCGGCCGAGATCATCTGGGCGACGATGGCGCGGACGAGGAGCGTGAACGGGTCGCCGCCGGGCCGCAGGGTGCACGGGCCGACGGCGGCGATGATCTTCGCGAGGACCGGGTCACGCCGGCTGAGATGGCGCCGGGCCGGCGTCCAGGGGTTGCTCGGGGGCATGCTTCTTCCGTGCGGCGGCGGCCATGCCCTCCAGGGAGGTCGGCTCCCTGGTGGGCTGCTTGATGAGGCGATACTCCAGCGCCTTCTTGCCCGGCTTGCGGAGGTTCCACACGATGCCGAACCAGCTCAACACCACGAGGATGCTGTAACTGATGTCGATCTCGTACCACGCGAAGCCCTGGTTGGCACTCGACTGGTAGTGGTGGTGGTTGTTGTGCCAGCCCTCGCCGAAGGTCAGCAGCGCCACCACCCAGTTGTTGCGGCTGTCGTCCGGCGTGGCGTAGCGCCGCGAGCCGAACAGGTGGTTGATCGAGTTGACCATGAACGTGGCGTGGTAGACCGCGATCAGGCTGATCAGGAAGCCCCACACCAGGCAGGGCATCCCGCCGATGAGATAGCAGGCGATGGCCAGGGTGATGCCGGGCACCCAGTGCCAGTTGTCGAGCCAGCGCAGCTCGGGGTACCTGGCGAAGTCGGGGATGTCCTCCATCGGCGTGCGGCTGTACTCGTTGGACAGGATCCAGCCGACGTGCGCCCACCAGAAGCTCGTCTCGTGCGGCGAGTGCGGGTCGAGCGGCGTGTCCGAGTGGCGGTGGTGCCCCCGGTGATGGCCGGACCACCACAGCGGGCTCTTCTGCAGCGCCGTGCAGCCGAACCACGCCAGGAGGAACTGGAAGACGCGGCTCGTCTGATACGCCTTGTGGGCGAAGTAGCGGTGGTAGCCGCCCGTGATGCAGAAGGTGCGGACGCAGTACAGGACGACCATCATCACCAGGGCCGTCGTGGTGAGTGGGGTCCAGATGGCGAAGAGGGCGAGGAGGTGGAGGATGATGAAGGGGGCGCCGCGGACGGCGATGCCGAACCACGAGAAGGTGGGCGGCGGCGGCTTGTCCGGGGCGAAGACGGCACGGGGCCGTCCCCCCTGCTGGGTGGGGGGGAGGTCAAGCGCCACGGGGCGAGGGGAGGGGTTGTCCGACGGCATATGCGGGGGTCGCCTCGCGGAAGACTGACCAGGGCGAGTCCTTCATCGTGATCGGGGCGAGGCACGGGACGGCGTCACCGCGCGGTGCGGACGGGCCGGGGCGGGCCGGGCTTGTTGGCCTTGCGGATGGCGGACTGCTTGCGAAGCTCGGCGCGGCGGCGGGCCTCACAGGGCTTCTCATAGTACTTGCGCTTCCGCAGCTCCTTCTGGATGCCGCTGCGCTCGAGCAACTTCTTGAACCGCCGCAGGGCCATCCCGATCGGCTCCCGGTCGTGGACACGCATCCGCAAGGGCATTCGGCACTCCTCTGGTCCGCCTCTGTCGAGGCAATCTGGGTAAGCAGGATCAATAGGCCGCGCGGGCGGGGGGAGAGGTTCGGGTCGAGAAACAGCATCCCCATCGTGCGCGGGCTGGCACGTTCTGTCTTTCTAGCATGCGGGGGTAGGGGAGGGCAAGGGGAGGAAATGCGGAGTGCGGCAGTCCCACGCGATCCCGGCCCCGCTGATAAGATAGGACGGGGTCTGGTGGGAGGATCGCCGATGCGCGCTCTGATCGTACTTGCTCTGGCGGCGGGGCTGGCGTGCGCGGCGGCGCCGCCGGCGGAGCTGACGGCGGAGCAGATGGCCCTTCTGCGCGCCCGCCGTGATCCGGCGTGGCGACAGGCCCAGGCCGCCTGGGCGGCGGGCAAGCAGGCCGAGGCGATCAAGGTGGCGGGCGAGGCGCTGGCCGTCAACGAGGCGGTCTACGGCCTGCGGTGGCGTCTCTCGCTGAACATCCGGGGCTTGCTCGTCTCGTGGGAGGAGCAGCGGGGCGGCTGGGAGGCCGTCGCCGGCCACCGGCTGAGGATGGCGGGGGCGGAGGCGGCCCTCTGGGGCGCGGGGCACTACAAGGCCGTGAACGCGCGGATCGAGGCGGAGGAGGCCCGCGTCCAGGTGGGGCGGACGCCGGCCAGGCGGGCGAAACTCCGCGAGGCGTTGGCGTTGAACCTGAAGGTGTTCGGCCTCCTCAACGAAGGCAGGGAATCCACGGGCCTCGCGGCGGCGACGGAGGCAGTCAAGCTGGCCCGCGAGGCGGCCAGGGAGGGGCATCTTGTGTCCGCCCACGCCCTGAACCAGCTCGCGCTGGTGTATCGGGCGAGGGGCGAATACGGGGCGGCCCTGCCGCTCCTCCGGAAGGCCCTGGCCCTCAACGAGGCGCTGCAGGGGGAGGGGCACCCGAATACCTCCGGCGTCCTGCACAATCTCGCCTTGCTGCTCCATCAGATGGGGGACCACGAGGCGGCGCTCCCACTCTTCAAGCGAGCGCTGGCCCTGACCGAGGAGGCCGTAGGCCGGCTGGACCCCGACTACCCGACCACCCTCCACAACCTCGCCCTGGCATACCAGGGGGTCGGGGACTACCGGGCGGCCCTCCCCCTGTGCCGCCGCGCCCTGGCGTTGCACATCAAGATCCTTGGAAGGAGGCACCACCTCTGCGCGAATGGCCTCATCACCCTCGCCGGACTGTACGAGTCCGTGGGCGATTTCAGGTCGGCGGTGCCCCTGGCCGAGGAGGCCCTGGCCCTGACGAGGGAGGTGCGTGGGAGGAGGCACCCCGACTACGCCCGCGCCCTCGACACCCTGGCCGGGCTGTACGTGGAGACCAGGGGCCATGAGGCGGCCCTGCCGCTCTACAAGGAGGCCCTCGCGGTCAGCAAGGCGGCACGAGGCGAGAGGCACCCGAGCCACGCCGCCACCGTGCACAACCTCGCCACCGCCTACAAGTACGCGGGGAACCGGGAGGAGGCCCTCGCCCACTTCGAGAAGGCTCTGGCGTTGGCCAGGGCGACGCTGGGGGAGAATCACCCCGACTATGCCCACGCCGTCCACGGCCTGGCCGGGTTGCACCACCTCGCCGGGGACCACGCGGCGGCCCTGCCGCTCTACAAGCGGGCACTCGCCCTGCGCGAGGCGGCCCTGGGTGAGAGGCACCCGCACTTCGCCATCAGCCTCAACAACCTCGCCAACCTGCACGCCGCGCTGGGCGACCACGCGGCGGCGCTCCCCCTGGCGGAGCGGGCGCTGGCGATCACGACGGCGGGCCTCCGCGCCAACGCATCGGCGCTGTCGGACCGACAGCAGCTCGCCGCCGCCGTCGAGCTGCGTCACCACCTCGACCTCAGGCTCTCCATCCCCGACGCGCCGAGGCACCCGCCCGCCTGTGCCCACGTGCTGGCGTGGAAGGGGTCGCTGCTGCTGCGTCAACAGGAGCGCCGACTCTTCCTCCGTCTCGCCGACGACCCCGAGACACGTGCGGCCGCCCAGGCCCTTCAGGACGCCACGCGCCGCCTCGCCACCCTCCGCCTATCGACTTCGGCGACGAAGGAGGGCCTCGACGCGCTGGCGAAGGAGCAGGAGGCCGTCCAGGCCGCCCTCGCCGCCCTGTCCCGGGACTTCCGCTCGCGGCGGGAGAAGGGACGGCCCACGCCCGAGCAGGTGGCGGCGGCGCTGCCGGATGGGGCCGCCCTCATCGATTTCCTCTTCTTCCACCGCTTCGGCCGGAACGGCGAGGGCGGGAGGCCCGACGCGCGGGCGGAGCTGGCGGCCTTCGTCCACCGCCGGGGGACGTCGCCCGTCCGCATCGACCTGGGGCGGGCGGCCACGGCCTGGGCGGCCGTCGAGGGGTGGCGCCGCGAGCTCGCCGCCGGGAAGACCGGCCTCGTGGCGGGCCAGGTCGTCAAGCGTCTGCTCTGGCTGCCCCTGGAGAAGCACCTCGAAGGTGCCAAGGTCGTCCTGGTCTCGCCCGATGGCGCCCTCGGGACGGTGCCGTTCGCCGCCCTCCCCGGACGCAAGGGCGGCACCTATCTGATCGAGGATGTGGCCGTCGCCGTCGTCCCGGTGCCGGGCGCCCTCCCCGAGCTGATGAAGCCGCTCGACGGGGCGCGGCTGAAGCCGTCCCTGCTCGCCGTCGGCGACCTGCGGTACGACCCCGCCGAGGGAGCGGATGCCCTGCCCGCGAGTGAGGGCGGCCGCTCCGCCCCGCGCACCGGGCGTGAGAGGTTTGACCGCTTGCCGGCCACGGCGGCAGAGATCCTCTCCATTCGGGCTTCGTTCGAGAAGCTGTTCAAGGGCGGCTCCGTCACCTCGCTCGGAGGGGGCGAGGCCACCAAGGCCGCCGTCCGCAAGGCACTGGCCAACGTCCGACACGCGCATTTCGCCACGCACGGCTACTTCGCGCCGGAGGCCGTCAAGAGCGCCTCATCCGGCGGGGGCGAGGATCGCCGCGAGCGGCGCGGGGCCACGGGCTGGCACCCGCTGCTGCTGTCGGGCCTGGCGCTTTCCGATGCCAACCGCGAGCCGAAGCCGGGTGCGGAGGACGGCATCCTGACGGCGCTCGAGGTCTCCGAGATGGACCTGTCGAAACTGGAGCTGGCGGTGCTGTCGGCGTGCGAGACGGGCCTGGGCAAGGTGGCCGGCGGCGAGGGGCTGCTCGGCATGCAGCGCGCCTTCCAGGTGGCGGGGGCGCGGACGGTGGTGGCGTCGTTGTGGAAGGTGGACGACAAGGCCACCCAGCTCCTGATGACCGACTTCTACAAGGCGGCATGGGGCGGCGGCGCGGTGTCACTGGCGGAGGCGCTGCGGGGCGCGCAGAGGACGCTGCTAAACGGCAAACTGGAGGGCGGCGCGGTGCGCGGCGTCGGCCTCAACGCCGAGGTGATCAAGGCGATGAAGGCGGGCGAACGTCTGCCGCCGTACTACTGGGCCGCCTTCGTCCTGTCCGGCGACTGGCGTTGAACGCCGACCACGCTCACGCCATCCCCGACGCCATCGCCAGGTACAGCCCCGCCAGGTGGTGCCACGCGCTCGTCTCCGGCAGCTTCGCCTGCGCCTCCGCCAGCGCCACTGCCGCCTCCGCCGCGTGCCCGGTGAACAAGAGCGCCATGCCCCGGTTGAATAGCACCGGCGTCGAATCCGGCAGCGCCTTCCACGCCGCCAGGGCCGCCGTCCGCTCGCCGCGGTGCCACAGCAGCGCCGCCCGCTCGTTGCCGCGCACCGCCTCCAGCTCCGCCGGCAGCGGGCCGTCGAGCAGTTTCGCGGCCTCGGCGAACAGCCGCGCCTGCCGCAGCACGCCGGCGGCCAGCAGGCGGCCCGCCCCGGACTGCTTCGCCGCCCACGTTGTTAGGGCGGGCCGCTCGGCGCCCGGCGAGGCGTCCTCGCGCAGGCCGGCGGGGTCGGACATCAGCAGGGCGGCGACGTGGCGCACCTGCTGCGGGTAGTTGCCCAGCGCGAACGCCAGCGACACCGCCGGCGTCGCCTGCGTCACCAGCGCCGACCACTCCGCCGGCGCCTCCGCCGTGATGCCCAGCGCCGCCGCCGCGTCCGTCCACGCCAGCTTCGGGTCCGCCGGCTGCACCGGCACGGTGTCATGCGGGCCGGCGTCGCCGTCGGTCTCCGGGTGGCCCAGGCCCTCGGCGTGGGCCGCCGTCTGCTCGCCGAGGTAGCGTCCGAACAGCTCCTGCACCGTCAGGCCGGCGGGGATGGTTGGCTCGCTCATGGACACACCTCGTCTCGCGGATGGCGGATGGCAGAAGGATCACCCATCGGACGCACGGCCCGCCCCGACTTGCGCCCAATCCGTGCGATCCGACCTCTGGTAGTCCGCTCACCGCAGCCACAGCGCCGCCAGACCCGACACCCAGGGGCGGTCGGGGAGGTAGACGACGCGGATCTTGCCGCCCTCCATCGGCTGTTCGTGTCGGCCCGGCTGGAGGTAGTCCACCCCCGTCTGCTCGCGGCCGGAGGCGTCGAGGAACCGGTACTGCACCTCCCACAGCCCCTCGTCCATCGCCGAATGCTCGACGGTCGCGTCGACGGACACGCCGCGGTGGCGGAACTGCTCCTGCCGCCAGCGCTCGTGGCGGTCCAGCCAGACGGTCAGCAGCACGCCGCCCAGCACGCCGGCCAGCAGCACCCCGCCCAGGACGTACGCCCACCAGTATTCCACCGCACCCCTCCGGCGCACCCCGCTCGGCGGGTGTGCCCCGTGAATCGTACACCCGCGGCGCGGGGTCGGCAACCCGCCCGGTGCCCGTTGCCCCGACATCTGGAGCTAGACAAAATGAGACGGGATGCGCGGCCATGGCGCGGGTGTAGGCGGTCTGACCACTGGCCCTGAAATGCAAATCCCGCTGGAGTGCGTGCGCGGGGTGCGCATGTGAGCGGGTGAGGAAGTGACTCGCGCAGCCGGCGCCGTTCGGTGACACCTTGCGTCAAATAACGCCGAGGCACATGCTCAACGGGGTGAGCGGGTGCGCATGTGACTCCGGCGAGGATTTGCATTGCAGGGGGGGGTGTCTGAGGAGGTGCAATGCAATGCAATTCGCACCCGCCGACCAACCACAGTGTCTACTTCCGTCCAATTCCCACACCCGCTGAACAGGCCCGCCCGATGATCCCTCGCTCCTCCGTCTTCTCGGATCACGTCGCCTCGATGGGGTGCAGCTCCGGGCCGGCCATGTAGCCGTGCGCCCGAACCGTGAGGATCGCCTCGGGCGTCGGCTTGCCCTCCGGGTCGCGCAACTTCGTCCGCAGGCGGGCGACGTGCATGTCCACCGTCCGCGTCTCGATCCCCGCCGGCTCGAAGCCCCACAGACGCGACAGCATCTCCTCGCGCGATACGGCGCGTTTCCGCTGCTCGACCAGGAACAGCAGGATGCCGACCTCCGTCTCCGACAGGTCGGTCCGCTTGCCGCCGCCCCAGTCCACCTCACGGCGCTGCAGGTCGATGGTGGCGTGGCCGAGGCGGGCGCGCGTCACGGCCCCGGCGCTGCGTCCGGACGAGCGGCGCAGGACGGCCTCGATCCGCGCCAGCAGCTCGCGGGCGCTGAACGGCTTGATGACGTAGTCGTCGGCGCCCATCTTGAGCCCGCGGACGCGGTCGTCCTCGCCGCCCTTGGCGGTCAGGATGATCACCGGCACGGCGGGCCGCGACTGGCGCAGGTCGCGCAGCAATTCGAGGCCGTCCTTGCGCGGCAGCATGAGGTCGAGGAGGACGAGGTCGGCGTCGGGGCGGGACGCCTCGGCGAGGCCCTTGACGCCGTCGCCCGCCTCGCTGACCTCGTAGCCGCTCACGCGGAGCACGTCGCACACGCCGCGGCGGATGGCGGGCTCGTCCTCGACGACGACGATGCGGGGCATCTTCATGAGCCGGCCTCGCGCTCGGGCAGGGGGCATTCTACCAGACGCCCCCCCGGCACGAATGTAACCGCCGCGTAACAGACGGCCCGTCTTGCCCCGCGGGTCAATCCTTCTTGCGTGGCTTCACCTTCCACCGCTCGTCGAAGAAGTCGGCATCAACGACCTTCCCCGGCCAGCGCGACGAGGGCGGGGTGCGGACGTCGATGACGGCCCAGTCGGGCAGCTTGGCGTGCTGCCGGGCGTTGTTCAGGTAGTCGTACTCACGGTAGGTGAGGCCGCTGTTGAGCACGACGTATTTCCGCTCCCGTATCGGGCTCGGGTAAATGAGGGCCGGGACGTGCGTGTCGGCGGCATGCGTGCCGCCGGCAAGCATGACCGCCTTCGCGTCCCACTTGAGCGGCAGGCTGGGCAGCACCTTGGCGAGGACCGAGTTGCTCGACGGGTCGCCCCACAGGATCAGGTTGCAAGACAGCGTGTCATCGAGGGTCACGTCCCTGTCGTCCTTGATCAGCACATCCCCGCGCATCTGCCGCCGCCACTCGCGGACGAACCGCTCCATCTCGGCCTTCACCCACAGCCCCGTCTTCTCGTGCAGCGGCTTGCCGGTGGGGCGGACGACGAGGAAGCGGTCCAGGAAGGCGTCATCGATTGGCCCCTGCCTGCCGGGGTACTTCTCGCTCCTCCTGAAGAACGTGTTGAACGCCCACCCCTTGTCGGACTTGTACAGCCGCACCCACAGGGAGCGGTCGGAGGAGGGCGGGTCCTCCACCTTGATCGCGGAGCCGTCCACGGTGATCTCGGGCATCCCCTCGAACGGCGAGTCACCGGGCCCGAAGTTCAGCGACAGGTGCGTGACGTTCTTCGTCTTCACCGTGATCGTGTTGCCCTTGATCGAGGCGTCCACCGTGGCCGGCTCCCAGTGCTCGCCCAGCCCCTCCAGCCGCACCCAGTGGCACTCGGCGTAGCGCAGCGTCGGCGTGGTGAACCGCACGCGTGTCGGCGTGCGGTCACGGCCCTTCACCGCGATACGGTCGATGCGGCGGTTGATCACGTCACGACTCTCCGCGTTGTACGAGTGGCCCATGCCCGCCCCGATGACGTGCTGCAGCCTGAGCCCCACGCG
Source organism: uncultured Alcaligenaceae bacterium (assembly GCA_964630925.1). Taxonomy (GTDB): domain Bacteria; phylum Planctomycetota; class Planctomycetia; order Gemmatales; family Gemmataceae; genus RGDT01. The sequence continues at coordinate 72,545 of CAZVZK010000029.1, forward strand.
GTACAGCGCCTCCTGCATCTTGTCGGCGGCCTGCTTCTGGGGGTCCTTCTCGCCTGAGTACGCGACGACGGGCAGGTTGTGGAAGTTGAGGGCGTAGTTGGGGCAGTCGTAGAGCTGCCAGAGCTTCTGCTCGTACCAGGTGGGCGCGACCTTCTCCTTCTGGAAGACCTTGAGGAAGTCCGCCGTCTCGCTGAACCCCGCGCCGGGGGCGGCGGCGCACCACTTGCCCGGGTAGTGCGACGCCAACTGCCAGCAGCCGGCCCCACCCATGCTGAAGCCGCGCAACACGAGGCGGTCCTCGTCGATGCGGTAATTGGCCTGGGCGTGGGCCAGCGCCTCCAGCACGTCCACCTCGCCGGCCAGCTTGAAGGCGTTGCTGAACCGCCCGAACGGGTGAAGGACGAACGCGCCCCTCGGCACGAACTGCCCCGGCGAACGCATCCGCTCCTCGACGAACCTCAGCTCGGTATTGGTCTCGTAGCGCCCGTGCAGCCACACGTCCAGGCGGTACGGGGCGGGGGCGTCGGCGTTGTAGCCGGCGGGGACGACGAGGCCGTAGGGCTGCACGGAGTCATCGATCTTCGAGCGGTAGCCGCGGACGACGAGGCCGGTCTGGGTGGTCCAGGTCGGCTTGCCCTCCTTGAGCTGGGCGGCGCGTCGGAGGCCCTCGTCGAGGAGCCTGTTCGCCCTGGCCACGTCGAGGGCGGCGGTCTTCGCCCCGGCCTTATCGGCGAAGAACTCGTCGTGCCGCAGCGCCCAATCGACGGCCTTGTGGAAGACGATCACGTCCGGCAGCAGCGCCAGCAGGCCGGCCTTCCCCTTGCCGAGCGCCCTGGGCAGGTCGCCGATGGTCTTCTGTAATTCGGCAGCGCGGGCGGCGAGTGCCTCGCGGTCCTTCTCTGGGATGGCGACGCCCTTCGGCGGGACGGGGCGGACCTTCTCGGGGAGGTTGTCGCCGGGGCCGTCGGCGTGGAGGATGGTGGCGGCGAGAAGCAGCGAGAGGAGGGGACGCATGGCGGGGTGGCTCCGTGGTAAGGGAGGCATTGTATCGGGGCGGGGGGGGCGTGGTATCCTGTCGGGACGAGGAGGCACGCCGATGAAGTCACCGTTCCCGGGCATGGACCCGTTCATCGAGGGGTCGGGGTTGTGGGGGGATTTCCACCAACACCTCATCGAGGCGATCTACATCCAGCTCGCGGACACGGCCCCCGAGGGGTTCTTCGTCCGCACGGCGATGCGCTCCTACGTGGAGATGGTCGAGCAGGAGGGGAAGAGAATGCACCCTTTCCTGCCGGATGTCGGCCTGCATGGACGTCAGAAGCCAGGGAGGCCACCTCGCTCGGGCCGGTCTGCCGTCGCGGAGCCCGCGGACGTGAAGGCCCCCGTCGAGATGCGGGCATTTATCGCCGCGGAGCAGCGCGAGAAGTTCGTGGAGATCTACGAGGGGGCGGCCGACCCGCGCCTCGTGACGGCCATCGAGGTCCTGTCACCCGCCAACAAGGCGGCCGGCTCGGCGGGCCGCGATGTCTACCTCCGCAAACGCCAGGGGTTAATGCTCGGATACGTCAATCTTGTCGAGATCGACTTGCTGCGTGGGGGCGAGCGCATGCCCATGCTCGACCCCTGGCCGGACAGCCCATACGTCCTCATGTTGGCGCGGAGGGGGAGGGACCACTACTGCCAGGTCTGGCGCGGCCACTGCGACGGCCCCCTGCCGACGCTCCCCGTGCCGCTCGTCCAGGATGTCCCCGATCTGTCCATTGATCTGCAAACGATGGTCGATACGGTCTACCGACGGGGCCGCTACCGCCAGGCGATCGACTACACGCGCCGCCTCTCGCCCCCGCTGTCCGATGCCGAGAAGGCCCTGCTGCCCGCGCCGGCGAAGCGGCGCAGGAAATGAAGGTGGCGCGCCGATGCCGCCTCCCCCGGTGTCGGCACGGTCATCGAGGCCGGGTTGAAAGCGCGCGGGGCGTGAATACACAGGGAGAGTCGCCTTGACCCACCCTCCCCCAGGAAAACCGCCATGCGTACCCTCCTCTGTGCCGCGCTGGTCGCGGCCCTCGCGGCGCCCGCACGCGCCGACATCAAGCTCCCCACCATCTTCACCAGCCACATGGTACTCCAGCGCGACAAGCCCATCGTCATCTGGGGCTGGGCCGAGAAGGGCGAGAAGGTCACCGCCACCCTCGGCGAGGCCACTGGCACCGCCACCGCCGACGACGACGGCAATTTCACCATCAAGCTCGCCGCCGCCAAGGCCAACGACAAGGGACAGGCCCTCACGGTCAAGGGCAACAACACGATCACCATCGAGGACGTGCTGATCGGCGACGTGTGGGTCGGCTCCGGCCAGTCGAACATGGAGTGGTCGGTCAACGCCTCCGCCGACCCCACCAAGACCGCCGCCGCCGCCGACCACCCCACCGTCCGCCTCTACCACGTCCCCAAGCTCCAGGCCAAGGAGCCCACCAAGGACATCAAGGCGGAGTGGAAGTCCTGCACGCCGAAGACCATCGGCAACTTCTCCGCCGCCCTGTACCACTTCGGCGTCGCCATCCAGAAGGAACAGAAGATCCCCATCGGCCTCATCAACAGCTCGTGGGGCGGCTCGCGCATCGAGCCGTGGACCGTCACCGACAAGGGCTCCGGCGGCATGTACAACGCCATGATCGCGCCGATCTCGAAGTTCCCGGTCAAGGGCGTGATCTGGTATCAGGGCGAGTCGAACATGGGCGAGGGCATGCTCTACCGCGACCGCAAGGAGGCGCTCATCAAGGGCTGGCGCAAGTTCTGGGGCGAGGACATGCCCTTCTTCTTCGTCCAGATCGCGCCGTTCTCCGGCTACAACCCCAGCATCCTGCTCAACAAGGCCACCAAGGGCTTCCAGGCCGAGGACGGCAAGGTCACCGTCCCTCTCGCCGGGCTGCAGCGTCTGGAGTACAGGGACGGCAAGCTCGCCAACACGTTCGAGATCGGCGTCGAGGCCGACGTGAAGGGCAAGCCGTCCATCCGCTTCGTCAAGGCCGAGGCCGCCGTCGAGGGCGATAACCTGGTGTTCACCGCCAAAGGCGCCGAGAAGCCCGTCGCGGCCCGCTACAACTACGACCTGCTGCCGTACCTGTGGGAGGCGCAGACGGCGTGCCTGAAGATCCCCAACACGGGCATGATCGTCGTCACCGACGCAGTCCACGCCATCGGCGACATCCACCCCAAGGACAAGCTGACCGTCGGCAACCGCCTCGCCCTGTGGGCGTTGGCCAAGACCTACGGCAAGAAGGACGTGGTCTACTCCGGCCCGCTCTACAAGTCGGTCAAGTTCGATGAGGGCAAGGCGACCCTCACGTTCGCCCACGTCGGCGGCGGCCTGAAGTCGCGGGACGACAAGGACCTCACGACGTTCGAGATCGCCGGCGACGACGGCAAGTTCTTCACCGCCAAGGCCAAGATCGAGGGCGAGACCATCGTCGTGTCGAGCGACAAGGTGGCGAAGCCGGCCAACGTGCGTTTCGGGTGGAGCAAGACGACCAACCCGAACCTGTGCAACAAGGAGGGCCTGCCGGCGGGGCCGTTCCAGACCAAGGATTGGAAGGGCAGCACCGGCGAGTGACCGCTCCGGGTGGCCCGGCATGAGACGGCGTCACCGCCCGACGCGGCGGATCGTCTCGTGCCGGGCGTCATGCTCGCGCACGTGCTCCAGCAGGATGCGGCGTACTTCCAGGATCGCCAGGGCGTGCTGGTGGACCGTGTAGTGGTCCGCCGGCACCACCAATTCACTTTCCGCCCCTTCAAGGTGGGCGCTGCCGTAGGGCACCACGCCGTCGCCCGGCGTGCGGTAGCCGCCGCCGAACAGCCGCTCCACCAGCAGCCCGCCCTTCGTGTTCACGCCGATCACCGAGTGGTAATGCACGCCCGCGGGCCGCGGACGGTCCGCGATCAGCCGCAGCGCCGGCGAGCCGGGGTCGAGGAGATCGACGCTCGTCGGCGCCTGGGCGTCCTTGCCCCACTTCACCGCGCCGGGGTTGTCGTCCACCAGGTCGTTCACGGCGGACAGCATCTGCTTCGGCACGCCGGCCAGCCGCGCCGCCAGCCGCCCCAGCGGCGACGGGCTGAGCCGCGAGCCGTGGTGCGGCGTCCCCAGGAAGATGGCCCGCGTCACGAACGGCTGCCGGTGGAAATAGAACGTGTTCCGCAGTTCGGAGCGCGTCGTGTCCGCGAGGCGCAGGGCGTCGAGCGGCTCTCCTGACACCACGCCCCAGAAATCATCGCCGCCGTCCACGGTCATGAGCCGCGAGATCAGCCCGCCCATCGAGTGGCCGACGAACACCATCTCGTCCAGCGCCGCGTCCCGGCCGTCCGGGTCGAGGGCCTTGCGTAGCCGGGCCAGGTCGCCGCGGAGGTTGGCCGCCGTCGCGAGGTACGGGTTGCCCGTGGGGTAGAAGTATACCCAGAACTGGAAGCGGTCACGGAGCACCGGGTCGGCGAGGAGGTCGTTGTACATGGGCGCCCACGTCAGCGGTGAACTGAGGAGGCCGTGGACGAGGACGACGGGGATCTTGCCGGGGCGGTACGGCTGCAGCGCGTGCAGGCCGGCCTGCCCCTTGAGCGCGTCGGGGCGGAAGAAGCCGGCCAGCCCGGCGCCCTCCAGGTCCGTCCCCGCCAGGAAGTAGGCCAGCGGGGTGGTGAGGTCGCCCTCCAACGGAACCCGCCGGCCCTTGACCTCCACCGACCGCGTTGTCAGCGGGTTGATCAGCTCGAGCCGGCCCGCCTGCCGCGAGCGCAGGCCGGCCACGCCGCCCTCGAAGCTCAGGAACGCGGTGACCGGGTAGTTCGCCTTGTGTGGGTGGAAGCCGTGGTCGGGCACGGACGCCGCCGGGTCGCGGCTCCCGATGAGCGGCACCCCCAGGCCGTAGGTGCGGTGTTGGTTGGTCAGCCCGACGACGCGGTACTCAGCGCAGGGCAGGAGCGGCCCGAACTCCTCGGGGCGGTAGTCGAAGCCGACGTGGCCGACCTCCAGCGGGAGCGGCGGGTCGAGCGGGAGGACGAGCCGGCCGCGCGGGTCGAATTGCCCGAGGGAGCCGGCGGCGGCGAGGAGGCGGGCCACGCCGGCGTTGTACAGGTCGCAGGCCATGCGGAAGCGCGGGTCGAACGGCTCGGGCTTCTTCTCGCCGAACAGGTGGTGGAAGGCGTAGCCGGCCGAGAGGTGGTAGGCGGCGCAGGCCGCCGCCGTGTCGGTGCGACGGAGGCGTTCGCCGCGCAGATGGTGCAGCTCGGCGAGGGCGAAGAGGAGGCCAGGGAGCGGATCCTTGCAGGCGTGGGCGTGGAGGCGGTCGGCGGCGCCGTCCAGGTCGTTGGGGTAAGAGGCGTCGGCGTCGTACTGGCGCAAGGTCTGGCGCGTGAAGGTGGACGCCTCGGCGTGGGGGGCGGGCGCGGGCGGGCCGACGTGGCGCACGCCCACGGACGTGCCGCATCCGAGCGGCGCGAGCAGCGAGAGGGCGAGCAAGCCGACGACGGCAGGGCGGTTCATGGCGGGGCAACATAGCGTCGCCCGCCGGGGCGTCAAGGCGGGGTGCCGAACGTGACGGGGTGCGTCTGCTGCCCCGACTTCACGGTGTATTCGAGGGTGGTCGTGGTCGGGTCGGAGTACAGGGGGGGGATCTCGACGTAGGCGGGGGCGCCCTTCACCTCCGGGGAAGGCTTCGTCGTGCGGACGATGATCTTGACGGGCCCGACGGGGCAGGCCGGGACGGAGTAATTGCCGGAGGCGTCGATGGTGCCGTTGCCGGGGAACTGGCCCCTGGTGGTGGGGATGAAGCTGATCGTCCCGCCGGTGACGGGGGCGCCGTTGAAGGTGACGGTGCCCGTGATGGAGCCGCGCGACGGCAGGGCGGTGGACCAGTAATACCAGCCGAGGACGCCCATCGAGATGACGAGGAGGACGACCACGGTGATGACGACGTGGGGCTGGGCGAGGAAGCCGGCCACGGCCGAGGGGCCCTTCTCACGCTCCTTCCTCTTCTTGCTGGCCTCGGCCTGTTCGGGGGACAGCTCCTGTCCTGGGACCTGGATGTGGTATTGCTTGCGTGCCATCGGCGCCACCTTGTTCGCTATCGTGACGGGGCTCACCAGTCGTTGCCGAGGGGGTCGGCGCCGCTGATCGTCTGTGCGGCCCACCAGGTCTGCCAGGAGATGCCGGAGGAGACGGAGCGGACGCTGCCGTCGCCCAGGCCGACGAGGATGCCGCTGACGTACGGCGTCTGCGCGAGGGTGGGGTCGCAGACGGTGTCCTCGGGGAACGGCTGGGTCTGGAAGCGCGAGGTGGCCCCGACGGAGCCGGCGTTGCCGGCCGAGGTCATGACGTTGTAGCCCTGTGTGCCGGCGCGGTTGCCGTAGGCGAACATCGGCATGTAGTTGAACTCCGAAGGCCCGTGCGCCCAGACGCTGCCGTGCCTGCGGCAGACCGCCAGCTTCTCGGCGTAGAGGATCGTGTTGGAGGTGCCGTCGGTCAGGCTGTGGACGTTGGCCGTGCCCTGCATATTGCCCGCGACGTTGCCCGCCTCCGGGTTGCCGAAGACCTGGTAGTTGGCCCCGTAGTTGGCGACCCCCCAGCCGGCCACGGTGCCAGCCCCGCCGGGCATGAGGCCGTCATTGGTGGTCGGGTCGCTGGGGGACATGAAGGTCTTGATCGGCGTGAGCCTGATGTTCTGGGCGTCGCCGTTACTGGACCGGTAGAGGTTCATCTCCTCGATGTACGGGAGCAGGTAGAAGAACACCGTCCCCTGCCCGCCGCCGGTGAACGACCCGTACATCGGGGGGTAGGCCCCGAAGGCGTCGTGGGCCGCGTGCGTCGCGATGCCCAACTGCTTGAGGTTGTTGCTCGACTGCATGCGGGCGGCGGCCTCACGGACCTTCTGGACGGCCGGCAGGAGCAGGCCGATCAGGATGGCGATGATGGCGATCACCACCAGCAATTCGATCAGCGTGAAGGCGGGGCGTGGCCGTGTGGATCGGCACATGGATGACCTCGATGACTGCCGAGGCGAGCGAGAATGGAATGAGAGAGGGTGTAAAGACCCTAACTCACCAACTTATCACGTTCCGCGCCGGGAGGCAAGCCGGCCATCAGTCCCGTGTTGAACGACAATAGGAATGTCCGGTCTTAGAGCGGTAGAAATGTCCTCCCTG
>CAZVZK010000030.1:0-78372 GCA_964630925.1 uncultured Alcaligenaceae bacterium
CGCCACGGGATCGCATTGCACACCTTCAGCCACTTGGCGTGCTGGTTGAACATGCTGTCGATGATGTGGATGAACGCCTCGTAGCACGAGAAGAAGCCGTGCCGGCCCGTCAGGAGGTACGCCTCCAGCCACCCCTGGCACTGGTGCTCGGACAGCACCTCCATCACCCGCCCGTCGGGGCTGAGCTTGTCGTCCTCCGGGTAGATCTCGCCCATGTAGCAGCGCGTGGTCACGTCGAGGACGTCTTGCCACCGATTGCTGTTGTTCTCGTCCGGGCTGAAGAGCCGGAAGTTCTTGCTGTCGAGGTTCTTCTTCATCACGTCGCGGAGGAACCTGCCCATCTCGCGGGCGGATTCGGCGATCGTCGCGCCGGGGCTGGGCACCTTGACGGCGTAGTCGCGGAAGTCCGGCATCTTCAGGTCGCGCAGCAGCACGCCGCCGTTGGCGTGCGGGTTGTCGCTCATCCGCCGGTGCCCCTTCGGCGCCAGGTCGGCCAGCTCCTGCTTGAGCGTCCCGTTCGCGTCGAACAGCTCCTCCGGCCTGTAACTCTTCATCCACGCTTCGAGGATGCGGATGTGGTCCGGCTTGTCCATGTCGCCCATCGGCACCTGGTGCGAGCGCCAGTAGTCCTCGCACTTCTTGCCGTCGATCTCCGGCGGGCACGTCCACCCCTTGGGCGTGCGGAAGACGATCATCGGCCACATCGGCCGCTTGACAACGGCGCCCTTGGCGCGGGCCTCGGCCCAGATGGCCTTGATCTCGGCGAGGCAGGCGTCCAGGACCGCCGCGAGCTGCTGGTGGACCTTCTCCGGCTCGTGGCCCTCGACGAAGTGGGGCTTGTAGCCCATGCCCTCGAAGAACTTCGTCAGCTCGTCCTTGGGGATGCGGGCGAGGAAGCAGGGGTTCGCGATCTTGTACCCGTTCAGGTGCAGGATCGGCAGGACGCAGCCGTCGCGGGCCGGGTTGAGGAACTTGTTGCCGTGCCAGCCCGTGGCGAGCGCCCCCGTCTCGGCCTCGCCGTCGCCGACGACGCAGGCGACGATGAGGTCGGGGTTGTCGAAGGCGGCGCCGTAGGCGTGGCTCAGGGCGTAGCCCAGCTCGCCGCCTTCGTGGATGCTGCCGGGCGTCTCCGGGGCGACGTGGGACGGGATGCCGCCTGGGAAGCTGAACTGCTTGAACAGCTTCTGCATCCCCTCCGCGTCCTGGCTGATGTTCGGGTAATACTCCGAGTACGTCCCCTCGAGGTAGGCGTGGGCGACGAGCGAAGGGCCGCCGTGGCCCGGGCCGATGATGTAGATGACGTTGAGGTCGTCGCGTTTGATGACGCGGTTGAGGTGGACGCACAGCATGTTCAGGCCGGGCGACGTGCCCCAGTGCCCGAGGAGGCGCGGCTTGATGTGTTCGCGCTTCAACGGCTCGCGCAACAGCGGGTTGTCGAGGAGGTAGATCTGCCCGACGGACAGGTAGTTGAGCGCCCGCCAGTAGGCGTCGAGCTTGCGGGCCTCGTCGGCGGAGAGCGGGGCCGCCTTCTTCTGAGCGTCGTTCACAGCCATCGGGTCGTTCCTTGTGTCGAATGGGAAGGTCAGTCTGCGCCGAGGTCGTCGAGGGCCTGGCGGATCATGCCGGCGCTGCGGTGCAGGGCGGCGGTCTCGTCGCGGCCGAGCGGCAGGGGGAACGTCTCGAGGACGCCCTGACCACCCACGAGCCGCGGCAACGAGACGGTCACGTCGGGGACGCCGGCCACCTCCCTGGCGGGGGTGCAGACGGTGAGGATGGCCCGCTGGTCGTGCAGGACCGCGTCGAGGATGCGCGCCAGCGCCGCCCCGATCCCGTAATACGTCGCGCCCTTGCCCCCGATGATGGTATAGGCGGCCCGCCTCACGCCGGCGTCGATCTCCTGGCGTTTCTCGTCGGTCAGGGTGATGTCGCGCAGGCCCGCGAACGCCTCCAACGACATCCCACCGACGGTGGCCAGCGACCACGTCAGCACCTCGGAGTCGCCGTGCTCGCCGATGACGTAGGCGTGGACGTGGTGCGGGTCCACGCCGCAGTGGGCCCCGAGCAGGCTGCGGAAGCGGGCGGTGTCGAGGGTCGTGCCGGAGCCGAGGACGCGGCCCGCGGGCACGCCGCACTTCTCCGCGTACCGGGCGGCGATGTGGGTCATCACGTCCACCGGGTTGGAGGCGACGACGATGACGGCGTCGGGGGCGTTGGCCACGACCTGCGGGATCACGTCGGCGAAGACGGCGGCGTTGCGGCGGAGGAGGTCGAGGCGCGTCTCGCCGGGCTTCTGCCCCACCCCGGCGCAGACGACGACGGCGCCGCAGCCGGCCAGGTCGGCGTAGCCGCCGGCGCGCACGTCGAGGGCGTGGGCGAAAGGGATGGCGTGGCGTATGTCGGCGGCCTCGGCCTCGGCGCGGGCGGCGTTCTTGTCCACGAGGACGATCTCGCGGCCCACGCCCTGCATCACCAGGGCGTAGGCGGCGGTGGAGCCGACGAAGCCTGTGCCGACGATGCCGACCTTCATAGGTCCCCCCCCTCGCCTGCATTCAGGCAGGAACCGTGCCGGCGCCGGGAGCCGCCCGGCGGATCGTCCTTAAATCCTTGCGCGAGAATGGGTTGAAACGGCTTGCATGGGATGTGTCTCACGGCCGCGTTGCCCGGGGCCGCCCACGTGCCGCACACCTCGCACAGGCGGCCGCACGCCATCAGGACGCGGCCTCGGGCTTGGGGGCGGCCCGCACGGCGAGGGCCAGCGTCACCCACGACAGGCCGCTGAACAGCATCTCGATGCCGACGAACAGGCCGATGACCCACAGGCCGTCGAGCGGCCAGCGTTTCCAGATGGCGAGGCCGAGCAGGACGGAGACGACGCCGTTCAGGAGCACGAGGCCCCAGCCCTCGAACTGTTCAGCGAGGGAGAGGACGATGCGGAGGACGCCGCCGACGAGCAGTCCGACGGCGATGATGAGGGTGAAGACGATGGCGACTTCGCCGGGGTGATCGATGAGGAGGAGGCCGGCGACGATGTAGAGGATGCCGGACAGCAGGTGCAGGATGAAGCCGCGCCAGCCGCGCCCGCAGAAGCAGGCGATGAGCTGGAGGATACCGCCGACGAGGAGATGGACGCCGAAGATGAGGATGGTGGCGAGGGTGGCGATGTACGAGGAGCCGATGGCGGCGGCGCCGACGATCATGAGGAGGACGCCCATGCCGAGGAGCAGGAGCCAGACCTCCGAGAGGGCCGCGAGCTGCTCGCGGCGCCCGAGTGTGTTGGAGCCGCTCATCGCCCACCCTCGTGCCCCGGTGTGTTCCCGAGGGCAAGATATGGACACGGGGCCGCCGCGATCACCGGCAAAAGTGACAGGTGAGCGGATAAGGTTTCATCGCCGATGGGCGGTGCGGCCTCCTTACCGTACGGCCAGGGCCACGCGGAAGCCGAGGTTGCTGTGGCAGAAGTGCGGCGGGTCGGCGTTGCGCGTGGCGCCGCGGCAGTCCTTGGCCTCGTTGCTCCAGCCGCCGCCGCGGACGGCGAAGCCCCGTTTCGGGTCGAGGTCGCCGGGGTCGGTGGCCGGGGCCTTGGGGTAGGGGCCGGAGCGCGTCGAGCAGAATTCCCACACGTTGCCGAGCATGTCGTGCAGGCCGAAGGCGTTCGCCCGGTAGGAGCCCACCGGGGCGGGGAACGCATGGCCGTCGTCCATCGCCATGACCGTCCGCGGCCACCCGGCGTGCATGCGCTTCAAGGCCCTGTCGCCGACGTTGGCGACCTTGCCACTCCTGTCCTCGTCGGCGCCCCACCAGAAGCGTGTGCCGGTGCCGGCGCGGCACGCCCACTCCCACTGCGCCTCCGTCGGCAGGCCGTAGCCCTTGCCCAGCCAGGCGGAGAACGCGAGGGCGTCGGCGTGGCTGACATGGACCACGGGACGGGAGTCGTCGTGGAGGTACGGCCCGGCGAAGCCGGGCTTGCGCCAGCTCACGCCGGGGCGGTGCTTCCAGACGGCGAGCGTGTCGTGGGCGTGCCCGCCGCCGTTCTTCTCGCCATCGGTGACGTACCTCGTCGCCGCGACGAAGCGGCGGAGCTGGCCGACGGTGACCTCGTGCTTGCCGAGGTAGAACGGCCTCGTCAGCGTCGCCTTGAATTGGGCCTCGTCCTTGGCGCGGCCCGGCTCGGTGTCGGGCGAGCCCATGAGGAACGTCCCCGGCGGCACGAGGACGAAGGCGATGCCGTGGCGTTCGACCTCCACGGGGATCTTGAGGTGATCCGCCCACGCTTGTTGGTGGCGCCGCGCCGCGTCGGCGGTGAACGGGAACGCCGGCGGCTCGGGCGGGGCTGCCAGGAGGAGGAGCAAGATCATCGGAAGGCCCATCAAGCCGCGCTGCGCAGCCGCGCGTCGAACACATCGGGCTCGGCGATGCCGTAGAGCTCAAGGGTTTTTCGGGCGATGAACAGGTGATGGAGGTAGAGTGGCTCCGTGTCGGAGTAGGGGGGGACGCTGACGAGGGCTCCGGTCGGCTGGTGGTGCACGTAATGGAAGGCCGGTGGGTCGTCTTCGACGTGCCGGCAGACGAATCCGAATGATCGCAGCACCTCCCCGAGCCGTCCGTAGGTCACATCGGATCGCTTCATGGCTTGAATACTCCCAGCCGGCCCACCGGCTTCCGTTTGAGATCGCGCACGGCGGCGACAGCACGCGATCCAACGGCTTGGCGGAGAGGGATGCGGACGCGGACCGTCTTCGCACCCTTTCGAGGTGACCGCGATGTCGGGGAGCCGAAATACCGCTGGATGGGTAACCAGACAGCCCGGCCCCGGCTCGCGTCGTACAGCACCAGTCTGACGGGCATGTCCTCACGTGTCCAGAGGTTGTAATCGCGGACATCGATGTCGAAGACGCAATCCGTCCCCGCCAACTTGAAAGACTCCATCGCCTTAACCTGAAAAAGGACGATGCCCGGCTCAACAAAGCCTTCGTCGTCGAAGGTCCACATGAGCAGGTCGTAACCGTAATCACTCCCCGGCCGGTACGGAACATACCCGGCCCTGAGGATAACGCCCTCGAGGTGGTGGATGCTCAGGTCGGCGATGACGTGTGGCCGCGTTCGTTGCTTGCGCGGTGCCGGAGGTATCCGGCTCACGCGATCGCCTCCTTGATGATCGGCGCGTCCTCGGCGATCAGCTTCACCGGGCGGTCGGCCGGCGTCTTCACCACCGTGTCCGGGTCGACGCCCAGCAGGTGGTACAGCGTCCGCCCGAAGCTCTCCACCTTGTAGAACCTGTCCGTCACCTGCGCCCCCACCTTGTCCGTCGCACCGACGACGCAGCCGCCCTTGAACCCGCCGCCCGCCGCCAGCACGAACTGCGCGTAGTCCCAGTGGTCGCGCCCCGCGTTCTTCGCCGTGCCGCACTTCGGCGCCCGGCCCATCTCGCCCAGCGCCAGCACGATGGTGCTGTCCAGCAGCCCGCGCACCGACAGGTCATCGAGCAGCGCCGACAGGGCGTGGTCGAACATCGGGATCTGCTGCCGTCCCGCGACGAAGTTCTCGCCGTGCCAGTCCCAGTAGCCGAAGTTGAAGTGCACCACCGGCATCCCCGCCTCGACCAGGCGGCGGGCCAGCAGGAAGTGGCGCACGTCGCCCGCGGGGTAGCGGGTCTTGCCCGACACGCCGCGTGTGTACTTCTCGACGCGCCGCGCCGGCTCCTTCGTGATGTCCATCGCCTCGCGCAGCTTGGGCGAACGCAGCATGTCGAACGCCGTCTTCTGGTGGGCGTCCAGGCCCTCCACCAGCGGGTCGAGCCTGTCGATGCCGCGCAGCCTGCCGTCGAGCGCCTTCAGCAGGTCGGCGTCGCGCTTCAGGGCGGGCAGCTCGATCTGCGGCGTGAGCATCTTGGCCACGTCGTCCTTGCCCGAGACGGGGTCGAAGATGAACGGGGCGTGCGCCGGCCCGAGGAAGCTCGGGGCGATGGCGTTGTGGACGTGGACGTCGATCTCGCCCAGCGTGGCGAAGGTCGGCAGGCCTTCCGGTCCGGGGCGGAACTTCGAGATGGCGCTGCCGTACATGGGGAACTCGTCGGTGCCGCTCGGCAGGCGCGGGTTGCCCGTCAGCCAGTAGAACGGGGCGCGGCCGTGGTCGCCGGGCTTGTTCATCGTCGTGACGGAGCGGATGATCGTGTACTTGTCCGCCTGCTTCGCCAGGTTCGGCATCAGCTCGCCGATCTGCAGGCCGGTGACGTTGGTCTGGATGGGCTTGAACTCGCCGCGGTAGTCGGCGCCGCTGTCGGGCTTCATGTCGAACATGTCGGTGTGAGGCGGGCCGCCGCCCAGCCACACGCAGATCATGTGCTTGGCCTTCGCCGCCTTCTTCGCCGTGGACGCGGAGGCGTTGGCGCGGACGAAGTCGAGGAGGCCGACGCCGCACAGGCCGAGGCCGCCGGCGCGGAGGAAGTCGCGGCGGTGCAGGCGGCGGAACGCGTCGCAGGTGTTCTTCATGGCACGGCCCCCCGGATCAATGTTGGACTATGAATTCGCGTGTGTTCAGCAACGCCCACAGGACGCCGCGCAGCCCCTCGGACGGCGTGGCCGACCCCTTGATGTAGGCCAGGCACTCCTCGCGTTCATTCGCCGCAGGCGGGCGCGACAGCACGGCCAGGTACAGCTCCTCGACGCGCGACGCCACGTCGGGCAGGTCCTTCATCAGGCGGGCGACGATCCCGCCGGCATCCGCGATCTTGGCCCGGATGCGCGGGTGGTTCATCGTGCTGAGGGCGTGCAGCGGCGTGGAGGAGCCGTCGCGTTCGCAGTCGCACTGCACGGCCGCGTTCCGCTTCGGCTTGCCGTACGCCGCCAGCATGAACGTCACGAAGGCGTTGCGCGGCGTGAAGGGGATCTCCGTCGCCCGCAGCCCCTCCGGCCAGTGGTGGTACTGCATGTCCATCTTCTCCGCCGTCCCCGTCGCCCGGTCGATGGCGTCGAGCAGCACCTCCGCCGACAGCCGGCGGTAGGGGAAGTGCGAGTAGTTCGTCCGGTCGAAGCCGTTGGCCAGCGTCGCCGGCCCCTGCTGGTACGTCCGGCTCGCCAGGACCGCACGGTGGAGCCATTTGAGATCATACCCCGCCGCGACGAAGCCCTTGCACAGCTCGTCGAGCAATTCCGGGTGCGTCGGCGGGTTGAAGGCGGAGAGGTTGTCCGGCGGGTCGATGATGCCGCGCCCGAAGTAGTGCGCCCACACGCGGTTGACGATGGCCCGCGTGAAGAACGGGTTGTCGGGCCGGCGCATCCACGCCATGACCACCGCCCGTGGGTCGGTGCCGTCGGGCACCTTGATGTCGTCCTTGTCGCCGAGGAGGCGGAGCGCCTTCGACGACTGCGTGCCGAGTGGGCTGGTGACGGAGGCCGGCTTCGCCGGCGGCACGAGGCGGACCTCCGCGTGCAGCACGCGCTGCGACGCGGGGTAAAGCAGCTTCGAGCGCCGCTCCATCTTCGCGATGCGCGCCGCCTCTGCGTCGGCCTTCGCCGCGATGGCCTGCTGTCTCTCCAATTCGGAGCGTAGCGCGGGGTCGTCCTTCTTCTGCAATTCCCGCGTCAGGCGCTGCACCTCGGCCTTGGCCTTGCGTCCGTCGGCCTCCAGCGTCTTGAAGGCGGTGCGGTCCTTCTTGACCTGCGCCTCCAGCTCCTTGACCTCGGCGTTGAGTCGTTTGAAGTGGGCGCCGACCTCGGGGTACTTCTTCTCGTTCTCGCCCTGGAAGCCGATCTTGCGCACCGGCATGAAGAAGTTGGCGAAGGCGAGGAGGTCGTCCTGCCGCCAGGAGTCGTGCGGGTGCCGGTGGCACTGGGCGCACTCCAGCCGCAGGCCGAGGAAGGCATGCGCCACCTGCATGGCGGCATCCACCCCCGTGGACGACGCCCGCTGCCAGTACAGGTCGAGCGTGCGACGTTTGCGGTAGATCGCCAGGTCGGGGCGGCCGGGGGCGTAGCCCTCCTCCATCGCGACCGTCTCGTTGACCCACTCATCGACGGGCCGGCCCTCGCGGCTGGTGGCCGTCAGGATGCGTTCGACCACCTCGTCGTACGGCGTGTTCTCCTCCATGCGGGCGCGGATCCACGCCTGGAAGCGCGGGGCGTCCACCTCCTGGCGGATGCCGTCGGCGTAGACGCCGAAGTCGGCCGCCTTGAGCAGGTCGCAGAACTTGAGCGTCCACAGGGCCGCGTGCCCAGGACGGGCCAACAGCTCCTCGATCTTACGTGCCCGCTTGTCGGCGCGGGTGTCCGCCAGGAACGCCCGCGCCTCGTCCGGCGCCGGCAGCTCCCCGGCCACGTCCAGCGACACGCGGCGGAGGAACGTGGCGTCGTCCGTCAGGGGCGACGACGGCACACCGAGACGCTTCAACTTGGCGAGGACGTGGGCGTCGATGAAGTTGTGCGGCTGGGCGTCAGGGAGGGTGGCTGCGGCACGCGGGACGGTGAGTGTCGTCAGAGCCGGCTCGGCGCGGAAGCGCACGATGATGGCCGTATCGCCCGTGCCGCGCGGCGTGACGGTGCCGTCGGAGGCGATCTCGGCCACGCCGGCATCCACCGCGCTGAACGAACAGAGCCGGGTCACGTCCTCCGTGGTCCCGTCGGCGAAGGACGCCTCGACCTTGAGCGTGTAAGGCTTCGTGCCGGCGTGGCGGGCGGGGGTGACGACCAGGTTCGTGACGCGCGACTTGTCGGCGTCGTCGAGCGGGGCGCCGGCTGAGATCCACTTGCGGAGGACGGCGTACTCGGGCGACGAGGGGGCGATGAGCTGGCCGCCGCCGTGGGCGACGCGCCCGGCGGCCTTCCTGAGGAGGAGGCTGTTGTCGGGGTCGAGGCGGTCGAGCCGGCGTCCGGCGCCGGCGCGGATGATCTGCTCGTAATCCGCGGCGGGGTCGGCGCCGAAGAGCGACAGCGAGAAGCCGTTCTGGCCCTTGACGGCCCCGTGGCAGGTCCCCCCGTTGCAGCCGAGGCGGCTGAAGACGGCCTCGACGTGGCGCGTGAAGCGCGGCTCGTCGGCGGCGGGCGCCAGGGTGAGGGCCAGGAGCGGGAGGAAGGTCGGCATGAGGCAGGCACCTGCGGGGGCAGGCGGAACGGGTAGGTTGATTGTTAGAATACCACCCGTCGGGGTTGGGGCCAAGAGAATCGCTTGGCGATTGGCTGACCGGGTCCTGGGCGCCCGAGTCGACGGAGGGGATGGCAATGGCGAATCTCCCGCGTGAGTACCTCGACGGAATCGCAGAGTTCGCTGCCGGCGTGCGTCACTGGGACGAGTGGCCGCGATGGTTCAACGTCCGCGCCGGGCGGCTCGTCCGGCTCCTCAACCGCTCGCTGTTCGAGCTCCTCAAGGCCGCACCCCAGGTCGGCGTCGTCGGGGTGCTGCATGAGGAGGGTGTGACGTTCCACACACCAACGACGGCCGCACCGGCCGCGCCGGCCCCACCCGCCGGTCCACCCGACGCTGACGAATACGCCGTCTACACGGCCCTGTGTCGCCAGCTCGACCTGTTCCGCTTCGACCTCCCCGACACCCTCTTCGAGGACCTGACCTCGGGAGACGTGATACAGCCCCCCGCTTTGCGCCCACGTCTGGAATTCGACGAGGCATCACGCGAGTACCTCGTGGTCCGTCCGGGGCTGGCCGAGCATTTCGACGGCCCGTCCTCGTTGTGGGTGTCACGGCACCCGGAGATGCTCGCCCAGTATGAGTCGCGGAATCTGCTTCGCTGGGCCCTTCAGAAACGGTTCGATGTCGTGAACGGATACCGTCTCGTGTCGGAGCTGGGGGAGCAGGAGCAAGACCGCGCGGCTGGGGCGTTTGCCCTCTCCCGCGTCGGGTTCTCCGCGTGCGGGCAGGCCGCCCTGCTCTTCGTCAGGCTCGGGATGGCTTGTGGAAACTATCTGCTCTTCGAGCGGGATAGCAAGGCGTGGCGACGCCGGGAGGTCGGTCCGGGTTGGATCACATAGCTCCCCGGCCGGGCTCCCGTTCGCCGCGCCCACTCACCTCGTGGGCGTTACCGAGAACGTGCGATCGATACGCGTCGTGTTCCCCTGTTTGTCCTTCACCGACACCGTCAGCGTGCCGCGCTTCAGGCCCTTGAGCGGCGCCGGCAGATCCCACGCCCATACGCCGTCATCGCCGGCCTTGAACTTCGACGCGAGATCCTCGCCCGCCTTCGCGTCGCCGATGGCGAAGTCGGCGGTGACGCGGAGGCTCTTCACGTCGAGGCCCGTGCCGCAGTCATGCATCCCGATCAGCAGGCGCGAGATCGGCGGATTCACCCCCGGCCTCACGCCGGTCAGCGCCAGCGTGGGCCGGCTCTCGTCGAGGCCCCAGCCGACTGGCTTCAGGTCGATGGGGCAGCCGAGGTCGATCCAGCGGATGATCGTCCGTCGGTCTTCGTCGCTCAGCGCCTTCACCTTCCCGCTCTTCACCGCCTCCGGCGGCGGCATGATCCCGCCCGTGTAGGCGATGCCGGAGCGCTCGCGGGTCTGCGCCGTGTCGGCCGCCGGCTTGCCCTTGTAGACGAGAGTCTTCACATCCCCCGGTGTCGTCTCGTGGGCGACGTCCGCATCACTGAAGCCGTCGAGCCGCTTGCCGAACAGCTTCCACACAAGGAGGCTGCGGCGCGACTGCATGAGGCGGACGTAGCGCGACGCCGACAGGTCCGTCCACCCGTGGCGGTGCAACGGCCTGTGGCCGAACTTCCCCGCGCGGTCGGCGCACAGGCGGGCGTAGGCGGATGGCAGGGTCATCTCGAAGCCCAGGCCCGCCGGGTTCTGCGCCTTCACCGTCTTGCCGTCCTCGTCCAGCACCAGGTTGCCCGCCGGCTTCACAGCCTTGTCGGGGGTGGCCTTCGGCTCCCCCCCCGCCCCCCCCTGCTTGTGCGAGTGGCAGGCGACGCACGAGCGCTCCAGGATGGGGACGATGTCGCGGTGGTACTCCACGGTGGCCGGCTGCTTGCGCGTCAGGTCGGCCGGGGTGAAGCCCTCCTTGCCGGCCCAGGTGTCCTTGAACAGCGTCGGCTTCTGGGAGTGGGCGTGGCATCCGCCGCAGTCGGTGCGGACCTCTCCGGGGCGGAGCTGGTGCCACGTCTGCGCCGAGTTCAACACCATGCCGTCCTTGTCCAGCGTCTGGAACGTCCAGGCCACGTCGGCGGGGATCTTCGCCAGGAACGACGTGTCAGGGTTGCCGTCGGGGTCGAGGACGGCCTTGCCGCCGACGGTCTTCCGCACCGGCACCTCGCCGAGGATGCGCATCCTCTCCCTCGCGTGGTTGTAATAGGTGCGGCCCTGCCGCGCCTCGCTCGTCGGCTCCAGCAGCAGGATGCGGACGGAGTGGATCTCGCTGTTGTCGTACAGGCCGGCGTCGGACCCCTGCACGCTCCAGCCGTGCGACGAGTCGAAGCCCCTGCGCCCCGTCGGGTCCTTCTCCCCGGCGTAGGCCGCCGTCACGCTGCCGGGCTTCACCACGCCATAGGGGTAGCTCTCGCGCTTGTAGAGGCTGGAGCTGCCGACGAGGCCGAAGGGAGTGCCGGCGGGGAGGTGCTTCGACGCCTTGCCGTCGTTCTTCAGCGGGACGAGGTTCTTCGGCTCCTTGACGCCGTAGATGCGCTCGTAGGGGACGAGGGCGCGGGGCCACTGCTCGTGATACCTCGGGTCGTTCTTGACGAGGCGCATCTGGGCCGGCTCGTCGATGGGCCGGCCGCCCTTGATGAGGTAGATGCCGGAGTCGAACGGCGGCTTGTGGCGGGTGTGGCTGTTGATCGACCCGGCGGACCACGCCGTCAGCAGGTGGTTGTCGGGCGCCCCCGAGGGGTGCGTGAACTTGCCGACGCGCGGCGAGTCGTTCTTGCCCCGCACCGACGGCTCGCTTGGCCAGTCGCCCTTGAGGACGAACGGCGTCAGCGCCTCGATGCCGTGCGGGCTGAACGGGTACTGGATGTGGATGGGCCGCCCGTCGGCGTGGCGGCCGTGCCGGAGGCGGGCGTTGCGCGCGTCTGGCTTGTAGCCGGGGCCGAACGCCGGCACGCCGTCGGGGGCGCGCGGCGGCAGCTTGTAGTAGGTGCCGAAGCCGAAGTTGTTGAGGTTGTAGTACGACTCGACGACGACGCTCTCGTCGGACAACTGCGTCTGGAAGTGCGTGGAGTCGGCGGTGCCGTTGCCGATCTCGAAGGCGCTGACGAGCGGGCCCCAGTTGGAGCCGTCGGGGTGGATGGTCCAGACGCCCCACAGGTGATGCGAACGCAGGCCCTGCGACTCCAGGCTGCTGAACATGATGCGCCCGTCCTTGAGGATGACGGGGTGCAAGGCCATGCCCAGGTTCAGGTGGCCGATGCATTCAACATTCCTGCCGTCTTCATCCATCACGAAGAGCTGCAGCGCGAGGGCGTTGGGCGCGTAGCCGGGGTTGGCCGCCCTGTAGGCGTTGCGGTCGCTGACGAAGGCGACCCGCCCGCCCGGCAGGGGGCACGGGCCGAGGTTGTACACGCCCCAGGAGGGCAGGGGCGTCTTCGACCAGTCCGCCGCCCCGGTGTTGGGGGTGAAGGTCTGGTCGGTCAGGCGGGTGATCTTCTTCGAGGCGACGTGGACGCGGTAGATGTCGGCGCCCTTGTGGCCGAGGGCGTCGTGCATCCTGGCGTAATAGACCGACTGGCCGTCGAAGGAGACGAACGGGTCGGCGACGGCGCCCCTGGGGCCGGCCTCGACGAGGACCTCCTCCTTGCCGTCGGGGTGGAGGAGCATGAGGTCGGAGCCCGGCTCCATCGTGCGCGGGTCGCCGACCTCGGCCCAGCGCGATCGCCCGTCGGGGTTCTTGCGCGGCGCCCGCACATAGACGATGGGGTAATCGAGCTTCACGCCCTTGTCGGCGGAGACGTGCGGCACGTCCATGCCGATGTCATCGAGGAAGAGTTTGGGCTTCTCCGGGGCGGCGATGACGGCGAGGGAGAACAGGGCGGCGGCCGGGAGGGACCACTTCATGGCTTCGCCTCGGTGGGAGGGTGGGAGGCTGTCGTGGCGGGATGCTGGCATAATAGCGTGGGGAGGGGGCGGCGTGTAGAATGGGGCGAAAGGGAGGGCGAGGACATGAACGCCGAGCCGGTGGTGGTGGAGGGCGTGGTGCGTGCGGACGGGACGCTGGAGGTGGCGGGGAAGGTGCCGTTGCCGCCGGGGGCCGTGAGCGTATCGGTCACCCCGGTGTCGTATTCTCAGGAGACGGACCCGTTCTTCGTGAGACTACGGGAGATCCGCGCGGCGCGCGAGAAGGCCGGTCCGCCGATGCGCACCGGGGAGGAGGCCCAGGCCGCCCTGCGACGGCTGCGGGATGATGCGGCCGAGGAAGTCGCCGAGATCGGTCGGCTCCAGGAAGAAGGTCGGCGCCGGCGGATGGAAGGTGAGGCAGCAAAGAAGGAGGTCGAATGATCGTCTGCCTCGACTCCAACATCGTTGTTTACACGATCGAGCCGGACGCCATCTGGACGCCAAAGGCGGACGCCAGAGTGGCGGTCCTCCGGTCCTCCGGCCACGAGATCGCCGTATGCGACGCAGCGATCCTGGAGTGTCTGCTCGGCCCGATGGCATCAGGGGACGCCGCGACGGAGACGGCCTACCGGGCCTACTTCGCCGATCCGGACGTGCGCCTCCTGCCGGTCTCGCGTGGCACCTGGGAGCGTGCGGCGCGGATCGGCGGCACGTTCAACTTCAAGCCGATGGACAGCCTCCACCTGGCGACCGCCGTCGAACACGGCTGCGGGCTGTTCCTGACCGCCGACGGCCGGCTTGGGCGATGCACGGACATCGCCGTCGAGGTGCTGAAGTGCCCCTGCTGCCGAACGACCCGAGGGGGCACTCGATGGACGCCGGCCGCGCGCATCGGATTCTTGAACTCGCTCAAAGGACCGGGCTCACACTGGCGGCCTGCAAGGCCGCCCATGATGAAGCAGGCGGCGACCTTGACAGGGCCGTCGCGCTCCTCCGTGAGCGGTACGTGCCTTGGTACACTCCGGTGGATTGGGTCTCCAAAGAGGACGCCGCCTCTGGGCAGTGAGGGACGACACCGACGGGTCGGTCATTCGCGCTTCCCGCTCCCCACGGAGAACGTCCGCTCGATCCGCGTCACGTTCCCCTGCCTGTCCTTCACCGACACCGTCAGCGTGCCCTTCGCCAGCGCCGCCAGCGGCCTCTCCAGGGCCAGCTCCCACACGCCGTCGGCCGCGGCCTTGAACCGCGATGCCAGGTTCTCGCCGGCCTTCACGCCGTCCAGGTCGAAGTCGGCCACGACGCGGAAGCTGCCCATGTCCAGCCCCGTGCCGAAGTCGTGCATGCCGACACGCAGGCGCTTCACCGAGTCATTCTTACCCCCCACGACGCCGGTGAGTGCGAGCGTCGGGCGGTTGTCGTCGAGCATCCAGCCCTTGCCGCGCTTCTCGGGGTGCTTCGGGTCGTAATCCGTGTCGATGGGGCAGCCCAAGTCGATCCACCGGATGATCGTGCGGCGGTCCTCGTCGCTGAGCGCCTTCACCTTCCCGCTCTTCACCGCCTCCGGCGGCGGCATCACGCTCCCGTTGTAATCGAGGTCGGCCCGGTTGAGGTTGAATGACGTGGGCTCCACCTTCTTGCCCTTGAGCGACAGGGTCGTGGAATCGCCCGGCGTCGTCTCTGTCGGGAAATCATCGTTCGTCCAGCCGTCGGTGCGCCTGCCCATGACCTTCCACACCAGAAGGCTCCGCCGCGACTGGAACTTGCGGACGTAACGCGAGGCGTTCGTCTGCCGCCACTGTCTGCTCGGGATCACCGGCTTGTGCCCGAACCGCGCCTGGGAGTCCATCGCCAGGCGGTAGTACACGCCGGGGAAGCGGCCCAGAGACTCGGCGTTCTCCGGCGTCTCGTCGTCGAGGATGAGGTCGCCCGCCGCCTTGCCGTCCTTCGCCGAATGGCAGGCCACGCACGAGCGCTCCAGGATCGGCCTGATGTCGCGGTGATACTCCACGTCCTTCACGCCGTCCTGGTGCCGCACGCCGGACGGCTCCTTGCCGTCGAGCAGCGGCGTCTTGCGCGTGAGGTCCCACACCTTGTAATCCTTCGCGGCGGCGGCGGTCTTCGCGAAGTCGGTCGGCTTTTGGGAGTGGGCGTGGCAGCCGCCGCAGTCGTTGCGGACCTCGCCGGGGCGGAGCTGGTGCCACGTCTGCGACATGTTCAGGACCATGCCGTCCTTGTCGATGGTCTGGAACGTCCAGGCCACGTCGGCGGGGATCCTCGCCAGGAACGACGTGTCCGGGTTGCCGTCGGGGTCCGTCGGCTGCTTGCCCTTGTGATCAGGGGACGAGACGTCCCCTCGCACCCCTGGGTCGAACTTGCGGACGGGGAATTCGCCCAGGATGCGCAGACGCTCGTTGGCGTGGTTGTGGAAGCGCTTGCCGGCGTCGGCCCCGCGCGCCCTGTCGCTCGTCGGCTCCATCGCCAGGATGCGCACGGCGTGGATGTCCGCGTTTGCATACTTGCCCGCGTCCGCCCCCTGGTTGACCCAGTTGAGCGACGCCCCGTTCTCCGACGTGTTGAACGGGTCGAGGCCGTCGTAGCCGTCGCGTGACCTCGTCCCCGCGTAGGCCGCCGTCACCTCATCGTCGGCGACGTAGCCGTTGGGGTACGTCTCGCGCTTGTACAGGCTGCTCGACCCGACCAGGCCGAACGGCGTGCCGGCGGGCAGGTGCTTGCTCAACGAGCCGTCGTTCTTCAGCGGCGCGATGGCCTTCGGCTCGGCGATGCCGTAGATGCGTTTGTACGGGACGAGGGCGCGTGGCCACTGCTCGTTGTACCTCGGATCATTCTTGATCAGCCGCATCTCGGCGGGCTCATCGATGGCCTTCCCGCCCTTGATGAGGTACAGGCCGCCATCCACCTCCGGGAGGTTGGTGAACTGGTGGTTGGCCGGGCCTGGCGTGTAGCACGTCAGCAGGTGGTTGTCGGGCGCGCCGGAGGGGTGCGTGAACTTGCCGACGGCGGGGGAGTCCTTCTTGCCGCGGACGGAGCGGCCGGCGGGGCCGTCATCGGGGCGGGCGAAGCGCGTCAGCGATTCGACGCCGTAGGGCGTGAACGGCATACGCCGCATCGACGGCCGGCCGTTGTCGTGGCGGCCGAAGCGGAGGGCGGTGCTCCGCGTGTCGAGCATCCACGCCGGGCCGAACGCCGGCGTGCCCTTCGGCTGCGTGAGCGGGAGCTTGAGGTACGTCCCGAAGCCGCTGTTGTTCTGGTTGTAATACTCCTCGGCGACGATGCTCCCGTCGCCCAGCTGCGTCTGGAAGTGGAATGCGTTGGGCGCCCCCTCGCCGGGCAGGAACGCGCTGATGATGGGATTCCAGTTGGTGCCGTCGGGGTGGATGCTCCACAGGCCCCACAGGATGTTGCTGCGGAGGCCCTGCGACTCCAGGCTGCTGAACATGATGCGCCCGTCGGTCAGCACGACGGGGTGCAGGGCCATGCCGAGGTTGAGGTGGCCGATGCACTCGACGTTCTTGCCGTCGTCATCCATCACGAACAGCTGCAGGCAGGGCGAGGGGTGTTTGGGCGAGCGGAAGGCGTTGCGGTTACTGACGAAGACGACCCGCCCGCCGGGCAGGGGGCACGGGCCCATGTTGAGCACGCCGTAGTTGACGTGCGTCTTGCCGGCCTCGTTCTTGCGGAGGTCGCTCGACCAGTCCGCGGCCCCGGTGTTGGGGGTGAAGGCCTGGTCGGTCAGGCGGGTGATCTTGCGTGTCGCAACGTGGATGCGGTGGATGTCGGCGCCGCCGAAGGGCGGCTGGCCGTGCTGGCTGGTGCCCTTGAGGCCCTTGATGTGGGAGTAGTAGACGGACTCGCCGTCGAAGGAGACCATCGGGTCGGTGACGGCCCCGTCGGCGCCGCCGGCGACGAGGCACTCCTCCTTGCCGTCGGGCATCAGCAGCATGAGGTCGCTGTCCGGCTCCATGATCGCCGGGGTGGCGATCTCGGCCCAGCGTGTGCGGCCCCTGTCGCCCTTGCGCGGCGCCCGCACGTAGACGATGGGGTAATCGAGCTTCACCGCCTTGTCGGTGGAGACGTGCGGCACCTCGACGTTGATGGGGTCGAGGAAGAGCGCCTCCTTCGGGGGAGCGCCCTTCTGCGCGAGGCCCAGCCCGGCGGCGGCGCAGAGGGTGACGAGGAGTGCGACGCGGCAGGGGGCCATGAGGGAGCCCTCGGTGGGTGATGGGGGGAGGAGGTCAGGATACCGCGGGCGGGCGCGGGGGGCCAGGGGAGGGGGACGCGAGCCGGACACGCCGCCCCGCCCTATCGTGACGGGTGTGCCTCACGCCGCCGAGATCACGCCATGCACGACGCCTTCCTGTCGGCGATCATCGACGCCCCGGAGGACGACACGCCGCGCCTCGTCTACGCCGACTGGCTCGATGAGAATGGCGAGCCGGAGCGAGCGGAATTCATCCGCACCCAGTGCCGCACGGCGCGGCAGGCGGTGCCGGCCATCGCCGACGAGCTGCGTGCCGACGACCTGCTCGACGCCCACGGACACGCCTGGCGCGCGGGGCTTCCCACGCTCGACGGCATCCGCTGGAAGGAGTTCGAGCGCGGATTCCCAACCTGGGCCGAGGCCGACGACCTCGCCACGTTCACGCGCCACGCCGAGGCGTTGAGCCGCACCACGGCGCGCAAGTTGCGATTCTACTGGGATGATGACGTGGAGAAGGAGGCGCTGCCCGAGGGGTGGGCAGGCTTCGCCGGTATGGCCGGGCTGGTGTTCGAGTTCTGGACGTTCGACGCGGCGGAGACGGCGAGGTTGGCGGCGTCACACCACGCCGGCGGGCTGGAGTCACTGGCGATCCGCTACAGCGACTTCGACGCCGCGTCGATGGCCGTCCTGGCTGCGTCACCGAACCTCGCCCGGCTGCGACACCTCGACCTTACGAATCACCTCGTCGCCGCCGAGGGCATCCGCGCTTTGGGCCGCTCCTCCACGCTCACCGGGCTGCGACATCTCAACCTGTCACATGACGACCTCGCGGATGAGGAGCATAACCTCTTCGACACCAACGCGATGACCGCGCTCGCCGGTGCCGAGACCTTGCGTCATCTTCACACGCTGAAGCTGTGCCCCTACACGCTGACGCGCGAAGGGTGCGCGGCGCTGGCGGGGTCGCCGCATCTGCGCGGGCTTCGCTCCCTGGCGTTGGCGAGCGGCGAATTGGAAGGTGGCGCCCTGGAGGCGCTGCACGATTCCGCCCTGCTGGCGGGTCTGGAGAAGCTCGACCTGCGGGACCTGCACGTCACCCTCGCCGACCTGCGCTCGCTCCTGCGCTCCCCGAGGCCGCCTGGCCTTTTCACGATGGCGCTCGATGTCGAGTGGTGCGGTGCCGACGGGATACGCGCTCTGCTGGCCTCGGCGTGGGCCGAGGGGCTGACCGAGCTGCTCCTCGGGGGCCGTGCGAAGGACGGCGGCGAGCCGCCGGCACACGCCCTCTCGTCCGGCGTCGGCAGCCTGGGCAAGCTGGAGCAGCTCTACCTCCGCGAGCTGAACGTTGATGACGGCGTCCTGCTCGCGCTGACGCGCGGCGGCCTCGACAGGCTGGCGAGTCTGCACCTCAGTTACACGGCCACGGTGACGGAGGAAGGGCTGCGTGCTTTCGCCGAATCGCCCGGCCTGCCGGCGCTGCGTCGGCTCCGATTCTCCGGGCCCTGCCTGGGCGGGATGGTGGTCGATGCGCTCGCCGGCACCGCGTTGGCGTCGCGTTTGCTGCACCTCGACCTGTCGCACCAGCGTCTGCGGCCCGGCGACATCGAGCCGTTCCTCGCTCGGACACGCTGGCCGCGCCTGACCCGCCTGAACCTGTCGCGGAATGTCCTCGGCGAGAGGGCGGCCCAGGCGCTACGAGATTGCTGGGGCGAGGCCGTCGTGCTTGATGGCGTGGATTGAGACTGTGGCGCGAGCCCCTTGCGCCTTTGCGGCCCTTGACGCGCCTCGGCGCGCCCGTTCCGCCCCATCCCGGCGCAATTCCAGGACCCGGCCGCGCCCGTGGCCGATACTGGGGGCGTGCAGGGCTGCCGGAGGGCACGGCATGAGCCGCGAAGTGAACGTGTTGGCGCTCGTCAAGGGCGACGAATACTTCGTCTACGTCTACGACGACGCCAGCCGCGCCGCCCTCGACGCCCAACTGAAAGGGCACGCGGCCGACCCCGGCCTCGCCCTCTCCTTCTTCGACGCCGCCGTCCTTTGCAAGAAGGCCGACGAGCAGGCGAAGGCCCGCGCCCGCATCTGACCCCGCGGAGGAAGGGACGCCTCCACCGCCCGACGGCGGATTCGCGTCCCCTTCCCCGACGAGGTGGAGCATGCAGCAGGCGCTCGTCGCGTTCCTCCGCCACCTCGGCGTCGAGAAGAACGCCTCCGATCACACCGTCAAGTCGTACCGCGAAGACCTCACCCAGGCCGTCGAGTTCTTCACGAAGCAGCTCGGGGGCGGCTCGCCCCGGCCAGCGCAGGTGAGCGTCCGGCACGTCCGCGCGTTCCTCGCCTGGCTCACCGCGGAGAAGGGCTACGCCCGGGCCACCGTCGCCCGCCGGCTCGCCGCGGTGCGCTCGTGGTTCCGCTACCTGTGCCGCGAGGGCGTGCTGACGACGAACCCCGCCCACGGGCTGAAGGGGCCGCGACGCGAGAAGAAGCTGCCCCGCGTCCTCCAGCGCGAACAGGCGGAGAGCCTCGTCGAGGCCCCCTCCGCCGACGCCCCGATGGGGCTGCGTGACCGCGCCCTGCTGGAGGTCCTGTACTCCGCCGGCGTCCGCGTCGCGGAGCTGGTCGGCATCGGCCTGGATGACCTGGACCTCGAGGGCGGCTGCGTGACGGTCCGCGGCAAGGGGCGCCGCGAGCGCCTGGCCCTGCTCGGCCCGCAGGCCGTCGCCGCCCTGACGGCGTGGCTGGCGGTGCGGACACCGGCGGCGGGGGAGGCCGCCGTGTTCCTCAATCGGTTCGGCAAGAGGCTGACCGTGCGCAGCGTGGGGCGGATGCTGGGCAAGCACGCCGCCATCGCCGGGGCGGCGCCCGGCACGAGCCCGCACACGCTGCGGCACACGTTCGCCACGCACCTCCTCGACGCCGGGGCCGACATCCGGGGGGTGCAGGAGCTGCTGGGGCACAAGAGCCTCGGGACGACGCAGATCTACACCCACGTCAGCACGCAGCGGCTGCGTGAAGGATACGACAAGGCCCACCCCCGCGCCTGAAACCAACCCCGACCCGCAACACGGAGCCAGAGCCATGACACACACCCTCCGCGCCGGGAGACCCGCCCTCGTGTTGGCCGCCTTTTTCTGGGCGGCGCTGACGTGTCACTCCTCGGGCCTGAAGTGGCAGCCCGATTACGGAAGCGCCCTCAAGGAGGCGGCGAAGACGGGGCGGCCGATCCTCCTCGTCGTCGGCACGGACGCCTGCCACTGGTGCAAGCAGCTCGACGCGCGGTCGCTGTCCGAGGAGGGGGTGGCGACTCTGCTCAACGCACGCTACGTCCTGTACAAGGTCGACGCCGAGAAGGAGGCCGGCCTGGCGGCGGCGCTCAAGGTGCAGGTCTACCCGAGCATGTACTTCTCGTCGTCGTCGGGGTCCATCGTCTCGTACCAGGAGGGGTTCCTCGAGGCCGACAAGCTCAAGGCCCGGCTGGTGGCGGTGCTGGCGTCGGTGGGCACGCCGGACTGGATGCAGCGCGACTTCGAGATGGCGGGCGAGGCCGTGAAGGCCGGCAGCCCGTCACGCGCCCTGACGCTGTTGCGGACCATCGTCGAGGACGGCAAGTCGCGGCCCGTGCAGGTGAAGGCCCGTGAGATCCTGGCGAAGCTGGAGAAGGACGCGCGGGCGGAGGCCGACAAGGCCGCCGCGATGGCGACGGGGGGCAAGACCGCCGAGGCCATCGTCGCCCTGAAGGGGCTGGAGACGAGTTACCCCGGCACGCCGGCGGCTCGCGAGGGGAAGCAGCTCCTCATCAAGCTGATGAGCCGGACAGCCGAGGCCGAGCGCGAGCGTTCGGAGCAGGCGAAGGAGCTGCTCGACGCGGCCCGCCGCGACCTGAAGGCGCGGCAATTCCTGGCGTGCCTGGAGAAGTGCGACCAGCTCGCGGGCTCGCACGCCGGGAGCGAGGAGGCCGACGAGGCCGAGAAGCTGGCGCGGGAGATCAAGGGTAACGTCGAGTGGATGCGTGGGATGATGGGGCAGTTGGAGGAGCGTCAGGCGAGCCTGCTGCTGGCGATGGCCGAGGCGCACGCCCGGAAGGGCGAGCCGCAGGAGGCGGCGCGGCACCTGGAGCGGCTGGTGACGCTATACCCGTCGTCGCGCCACGCGGAGTCGGCGAAGTCGCGGCTGGCACGGCTCAAGGGCGGGCCGGCCGAGTGAGTCACATGCTCAACCGCTCACACCGTTGAGCATGTGACTCCGGCGTCAACCGACGCCTTGAGTCACGGAAAGGCGTCGAGTGCGCGAGTCACATGCTCACCTGCTCACCTGCTCACCACGCGCACGGGTCAGCACCCCGGCCCCGGAGTCACCTGCCCACTTCGCGGAGTCACATGCCCACTTCTTCTCCGTTTGGCCAGGTAACCCGGCGTCAACTGACGCTGTGAGTCATTGACAGGCGCCGAGTGCGCGAGTCACAGGGCCACCTGGCCACTTTGTGTACGCCCACCCTCGCCCGGGCATCAGCGCCACAGCGCCCAGAAGGCGGCGAGGGTCAGCGCGATGGCGCCGGCGGCGAGGAGCCACCAGCGGTAGCGGCGGCTGCCCTTCTGACGCATGCGTGACAGGGCGACCGCGTGCAGGGCGTCGCGGTACTCGTCGGTCTTGATGGCGGGCATGGCATCCTCGCGCGTGTCGGGACCGGGCCGAGGGTGATCCTACGACAACCGGGCGGGGCCGCACAACACCAAAGGGCGGTGCTGAGGTCATCGTTTTGCCTTCCTCTTCGCCTCGATGACTTGGATGGCGCTGAGCGCGCTGCGTGCATCGGCAGCGATACAGGTCTCCGGATGCTCTTTGATTAACAGGCGGAGCGCCTCGGCGGTTCGGTAGTCCGTCCCGGCACGCCTTCGGTCGTAGCCGCTCAGAGCGAGGCTGTGGGCGGCAAGCCCTTTCATGTACGGACTGGCACAATCGGAGCGGAGGGTCGCCCGCAGACTATCGCGCCGTTCACGCACCTCCGCGGCGGGAGGGGTAGCGACGGTGAGGGGCCAAGTAGCCTCGGTCTGCCCGTGGAGGAGATCACAGCACGCGCGGAATCGAGGGGATCTGGTCTTTGCCCTCACCTGATGCCATTTCTCGGCGTCGTGGAGCCAGCTACTCCAACGACCCTTCTTGACGAGCCCTGCGATCAGCTCGGCCGTATCCTTCTCGTCGTGAGTCGTAGGGAGGACGGTGAATGTGACGGGGTTACTTGCAAGCACCAGAGGCTTCGCGTCGTCCGGTGACTTTGTGAGCGTATACCCGGCCTCGCAGACCGCCCGGACGGTGAACCTGCCTGTAGCGAACGCCTCCCGTTCGCTGGCGTCTTGCAGGAACATCCTACCGGGCAGGTATTCGTCAGGCGCCAGCCGGTCGAATACCTGCTTCTCAAGGGCGGCGGGTGTGGCAAAACTTGGCCACAACTCGACCACCTTCCCCTTCTCCGGCGTTACTTCAAACCGGAACCGCATCACCAGCGCGGCGGACGGAACCCCCAACTCGCGCGAAGTCACGTTCTTTAGGCATAGGTCGCACCAGATGGGCTCCCACCGACGGTACTCCTGGCGATCCAGACGGAGGTGTAATTGCAACGGGCCCTTGGTAAGCGGCACCGGTGCCGCCCCCAGCGGATTGTTTGATCCGAAGAAAACCAGAAGAGCGGTGAGACGAATGAAGGCACGCATCACCGGGATCCAATAGGGGTATCTCGATCACGAACCTTGTACAGTTGGATCAGAGCAAGCTCGTACAAACCGTTGCTGTCGTCGTGCTTGTTGACGCCCTTGTCGGGCGCCATCAAGCAGCCATTCGAGTTGTCGTGAGCAGGGAACCGCACACGACAACTCGAATGGCGAGAGAGTCCGCTGAACGTGCCTCGCTTCGCTCTGCCGCATCATCGGTCGAACCCCTCTCCGGCGCCGAATGACTCTCTCCCTCGCTCCTACGCCCTTCATACGCTGTGAACGCCCCTCAAGGGCAATCTTATCACCGCCACCCGAGGCTGCGATGGCGTGCATCGGGATGTTGACAGAGGGTTCAGACGGCCCTACCGGGCCGGCCCTTGCCGGGCCGCCCGTTCCGTCGCCCGAAGTCGGTGCCCTTGAGTTTCGCCATGCGGCCGTCGGGGTGGTGCCAGACGACGCCCTCGATGTCGCGGCCACGGAGGTAATCCATCAGACCCCGGAAATCTCGCGGGCAGTCGGCGAGCACCTCCTGGCCGTGGGGCACGAGGACGTGGGCCGCGAACCTCTCGGGGTTGCCCTGGATCATCGGGCCGCACAGCTCGTAGGTGCCGTCCGGGGGAGGCTGCGGCGCGGCTGCCAACGCTTCGCGGAAATAGCGGTCCTCCGGGCCGTCGGGGCTGACGGGCAGCCACCCCTGCTGGAGGCCCGTGACGGGGTCGAAGTCGGTGGCCGGCTCGAAATCCGCCGGCCTCGGCTCGCCCTTGCGGAGCGTCCGGCGCTTGTAGAACACGCCCGCCCTGAACATGCAGCAGGCCCCGTCGTGCTTGCGCGTGGCGACGCCTTCCCCCGCGAGGACCCATTCGCAGCCGGGCGTGACCTCGTCGCGCACCAGGCCGTTGGTGTCGTGGTTGCGGGCGAACAGGGACGGGATCTTCTTCATGCGTCGTTCAACCTTGCGGCGATCTGTTGGCACCGCCGGTTGAGGTACTGGACCAGCACCGCCGCGTGTGCCCACCCCTCGTCGGGGTCGCCGATGCTGCCGTTGTTGCTCACATCGTGGAAGTACTGCGGCACCCCCGCGAATGCCTGCGTGACGAAGCCGGAGATCAACGCCGGGTCGGCCCGGTTCTCCAGCATCCACTCGTAGGCCACGCGGTAGATCTTCTCGCGGGCCTCCACGATCTTGAGCAGCCTGTCCCCGTACCGGTGCCCGCGCGGCTTCCCGCCCCGCTTGTGCCCCTGCCCCGAGAAGTACCGCGGGGCGATCTTGCCGCCTATCACCTTGAGCCCCTGCCAGATGCCTTCCACCGAGTCGCTGGCCGTGCCCGGCATGCCGGGCACCGGGATGCCGCCGTGCGGCCAGTACGGGCTCAAGGTGCAGTACGGGCGGCCGGCGTAGCTGCTCACGTCGTACACGGGCGCGCCCTTCGGCGCCTGCTGTCGGAGGCGGAAGGGGAGGAACACGCACGGGGCGAAGGGTTGGCGCTCGGCCATGCGCACGGACCTCCGGCACGGGCGACGGGCCGTATGGGCAGACAGCGAGGAGGCAAAGGGGGTTCGCCTCCGTCGCCGAACGAAGCCGACCGGCTCGGCCGTCTCTTCCCCAGCAGTTTCCGCCCGGCCGCCTGACCGGGAGATCGAGCCTCGGAAGGAGCACCGAGCAGGGATCACCGATCTCTTGCGTCTCGACGACGGGCTCCTTCTCCGGGTGTCCGCTCGATGGCCGGGGCCTCGACGGCGGGCCCGCCGAGCGCCGCCGGTGCCATGTCCTGGAAACCCGGCCACGCTCTCGGGGCCGGGGCAGCCGTAACTGGCGGCCAGCGCCGATCTGTTCTTCCCCCACGCGGACCTCTACTGGAGCGTCCCGGGCGGCGTCTTCGACGCCGGCATCCCGCCGGGCACCCTGTCGTGCCACTTCACGATCAGGGCGCCCCGGAGGCGAGGCCGAGCGGCGTTGGCCTTGAGCACCCCACCGGGGCCGGCCGTATCGCCCCGAGGGGTCCGGCCCGTTGTCGGGTGGAAGCCGCTTGCATTTCCTGTAGCACGGCGCATATTTTGCTAGTGAGATTCCGGCCAGTCACCTCCCGATCTCCTGATCCAAACGGACACAATGCCAGCCACCTCGATCCGCTCGGTGCGGGAAGAGAAGCCCACGACTCACTTCCCGGCACTCCGCGTCCTGACCGCCACCGTGAGAGGGGCCCTCCTCTTGCCTTTCGCCGTCGTGTGGTACCTCTACTGTCGGTGGAGCCCGGGGCCCCCGTGACAGCGGTTCTCCGACAGGACGAACACCACGAACACCCCAGAGCGGCTCATGCTCCGGTGGCCCGCCGTCCGATTGGAGGGGTGGCGCCGGATGCGCCGGCGCCCTGTGCCGGGCAGCCGGATCGAGCCCAATTCTCTGGGAAGGCGCTTTTCTTCAAGGAGGGAGCATGAACCATCCGATCACGTGGGGCCCCGCCCTGGCCGCGCTGTGGCTGGTTGCCGGGGCCGGGCTTGCCCCCGCCGACGAGTGTGGGGGGGAGCCCGGGTGCTCACAGGGCTCGTCCCAGCCGGCGTGCGCTCATCGCTTCCCTGCGGTGCCGAAGCTGAAATTCTCGCGCACAAGCCCACGGCCGTGCCTCGCACCTTGCGGGTACGTCAACTCCGGCTTCCATCGGACGAGCTGGACATCGTGGCCACAGGGCCACGTCGCCGCCCCAGGCATCACGTTCCTCGGCCCACCGGTTGCCCCCACGCCCCCCGTGGCGGCCCCCCCCACGCCCGCCGACAAGACACTGCCGACCCCGAAGGAGGTCGGGAAAGCCGGGGCGAGGTCGTCCGACTACGGCATCGCACCCGTGCGTTTCGGCCCGATCCTGCACCATTGATCGGCCACGGATGGGCGTCAGCGGCGGGCGCCCGCCCGCCCCGAGGGGTCAGCGCGTCTCGTGCAGTCGGGTGGGCGCCGGGTCGGCCGGGATCGCCCGCCCGTTCTGGCACTCTGCCGGAGGCAGGATCCCCTCCGACGGCCCCGGGGCCGGGCAGACAACGGATGATCCCGCCGGGCCGCGCCCCCTCGTGAATGCCCAACCGGCGAGCAGCCCCGAAAGGGCCCCGGCCCAGTCGATCAGCACGTCCTGCACGGCGCCGCTGCGGCCAGGGACGAAGGACTGGAGCCACTCCGTCAGCACGGCGTGCAGCCCCAGCCCCAGCAGTGCCCACAGGCGCCCGCCACCGGGGAGAAGCACGCCGAGGAAGGCCAGCGCCGCATACCACCCCAGGTGCGCCGCCTTGGCGAAGTAGAACGACCCGCCGGGCGGTATCAGGGCCGCCGTCGCCCCCGGCACGTCCGGCGAAAGCAGCAGCCAGGTCAAGACGGCGAGCATCCCGACCCAAACGGCCCACACGAGCCAGCCGCGCCTCGGGCGCTTCATCCTCACCTCCCTGAACGGCCGCCCCTGGTCACCACAGCCACCAGGCGCCACGGGCGAGGACGTGCCCGGCGAGCAGGGCATTCGTCACCGCGTGGGCCAGGACCGCGTCCGCCACGCGGCCCCGCCGGTACAAGGCGAGGGCGTACACCATGCCGGCGAGCGTGCCGGCCACCCAGCGGCCGTGCAGCAGGCCGAACAGCAACGACGAGCCGAGGAACGAGAGCCAGGTGAAACTGCCGGGCGGCACGCGCCCGGTGTCCGGGTCGATCAGGCGGCGCGTCAGGTAGCCCCGGAACGCCAGCTCCTCGGCGATCGGGACGGTGATCGCGGTGCCGACCACGCGGAACAGGAGCCAGAGCGCGGCCCACGCGGGCGGCACCGAGCCGAGGGCCTCGCCGAAGGAGGCGGCCCCGTCGGCCGGGGGCGTGTCCATCAGGATCCAGAGGATGTAGACGGCCACGCCCAGCCCGGCCGCCTCCCAGGACCACCCCCAGCGGATGTCGGCGTAGCCCTTCCGGAAGGCCCAGAGGGCCGCACAGACCGCCACGACACGCAGCGGGTAGAGCCAGTCGAAGCCGCCCGTGAAGGCGCCCGTGACCAGGATCGCGGCCAGGAGCGCCATCAGCGGGCCGAGGAGGGCGGGGCCTTCATCGGGCGCGGCCGGGGCCGCGGCCCGCCCCCCCTCCTCCGTCCGCGCGCGGATCCAGGGGAGGTGGCCGGCCAGGGCCACCGTGCCGAGGGCCACCGCGTTGAACGCGAGCCAGCCGGCCTGGGAGTGGAACCCGCCGAGGGCCGCATCGCGGGAGACCCAGCTGCCGACGGCGACGAGGCCCGCGATGCGGACGGTGTTCGCCAGCCAGATGGCGAGGGTCGCGGCGGGCAACAGGGCCAGGGCGGCGGGGAACCGCAGCTCGCCGCGGTAACACCACAGGTAGACGCCCACGAACACCCACACCAGGCCGATCCCCTCGTATCCGCTGCACTCGGGGGCGATGCGGACGGAGAACAGGGACGTGCCCACGACGAAGGAGCCCGGGTCGCAGACCACGTCGGACGTGAACAGGCCGAGGAGGCGGACGACGACCCAGAAGGTCCAGCGGCTGAGCGGGACCCAGAGCGTGTCGGTGAGCTGCCCCATGCCCCACGCCGCGAGGCCGACGGCCAGCCCGCCGGCGAGCGGCCAGGCGGAGCGCCGCGCCAGGGGCAGCCAGGAGGGGGCGGGCAGGAGGGCCGCGCCCCAGAGCAGCAGCACCAGCGCGGCCAGGGCGAACCAGGACAGCGCCCACGCGTCGGCCCAAGGCGACGAGCGTGCGTCGCCCTCGAGGAGATGTCGTGTGAGGAGGAAGAAGCCGCCGAGGGCCAGCAGGTGGCCCAGGAGGAAGGGCCAGAGGGGCAGGGTGCTCTCCTCCGTCGAAGCCCGGCCCAGGTCGTCGCGGAGCGGCCTGCCGCCGATCAGGAACGTGGCGGCGGCGATGGCGACGGCGACCTGCGGCAGGGCGTGGGCCTTGCCCAGGAGGACGGCCCACCAGGCGTCGAGGCCGAGGAGCGTCTTCGTGTCGAAGCGGAGCGAGAGGAGGACGAGCTCGGCGGCGAGCAGCGCGCCGAGCAGCAGCCAGCGCAGGACGGGCAGCCGCGCGGGCGAGGTGGGGGTCAGGGTGGGGGCCAGGGTGGACATCGAGGTGGGGGGCTCCGGGCAGGAAAGCCGGCCCGCGCGGCCCCGTCAGGGGCCGCGCGGGTACGTGTGGGCGACTTACTTGGCGGCGGGCAGGCCGGGGCGGCGCGTGCCGGCGGTGCCGCGGTGCAGGGCCGACACGGCGGCCGCGGAGAGGGCGACGGCGGAGAGGGCGCCGACGAGGCCGGCGGACCGCCGCCCGCCCGCCTCCTGCGTCTCCGGCTGCCAGCAGGCGAAGCAGGCGTCGCTGGCGGCGGCGTCCGGGGCCGCCTCCGTCACGTCGGCCAGGCTGAGCCACGCGGGGAGGCTGTCCTCGCCTCGCATGGCCTGGAAGGCCACGTCGGCGTCGTGCCGCTGCTGGGTCGAATCGACCCGGGGGGCGACGCCCTCCGGCCCGCGGGGCGCGGAGGCCTGGGCCGTCAGGCCGGGGCCGGACAGGGCTGCCTCGTGGGCCCCGCCGCCGAAGTAGGAGACACTGCCCTGGAACGCCGAGGCGGAGGGGACGGCGGCCTGGATCGGCGACACGGCCGGGGCCCACGAGGCCGAGGCGAAGGGCGCGTTGCCCGCCGGGGAGGCGGTGAACGCGGTGGCGGGGCTGGCCTGGGCGGCCAGGAAGTTGGCCAGGCCGGCGGCCGGGGCCTGTGCGGACGTGCCGGCCGCGGGGCCGGCGGGGGCGATGGCGGGCGCGGCGGCCTGCCCGGCCTCGGTGTTGCCGGCCGGTGCGGCGGGCTTGGCCCCCTTCGGCGGGGCGGCCAGCAGGGGCTCGGGCTCGGTCTCCATCACGGCGTGGATGTTGGCCAGGTCGCCTGCCGTCAGGTCGCGCTTCGTCTCGCCGGTGCCGAGGTAGGGGAACATGGTGGACCCCGCCTGGGTGCTGTGGCCGAACCCGATGGCGTGGCCGATCTCGTGGGTGACGATGGTCTGGAAGTCGTACTGCCCGGCCCCGACCTCGGACGGGTCGCTCCCCAGGTACCAGTCCCACCCGGTGACCAGGGTGATGGCGCCTCCGAACGAGGTGAGGCCCAGGACGCCCTCCTCCACGCCGCCGAAAACGGTCTGCGTGTCGAAGCGGATGTAGACGTCGGCCGCGAGGTCGGACCCGGCGCCGATGTCGATCAGGACGACCCCGTAGTCCGCCAGCGAGACGTTCAGGCTCGCCAGGGCGTCGCCGATGCGGGCCTGCTCCGCCGCCCCGGCGTCCCCCTCGTCGAGGCCGTCGACCTCCACGAGGATCTGCCTGCTGGCCAGGACCGCCTGGTCGGCCAGCAGCGCGGCGGTGCTGGCCTCTTGCCCGGAATCCTGGGAGAACAGCTGGATGTCGCCGGTCTCGTTGATGCTGGTGTAGACGGCGTTGGCCTTGTTGATGTTGGCCGTATTGCCCTTGTACAGGCTGCCGGGGTTGGAGGCGGCGTTGGTCGCCGCGAGCGCGGCGGAGACCGAGATCGTCGAGCCGTTGGCGACGCCGAAGGCCGCGCCGTTGGTCCCCACGTTGATCGTGTTCAGGCCGATGCCGGCGGGGGTGACGTTGAAGCCGTAGGACGACGCGAAGCCGCCGCCGGCCAGGGTGCTGCTGGTCACGTACGTGGCCAGGGCGGAGGCGAAGATCTGGGCGTAGGTCTTCTGGCCGGTGACGCCGAAGAAGAAGGCCTTGTAGGCGGAGGCCACCTGGGAGTTGGTCTTGTAGGTGCCGTCGGAGTTGACCATCGAGTAGTTGCCCGCGCCGGCCCCGAACAGCTTGGGGTACGTCGTGGCGAGCCACTTGCTCAGCTCGCGGGCGGAGGAGGAGCCGTTGAGGCTCTTGATCAGCGCCTGGCCGTTCTTGTTCTGCCAGTAGCCGATGGTCGCCGTGTCGCCGCTGCTGACGGCCTTCGACGCGAGGAGCTCGCCGAAGTTGTAGTTGAGGCCCCTGTCGTTCATCCGGACGTCGATGGAGGAGAAGACGTCGGCGCCCTTGGTGCCGCCCAGGGTGCCCAGCTGCTCCTTGCCGTCGAGGTAGCCGGCGGGCTGGGTCTCGGTGACGGTGTACGTCCCTTCCTGGAGGCCGGTGAACGAGTAGGAGCCGTCGGCGGCGGTGACCCTGGTCAGGGAGACGGAGGCGCCGGCGTCGGTGGTCCCGGTCAGCATGACGGTGACGCCGCCGATGCCCGCCTCGCCGGAATCCTTGGTCCCGTTGTTGTTGGCATCGACGAAGACGAAGCCGGACAGGCTGCCGGTGTTGCAGGACTGGGTGCCGCCGTTGTCGGCGCTGATGAGCCGGCCCTGGGGCGTGTAGAACCCGGTGCTGCCCGGCGCGCCGAACGTCTCGATCACGCAGCCGGTGATGAAGTCGATCTGGAAGTAGCAGTTGGGCACCTCGACGGTGAGCGAGTGTTCGCCCGCCGCGAAGATGCCGGTGTCCACCTTGTACACCCTCTGGAGGTAGGCCGTGCTCGCGTCGAACGTGGCGGCCGGGGCGACGTAGGAGACAAGGGCGACCTCGATGCCCGTCACGCCGGCGGCGACCGTGAAGTGCACCGTGACGGTGTCCCCCTGGTGGACGTTGTCCCGGAGGTCGGTGACCGTGGTGGTGCCGTTGATGACGTAGGTGATGTTGCTGAGGGCGGCCTTGTCGGCGGCGTTGCCGAAATCGACGCCCGTCTTCGAGCCGCCGGTGGCGAGGACGACGTCCGCGGGGTTGGCCGTCGTCTGCCGCCAGCCGGGCTTCAGGACCTCGCGGACCTTGTAGGTGCCGGCCAGCAGGTCGGCGAAGGAGTAGTCGCCGTAGGCATCGGTGGTGGTGCTGGCCTCGCCGCTGTCCAGCTGGTTGTTGCCGTTGGCGTCGAGGTAGACGACGAAGCCTTGCAGGCCGGGCTCGTCGGGGCCGTACTTGACCCCGTCGGCGTAGCAGTCGTCGAACACGTTGCCGCTGATGGAGGCCGGCTTCAGCTCGCCGAAGTTGTTGTTGGCGCCGTTGACGCCGGCGCCCAGGACGATGGCGCTGAACTTGTCGTTCGTGGTCGTGCCGCCGGGGGTGCCGACGGTGTCCTTGCCGTCGAGGTAGCCGGCGGGCTGCGTCTCGGTCAGCGTGTAGGTGCCGGGGCGCAGATTCGTGAAGGAGTAGGCGCCGGTGGAGGCCGAGGTCGTCGTCAGGCTGACCGCGTTGCCGAGGTCGTCGGTGCCGGTGAGCGTGACCGTGGCGCCGGCGATGCCGGCCTCGGTGCCCTGCTTAATGCCGTCGTTGTTCGTGTCCGCGTAGACGAAGCCGGACAGCGAGGCGTTGGCGGCCACGACGGCGGGGTTCTTGTAGTGGCTGAGGTCGCAGTCGGTGGCGCCGGGGGCGGTCACCGTGGCCAGGTTCTTGTACACACCGGGCAGGACCGTGTTGACCTTCACCTTCTCGACCTTGAACTGGTCCTCCGGGGTCGTGTCGCCCGGGTCGGCGGCGATCACCAGGACGTTGCCGACGAAGCCCCCGGCGTTGAGGTCGGCCAGGCGCGCGGCGGTGAGGGTCGTCGAATTGACCTCGGTGAAGCCGAGGCCCGAGAGGACGGTGTCGGACAGCTCGGGCAGGGTGGCGTAGGCGTTCGGGAGGGTGCCGATCCACACCTTCAGGTCGCTGTCGCTGACGACGTAGCCGAGGTACGCCGAGTCCACCACCACGCTCTGGTCGAAGGCGAACAGGATGTAGTTGTCGCGGCCGATGTTGTCCACCGTGTGCTTGTTGCTCGACCCGTCCCCCTCGCCGGAGTCGGTGACCCCCAGGCCGCCCCCGTAGGCGCCCAGGTAGGCGTCCGCCCACGCCCCGCTCGCCTTGTCACGGCTGAACGCGGTGGCCTTGAGGTTGACCGAGCCGGCGGCGTACGAGCGCACGTTGCCGTCCGACCCGTCCAGGGGCGAGCTGCCGGAGAAGTCGAACGTGGCCGCCGCCCCCAGGCCGCTGGACAGGGCCTGGACGGTGCCGGTGGCCGTGAACACCCACACCTCGCCCGGCTCGAGGAAGGCGTCGGTGTCGCCCGTGTCGTAGCTCAAGAAGGTGATCCCGCCGTTGGTCGTCGAGAGGTCGTCGGCGGTGGTGTCGGTGGTGCCGGCGTCGTCGGTGATGACGACGTCGGCCCTGGCGAAGGGCGTGTCCCCGGTGTTGGTCACCTGGTAGGTCCAGGTGACGGCCGAGCCCGCGGTGAGGATCGGCACGCCGGCCCCGTCCGGGGTGTCCTCGTTGTTGTAGGTCGGGTCCGTCGTGTTCGAGTTGGTCGGGCCGTCGGTCTTCTTCTCGATGTCGATCTTCGGGCTCTTCGGCAGCTCGCCGAAGTTGTTGTTGACGCCGTTGACGCCGGCGACCAGCGAGATGGTGGAGAACTGGTCGTTGGTCGTGGTGCCGTTGCCGGGGGTGCCCTGCGTGTCCTTGCCGTCGAGGTAGGCGGACGGCTGGGTCTCGGTGATCGTGTAGGTGCCGGGGCGCAGGCCGGTGAACTCGTAGTAGCCCACGGAGTTGGTTGTGGTGCTGGCGCTGACCGGGTTGCCGAGGTCGTCGGTGCCGGTGAGCGTCACGGTGACGCCGGAGATGGGGGACTCGGTGCCCTGGAAGGTGCCGTCGTTGTTGGCGTCGAGGTAGACGTAGCCCGACAGCGAGGCCGGCTGGAGGACGTTGATCGTTGCCGTCGCCGTGTCCGTGTCCGTGTTGTTCTCGTCGTCCTTGCCGGTGGCCACGACGGTGTTCGTCCACGCGCCGGAGACGTTCGGCGCGGACGTGGACCAGGTGTAGGTCCAGGTCTCGCCCTTGTCGATCAGGTTGTTATTGTTGGTGTCGCCGCCGGCGAACGTGCCGACCACGAGGATGTCCTTGTCGTCGCCCGTGACGCCCGGCGTGCCGTTGTCGTCGAGGAGGCTCGTCAGCGTCAGCGGGTCCGTGCTCGCCGCGCTCTCGTTCGTCACCGTGTAGGTGTAGACCACGGTGTCGCCGGGTAGCGGGGTGGAGACGCTGGCGGACTTGACGACCTTGATCGTCGGGGTGAGATCCTTGTAGGTCTCGGAGTCGGAGGCGGTGGCGGTGACCTCGTTGTCCGAGTCGTCGTCGTGGCCGGTGACGGTCACGGTGTTGTCGATGGTGACGCCGGCGTTGGCCACGGGCGCGGAGTAACTCTTCGTGAAGGTCACGGACTGGCCGTGGGCGAGGACGGCGCTGCCTCCGTTGGCCGCGACGAAGGCGGACAGGAGGCTGCCCCCCAGCAGGGGGTCGTCCAGGCTGGTGACGGTGAGGGTGTCGGTGGTGGCGGCGCTGGTGTTGGTGACCGTGAAGGAGTAGACGAGCGTCTGGCCCGCCGTCCCCTCGTTGATCGTCCCCGTGTGCGACTTCGTGATGCTCACCGACGGGGCCACGTCGTCGTAGGTGACCGTGGCTGTCGCCGTGGTGGTGTTCGACGGCGTGTTCTCGTCGTCCTTGCCCTTCACGGTGACGGTGTTGGTGAGCGAGTCGCCCGCATCCTGGGCGGCCAGCGTCGTCGTGACATCGAAGTGGAACGACTGGCCCGGGGTCAGGACGATCGTCCCGCCGTTGGCCAGCTCGGCTTCGTCGAGGAGGTCGCCGAGCCGGTCGTCGATGACGCTGGTGACCGTCAGCGGATCGGTGGTGGAGTTGAGCGAGGAGGCCGTGATGGTGTAGGTGTAGGTCACCGTCTGGTCGCCGACGCCGCCCTCGCTGATCGAGGCCTTGTTGGCCGTCTTGGTGACGGACACCGCCGGTGCGGCGTCGAGCACCGTCACGGTGTGGTCGTCGGTGTCACTCGCCGGGGTGTTCTCGTCGTCGTGGCCGGTCACGGTGACGACGTTGGTCAAGGAGCCGGCGTTCAGCACGGGGCCGATCACCGTGAACGTGAAGCCCGCGCCGGGGGCGAGGACGATGGGCCCGGTGTGCCCCTGCGCGACCCAGGCGTCGTTGGCCTTGGCCGTCAGATCGCCCAGCTTGTCGTCCACCACGCTGGTGATGGTGACCGGGTCGGTCGGCGAGCTGTTGTTGGTGATCGTGAAGGTCACGGTGGCCGACTGCCCCTCGTTGATCGAGATGGGGCCGGTCTTGTCCACGGTGATCGTCGGTGCCACGTCGGTGAAGTGGACGGTGTGGTCGTCGTCGTCCGTGGCCGTGCCGCCCTCGTCGTCGTGGCCGGTGACGGTGACGACGTTGGTGTGCGACCCGCCGACGTTGCCGGTCACGCTGGCCGTGACATCGAAACTGAAGGACGCGCCGGAGGCGAGGGTGATGGTGCCGCCGTACGCCGCCTCGGCCTCGTCGAGGAGGTCGCCGAGGACGGTGTCACTCACGTTGGTGATCGTGAGCGGGTCGGTGCTGGCGCTCGTGTTGGTGATCGTGAAGGTGTACGTGGCGTTGGCGCCGCCCTCCGCGATGGTGGCCGGGCCGGACTTCACCACCGTGAGGGTCGGCGCGACATCCAGCACGGTCAGGGTGTGGCTGTCCTTGTCGCACGCCGGAGTGTCCTCGTCGTCGTGCCCGTCCACGGTGACGGTGTTGACGATCACGCCGGCATCGAGGGACCCGGTCGTGTAGTCGAAGGTGAACGACTCGCCGGGCTGGATGACGATGGCCGTCGCCTCGGAGAAGCCGGGCTGAGCCTGATAATCCGCCAGGGCCTCGTCGTAGAGGTTGGGGATCACGTCGTCGTTGATCGCGGTGATCGTCACCGGGTCCGTCGCCGAGCTGTTGTTGGTGATCGTGAAGTAGTAGGTGTGTGTCTGACCCTCGTTGATGGAGGCCAGGCCGGACTTGACCACGGTGATCGAGGGGGGGTCGTCGCCGAAGTTGAGCGTGTGGTCGTCGGTGTCGCTGGCCGGGGTGTTTTCGTCGTCGTGGCCGGTGACCGTGACGACGTTGGTGATCGTGTCGCCGGCGTTGCCATCGACCGTCGCCGTCTTGGTGAAGGTGAGGCTGGCGCCGGGTGCCAGGACGATGACCGAGGCGCCGGAGTTGCCGGGGAGGAGCTGGTACGCGGCCAGGGCGTCGGCCGTCAGGTCGCCCAACTTGTCGTCGGACACGCTCGTGACGGTGACGGGGTCGGTGCTGGACGGGCTGGTGTTGGTGATCGTGAAGGTGTAGGTGACCTCGGTGCCGTCGGTCTCCTCCAGCGTGCCGGGGCCGGTCTTGACCACGTTCAGGGTCGGGTTGACGTTCAGGACCGTCAGGGTGTGGTTGTCCTGGGCGCTGGTCGAGTTGTTCTCGTCGTCCTTGCCGGTGACGGTGACCGTGTTCACCACGGTGCCCGCGTCGTAGGCGACGGTGGTGGAGAACTGGAAGGTGAAGGTGCCGTTGGGCTGGAGGACGATGTCATTGCCGCCGTTCACCAGCTTCGCCGCCGGGAGCAGGTTGCCCAGCACGTCGTCGGTGATCGAGGTGATCGTGACGGGGTCGGTGCTGGCGCTGGTGTTCGTGATCGTGAAGGTGTAGGTGGTGGTGCCGCCCTCGAGGATCGTGGCGGCGCCGTCCTTCGTCACGGTGATCGTCGGGAGGACGTCGGTGAAGGTGGCGGTGTGGTCGTCGTCGTCGGTCGCGGTGTCGTTCTTGCTGTTGTGGCCGGAGACCGTGACGACGTTGGTGAGCGAGGTGC
The DNA here is from genome assembly GCA_964630925.1 of uncultured Alcaligenaceae bacterium. Classification (GTDB taxonomy): domain Bacteria; phylum Planctomycetota; class Planctomycetia; order Gemmatales; family Gemmataceae; genus RGDT01. The sequence goes on from CAZVZK010000030.1 coordinate 35,597, forward strand.
CGGCGTTGCCGCTGATCGTGGTGTTGTAGTTGAAGGAGAAACTGGCTCCGGTTGCCAGGACAATCGGGGTGTTGCCGTTGGCTAGCAGCGCGGCCGCCGTCAGATTGCCGAGCTTGGTATCGACGACGCTGTCCACGGTGACCGCGCCTGCGCTCGCCGGGCTGGTGTTGGTGATGGTGAACGAGTAGGTGGTGTTGGCGCCGCCCTCGCCGACGCTGGCCGGGCCGGACTTGATCACCTGGATCGTGGGGAGCGCCCTGTTGGCGAAGTTGAAGAGATCGGTGGTGATCATGCCCTGGGCGACGGTGAATGAGCCGAGCGGGGCCGTCGTGTTGTTCAGGAAGAACGCCCTCTCGTCCTTGCCCGCCGACTGGCTGAGGTAGTAGTTGGCCGCGGCGAGGACGTTGGGGTTCGCGGTGGACAACACCTGGAAGTTGCCGTTCAACAGGTCCGGGGTGCTGTCGTACTCCAACTCCCACATCGCCAGGGCTAGGCCGGCGCCGTTCACGGAGGCGTTGTTCTGCGGGCCGCCGGGCTGAAGGAACCGGCCATAGTGGTTGTACAGGTAGCCGATCTGGCCGAGGTTCGTCGTTAGCGTCGTCGTGTTCGGCGTCGTGCTCGGCGTGAGCACGTACGGCGTGGAGCCGGAGAAGTGGAACAGATCGGTGCAGAGGCTGAGGATGCTGTGGGAGTTGCCCGCGTTGCCCGTCAGAGCTAAGTTCAACTGGTGGACGGTGGTCCCACTCCCCGCCCAGCCCCCGCTGGGTTGGAAGTTGAAGGGGCTCGCCGCGTTGTTCGCTGACGCCAGGAGTTGGAACTTCGCCGACTCATAGGGGGAGTAGGGCGCGGCGCCCTGCTGAATGGTGATACTCTGCGTGCCGGGGTCATACACGGTCACGTCGATGCCGGCCCCGCTGAGAGTGCCGGAGTTGATCGTCGATTTCACCTCCCCGAGGGCCACGAAGCCGGGAGCGCTCTCGGTGAGCCGGTAGTTGCCGGCCGCGACGTTGTCGAACCTGTAATACCCATCGACGTTCGTGGTGGCCGTGAGGTCACCGCCGCCTGCCAAGGGGCTGAGCGTAATGGTGGCCCCGACCTTGGCAGTGTCGGTGCCTTGGTCGTAGGCGTTGTTCGCGTTGTTGTCGATGAATGCGTAACCCTGGAGGAAGCTCGCCGCGAGCAAGGTCCTGTCCTCGAGCGCTTCCAACCGCAAGGGGAGCACGTGCCGGCCCTTCCGCAGGCTCGTCGTTGTTCGCGTTTCCGTGCTGTGGAACAGCGACTTCAGCTTCTTCCAGACCATCGCAATTTCTCCGGTCGTTGTATCTGGTGAAGCTTCCTGCCGGCCTCTAGGCCCGGAAGCGGTACTCGGGATCCAGCGGCCGGACCAACAACTTCGCCGAAGGGAGGATAGTCCGGCATAAATACGGCACGTTTCCGGCGTGCCCTCTGGGCTTTCGATGTCGTTGGGCTCGCTCTGCGCACGGGCGTAGCACGAAGGCGAACTTGAGATCTGGGGAAAAAGCCGGCTCCAGGGGTGGCAGGGACATCAGCCCCTGGAGCCGCACTGGATCATTTCCGGCGGAAGCGACCGGCGATGAGCAGCATCCCGCCGGCCAACAGGGCCAGGGCGCTGGTCGCGGCGGCAGGGTTGATCTCAGGCGCGCTCGGCGGATCGGCGGCCATCGCCGTGCCGGCCGTGGCCGCGAACACCAGGGCCAGGCCGATGGCCCAGGTCAGGAAACTCGTGTTGTTCTTCATCGGGGACTCCTGAAACGTGGTGGGAATCATGAGGCAAAACAGCCGCGCGTTCGCCGGCCGATGCTGGCCGGCAAAGGGGTTCGGCGAGGCACGAGCCAACGCTTCAGACGAGGCTGCGGATGGGGAGCCCAGCCAGGGCGTCAATGGCCGTGTGTGCGCGAGGGGTTACGCGTTATCGGGGAGGACGGAGCGGGCCGCCGAGGAGGGGTTCCGGCAGGAGGTTGCGCGTGGCCGCACTCCGTGCGGCCCGCCAGCCCTGGGGAGGGGAGGTCGGACAACCAGATTCGCAGACGCGGGCGGGTTCCCTGTCTGAACCTGGTTTCGCTGGGGCGTCGGGGGTCGTCGGGAGGCCTGAAGTGCGGGGCAGGAACCGGAGGTTCACGCCCTGCGCCGGTGTGGGATCGCCCCAGATCGTCGTGGGGAGAGCGCCGATCTCCGCCTGGGCGGAGCAGCTCACGACCTCGCCAACCGCCTCGAGCGGCTCAGCCCAACGGGAGGGTGGCGTCACGCGCCAGGCCGCAGGGTTCCAGCCGCCCACCGATGTGACCATGCCGGCATTAGCCTGACCACCGCCCAGGAACGGGAGGATGGCCAGGGCGGCCAGCGCGATCAAGGGGTGGGAGGTGGGGCGCAGCAACGGGGACGATCCTTCAAGTTGGGAGAGTCGGGCGTTAAGGAGGGCGAGGTAGGATGGTTATGAGTGTATCGCCGGTTTTCCGGATTGCAAGCCTTCGATGGCACTTTTTTGCCTTATTGTTGGGCGGGAATTTGCCCACCCGTACATTCGGCTTGCGCTCCGCCAACACCTTGTCAGCCCGGATTACGAGCCTTGATCGCAGAAGAGACCCGAGACCGCCCGCGTCAGCGCGAAGTTTTCTCGATTTCGCGCGAACCCCTGCCCGGTGGGGCGTTCGCGGCGTCTCGCCGACCCACCGACACGCGGGCCCAACCGATCACCGGACCTCTGGAGCTGGACAAAATGAGACGGGGCCGGCGTTCACGGCACAGGTGTCGGCGGTCCGCTCGACCCCCTGAAACGCAAATTCCGCCCAGGAATTGCATCTCGCGTGTGTGTCTGGGGGTCTGAAATGCAATGCAATCTGCCCCGCCCCGGCCACACCTCCCGTCTAATTCCGTCCAATTCACACCACCGGCTGATTGGGCACACAACCCGAAGCCCCGCCCGGCCCGCCCATCGAGGTGCGTTGTCCCCATCGCCGGGCGGGACTACGATGATCTACCGTTGCCGCATTGGGCGGCAGGACCGATGGCCGCCGGGCCTGCCGTGCATGTCGGACTCCCCCCTCCTCGTGTTCTCGGACGACTGGGGCCGCCACCCCTCCAGTTGCCAGCACCTCATCCGCCACCTGTTGCCCCGTCATTCGGTCACCTGGGTGAACACCATCGGCACCCGCAAGCCGCGTCTCGACCTCGACACCCTGCGGCGCGCCTTCGGCAAACTGGGCCAGTGGCTGCGGCCGGGCCGGCCCGCCACCCCGGCGGCGGACGGCCCCCGCGTCCTCAACCCCTGGATGCTGCCCTGGTTCGGCTCCCGGCTCTCGCGGAGCATCAACCGCTGGCTGATGCTCCGCACCCTGCTGCCGGCGATCCGCGCCATGCCCGCCCCGCCCGTCGTGATCACCACGATCCCCCTCGTCGCCGACCTCATCGGCCACCTGCCCGCCAGGCGCTGGGTCTACTACTGGGTGGACGACTTCACCCAGTGGCCCGGGTACGACGGGGAGACCCTCCGCCTGCTCGAGGCCGACCTCGTCCGCAAGGTGGACTCCGTCGTCGCGGTCAGCCAGAACCTGGTCGAGCGCGCGGCCCAGGCGGGGCGCCGGGCCGGCCTCCTCACCCACGGGATCGACCTCGGATTCTGGCGTCCCACCGGCCCCCCCGCGCCCCCGCCCATCCTCGAGGGGCTGCCCCGGCCCATCATCCTCTTCTGGGGCCTGGTCGACCGCCGCATGGACCTCAGGCTCCTGGAGGCGCTTTCGGCCCACCCCGCGCGGCGTGGGTCCGTCGTGCTGGTCGGCCCCCAGGCCGACCCCGACCCGGCGCTCGCCCGCCTGCCCGGCGTCGTCCTGACCGGTTCGGTCCCGTTCGAGACGCTGCCGCACCTGGCGGCGGAGGCATCGGTCCTGATCATGCCGTACGGCGACATGCCCGCCACCCGCGCCATGCAGCCGCTGAAGCTGAAGGAGTACCTCGCCACGGGACGCCCCGCCGTGGTGCGCGACCTGCCCGCGACCCGCGAGTGGGGGGACTGCCTGGACCTGGCGTCCGACCCCGCGGGCTTCGCCGACCTCACGCTCCGCCGGGCCGCCGAGGGCATCCCCCCCGCCCAGGCCGCGGCGCGGGTCCGGCTGGCGGGGGAGTCGTGGGCGGGCAAGGCGCTCCAGCTCGAATCCTTCCTGGCGGGCGACGGCCCCGGAGGCACGACGCCGTGAGCCGCACACGCCGCCCCCGGGTGATCATCGACGCCAGGGTCGTCGTCGGCGCCGGCGGCGGCCCCGAGAAGACCCTGCTGAACTCCCAGCGGTTCCTCGAACCGGCGGGGTACCGGAATCTCTGCGTCTACCTCCACCCCCCCGCCGACGAGGCCTTCGGGCAGATCCGCGAGCGGGCACGCCAGCTCGGCGCCCCTTTGGAGGAGGTCATCGACCGGGGGGCGCTCGACCTGTCGGTCCCCTGGGCGTTGCTCGACCTGTGCCGGCGGGAGAAGGCCGACATCTGGCACGGACACGACTACAAGACCAACCTGCTCGGGCTGCTGCTCGCCCGCTTCTGGCCGATGCGCCTCGTCACGACCCTCCACGGGTGGGTCCACCACACCGCCCGCACCCCCCTCTACTACGCCGTCGACCGCCTCTGCCTGCCGCGCTACGAGGTGGTCCTGTGCGTCTCCCCCGACCTGCACGAGTCGGCCCTGGCCTGCGGCGTCGCGCCCGAGCGCTGCGTCCTGTTGGAGAACGGCATCGACCACCTCCAGTACACGCGCACCCTGACCACGGCCGAGGCGAGGGCGCGGCTGGGGGCGGACACGGGACGTTTCGTGATCGGGGCCGTGGGCCGCCTCTCCCCCGAGAAGGGGTTCGACCTCTTGTTGCGCGCCGCCGCCCTGCTCGTCGAGGGGGGGCACGACCTGGAGGTCTGGATCGTCGGCGCCGGCGACGAGATGGAGCCACTGCGATCACTCGCCGGCCACCTGGGGCTCGCCGGGCGCGTCCGCCTCTGGGGCTACCGCGCCGACACTTCGCTGCTGTACCAGGGCATGGACGTGTACGCCCTGAGCAGCCTCCGCGAGGGGCTGCCCAACGTCCTGCTCGAGGCGATGGCCCTGGAGGTGCCCGTGGTGTCCACCAGGGTCGCCGGCGCCCCCCGCCTCGTCAAGGACGGCGAAAACGGCCTGCTCGTGAAAATCGGTGAAATCGGGGAACTCGCACGGGCGATCGGGCGTCTCATTGGCGATAAGGTCTTTCGAGAACGTCTGGCCAGGGCAGGTCGGGAGACCGTGGTGAGGCACTTCAGCTTCGCGACACGGATGGAGCGCGTCCGGGAGATCTACGACAGACTCCTGGGCCGAAGGCGGGACGGAGAGGTCGCTTGATGAGGTGCGTTGTCACGGGGGCCGCCGGGTTCATCGGATCGCATCTGTGCGAGGCGCTGCTCGCCTCCGGGCACGAGGTGACGGGCCTCGACGCATTCATCCCCTACTACCCGCGCCCGCTCAAGGAATCCAACCTCGCGGCGGCGCTGGCCCGCCCCGGCTTCCGCTTCGTCGAGGCCGACCTGCGGTCCGACGCCCTCGAGCCACACCTCCACGACGCCGACGCCGTCTTCCACCTCGCCGCCATGCCCGGCCTGGACCGGAGCTGGACCGACTTCGGCCTCTACGAGAGCTGTAACCTCCTCGCCACCCAGCGGCTCCTCGAGGCGGTCCGCCTCTCCCGCGCGCCCCTCCGCCGCTTCATCCTCGGCTCCACCTCCTCGGTCTACGGCCTCTTCGCCTCCGGCGACGAGTCGCTGCCCACCGCCCCCGTCTCGCCCTACGGCGTCACCAAGCTCGCCGCCGAGCACCTCTGCCGCGCCTACGCCTCGGGGTACGGCCTGCCGCTGGTCGTCCTGCGGTACTTCTCGGTGTACGGCCCGCGCCAGCGCCCCGACATGGGCTACCACAAGTTCATCCACGCCCTGCTCCACGGCCGGCCCATCACCGTCACGGGCGACGGCCACCAGACGCGGAGCAACACCTACATCGACGACTGCGTGGAGGCCACCGTCGCCTCCCTTGCCGCCCCCGTCGGCGAGACCTACAACGTGGGCGGCGGCCAGTCCGCCTCCGTCTGGGATGTCCTCGACATCCTCTCCCGGCTGTCGGGCGTGAAGCCGGCCATCGAGCGTGCCCCCGCGCGTCTCGGCGACCAGCGCCACACGATGGCCTCCACCGCACGCCTCGCGTCCCACCTCTCCTGGGCACCACGGACGCCTCTCGAGCAGGGCCTCGCGGCCCAGCTCGGATGGCAGAAAAATGTGTCCGATCCCCGGCCCCCCTCCCGCTCCCACCCCTGAGACGCCTTCCCACCCCGTTCCGCACCCTCTGGCCACGGAGTCGCCATGTCCGCCCCCACCCTCGCCGACGCAGGCCGCGTCTCCACGCCCGGCCTCAGCCTCCACCACCTGCGTGGCGACGACCTCACGCGGCGTCTGCCCGCGCTGGCCGAGTACTCCCTCCGCAGGCCGGTGGCGCCCCTGAGCCAGCACCCGCGGTGGCTGGGCGTCCTCCGCAACGGCCTGGGGCACAGCGTCCACGCCTTCGAGGCCACACGCGGCGGGCGGACCTGCGGCTTCCTCCCGCTGGCGTACTTCAGCAGCCTCCTCTTCGGCCGCTTCCTCGTCAGCCTGCCGTACCTGAACACCAACGGGGTGATGGCGGACGACGGCGAGGCGTCCGACGCCCTGGTCGGCGAGGCCGTCGCCCTCGCGGACCGGCTGGGCGTCCGCCACCTGGAGCTGCGCCACGAGGCCCCGCACGCCCACCCGGCGCTGACCGCCAGGATGACGAGCAAGGTCCACATGCGGCTGGCCCTCCCGGCGAGCCCGGAGGAGCTGTGGGCCGGCCTCGGCGCCAAGGTCCGCAACCAGGTCCGCAAGGGCGAGAAGAACGGGCTGGAGGCCCACTGGGGCGGGGCGGAGCTGCTCGACGAGTTTTACGACATCTTCTGCCGCAACATGCGCGACCTGGGGACGCCGGTCTACGGCAAGGAGCTGTTCCTGCAGACGCTGAAGGCCTTCCCGGGCGCGGCGGAGCTGTGCGTCGTCCGCCACTGGAATCTGCCCGTCGCCGGCGCCCTGCTGCTGCACGGCAAGGGCGTCACCGAGGTGCCCAGCGCCTCGTGCCTGCGCGAGGCCAACGGCCTGTGCGCCAACATGCTCATGTACTCGCACCTCATCAAGCGTGCCATCGCCCGCGGCCAGGGCGTGTTCGACTTCGGGCGCTGCACCGAGGGCGGCGGCACCTTCCGGTTCAAGAAGCAGTGGGGGGCGGAGCCCGAGCCGGCCCACTGGCAGTACTACCTCCGCGAAGGCCAGGCCGGCGACATGCGTCCCGAGAACCCCAAGTACGGGCGGATGATCTGGCTCTGGCAGCGGCTGCCCGTGGCCGTCACCCGGATGATCGGCCCGAGCATCGTCCGCTGCATCCCGTGAGGCTCGCCCGAAGAGATGCGACGGCGTGCGGCGCACGCCGCCACGTTCGCCCCCTTTTCCCTCCGCGTGTGAAGGTGTCAGATGGCAAAGTCGCCACAGATGGCCCGCCGGGATCTCGCCCACGGACACGCGCCCCGCGTCGCCGCCAGGGCGGGGGCGCCCCGGGCCGTGCTCAGCTTCGACGTCGAGGAGCACCACCGCATCGAGGCGGCCTCCGCGCTCCCCATCGGGCCGGAGCGGAAGGACTACTACCGCGGGCGGATGGAGGCCTCCACCAACTGGCTGCTCGAGATGCTGGCGGGGCGGGGCGTCCGGGCGACGTTCTACATCGTCGGGGAGCTGGCCGGGCTGTGCAAGCCGCTCGTCCGGGCCATCGCCGACGCGGGGCACGAGGTCGGCAGCCACGGCTGGGACCACCGCCGCGTGCTGTCCATGACCCCCGAGGAGTTCCGCCGGGACGCCCGCGACAGCAAGGACGCCCTGGAGCAGGCGTCCGGGTGCCCCGTCCTCGGGTACCGGGCGCCGACGTTCAGCATCATGCGGCAGAGCGGGTGGGCGATGGAGGTCCTCGCCGAGGAGGGCTACCTCTATGACTCCTCGATCTACCCGGTGCGTCACGACCGCTACGGGGTGCCCGACGCCCCCCTGACCCCGTTCACCGTCCCGACGGCCTCGGGCCCGATCATCGAGGTCCCGCCCCTGACCCTGCGGCTGTGGTGGATGACCCTCCCGGTGGGCGGGGGCGGCTACTTCCGCCTCTTCCCGCAATGGCTGATGCGCGAGGGGATCAGCCGGATGGGCGAGGAGGGGGCGGCCTCGATGCTCTACTTCCACCCCTGGGAGTTCGACGAGGGCCAGGACCGCCTGGCGCTCGGCTGGCTGTCGCGCCTGCGGACCTACACGGGGATCAGGGGCAGCCGCGGGCGGCTGGCCGGCCTAATCGATCAGGGCTACCGCTTCCAGACGGCGGAAGACGTGGTCCGCTCTCTCGACATCGACAGCCTCCCGGTCTACGAAGGGTTCGGCCTCGTTGGGGGTATGGGCAAAGAAAACCGAATCCTCCCCCTTGCCCCCCGCCGGACGCCCTGATAAGATCGCAAAGTAGCATGCCCTGATTGAACACACCCCTGGGCGTTCCGAACACCGTGCGATCCCCATTCCTCACCTCCGTCGCGGGCCTCGTGCTGCTCGCCCTGCTCCCCGGAATCGGGGGCGGTGGCGCGGCGCGGGCGGGGTACCGCCAGAGCGTGGGGGACGATGTCTCCGCCCCGGTGGCGTGGGGGAAGGTGTCGGACGAGCTGGTCCGCGGCGAGGCGGAGAAGGCGGCGGTGCCCGCCTCCGCCCCCCGGCCCTCGGATTCGCCCCCTCCGATCACCCCGCCCGAGCCTGGCCGTAAGACGACTCTGCCCGGCCACACGGGTGGTGCCGGCGGCTCCGGTTCGAGCCTGCCGACTTCCGGTGGCGTTGTCGCCGCGGGGTTGATCGCCTCCGTTGAGATTCCCCTGCCGACCCGGTCGGCGCTGCTGTTCCTCGCCGAGTGTTCTCTTCGTCAGCAAGCCTTCTCCTCTCGTCTGTTCCGGCCGCCGCGCGCTTGACTTTGTCTTTCCGGCTATTTCGGACATTGTCCGTTCGGCCTGGATTCACAACGTGCAAGTGACTTTGGCTGTAGCATTCCGAATATCCTTGAGGAGATGAAGCAATGAAGAAGTCGATGATGTACCCGCTGCTCATCGGCGTGCTGGCGGTCGCCTTCGGCGGCTCCCAGGCGCAGGCGGCGTTCAAGGTGAAGGTCTCGATTGGGACGGAGGATGGGAAGGGCGTCTTCAGCGCCTCCTCCTCCCAGACGTACACGGACGGTGTGGACCTGATCGATAACACCACGACCACCGATGTCAAGGATGGCGCGATCAGCCATCTCTTTATCTTTGGCGCGAGCACCACAAACCCGAATGGCGACTACAGGATTTCGATCACGGCCAGTTCGGACAGCCCAGGGGGGCCGACGTCTGGGATGGTCACCGAGGCCACGACCGCCGTTCGTCGGTTGGGTGGGACCGACAATGTGGTGAGGATCGAGGTGATCCAAGATGCCATTGATGGATTCGATTTCGCTTCCGTCGGTACGCCAATGGGGTTGACAACCAACTTCGCCTCGACAGGGTGGGCGGCTTCGACCAACTCATCTGCGACTGCCTTCAGCACAGCAGACGGCACCTCAACGACGCCCTTGACGATCACGACAACAACGCAAGTCGAGAACTCCACAACATTTACCCTTGCGAATGATCCATTCGATGTGAGCAACACCCTGACGTTGCGTAATTTGTCTACCAGCAACGGGACGAGCAACACGACGGCGGATTACACTGGGACGCTCACCTCGACCGTCACCGCCCTCCCAGTGCCGCCCGCCATCGCCCTGTTCGCCAGTGCCCTGCCGTTCAGCCTGTTCTTCCTGCGCCGCCGCAAGCCGCAGGCCTGATACGAGTCCTGAATGGAACGAAGTCCGACCGGCGGGCGTCTCAACGATACGTTGTTGAGACGCCCGTTCGTCCATTTCCCACGCCCCCATCGAGACCCCCCATGCAGCGGAAAATCAACCTCCGGGCGGTCGCCATCCTCCTCGCCCTGGGGGCCATCCTCAGCACGGGGGCGTATTTCGTCCGCGGCTGGCAGATCCGACGCAACGCCGGCGCCTTCCTGGCCCGCGCCGACGCGGCGAAGGAGGCCAAGGACACCGCCAAGGAGCTCGGGTATCTCCAGTTCTACCTGGGCCAGGCACCGCACGACCACGAGGCCCGCGCGCGGCTCGCGCTCCTCTTCGCCGAGCACGCAAAAACGCACGGCCTGCGCGAGCGGGCGTACTACTTCCTGGAAGCGGCCTTGCGTGTCTTGCCCGACCGCGAGGATCTCCGCAGACAGGCGATCAGGACCGCCGGCGAGCTACGCCGGCACGCCGACGCCATCCACCACCTCAAGGTGCTCGACGAGGCGGCCGGCGGGAAGGACCCGGATATCGTCGAGGCCCTCGCGAAGAACGAGGCCGCCCGGCGTAACTGGCAGGAGGCCGAGAAACGCTACGAGCAGACGATCGGCCTCGCCCCGAAGCGGACGGGCGCGTACGTCGCCCTCGCGCGGCTCCTCCGCCACGAGCTGAACAGGCCGAGGCCCGCCGACGCGGACAAGGTGATCGAGCGGATGGCGAAGGCCAACCCCGAGGACAGGCAAACCCAGGTGGCCCGGGCGGCGTATCTGCGGGAGACCGATCTGTCGGCCGCCGATCGCGAGAGGCTCCGCCAAACGATAGGCCGCCTCGCCCTCCAGCATGCCAAAACACTGCCGCAGGCGCTCCTGGTGGCCGCCTCCCTGGAGCAGGAGGCCGGCGACACGGCCGCCGCGCGGGCCTTCCTGACGCAAGGGCGGAAGCTGCACCCGAAGGTGAGCGCGTTCGCGCAGGAGCTGGCCCGGCTCGAGCTGAAGGCCGGCCACAAGAAGGAGGCGCTCGAGGCACTCCGCTCCCTTTCGGGGGACCGGGGTCTGGACAGCGACTACCTGACGACGGTCGAGCTGATGCTGGAGACGGGAGAGATCGACGAGGCGCGGAAGCTCATCGAGCGCGTCGGCCGGACCGAGGAGGGCTCCCCGGTCCGGGACTACCTCGAGGCCCGCCTGGCCGTCAGCGAGGAGCGCTGGCTGGAGGCGATGCGCCTGCTGGAGCGCGCCCGCAAGGCCACCTGGCTCCCCGCCGAATTCCTCCAGTCCATCGCCCTCTCGTTGAGCCGGGCGCACCGCGAGCTGGGCAACCACGACCGCGAGCTGGAGGCCGCCGACGCCGCCCTCACCTTCAACCAGGGCTGGCTCCCGGCCCGGCTCGCGCGGGCCGACGCCCTCGTGGCCCTGGGCCTCGCGGACGACGCGCTCCCCCTCTACGAGGCGGTCCAGGGCCGGGTGCCCGACGCCCGCTTCGCCGCCGTCGCGCTCCGGGCGGCCCGGATGATGCGCCGGCCGGAGCTTGAACGCGACTGGGCGCCGATCCGCAGGCAGCTCGACGAGACCCCCGCCGGCGTCCGCCAGACGCCCCGCTTCGCCCAGACGGCGGCCCGCCTGGACGTGGCCCAGGGGAAGCGGGACGAGGCCCGCAAGCTGTTGGAGGAGGCCGTCGTCCGCCACCCCGGCGAGGCCACCCTCTGGCTGCTCCTCGCGGCGGTGGCGGACGACGGCAAAGACGCCGCGCAGGCCCTCGCGGTCCTGGCCCGCGCCGAGAAGGCGCTGGGGGACCGCGTCGAGGTCCGGCTCGCCCGCGCCCGCCTGTCGGAGCGGGGGGGCGACAAGAAGGCGGCGGACGCCGCCCTCGCCGCGGCGGAGAAGGAGGCCGAGAAACGCAAGGGGAAGGAGCAGGCGGCCTGGCTCCGCGCCGTCGCGGCCGCCCGCCAGGGCCGGGGTGACCGGGCCGACGCCGTCCGCCTCTACACCCGGCTGACCGAGCTGCGGCCCGACGACCTGCCCGCGTGGCGGGAACTGTTCGACCTCGCCACGGGCCGCAACGACCGCGAGGAGCTGGACCGCGTGGTGCGAACGCTGGAGAGGCTCGAGGGCGACCTCGGCGTCACCTGGCGGCTGGGGCGGGCCCTGCTCCTGGCGACGACCGGGGACAAGGCCGGCCGCGCCCGCGCCACGGAGTGGCTCAACGAGGCCCAGAAGCACCGGCCCGGCTGGGGCAAGACGTACCTGCTGGGCGCGCGCATCGCCGAGGCCGACGGCGACCGCAGCCGGGCCGTCGAGCAGTACCAGCGTGCCCTGCGCACGGGCGAGGCCACGCCGGAAGTCGTCGCCCGGCTGGTCGGGCTGCTCAGCGCCCGCCGCGACGACGCCGAGGTGCAGGCCGTCCTGGCCCGCTACCGCGAGATGATCCCGCACTCCACGGAGCTGTCCGGGGCCTCCGCCGTGGCCGCCCTGCGTGGCCCCGGCACGCCCGAGAAGGCGGCGGAGAATGCCCTCGCCTCCCTCCCCGAGGCCTCGCCCGACCCGCGTATCCAGATCATGCGCGGGCAGGTGCTCTGGGCCGGCAAGAAGCTGCCCGAGGCGGAGAAGGCGCTGCGGCTGGCGGTCAAGCTCGGCCCGAAACTGCCGGAGGCCCACCTGGCCCTCGTCGGATTTTTGAAGGAGGGGGCGAAGAAGCCCGCGGACGCGGAGATCGAGGCGGCCCGCGCCGCCCTGCCCCCCGAGACCGCCCTCCTCACCGTCGCGGCCTGCCGCGACATCGTCGGCCCGCGCGAGAAGGCGGAGGAGGCGTACAAGGCCGCCCTGGCCGCCCGCCCCGACGACATCGCCACCCTCCGGGCCGTCGCCGGCTACCACCTGCGCCGCGGGCAGACGGCGCAGGCCGAGAAACTGCTGGAGGACGTGATCCGCCGGGCCGGGGCCGACTCCGCCGTGGCGGCGTCCGCCCGCCGCACCCTGGCGCTGGCGTCGGCCGGGGGGGGCTACGAGCAGTACAAGAAGGCGCTCGACCTGATCAAGGAGAACGCGAGGCGCGGCCCCGAGACACCCGAGGACAAACGGGCCCGTGCCCTGATCCATGCCCAGCAGCCCAGGGACCGCCGCAAGGCCGTCCGCGAACTGGAGGACTCATTCCTCGGCGTCCGGCCCAGCGCCGGTGAGTCGTTCTTCCTGGCCACCCTGTACGTGGGCAACGGCGAGTGGCCCAAGGCCAAGGAGATCCTGGTGCGGCTCCTCTCCTCGTCCTCGCGCGAGGCGCAGAATCCCATGTACCTCGCCTACTTCCTCGAACAAATGGCACGCCACGAGGCCAAGCTGCCGGATCGTCTGGAGAGGGAGGCCGCGCCCTGGCTGGAGCGTCTGGAGAAGGAGGACGCCGGCTCCCTGCGGACGGCGGGGATCAAGGCCCGTCTGCTGAAGGCGTACAAGCGGGACGCCGACGCCCGCGCCGTGCTCTCCAGATATGCCGGCGCCCACGCCAAGGACGGGGCGAGGCTGATGGGTGCGGCCCGGCTGACCGAGGCCCTCGGCTACCCCGACGACGCCGAGCCGCACTACCGCGGCGCCGCCCGCCTCCTCGCGGAGAAGGGCGCGGGGCCTCAATTCACGCTCGCCCAGTTCCTGGGGCGGCGGGGCAAGACCGCCGAGGCCCTGGAGCTGTGCGCGAAGCTGCGCGGCAAGGTGCCCGACGTGAACATCGGCGAGGCCGCCGTCAACATCCTCCGCGAGGGGAAGCCCACGCCGGAGCAGACCCGCCTCGTGATCTCCTGGATGCAGGAGGCGAAGAAGAAGCACCCCAAGGAGGACTTCTTCGACCTCGTCCTGGCGAACATCGACGACCTGACGGGCGACTCGGCCGCCGCCATCGCGGCCTACCGTGCCGTCCTCTCACGGGACCCCGGCAACCTGCTGGCCATCAACAACCTGGCGGTCCTGCTGGCGTTCAAGGGGCAGGCGGACGAGGCCCTCGCGTCCATCAACAAGGCGATCGACCTGGCCGGCCCGCAGCCGGACCTGCTCGACACGAAGGGCATCGTGCTGACCGCCAAGGGCGACTACCGCAAGGCCGTCGAGACGCTCGAGGAGGCGGTGCAGATGGCCCCCGACCCGGCCACGCAGGCCCGCCTCGCGGTCGCCCTGTTCCGGGCGGACGAGCCGCGCCAGGCCGGCGAAGCCCTGAAGGCCGCGAAGGCCGCCGGCTTCCAGCCGTCGGGCCTGCACCCGCTGGAGAGGCCCGCCTACGAGGCCGCGGAGAAGGTGCTCGGGGGTGACGGGTCTTGAGCGATTGACGGTGAGCCGGGAAAAAAGGGGGAGCGGCGGGGCCGCCCGTGCCGATGGTAGGGGTGGCGACGGCGGTGCCGCGTCCGCAAGGCCGCATCACCGCCCCGCACTTCCCAACTTCCCAAGGGGTCCGACCCATGACACCCGGCCGGCACGCCGTCCCTCGTCCCGTCATCGTCCTGCTCGCGGCGGCCATCCTCGCGGCGGCCGGCTGTCATCACGGCGGGCTGCGGCACGCGCAGCCCTCGCCGCTCCCGGACGTGCCGCGGGAGCTGGCCAAGCACACCCTCATGGACTACGTGATCGAGCCGCCCGACCTCCTCGTGATCGACGCCGTCTCGGTCGTCCCCAAGCCGCCCTACCGCGTCACGTCCGGCGACGTGCTGCTCGTGCAGGTCCCCAACGCCTTCGAGACCGAGCCGATCGCCGGCCCCTTCCCGATCGAGCCGGAGGGCACGGTCAACCTGGGCGCGGCCTACGGCATCGTCAAGGTGGCGGGCCTCACCGTCCCCGAGATCCGCGAGAAGCTGCTCGGCCACCTCAAGGACATCATCAAGGAGCCGAAGGTGTTCGTGGGCCTCGCCCAGACGCGGGCCATGCAGCAGATCCGCGGCCAGCACCTCGTCACGCCCGACGGCCGCGTCCGGCTGGGGGTCTACGGCGAGGTGCCGGTGGTCGGCCTGACCGTGCCGGAGGCCCGCCGTGCCATCGAGGCCCACCTGGGGCAGTACCTCCAGAATCCGGAGGTGTCGGTGGACGTGGCCGCATACAACAGCAAGCTGATCTACGTCGTCTTCGACGGGGGCGGCAGCGGGCAGCAGATCCTGCGCCTGCCGGTCACCGGCAACGACACGGTACTCGACGCCCTGGCGCAGGCGGGCGGCCTCACGCCGGTCTCCAGCGAGCACCGCATCTGGGTGGCCCGCCCCGCGCCGGCCGACTCCCCCGGTGACCAGATGCTGCCCGTGGACTGGGTCGGCATCACCGCCGCGGGCCGCACGGCGACGAACTACCAGCTGCTCCCGGGCGACCGCATCTACGTCCAGGCCAGGCCGCTGGTCCGCGTGGACACCGCCCTCGCCCGGGTCATCGCCCCGTTCGAGCGGATCTTCGGGTTCACCCTGCTCGGCACCTCTTCCATCCGCGCCCTCCGGTTCACCGCCAACAACGGTGGCAACGGCGGCAATGGGGGCGGCGGCGGCGGCTTCGGCGGGTTCTGACGCCCCCGGCCTGGTATAATGTCCCGCGGGGCCGGCCTTCCCGGCCCCGCGGCCGTCGCCCGGAGGACACTCGCCGATGAAGAGACCGACCCTCGCGGCCCTGCTCGCGGCCGCCCTGCTGTTCCCGGCCGCCGCCACCGCCCAGGGCCTCCGCCCCGGAATCGCGCCCAACACCCGCCCGGCGTTCAGCCCCTACCTGAACCTCCTCCGCCCGGGCACCTCGCCCGCGTTGAACTACTACGGCCTGGTCCGGCCGGAGCTGGCCTTCCGCGACTCCATCCAGACCCTCCAGGGGGACGTGGCGACGAACCGCCGGCTGATCACCACCGGCCAGGGGGGTGCGGCCGGCGAGGTGACGACGGGCCACAACGCCAGGTACCTCAACACCGGCGGGTACTTCCTGAACATGACCGGCGGGACGGGCGGCACCGGGGGCGGGGGGACGCCGGCCGGCCGGCCCGCCGGCTTGCAGGGGGGTGGCGCCCGCGCGGGGGGGAAGGCGCCGGCGAAGGCGCCCGCCGGCGGCAAGGGCAAGTGAGCGGGGCCTACCCGCCGAAGCCGGGCAACGCGCCCAGGATCCGCTGCCAGATGGTCTGCCTCTGGGCCTCCAGGGCCGCGATCTTCGCGGCCAGGGCGCCGTGAACGTCCGCGTCCGCCTCCGCGTTGGCCGGCGGGGGTGGGGTCGGGCCCGGTGGCGGGGCCTCGGGGGCTTCGGCCGGTGGCTGGGGCGTCGGCCTCGGGGCCGGGGCGTGGGAGGCCGCGGCCCCGTTGATCGGCGCCGGCTGCCTGGCACGCCCTGGCGGCTTCTCGCGACGCGCCTCCTCGGCGGCCCTGGCGAGCGCTTGCTGGTTGAGACGCGCCTCCTGGATCTCCAGGCTCAGCTCACGCAGACGTTGTAGCTCGGTGCGGACGAGGTCCATCTGGTCCGTGTGCATCCGGTGGATCATCTGCATCATCATGAGCAGCGTCTGCTGGAACTGGTCCATCATGTGCTGCTGCATCTGCCCGAACTGCTGGAGGATGGGCAGCAGCGCCGCGTTCCCGACCTCCAGGGCCGCGGGGGGCCCCGGCGGGGACGGGTCGGGCAGGGCGGCCGGGAGGAACGTGGGCTGCGGGGCGGGCACGAGGGTTTGCGGGCCGTCCGCCCCGGGGAGCCCGAGGGGGCGGGCGACGCGGCCCGGGGCGGGCTTCTCCAGGAGGGTGACCGTCTGGACCGGGGACCGGGGGCGGAAGACCACGTTGTACGGCCCCACCCCCAGACAATCGCCCTCGCGGACCGCCCCGGATTTCGCCCGCGCCCCGTTGAGGGTGATCCCCCCGGCGCTGCACAGGTCGGCCACCCAGAAGCCCGCCGGCGTGACGACGAGGCAGCAGTGATACTTCGAGACGCCCGGCCCGACCAGCTTCACCCGGGCGTCCGGCGCCCGGCCGATGAGGGCGAGGCAGCGGTTGATCCGCCACTGGGAGACGATGCGGCCGTCGAGCATGATGTCGGCGGAGAGCTGGGGCAGCATCGATGAATCCGGGGTACGCTCGGACAACGGCTCGGCCGGCGGCCCCCATTCCCATTCGGGATCCTCGGCCGGGGTCAGCTCGCAGCGGACGTGGAACGGCCCCACGCGGACGAACTCCCGTGGGCGCAGCCACGCGGCCGCGCACGGGCTCATGCCCCGGAAGCACCCCGTGCGGCTGCCCAGATCGACCGCGTACACCCGCCCCGCGAGCACCTGGAGGTAGAGGTGGGTCGAGCTGACGCGCTCGTCATCCAGGGCCACGTCGCAACGGGCCTCCCTCCCCGCCACCACGCAGGGGGCCTCGATCGTGTGCTCCCGCCGTTCACCGTCGGCCGGGCCGACGGCGGTGACGCTCAGCGGCCCCTGGGCGCCGCAGGCCGCGAGGAACGTGTCTTGGTTCTGCATGGGCAGCGGGTCACCTCGGGGCGGGGCAGGCCCTGTCCTTCTGCCTGTCTCCCCATTTTACCTCCCTCATCGACTCGCCGCCAGCCTCTGGCGCCGATCGGGAGCATTCCCGTACCAGCGCGGGGGGGGCGTGAAGTGGGCGTGTGGCCAGGTGACCCGCGCACCCGGCGCCGACCGGCGGCTCCGTGCGTCAAAGAACGCCGGGTCACCTGGCCACTCGGGTTGGAAAGTGGCCGGGTGACTTCAGGGCTGGCTTTGCGTTTCATGGGGGCAATTCGCCGCGCAGGGATGACGCTCCCGGTGCCGCGTGCCTCACTTCGAGGCATCGGGCTCCGAGAGCGTGCCGAGAGCGTCGGCGATTGCTGAACGCCACCGGGCGGAGCCCGGCACCTCATCGTGGCGCCGCCGTCACGCCTCTTCGAGGTACGTGTAGCCGTCCAGGCCGTTCTCGTAGAACTGGATGAACTTCTTCGACTCGCTCGCCGAGATCTTCCCGGCCTTCACCGCGCGCTCCAGGTCCTTTCGCAGCAGCTCGGTCATCTTCTCGCCGTTGAACTGCACGTAGGCCAGCACCTCGCGCACGGTGTCGCCCTTGATCACCTCGTCGATGGTGTACTCGCCGTCGTCGTCGATGCTGACGTGGACCGCGTTGGTGTCGCCGAACAGGTTGTGCAGGTCGCCCAGGATCTCCTGATACGCCCCGAGCAGGAACGCCCCCAGGTAGTACGGCTCCTCCGGACGCAGCGGGTGCAGCTGCAGCGTGTTCCGCACGTCGCGGAGGTCGATGAACTGGTCCACCTTGCCGTCGGAGTCGCAGGTGATGTCGCCCAGCACCCCGCGCCGCGTCGGCTCCTCGTTCAGCCGGTGGATCGGCATGATGGGGAAGAGCTGCTTGATCGCCCAGCTATCCGGCATCGACTGGAACACGCTGAAGTTGCAGAAGTACGTGTCCGACAGCAGCGACTCGAGGCCCTGCAGCTCCTCCGGGGTGTACTCCAGCTCGCGCACCATCCGCAGGATCTTGCTGCACACCGCCCAGAACAGCCGCTCCACCAGCGCCCGGTGCTCGATGGGCATGCTGCCCAGGTTGAAGTGGTCCAGCGCCTCGTCCACCGCCTGCACCGCGTCGTGGTAGCTCTCCAGCAGGTTCTTCTTCTTCAGGTCGCGGTGGATGCCGAAGAGGTCCGTCACCTGCTGCGGGGCCTCGGGCGGCAGCTCCGGCGGCACCTGGAAGCGGTCGAAGTCGCTGACGCCCAGCACGTCGAAGACGAGCATGCTGTGGTACGCGACCACCGCCCGGCCCGATTCGCTCACGATGGTCGGGTGCGGCACCGAGCACTCGTCGCAGACGCTCTTGATGCGGAACACCACGTCGTTGGCGTACTCCTGCAGCGTGTAGTTCACGCTCGACTCGAAGTCGGTCTGCGAGCCGTCGTAGTCGATGCCCAGGCCGCCGCCCACGTCGAGGAACCGAACGCCGGCGCCGACGCGGTGCAATTCGACGTACACGCGTGTGGCCTCGGTGAGGGCGTTCTTGATGGAGCGGATGTTGGTGATCTGGCTGCCGAGGTGGAAGTGGACGAGCTGGAGGCAGTCCTCCATGCCCCGCTTCTTGAGCGACTCGACGGCCTCCAGCGCCTCGCTGAGGGTCAGGCCGAACTTCGAGCGGTAGCCCGCCGACGAGCGCCACCGCCCCGCGCCGCGTGCGGCGAGCTTGACGCGCACGCCGATCACCGGGCGCACCTTGAGCTGCTCCGCGTGGCGGATGATGAGGTCCAGCTCGCTGTACTTCTCGACGACGGGGATGACCTGCTTGCCGATCTTGCGGGCGAGCATGGCCATCTGGATGAACTCGTCGTCCTTGAAGCCGTTGCAGATGATGGGGGTGTTGTTCTCCGCGGCCCGCCCGCCGCCGTTGGTCAGGGCGAGGACGGCGAGCAATTCGGGCTTGCTGCCGGCCTCCAGGCCGAAGTCATACGGCTTGCCGAAATCCAGGATCTCCTCGACGACCTGGCGCTGCTGGTTGACCTTGATGGGGTAGACGCAGACGTACTTGTTGCCGTACTCGAACTCCTTGATGGCGTTGCAGAACGCCTCGTGCAGCTCGCCGACGCGGTGGCGGAGGATGTCGGTGAAGCGGAGGAGGATGGGGAGCTGGATGCCGCGGGCCTGGAGCTGATCGACGATCTCCTTGAGGTCCACGAAGCGGTCGGACCGCTTGGTCGGGTGGACCTGGAGGTGCCCCGAGCGGCCGATCGAGAAATAGCCCTTGCCCCAGTTGCGGACGCCGTACGTCTCGATGGCGTCGGCGATCTTCCACTTCTCCATCAATTCCGGCTCTGCGCCCTTGGCCATCGAGTGGGCCCCTCTCGTCGAAACGGGTTGTCGGCGGAAGGCTGCACCGCACCTGTTCTCTGTCCGTAGGGCCAGGCCGCAGCTTGTCGTTAGTATAGGGGTGCGGGCAGCGCGGCAAGTGGAGGAGGGCCGCCGGCGCGGGATGTGCAATACGGATACACCAGGGGGGCGATTACGATGCAGCGTGGGGGCTGGGGAATGAAGGCGGGCAGGCTGAAGACCCGCTGTCTTCTGCCTGCCCGCCCTGCCGTGCCACCGCCGCCAGCCGTCGCCCGATCAGCCCTCGCCTTCCGTCATCGGCCGGCACACCATGCGGCCGTTCTCGTCTTGAACCCAGATGAAGCCGTTGCTGTCGGGCCGACCGTCGGCCGCCGGGCCGCGGCCGGCCATCGCGGAGTTCAGCTCGCGCGCGTTCAGCCCGGCCTTGCGTCCCTGGGTCAGCAGCCGCTCGTATTCGCTCTTTGTCACGGCATCACCTGCTTGGGCCTTACCGTCCTAACCAATCTATAGCATCTTCGGCGCCGCGGCGGGCTGATGTACAACAATATGCCCTTGCCGGCACGCCGATGCTGGCCCGACAATAGCCTGCCGCACGCCCGGGGGACGCCCGAATGAGCGACGAGAGCCCGGCCGTCGGCCCCGCCGAGCCGGCCCTCGCGCGGGCCGAGACGCTCGACGCCCTCCTGCGCTCCGGCCTCCTCTCCCCCGAGCAGGCGGCCACGCTCGACGCCGAATTCCCACCCGGCGCTCTCCCCCAACGCCCCCTCGGGCGCGCCCTCATGGCCCGCGGCTGGCTCACCGCGTTCCAGGCCAACCGCCTCCTGTCCGGACGCGCCGCCGAGCTGTCCGTCGGCGGCAAGTACCTCTTGTGTGATGTGATCGGGGAAGGCGGGATGGGTCAGGTCTTCCGCGCACGCCACCTGGCGCTGGGGCGGCCCGTCGCCCTGAAGGTCATCCGCCCCGGACGCGCCGGCCCCGACATGGTCCGCCGCTTCGAGCGCGAGGTCCGCGCCGCCGCACGCCTCTCGCCCCACCCCAACGTCGCCGCCGCCCTCGACGCCGGCGAGGCCGCCGGCTCGCTCTACCTGGTCATGGAGCTGGTCGAGGGCAAGGACCTCGCCCGCCTCATCAAGGAGTCCGGCCCCCTCCCCGTCCCCCTGGCCTGCGAGTACGCCCGCCAGGCCGCGCTCGGGCTGCAGCACGCCCACGAGGCCGGCCTCGTCCACCGCGACGTGAAGCCGTCCAACCTCATCGTCACCCCCGCCGGCGTGGTCAAGCTCCTCGACCTCGGCCTGGCCCGCATCGCCGCCGACGGCGACGAGACCTCCTCCTCCCTGACCGAGTCGGGCGTCGTCGCCGGCACGCCGGATTACATCGCCCCCGAACAGGTGATGGACACCCACCGCGCCGACACCCGCGCCGACCTGTACTCCCTCGGCTGCACCCTGTACCACCTGATCGGCGGCCGCGCCCCCTTCGCCGGGTCATCGCCCGGCCAGAAGCTCGTCCTGCACCAGACGAAGGAGCCGCCGCCCCTGGCCTCCCTCCGCCCCGACGTGCCCGCCGCGGTGGCCGCCTTCGTCGCCCGCCTGATGGCCAAGACGCCCGAGGGCCGGTACGCCACGCCCGGTGAAGCCGCCGCCGTCCTCGCCCGCCTCCTCGCCGAGGGGCGGTGCGTGGAGCGGTCGGAGTTCGAGGGGTTGGTGGACACGTCGGCGCTGATCCAGCCGCCACGGCCGAGCCGGCCAGAGGGCATCTCGCGCCGGGCCCTGCTCGCCGGCGCCGCGGGCGCCGGGGCCGTCGCGGCGCTGGCCGGGCTGGGCTGGTGGCTGTCGCGTCCGCCGCACCCCCTGCCCGGGCCGCCGCCCCCGCCGCCCCCAACGGACCCTCTCGCCGCCCTGCGCCACGACACGCTGCCGGTGTCGGAGCGGTCCGGCCTCGTCCCGCAGGAGGTGGTGCAGGTGCTGGGCACCTCCGCCGGACGGCACCGCGACGGCGTCTCCGGCCTCGCCTTCACCCCGGACGGCAAGCACCTCCTCAGCGCCGGGCACGACGGCGTGGTGTTCGTCCGCGACGGCGACACCCTCGCCTGCAAGGACGCCCTGCGCCTGGGGTCGCCCGCCACCGCCCTCGCCCTCAGCCCCGACGGCGGCACCGCCCACGCCTGGGAGAGCGGCGCCACCTCCGGGCGTTGGTCCTGGGAGTGGCGCAAGGGCCAGCGTGGCGTCCTCGGGCGCGGCGCCGACGGCCTCGCCCAGTGCCTCTCGCCCGACGGCGCCCGCGCCCTGTACGCCTGGTCCAGCCGCATCGAGCTGCTCGACGCCTCCTCGGGCAAGGCCATCTTCTCCCTCAAGCAGAAGATCGAGGCGCCGCTGCATGGACACCTGGGTCGGGCCTTCTCCCCCGACTCGAAACTGGCCCTCGTGTCCGGCGGCCGGATGGGCGAGGTGCTCCTCCTCGACGCGGTGTCCGGCGAGATGATCCGCCGGTTCGAGAAGGCACACGACCACTGGGTGACCGCCCTGGCATTCCTGCCCGACGGCTCCGGCTTCCTGTCAGGCGGCTACGAGGGCCTGATCCGCCGCCACGCCCTCACCGGCGGCCCGCCGTCGTTCACCCTGAGCCACGGCTCCTACGTGACCTGCCTCGCCGTCTCACCCGACGGCAAGCGGGCCGTCAGCGGCGGCGTGACGGTGCTCCGCTTCTGGGACGTGGAGCGTCCGAGGGCCGCCCATTCGTTCAAGACGGGGGGCACGCGCGTGGTGGCGGCGGCGTTCCGGCCCGACGGGGCCGTGGCCGCCGGCGACGAGAGCGGGCGTGTCCGCCTCTTCGACGCGGCAGGCGAGGAGCGTTCGCCGCCCTGGCCCCTCGCCTTCCCGGCCGGCTCCGTCGCCGTCACCCCGGCGGGGGCCGTGCTGGCGTCCGGCGGCGCCGTGGCCCTGTGGCCGACGCCGCGGCGCGCCCCCGCCTGGGCCTTGGACGAGCCGTCGGGCGTCCACGCCGTCGCCCTGTCCCCCGACGGGGAGGCCGCCCTCATCGCCGGGCTGAACGGCATGCTGCGCCTCCGACGCGTCTCCGACGGCGGGCTGGTCAGGACGCTGGAGGGGGTGACGGCCCACGTCCGCGCCGCCGCCTTCATCCCCGGAACGCGCCTGGCCGCCGCCGCCGGCGGACAGGCCGCCAAGGCCCCGCCTGGCTCGCACATCCCCACCTGGCCGCTCAACGATTGCGCCATCCACCTGTGGGACATCGACACCGGCAAGGTCACGGGCCGCCTCCTGGCCCACACCTCCCCCGTGGTGTCTCTGTCGGTGTCCGCCGACGGCACGCGCCTCCTGAGCGGCAGCACCGGGCCGACCGACGCCCCCGACCGCTCCCTGCGTCTGTGGGACGTCCGCGATGGCCGCACCCTGTGGCACGCCCGCTCGCGCTGGGACGCGGCCATCCACGCCGTCGCCCTGTCGCCCGACGGCACGCTCGCCGCAGCCGCCACGTCGGACCCGGCCCACGCCCTGCACCTGTACGATCTGCGCGTCGAGGCCGGTGTGCCGGCGGCGGAGCCACGCGGCCACATCGCGCCCCTCACCGCCGTGTGCTTCTCGCCCGACGGGGGGCGGATCTTCACCGCCGACGGGGCGGGGATGGTGCGGGCGTGGACGCCGGCGGGCAGGCCCGACGGGCAGTGCCGTCTGGCGGGGCGTGTCAACGCGCTGGCGGCGTTCAACGCCCGCCACGTCGCCTGCGCCAACAACGACGGGACGGTCTACGTCCTGCGTCCGGGCAAGCCGGGGTGACGGCGCGACCCTGAGCAGGCCGTTGACAGAAGGTCCCCCGTAGCCGTTCACCCGACATGTGGGGTTAGACGAAATGAGACGTGGAGGGCGGCCACGGCACGGGAGTGGGTGGCCTGACCACTTGCCGTGAAATGCAAATCCCGCCACGAATTTGCATTGCAGCGGGTTGCCTGGGGGGGTGCAATGCAATGCAATCCGCACCCGCCGGCCACACCCGCTGTCTAATTCCGTCCAATTCCCACACCCGCCTGGTCGGTTACGGTCCCCCGTGCCTTTCACTGGCTGGGTCGGCCCTCCCTCCACGCCCCCGCCTGCCCTCCGTCCGAGGAGGCCGTGCCATGTCCCGGATGCCCGACTCCGGCCCATGGCACGGCCTCATCTCCCGCGCCCGCGCCTTGCTCCGCTCCTCCTGGGTCGCCACCGGCCTCGGCTTCACCGTCGGCCTCCCCCTGGGCACGCTGGCCGTCCTCACCCCCTCGACCTGTTCCTCCCCTTCGAGCCGGTCACGGTCCCATTCATCTGGGTCGTCGTCCCCGTCGATCCGATCTTCCGCCCCGTCGCGCTGTCCCTCGTCAACGCGCATGCCGCCCTGGCGTTCTTCCACGGCGTCGTCCGGCCCCTGGCCCGCCGCCTCGGCGACGCTTTGTTGGCCCCTGAAGTCCGCCGCGCCGGAACGCGATCCGGCAGAGGCTCTCATCGCCCCGAGGACAGCGCGAGCGGGAACACCGGCCCGGCCCCGGCCTGGCGTAGCAGCGCCGCGGCGACGGTGAACGTCCACCCGGAATCCGTCAGGTCGTCGATCAGCAGGACCGGGCCGGGCCGCGTCCGTGCTTGTGACGCCTCGAAGCAGCCGTCGAGGTTGCGGGCCTGCTGCCAACTGTTCTCCATCTCGGACTGGGGCTGGCTCTCCCTGTTCTTCCGCAGAGCGACGACAAACGGCAGACCCAGATGGCCGGCCACGGCCCGCGCCAGGGCCGGCACGCGATCCGGCCGGCGCAGCGACGGCACGCACGCCACCCACTCCGGCGCGACCCCCCACCGCCGCACCAGGGCCGCCATCGCCTCCGCGAGGCGCGCGTCCAGCTCGCCGTCGGTGATCAGCTTGCCCCAGCCGGCGTCGCCCGTCAGGCACAGCGCCCGGCCCTCCTCGGCGCGCAGGGCGGGGGCGATCTTCCCCTTGAGGCCCATCCCCGGCATCACGTCCGGCCACTGGGCGCGCGGCTCGATGACGATCTCCGTCCCGCGCAGGAAGGTCACCGCCGCCGCGGTCCGCTCCGGGGCCACGGCCCGCATCGCGTCCGGCTTGCCCCGGCACCAGGCGCACTGTCCGCACGGCCCGACGTGCGGGTCGTCCAGGGCGTGCGCCAGGAACTCCATGAAGCAGCCGGCGTGCGCGGCGTAGGCGTCCATCTGCCGCTGCTCGTCGCGGCGCAACCTGGTCAGCTTCTCCCACAACCGCCGGCGCCTGCCCGCGTCGGCGCGGGCCGTCGTGGCGTGCCACTTCCCCTCGGAGTAGGCCACCGGCGCGGGGTCCTCCGACGCCAGCACCTTCAGCGCCTTCTCCAGCGCGCCGCGCCGGAGGTTCACGGCCTGCTCCAGTTGGCGGGCCGTGAGGCCTTGCGACCCCTCCAGGGCGGCCATCACCTGCTGAAGCCGGTCCTCCGGCGGGAACGCCTCCTCGATGAACCAGTCGTTGATACGCCGGTCGTCGCCGCCGGAGAGCATCACGCCGTAGGCGAGGTCGATGGCGCGCCCGGCACGGCCCACCTGCTGGTAGTAATGCACCACCGACGCCGGCTGGTGGAAATGCACCACGAAGCCGAGATCGGGCTTGTCGAAGCCCATCCCCAGCGCCGTCGTCGCTACCAGGGCGTCGAGGCCGTTGGCCAGCAACGCCTGCTCGCGCGCCTGTCGCACCTCGTTCTCCAACCCCGCGTGGTACGGCTCGGCGTTCATGCCGTGCGCCCGCAGCCAGGCGGCGATACGCTCCGACCACTGCTGCGTGTGTGCGTACACGATGCCGCACCCCTGATTGCGCAGCGTCGGCAGGTACTGCGCCAGCCACGCCAGCTTCGAGGCGTCGTCGGGGAGCTTCACCGTCTGGAGGCGGATGCTGGCACGCACCAGCGGCCCACGCGACACCTCCAGGCCCGCGCCGAGCTGCCGCGACACGTCGGCGACGACGCGGGAGTTGGCGGTCGCCGTCGTGGCGCACACCGGTACGCCCTTCGGCAGACGCTCCAGCACCCGGACGATACGTCGGTAATCGGGCCGGAAGTCATGGCCCCAGTCGCTGACGCAGTGCGCCTCATCGACGACGAAGAGGCCCACCTTGGCCGCCAGCGGGAGCAGGGTGCGGGTGACGAAGTCGTCGTTGGCGAGGCGCTCCGGCGAGATGAGCAAGAGGTCGGCCTCGCCGGCGTGCAGACGCCGCTCGATGTCGGCCCATTCATCCTTGTTCGACGAGTTGATAGTGACGGCGCGCACGCCGAGGCGCTCCGCTGCGAGGAGCTGGTCGCGCATGAGGGCCAGCAGCGGGGAGACGAGGAGGGTCGGCCCGGCGCCCCGCTCGCGGAGCAGGCGCGTCGAGAGGAAGTAGACGGCGCTCTTGCCCCAGCCGGTGCGCTGCACGACGAGGAGACGCGCCCGCCGTTCGACCAGGGCGAGGATGGCGTCGAGCTGGCCGTCGCGGAACTCGGCGGCGGGGTCGGCGAGCGCCTGCCGCAGCAGCGCCAGGGCGCGGGCGGCGATCATGCTACCTCACCCCCCAACCCCCTCTCCGAAGCGGAGAGGGGGAGCCACAAGAGCATCGCCTGCGCGGAGAGGAAGTATGCGTGTCTCTTGAATGGCTTAACCCAACAGGGGAGGCGTGTACTGCCCCTCCACTGAGGCGATGATCTTGCGATCCCCCCTCTCCGCGCATCGGGGGTCTGGGGGCGTCTCGCCCCCTGCTCGCAGCGGGAGGGGGTTAGGGGGTGAGGTAGTATCCTCACGCCGCCTTGCGCACGCGCCTCGGCATGGGCGTCGGCTCCTCGGGCACTTCCTTGGCCGGCTGGCCCTTCCACAGCCAGAGCGTGAACGCCGGCACCAGGAACGGGCGGACGATGAACGTGTCGATCAGCACGCCGAACGCCAGGGCGAAGCCCACCTGGACCAGCGTGTTCAGGCCCGCCAGCATCAGCGTGGCGAACGTCCCCGCCATGATCAGCCCGCATGAGGTGATCGTCCCCCCCGTGCTGGCCAGGCCGCGACGCAGGCCCTCCTCGCCGCCGTGCTTGTCCTTCTCCTCGAGCGCCCGGCTCAGCAGGAAGATGTTGTAGTCCTCGCCGACCGCCACGAGGATGGTGAACAGGAAGAACGGCACGCGCCAGTCCACCTCGCCCATCGGCCTGCCGTGCCAGTAGTGGGCCAGGATCGCCGTCGCCCCCAGCGTCGCGTAGTAGCTCAGCAGCACGGTGAACAGCAGGTACACCGTGAAGCCGACGTGGCGGACGAGGAACAGCAGGATGAGGAAGATGCCGCCCAGGACGAGGAGGTTGATCCGCGTGCGGTCGGACTCCGTGACGACGGCCATGTCGCGCGAGCCGACCGTGATGCCGTAGGTCTCCCCGCGGATCGTGCCGAACTTCTCGCCCAACACCGGCAGCCCCTCGCCCACCCACTCCTGAAGGATCATCAGCGTGTCGCCGCTGCGCGGGTCGAACGGCTCGGTCTTCAACACCACGTCGAGCCGCGTGACGTGCCGCGTCCCGGCCGGCGTCTGCACCGCGGACAGGTACACGCCCTTCGTCGCCCTCTCGACCCCCTCGTTAAACGCGTCGGCGATGTTCTTGCCGAACGCCTCGAAGAGGCTCTTGCGGATGGGCTTCTTCGGGTCGCCCTGCGGCGGCGCCGCGGGCGTCACCGGCCTGCCCAGCGGGTGCGTCAGGCTGCGGACCTCCGCCACGTTCTCCAACGTCCCGAACCCGAGCGTGAGATGCTCGACGATGCGCCGTCCCTCGGGGGTGTCCCACGACTGCTCGGCCTCCAGCAGCACGCTGATCGGCCCCAGCTCGCCCGGCGTGAAGTGCCGCCCGATGGCGTCCAGGCCCTTCACGCTGCTGCAATGATTCGACAGCTCTGCCGTCGCCCGGTAGCTGGGTCTGACGCGCAGCCCGAGGATGGCCAACGGCACGAGCAGGGCGAAGCTGACGGTCCAGATGAGGATGGGCCGCCGCATCACCAGCCGGCTGATGCCGGCCCAGATGCCCTCGGCCTCGTCCTGCGACTCGGCCTTCCTGGGCGCCCCGACGGGCCAGAAGGCGAGCGAGCCGCACAGGCTCAGCAGCGCAGGGGTCAGTGTGAGCGACGCGAGCAGGGCGATGGCGAGGCTGACGGCGATGGCCGGGCCGCCGCACTTCACCTTGGCGAACTCCGCCGTCGCCATCATGCCCAGCCCGCAGATGACCGTGCCGGCGCTCGCGGCGAGCGCCCCGCCGACGCCGCCGACGGCGTCCTTGAGGGCCTCCTGGCGGCCCTTGCCCGTGGCCAATTCCTCGCGGTATCGGCTGATGAGGAAGAGGCAGTAGTCGGTGCCTGCGCCGTAGAGCATGACGACGGCGAAGATCTGCGAGATGTTCACCAGTACGAAGCCGGGGATGAGCGTGCACAGCGCGAGGATGTTAAGGGCCACCCAAACCGCCAGGGCGATGCTGAGGAGCGGGATGAGTGCCATGACCGGCGAGCGGTAGACCGCCAGGAGGATGACGATGACGAGGAGCACCGTGGCGATGGTGGTGCCGTCGAGGCTGTTGCCGCCGGCGGTGATGAGGTCGCGGCCCACGCCGGCAGGGCCGGTGGTGTAGAGGTCTGGCTGGTCGCCGCCCTTCTCCTTGAGCCAGGCGCGGACGGCCCTGTCGGCGCGTTCGACCGCCTCGCGGGTGCGTAGGGCCAGGTACGGCGTGCCGAGCGACACCTGCACGAGGGTGCATTTGCCGTCGTCGGACAGCAGGCGTTTACCCATGAAGGGGTCGCGCTGCGAGATGATCTTCTTGATCTGGAGCGCCGGCTCGGCGTCGCGCAGCTTCACCAGCTCCTTGACGACTCCGTCCACGAGGGTGAGGTCGGCTGGGGAGAGTGGGGAGGCCGGGCGCTCGAAGGCGAAGACGAGGCGGCTGGCGTACACGTCCTGGGGGAACGCCTGCTGGAGCAGCTTGTAGCCCTTGACGCTGGGGCAGCGTGCCGGGAGGAAGTTGATGTCGTCGTCGGTGGCGCGGCTGTCCCAGGAGGGGGCGCATTTCGCGAGCGCGATGCCTGCGACGACCCAGACGGCGACGGTCAGCCAGGGGTGCCTGGCCGTGAAGCCACCGACGCGGTCGAACATGCCCGCCCCCTTCCATGGATGCGCGAAGACATACCATCCTGTCATCGGCAGTCAAGGCCGACGGACTTTCGGCAGAAGGGAATCGGCAGGAGGGATGAGGGATGAGGGATGAGGGATGAAAGGGGATAACCCAGACGGTGTGGCCGCCCCACCCCGGGCCCCTTTTCATCCCTCATCCCTCATCCCTCATCCCTCTGGAGGAGGGGTTGCGGCGGATGGGCGGGGCGGGTACTGTGGGCGTCCGCCCGCCGCGCACGAGGCGCACATGACACAGACCGAGCCGTCACGGCGTTTCCCGTGGTGGGTGCTGGCCGGCGGCCTGCTCCTGGCTTCGGCCTACCTGCCGACGCTCGGCGCTCGGTTCGACTTCATCGACGACGGGAACCTCGTCTACCCCGAGCCGCCGATGCCGCTCACGGCCCGCCTCGGCGTCGTGTGGACCAAGATCGCCGGCAACTACGCCGACCTCGGCCCCTTCCGGCCCGTCCTGTGGGTGCACTGGGAGGCCGCCGCCGAGCTGTGCCGCGGGAGCGATTTCGCCTGGCGTCTGAGCCGCCTGTTGTGGTGCGCGTTCGCCGCGGCCATGTTCCTCTGGCTCCTCGCCGAGCTGGGCGTGCCGCCGTTGGCGGCGCTCGCCGCCGGGGCCGTCTTCCTCTGGGGGCCTGGACGCAACGAGGTCTGGCTCTCGCTGACCCTCTCCGAGGGGGTCGCCATGCCGTACGCGATCCTCGCCCTCGTATGCGCGCGCCGCGCGGCCCGCTCCCCCTCCCCCCTGTGGTGGGACATCGGCGGGGCGTTCTGCGTCCTGGCCGCGATGGGGTGCAAGAACACCTTCGTCGTCCTCATCCCGGCCCAGCTCTTCCTCCGCATCGCGGAGGACGGCACGACGCTGGCCGATGGCTGGCAGAGGCACGGCCGCCGCGCCATGCTCCTGAGCCTGACGGCCCTGGCGTTCCTCGCCCATTACGTCTACTTCAAGATCGACAATCAGCCGCACCACTACCGTCCGGGCATGCCCCGTCTGGACAACGCCGTGGGGCTGCTGTGGGCGTTGCGTGCGTCGGCCGCGCTGGAGTACCTCGCGCCCGCCGTGGTGCTGGCCCTCCTCGCGGTGCGCTCAGCGGGCTGGCAGGCCGGGGGGTACCGGGCCGCCATCGGCGCCGGGGCACTCCTCTTCGCGGCCGGCTACGTGATTTACCTGCCGATCAACGCCATCTCCGGCCGCTACACCATGCCGGCCGTCTGGGGGGTGGACCTGCTGTTGGCCGTGTTGTTCGCGGGCCTCGCTGCCATCCCGGCCTCGCGCCTTCGCTGGGCCGCCGGCGCCGCCGTGGCGGCGGGCCTGGCCGCCGTGCTGATCGCCGGCGTGGGCAAGCAGCAGAAGTCCGCCGCCCGCGCCGCCATGCTCTGGCAGGCCGTCGAGTGGGCGGAGGCCAATCTCCCCGAGGGCGGCGACGTGGCGTTCCTGTGCGGCGACCCGGCCGCCGGCGGGCTGCACCGCGAGGAGGGCATCCACTTCCAGTGGCACCTCCAAGGCCGAGGGCGGGCGGACATCCACGTCTTCCTCTACGACGGCGACGGCAGGCCCGTCCGCACGGCCCCGCTGCCGCGGGCCCACCCCGACGTGATGCCCGGGGCCAGGGTCTGGGGCGCCGGCGACGCCCCCGTAGCGCGGACGTGGAAGGAGCAGGCCCGGGCGGTGGCGAAATACTGGGCCGGCACCCGCTCCTACGAGTGCCTCGTCGGCGGCTCGACGGCGGTGAAGTAGGGCCGGAGGCATACCGAATCGGGTTGAAGTGCCGCCACGGGCCCGGAATCCAGGACCGGCCGCGTGCGTCGTCGGGCTTCGCTCGGCCGGCGCCCGGCTCAACCACGACCCGCACCCCCACCGAACGGCACCGACGCCCGTGCGGTGATTGTCCGCGTCGGCATGAAGGGGGTGTGTGGCGAGCGGGGATCACTTCGGCGCCTTGCCCTTCATCGTCGTCGGGCGCAGGATGGCCTTGGGGTCGGGGCCGATCAGCTTGTCCCACTCGCCGTACACCGGGTTGGGGAGGACGAACCAATCGACGCCCCAGTGGGCGCGGGCGTCGTCGGCCAGGGCGGCCCGCTTCTCGTTCGCCTTGCGGTAGTCGTCCGCCGTCGCCTTGGCCTCCATCTTGGGGGCGGCGAAGGAGTCCGAGAAGTCGCGCAGGTTGTCGCCGAAGTACATCAGCACGTTGTACTTCACCGCGACGGCCTCGCGACGGGCGGCCTTGCCGGAGGGGCCCTCCTTGGGCTTGAGGAACAGGCGGCCCTCGATCCCACTGACGTTGATCTTGTTGAGCTCCAACGCCTTCGCCGTCGGCCCCGCCGAGGTCTCCATCCGGTTCGAGAGGTAGATGACGGTGACCCCCAGCGACTCCGCACTGGCGATGAACTCCCTCGCGCCGGGGATCAACCCCACGTCCTGGGGGTGGTTCTTCTCGTAGTCGTCCCAGAGGTCGTCGCTGTACTCCTTGCCCGACATGTACAGGTACGACTGGAAGGCCGTGTTATCGACCACCGTCTCGTCGAGGTCCATGATGACCGCGGGCCGCGCCGGCCTGGGGCTGGCGTTCTTCAGGATCGCCTCCAGACGCAGGGCGGCGCTCTTGTAGATGGTGTGGCAGCAAGCCCGGTACTCCGCCGACGCCGAGAGGTAGACGTTGGCGCCCATGCGGGCGGACATCGGGAAGACGAGGGGCTTTTTCGTGTCGGCGTCGGCGTGGCCGGCGGGGCCGCGGCCGGCGAGGAGCCAGCCGGCCAGGAAGCATGCCAGGCAGGCGAGGAGGGGCGTGACACGGTTCGAGCGGGGCATCGTGGATTCCTTGTGGTGGGCGGTGCCGCGTATCCTAGATAGCGGGCGGAGGGGCAACAAGCGGCTCAGGGCAGGCGGACGCCGGCGAGCAGCACCGCCACGGCGACGGCGGCGCCGGCCAGCAGCGCCGGCAGGACGCGGCGCACCAGATCCAGTGGGCGCACGTCGGCGACGCCGCAGCAGTACAGCACCACGGCGGAAACCGGCGACAGAGTGCGCCCGAACGCGCCGCCGAGGCACGCCAGGGCGGCGAGTTTCACCGGCTCGCCCTCCGGCGGCACCGCCTTGAGGACGGCCTCGGCGAAGGTCAGCACCGGCCCCGACCCGGAGCCGGTCAGCAGGCCCAGGCCCCACGGGAACCCCAGCGCCAGTAGGCCCAGCGACCACGAGGCTCCCCCGGCCACGCCGAGGAGCGCCTTCCCCAGGCCCAGGGCGGAGAAGCCGGCGCCGAAGCACTGGGCGGTGATCGTCAGGGCGATGATGGTGCCGTAAGCAACCCCCGTCCCCTTGAAGAACGCCTCGCCGATGGCGCCGGCGTCGCGCCAGCAGACGGCGAGCGCCAGGGCCGACCCGATCAGCATGGCGCGGACCACCGGCAGGGCGCCGGCGAATTCCGCCCACTCCTTCCCGCCGGGCGGCGTGACGAGCCAGCCGAGGCCGGGGCAGCCGCCGTACGCCAGGAGGAGCAGCGCCGTCGGCACCAGCGGGATGATCGCCCGCAGGAAATCGAGCGCCTCCGTCTCCTCGGCAGGCTTCTCCGCGGCCGCGGGCGGCGTGGGGCGGGTGAGGAGGGTGAGCGTCAGTGAGGCGGCCGCGATGCCGGACAGCGCGGCGGGCACGAGGCGGGCGTGGATGGCGTGGGCGGAGAGGCCGGTGACGCCGGCGAGGGCCTGGATGTCCTGCGAGCCGGGGTTGAGGAGGTCGCCGCCGAACGACGCGCCGAGGAGCAGCGCCGCCGCGGCGCCTCGGGCGGGCACGCCGCCGGCCAGGAGGAGGGGGACGAGGATGGGGCCGACGGCGGCGGCGGCGCTTGTCTGGCTGGGGACGGCGAGGTTGACGAGATACGCGGCGAGGACGCCGCCGGGGAGGGCGGCCCATCCGGCGCCCCGCACGGGGAGGAGGAGGAGGCGGACGAGGTGCCTGTCGCAGCCGGTGGCGGCGAGGACCGCGGCGAAGCCGAGTGAGGCGCAGATCGGCCCGACCATGACGTTGGAC
Organism: uncultured Alcaligenaceae bacterium; assembly: GCA_964630925.1. GTDB lineage: Bacteria > Planctomycetota > Planctomycetia > Gemmatales > Gemmataceae > RGDT01. The sequence goes on from CAZVZK010000030.1 coordinate 68,551, forward strand.
ATCGCCCGCGTGAAGGCGTCGGGGACGGCGAGGGGCGTTCCGGCGGCGAAGGAGAGGAGGAGGCCGGCGCCGAGGAGGACGAGGCGCACGTCGGCGCGGCGGGCCATGAGCCAGACGGCTGCGACGATGACCGGCAGGGCGACGGCGAACCGGGCCCACACTGGGGCGTCCGACATGAGGGCGGCCCTCGGTGGCGTGCGATGCGGGGTAACTTACCCGGCCGGGTGTGGCATTCAAGCGGGCCTGCGGGCGAGGGCGTCCCTATGCCAGACCGGGGAGGTGCCGGCGATGAGCAGGGCCATGAGATTCGGGATCGTCGGCATGGCGGCGGCTGCCTACGCGGTGTCGTTCTTCCTGCCGACGTACAGGGGGATCCGCTTCGGCAATCCCCCGACGCCGTACACGGGTGCGGACGCTTTTGCTGGCGCGTTCCTGGCCATCGGCGAGTGGGCGGTCCTGGCGCCCGACTATTGGGTCTTCGTGGCGGCGTGGCTCGCCAACCCGCTGTTCTGGGCCGGGCTCGTCCTGGGGGTGCTGGGCCGTTGGCGCGGCGCCGCCATCTTCTCGGGCGTGGCGCTGGTGTTCGCGCTGCCGGTCATGGTGCGCCTCGGCAACCACCTGGCGCCATACCCTGGCTGGTACGTGTGGTCCGGCTCGGCGGCGTTGCTTCTAGCGGGGAGTATCGTGGGTTGGCGAGCGGTGCCACAGGGGGGGAGCCGATGAGGCCGAATCGGGCGTTGGTCGTCGTGGCGGTGGTGATGTACGGCGTTTCGTTCGTGTTGCCGGCGTGCAACGGCCCCGACAGGCCAGCGCTTGGCTGGGAGGCGTTCGACCTGGCGTTCCGCGCCACCACGGGCGGCGTGACGCCGGGGAGCCCCGGCTGGTGGGTCGCCGCCACCGCGTGGTCGGCCAACCCCTTCATCTGGCTGGCCATCGCGGCCGCCCTGGCCGAGAGGCCCCGCACCGCCGCCGTCCTGGCGGGCGGCGCCGTCGTCTGCGCGCTACCGATCCTCATCCTCTTCATCGGCGCCGAAACCCCCTTCTACCCGGGCGGCTGGGTCTGGGTCGGTTCCGCCGTCCTCATCCTCGTCATTTGCATCAGGGCATGGAATCCGTCCCCCGCCCCTTCCATCGGCGTCGATTCGCCGCTATCCTGAATTGGTCAGACCACTTTCGGCGAGGGCGCGATCATGGACCGCCGGTCATTCCTGTGGCAGTCGGGCGGCGGCCTGGGCGGCGTGGCCCTGGCGTGGCTGATGGCGCGCGACGGGGCGTTGGGCGCGGGGCCGCCGATGCGCGGCGGGCTGCATCACCGGGCCAAGGCGAAGCGCGTTGTCCAGCTCTTCATGTCCGGGGCGGCCAGCCAGTGTGACACCTTCGACTACAAGCCGGCCCTCATCAGGAAGAACGGCGAGGCGTTCGACCCCGGCGGCAAGGTCGAGCTGTTCCAGAGCAGCCCCGGCAAGGTCATGATGTCGCCCTGGAAGTGGAAGCAGCACGGCGAGTGCGGCAAGTGGGTGAGCGACCTCCTGCCCCACCTCGCCTCATGCGTCGATGACATGGCGTTCGTCCACTCGATGGTGGCCAAGTCGAACGTCCACGGGCCGGCGACGTTCATGCAGGCGTGCGGCTTCGTGCAGCCGGGCTTCCCGAGCATGGGCTCGTGGGTGAGTTACGGCCTGGGCGGGCTGTGCGACGACCTGCCGGCGTTCGTCGTGTTGCCGGATGCGCGGGGCTTCGCGCCGAACGGGCCGGCGAACTGGGCGGCGGGGTTCCTGCCGGCTGCCCATCAGGGGACGATGGTGCGGCCGGGGGCGAAGAACCCCATCCGCGACCTGTTCCCGCCGGAGGAGGTCAAGCCCGGGGGCGAGGCCGACGCCCTGAGCCTGCTCGGCAAACTCAACCGCAAGCACGCGGAGACGCGGCCCGGCGACTCGCGCCTCGACGCGCGGATCGCCAGCTACGAGCTGGCGGCGAAGCTCCAGCTCTCGGCGCCGGGCGTGCTGGACATCTCGAAGGAGACCGCGGCCACGCGCCGCCTGTACGGCCTGGACGAGAAGTTGACGGAGGACTTCGGACGTAACTGCCTGATCGCGCGGCGTCTGCTGGAACGCGGGGTGCGGTTCGTGCAGGTGTGGAGCGGCGCGGACAACGGCTTCCCGCGCCGCAACTGGGACTCGCACGAGGACATCCAGCGCGACCACGGCGAGATGGGCACGGGCCTGGACAGGCCGGCGGCGGCGCTCATCAAGGACCTGAAGGCGCGGGGCCTGCTCGACGACACGATCATCCTGTGGACGACGGAGTTCGGGCGGATGCCGTGCGCCCAGGGGGGCAAGGGGCGCGACCACAACCCGTTCACGTTCACCAACTGGCTGGCGGGCGGCGGGGTCAAGGGCGGGGTGACCTACGGCGCGAGCGACGACTGGTCGTTCCGGGCGGCGGAGAAGCCGACGTATTGCTACGACGTCCACGCCACGGTGCTGCACCTCCTGGGGATCGACCACGAGAGGCTGACGTTCCGCCATAATGGCATCGATAGACGCCTCACCGACGTGCATGGCCGGGTGATCGAGGCGTTGATCGGATGAAGGTGTTCAGGGCAGCGAGGGCGGGTCGGATCGAGGTCGAGGGATCCGGCCCGCCCACACACTGCCGACGAGGAGGACGGCGGCGGACCCGGCCCACAGGTACCAGCTCGGGTAGGGGAACACCACGGAGGCGAGACACAGGAGGCAGGGGAGGGGGAGAACAAAGGCACAGCCCGCGAGGATCGCCGCCGTCCGCCAGTAGCCCAGGGCCAGGGCCAGGGCGGAGGTCCACATGAGCGGGTTGGCGATCCATGTGGCGCCGAAGAACCACCAATCCGGATGGTTGACCGGCGTCCCCGCCACCAGGCGGAGGCATTCCATGAATGCGGCCGCACCGTCGCCGACCCCCAGGAAGTTGAACGCGGGCACGAGGAACGCGGCGGTGTACATCGCGGCCGCGATGCCGATGAACGCGAAGCGCACGGGCCTGCTGGACCGCAAGCTCCAAAGGTCACCTTCGGCGGCCCCCGGTCTGGCCGCGAGGGAGCGCATGTAGGACGGCAGCTCCTTGCCGCACGACTCGCACCAGCCCTCGATCATCTCCCTGGCCGGCAGCGCCGCGTCACAAGAGGGGCAACGGAGGTCACCCATGAGCGGGCTCCGGGCGGTGGGGGCGTCGGCCACTCTCGCTCCGTCAGGCTACACCGGCGGATGGCTGCCGGCCATCGGCGGCGCTGGCGTGAGCGACGGAGGGCGGGTAGAATGGCGGGCAGGAGGGCCGACGATGCCTCTGCTCGACCACTTCCACCCGCCGCTGCATCCCCACCGACACTGGGATGCCTTCCACGCCCGCTGGGCGGTGGCCATCGCCGACGCCTTCAACGGAGGGCTGTTGGGGCCGGGATACTTCGCAGAAGGGCTGGCGACACTGGGCCGGATCGAGGTGGATGTCGCCACATTGCAGGACCGCTCCAACGGCATCCATGCCCCGCTCGGAGCGCCGTCGGCCTCAGGGGGAATTGCGACATTGGCCGCGCCTTCCCTGGATCTCGACACGCACACGTTGGAGATGGCGGCCGTCTTCCCGCCGTCGATCCGCGTCCACGTCTTCCGCGAACACGCCCGCGACCTCGTCGGTGCCGTCGAGCTGGTCAGCCCCGCCAACAAGGACCGGCCCGCCTCCCGCCGCGCCTTCGCGGTCAAGTGCCTGGGCTATCTGCAGTCCGGCGTCGGCCTCATCATCGCGGACCTCGTCACCGAGCGTTCGGCGAATCTGCACGACGAGATGGCCGGGCTGATCGTCGGAGGCGCGCCGATGTTCCCCGGCTCGCCTTCGCTGTACGCGGCGGCCTACCGCCCGTTCAAGCGCGGCGACGAGGGGCGGATCGGCGTCTGGCCTGTCGAGCTGCGGCTGGGGGAGGCGCTGCCCGTGCTGCCGCTGTGGCTGCGGAATGCGGAAGAGCCGATCCCCGTGAATCTGGAGTCGGCCTACGCCGAGGCGTGCCGCAAGTGCCTGATCGCGTGAGCCCGGCCCGGGTGCCCGGTGTCCTGACTCGCTCCCGTGGTAATATCTCTCCGGGCGGGCCGTATCCTCTCACGCCCTCGGGGTGCCGCGCATGCACGACTTCACCCGGCAGGACAACCCGGTGTTCCTCGCCTTCAAGGAGGCCGCCGCCCGCGCACTCGAGGCCGACCCCTCCCTCACGCGCCTCGACTGCCTCAACCCAATCAAGGCAGTCAAGCACGACTTCGACACGTCGCCCGTGGGCATCGACGCCGACACGGCCTGGGGTCGCTCCCTGGGCTACACGCCGCGGCACCGCGTCCACTCACGCGGGGTCCGCGACTCGCTGCTCGTCCTCCTCGGCTGGCTGGCCGAGCGTGGGCGCTCCGTCGCCATGCCGTCCGACGTGTACCCCGTCTATCGCCAGATCGCGGACAGGGCGGGTGTGGCATTCGCCACCTACCCCACGCTGCCGGCGTTCGACCTCGTCGCCGTCCTGCGCTCCGCCGGGGATGCGCTCCTGCTCACGGCGCCGCTGTCCCCGCTCGGGCGCGATCTGAACGAGGAGGAGATCACGGCCCTGGAGTGCTGGCTGCGGGCCGACGCCCGGCGGCTCCTCATCCTCGACCGCGTGTATGACTACGGCCACGGCGCCGACATCCGCCCGCTGATCGCCACCGATCAGGTGGCGGTCTGCTATTCGCTCTCGAAGGCGTTCCTGTCGCCGCTCGTCATGGGCTTCACGGCCGTCCCCGGACGCCTCGCCGGGCTGCGCGGGCAGACGCCGGACGCGGAGACGGCCGCCGCGATCCTCACGCGGCACCGGGCGTTCCCGGCCGAACAGGCGTCGATCTTCCGCTACCGCTGGCGCAAGCTCACGCCACTCCTCACCTCGCTCGATCCGGGGTGGCGGCCGCCGGCGTGCGGCTATCTCTCCGTGGTGCGGCTGCCCCATACGGAGCTGCTGGCACGCGGCGTCCTCGCGGTGCCGGGGGCGGTGTACGAGGCGGGAGACGGCCTCTCCATCGTCTCCTGTCTGCACGAGTCCGTCGCCTTCGAGGACACGCGCGCCGTGCCGCGATATCACGCCACGGTCCTGCCGAACTTCGCCCGCGGCTACGACAAGTACTCGCGCAACTACGACAAGGCCCGCATCCCCGAGTCCACCTTCTCCCATCAGTTCCACCTGCTCGAAGAGAAGGCCCTCGGCATCGGCCTCGCCAAGGCGGGGCGGCTGCGCGACAGGCTCGGCGGCGGGCGGCTGGTCGTGATGCGCACGTCGGTCCCCAACCACGCGCTGCATCCGAACGAGCGCACGGGGTTGGGGGAGTGGGTGGCCGGCGGGCGGATCGAGGTGGACGGCGTCTTCGATGAGAACCTGCGCCCTCTCGGCGTCGAGGAGGTGTACGCCGACTCGCTGGAGGCCAACGGCGGGTTGCGCGAGTGGGCCGACGTGAGGCCACGCTCGCTCTCCGTGCTGCCCATCGCCAGCGCGTGCCAGGCGCGGTGCGCGTTCTGCTTCTCGCACTCGTCGGTGTCGGAGGATCAATCGCAGGGCAAACTGCCGATGGGACGCGTCGAGGAGATGTGCGTCCGGGCGGCGGCGCTGGGGGCGACGCGCTTCGTCATCACCGGCGGCGGCGAGCCGACGCTCCTCGCCCACGGCAAGCTGTTGGAGCTGATCCGAGCGGGCGCCCGCCACTTCGCCAAGACGGTGATGATCACCAACGGGCTGACACTCGGCCACGCCTCCGACGCGGAGCGTCTGCGTGTGCTGCGCGAGTACCGCGACGCGGGGTTGTCGGTGCTGTCCGTGTCGCGCCACGACGCCGACGACAACGCGGCGATCATGGGGTTGGACACGCGCTCCGAGAAGATCGCCGAGACGTTGCGCGAGGTGGGCGGCCTGACGCTGCGCTGGGTGTGCGTGTTACAGAAGGGCGGCGTGGCCGACGAGGCGAAGTTGCGACGCTACCTCGACTGGGTGGGCGCGACCGGCGCCGCGGAGGTGTGCTTCAAGGAGCTGTACGTCGCGGTGATGAAGGAGTCGGTGTACTCGCTGACGGGGTACAACGCCTGGAGCCGGGATCGGCAGGTGCCGATGAGCCTCGTGCTGCGCTTCCTCGAACAGCAGGGCGCGGAGCGTCTGGCCGAGCTGCCGTGGGGCGCGCCGATCTACCGCCTGCCCAGGAATGGGCGGGCGATCAACGTGGCGGTGTACACGGAGCCGAGCGTCTTCTGGGAGCGTAGCCACGGCGTGTGCCGTAGCTGGAACCTGATGGCGGACGGGACGTGTTACGCCAACCTGGAGACGGCGGCGAGCGTGGTCTTGTAGCCGGGGTGTCGGGCTCTCATGATGACCCTGTCCGCAAAACGAGGCAGCGCCGTGAGGGCCGCATGAACACCGAGGCCGAGTTCCTGGCCGCCATCGCGGCGACGCCGGAGGACGAGCTGGCGTACCGCGCGTTCGGCGACTGGCTGGAGGAGCGCGGCGACCCGCGCGCCGCGTGGGTGCGTTCACGCGAGGTCCGCCGGTGGATGGGGCCGACGCTGGGCAGCCCCGTGCCGGCGCTGCTCGACGCCCTCCGCCAGAAGAAGAATGTTACCGGGGCTCGTCGGGCCGCGGAGGTGGTCGGCGAGGCACTCGTGCCTGGGCTGGTCGAGCTGTTGAAGCACGAGGATGCCGGGGTGCGGCTCCAGGCGGCCCACTGCTGTCAGCGGATGAAGAAGGCGGCGGCCGGTGCGGTGCCGGCCCTGGCCGAGGCCCTCAAGGACGCCGACGAGGAGGTGCGTGGGCAGGCGGCCAAGGCGATCAAGGTCTGCGGGGCGAAGCACGTGAAGGACACCGCCATCATCCAGGCGGCCCTGACGGATGACAACTGGCGCGTGCGGTCGCAGGCAGCCGGCATCCTTGCCGGCATGGGGGCGAAGGCGGAGACCCTGGAGCAGTTGGCGGGGCAGTTGAAGGACAGGAAGGCCGCCATCCGGCTGGCCGCCGTCAAGGGCCTCGGGAATCTCAAGAGCCACGCCGCCCTCGTCACGCTCTGCCGGGCGTTACAAGACAAGGACTCAGGTGTGCGGCCGGCGGCGGCCTCCTTCCTGAGAGAGCAGGTGAAGTTCCGGATGGCGGAACCGGTCGAGCCGCTGCGGCTCGCGCTGGCCGACCCCGAGGTGGATGTGCGGTGGCGCGTCGCGGAGGCGCTCGGCAAGATCGGGCCCACGGCGGCGGCCGCCGTCCCCGACCTGCTGCTTCTGCTCGACGACGGCGACCCGAGGGTTCGCCGCGAGGCGGCCACGGCACTCGGCAGGATCGCGCGGGGCGACGAGGCCGCCCTGGCCGGGCTGGAACGGGCTCTTGCCGATTCGGACAACTACACCGCGGACGAGGCGGCGAGGGCGCTGTCCGAATGGCCCTCGTTGCCCAGGAGCTGCGCCGCGCCCCTGCTGGCGCTGGCCCGTCGGCTCGGGGGGGATTCGTGGGGGCGGTCAACGTGGCCCGTCCTGGCGATGGGCAAGCTGGCAGAGCCGCCGGCGTCCGTCATCCGCTTCCTCCGTGAGGGCGTGCGGCGGGACGATGAGGACGCCTGCCAGGCCCTCGGCCGGCTCGGGGCGAAGGCGGAGGCGGCCATCCCCGACCTGGCGGCCACCGCCCTGCGTGGCTCCTGGCGGGGCGCCGAGGCGCTCGGGCTGATGGGGCCGGCGGGGGTGGTGCATCTCGTTAAGCTGCTCGACGGCCCTGAGGATCAGGTGGTGCACTTCGCCATCAGCGCCTTGAAGGAGGCGAAGGCGGACGCCCTCCCCGCCCTGCCCGGCCTCCTTGCGTTCTTCCGGGTGAAGGACGACTCGTACCGGCACACGAGCCGACTCCGCGGGGTATGCGCCGCCATCGGGGCCATCGGCCCGGAGGCGGCGGAGGCCATCCCGACGCTGATCGATCAGTTGATCACCGACTGTGCAGATGAGGCCCGTCGCGCCCTCGAACACTTCGGGGAGGCGATGGCCCCGCACCTGCCGCGTCTCGTCACCATCTTCCGTGATCGGGAGCAGTACCGGGCACACTCCGTGATCGCCCAGATGCTGCTCCGCCTGGCGATCACGATGCCCGAGATGGCCGGGCCGCTGCGCGAGGCGATCCGTGCCGCCGCCCCTGTTGAGGGCGGGCCGCAGGACAGGCGGGCCCGCTGGGCAGAGCGGACACGCGAAGTGGCCGCCCGCGCCTTCTTTTTCCTCAAGGACGTGGCCCACGAGGCGTTCCCCGAGCTGCTGCCCCTCCTGCGTGACCCTTGCGTGGAGGTGCGGCAGACGGCCGCCAGGGTGCTGGGGAGCATAGGCCGGCCCGAGGCCGTGCCCGCCCTGCGGGCCGCCCTGCGCGACGGCGACGAGAAGGTGCGCCTCAATGTCGCCGTGTCGCTGGGCAACATCGGCGCGGCGGACGCCTCGCCGGAGCTGGTCGCCGCTCTGCGGGACGACAGCGCCCGCGTCCGCCGCGAGGCCGCGACGGCGCTGGGCAAGGTCAAGGCGGCTGCCGCCGCCGAGGCGCTCCGGCAGGCGGCGGACGCCGACGTGGACAAGGCGGTGCGCCGTGAGGCGTCGGCGGCGCTGAAGAAGATCGAGGGGAAGAAGAAGGGGGGCGGATGATGCCGGGCCTCGAAGTGACGCAACTCGACCACGTCTCGGTCCTCATCACCGACGTGGCGCGCAGCCGGCGGTTCTACCGCGAGGTCCTCGGCCTGCGCGAGATGGCCAAGCCGAAGACGTTCGACTTCGTCGCGTTGTGGTTCGACCTCGGCGGGCAGCAGCTCCACCTCCTACAGAAGCCGACGGCGGACACGGTCAGCCCGCGGCACTTCGCCCTGCGCGTGGCGGACATGGCGACGGTCCGGGAGCATCTGCGTAAACTCGGCGTGCCGTTCCGCGAGACCACGCCCATCCCGCACTGCGACCGCGTGTTCATCTCCGACCCCGACGAGAACCTCATCGAGATCATTCAGTGGCTGCGGCCCTACGACCCCGCCGCCAGCGGCGCCGCCAATCTCGACGGGGCACAGGGATGATCTACCTGGAGGGGCGCAGGCAGGACGTGGACGCGCTCGTGTTCTCGCCGGACGGCAAGTCGCTCGCCGTCGGCGGCACGGCGTCGCACGTCCAGCTCTGGCACCTCGAGACACGCACCGTCCGCAAGGTGCTCGGGCCTAAGGGGCCGCACCGCGCCGTGGCGTTCCTGCCGGGCGGGCGGATCATGACGGCCACTGCGGCGCCAGAGATCCGCGTCGGGCCTCTTGAGGGCGAGGGGCCGCTGTTCGAGTATCACGGGCCGCCGGACGGCGGGCAGAAGGGGTACATCCACGCCGCCGCGACGGCGGACGGGGGCCTCATCGTCGCCTGCGGCCAGCACAACTACGCGGCCATGCTGGAGTGTGTCGCCTTGCCCGACCTGGCGTATCGCTGGCGCAAGACGGGGCGCGAGGCCGTCGGATTTCAGCCGTACCGCCTGTGCCCCTGCCCCGACGGGCGGATGGTGGTGGCGAGCGATCACGGGACGGCACTCTTCGACTCGGCGACAGGCGAGAAGGTACTCGGCCTGGGCGGACACCTCCAGTTCGTGCCCGCCGTCGCCGTCAGCCGCGACGGCCTCCTGGTGGCCGTCGCCGCCGGCATGGACCTGAGCCTCTCGCGTCTCGCCGACGGCGTCCGCACCGCCTCCGTGCACGTGGCGGGGCGGAAGCAATTCACGGCACGGTTCAAAGGTGGGTAACAAAGGGCGGGCGGGAAACCCGGCCTTGGAGG
>CAZVZK010000031.1:0-72158 GCA_964630925.1 uncultured Alcaligenaceae bacterium
AGCGGGCCGTCAGTGTTTGCTCTTCAACGGGTGACGTGATTCGCCGGGCGCGTACAGACCTCCAACACCAGGGTCGTGGTCGCCCTCCACGTCTCATTTTGTCTAACTCCACAAGCCGGTGAACGGTTACACCCGCCCGAGGGCCCTCGTCATGCCGGAGCCGTACCTCGCCATCCAGGTCGTGATGATGCCTCGTGACACCAACCCGCACGGGTCGATCTTCGGCGGGGTCCTCCTCTCGTACATCGACCAGGCGGGCGCGATCGGCGCGATCCGGGGCGTCGTGGAGGCGGGCGGGCCGATCCCGGCGGTGGTGACCGTGGCGATCAACCGCGTGGAGTTCAAGCAGCCGGTGCTGGTCGGCGACGTGGTGCGTTTCCTGACGCGCGTGGTGCGTGTCGGACGCACCTCGATCACCGTCCACGTCGCCGTCGAGGCCATGCGCGGCGCCCAGACGCTCCAGGTGACCGAGGCCGAGCTGGTGTACGTGGGCGTCGACCTGTCGCAGCCTTCCAGGCCGCCGAAGCCGCTGCTGGGGTGAATGAACGGATGCCGCCGTCCGTCCATGTTCATAGACTGCGGATGGCTGACCGACAGTCCCCCCTGACTCGATGAACCATTTGAAAGGATGACAGGACCATGACGCACCGCCTAACGGCGGGGGCGTCCCTCGCGGCGATGCTGCTGGTGTGCAGCGCGTTCGCGGAGGACAAGACCCCCAAGTCCGGCTTGCAGCCGGGCGAATCGCCGGCCGCCTTCAACCCGTTGCACTGCAACGGGAAGGCCGTCGGCAAGAAGAACTGCCTTGTCTGAAGCAACGGCGGGAAGCCGGTCGTTATGATCTTCGCGCGCGAGATCAACGACAACTTGACCGGTCTGGTCAAGAAGCTGGACAAGGCCACCTCCGAGAGCAAGGGCAAGATGGGCTCGTTCGTCGTCTTCTGCTCGGACGACGAGGGCCTCGAGAAGAAGCTGAAGGAGCTGGCGAAGACGGAGAAGATCAACAACACGATCCTCTCCATCGACACCAACAAGGCCGGCCCCTACGGCAACTTCGACAAGGACGCCGACGTGACGGTCATGCTGTACACGGCCCGCAAGGTGAAGGTCAACCACACCTTCACCAAGGGCAAGATGACGGAGAAGGAGGTCGACGCCGTCATGGCCGACCTTCCGAAGATCCTGCCCGCGAAGAAGTGACGCCGTCCGTCGCCCGCGCATCGGAATGATCGAACAGCCCGGGTCAGGGGATGCCCGCCCGGCGGCACCGGTGTAGGTGCCGCCGGGCGGGCTCGTTTCGTGACGCATCAACGTACGACCGGCAGCTCCACCCGCACGTCGCACAAGGGGATGCTCCGCGTCGGCTCCGCCAGGATCTCCGCCAGCGTCGTCTTGCGGAAGGCGTCCTCCACCGACGCGAGGGCCGCGTCGAGGCGGGCGTGCAGGGGGCACAGCACCACGCCGTGGGCCGCCAGGTCCAGAGGGCAGCGGCCGATGCGCTTGATCGGGTCCACGGCGTTGACGACTTCGAGGATGGTGATCTCCGCGGGCGTGCGGGCCAGCGTGATGCCGCCCTTCACCCCACGCTGCGAGCGCAGCAGCCCCGCCCTCACCAGCTCCTGCACGACCTTGGCCAGGTAGGCCGGGCCCTTCACACGCGTCGCCCTGGCGATCTCGTCCACCGTGCGCGCCTCCGGGGCCTGCGACGCCAGGTACGTCACCGCCCGGAGCGCGTACTCCACCTTCTCGGAAAACATGCACGCCTCCCCGTGTGGCCCCTTGACAGGCATTATACCCCCGCCATATCCTTCTCAATAGAGGATAATTTTGTCCTCTATTCCCCCGGAGGGTGTGGCGATGCGGCAGATCGATGAGCGGCGTTTGGAGGCGGAGCTGGGGTACCGCTTCGAGTACGTGGCGGGGTTCATCGGCTTCGGCGCGGACGACATCGCGGCGATACACGCCTCGGCGGCGGCGTTGGCGCCCCTGGTGCCGGGGCTGGTCGATGCGGTCTACGACAAGCTACACGGATACACGGCGACGTGGCGGCACTTCGTCCCGAGGCAGGCCGGCTACGAGGGCGAGGTGCCCGCGAGCGTCGAGACGCTGACGATGGACCACCCGCAGATCGCCTTCCGCAAGGGCCACCTGGGGCGCTACCTCGTGAGCCTCGTCACGCGGCCCTATGACGCCTCGATGGTGGCGTACCTCGACATGGTCGGGAAGATGCACACGCCGAAGGCCGGCAGCAAGGAGCTGGATGTGCCGCTGGTGCAGATGAACGCCCTGATGGGCTTCGTCGCGGACGCGGTGACGGCGACGGTCCTGGGGTTGGGCCTGCCGCGCGAGCAGGAGGTCAGGACGCTCCGGGCGTTCGGCAAACTGCTATGGATTCAGAACGACCTGATCACGCGGCACTACCAGGGCCGCTGACGGGGATGCGGGGTAGAATCGCCTCCGCCCGGCGGGAGGCCCGCGTGATGTCGGCCACGGATCGAAGGCGGCAGTTGCGTGAGTGGTACGGCCTGGAGTTCCCCGAGAGCCTGTTCGGCGTCTGGGACCTGGCGTGCCGGCGAAACCCTGACGAGCCACGCCATGCGTTCGATGAGCTCGTTTCGCGGCTGGACGGCGTCTTCGACGTGCTGGCGGGTGATTTCGACAAGGAGCCGCCGCCGGGACGTCTCTTGGCGCATGGCATGAGTTACAGCGACCCGCCGGAGTTTCACACGATCTTCTGGGGAAACGGCGACGGCGAACACTTCGGCCTGTGGTACGATGACCCCAAATGCCCGCCGTCGTGCATCGTCTCCTACTTCAACAACGACGCCTACGACCTGAGCCACTACCCGGCGGACCTGTTCTTGACCCTCCGCCGCCTCCTGGAAGAGATGTGGGACACCTACACCTCCGATGACGGCGAGGACGAGGAATACCTCGCACCTCTGGCCACGCTGCGCGAGGCCCTGCGTCCCCACATGCCGGGCGCGGCGAAGCGACGCAAGCAGGTCGGGGCGGCGTACCTGGAACGCTACACCGACGCCGACGTGGACGACCGCGGCCTCGTGGCCGTGACCTGGGGGCAGGAAGGGATCACTGCACCAGCCGAGGCTTACCGGGAGCCGATGGAGGACGATGAGACGATCTGGCGTGAGGTCAGCGAGCCCGCCGGGGCGCGGCGTTGGCTGAAGGAGGCGCGGAAGGCGCTGCGCGACGGCTACCCGGCGACCGCCCTCAAGCTGGGCAAGGACGTGCGGCACCTGGGCGGCAAGGGCGTGGAGCCGGAGGCGTGCATCGTCATGGAGGAGGCGTACCTCGCGCTGGGCCGCCCGCTGTTGGCCGAGATCCTGCGGGCGCGGACGGCACAGCGCGACGCCTGGGACGCCGCGCGGGCCGAGCCGGGCTGATCCCCCTGGGAACATCCCGCCCCTCTGGAGTGGCGCGGCGCCAGGTCCAGCTCACGGCAGGTCCAGGCACGTCTGCAGCCAGGCATCGATCTGCTTCCGGAGGGCGCCGGACAGAACCCGACGTCCCTCCCGATGGCCGCCTCGTCGCGCGTGAGCAGCTCGCAGGGACGGTCGTAGCACGTCTTGGTCAACCCAGAAGCGGTCTCGGCGGTTGGTTCGATCTCGACCTCCGAGCCTGGGATGCCGAAACGCCTGCCGGGCCTTGAAGAGGCGGTAGACGGCGTCGCGCTGGTGTGGGTGGGGACGTACGGGGCAGGGTGCCCGCCGGGTGGGCGAGGATCTGTCCTCCAGGGCGTCGGGGGCCTTTGACGCGGAGGTTCGTGAAGGCCTGGCGTTGATCCGTGACGTCGAGCTTCGGTGATGTTGCGTGGACCTCCTCGGCAGTGAGCCGGCCGGGCGTCTGGTGCGAGAGGACGGTGGGGCGTGCGGCGCCGTGCCTGTTCGGGCTGGACGCGGTCACCGCGCTGCTGGACGCGGGCCTGCCCGAGCCGGGGCGGCTCGGCGGGGTGCGTCGGCCCGGCAACGGGCATGTGACTTTCTCGGGCCCGCTGACGCCGGTGATGCGGTGGCTTCGGCAGGGTCGGGTTTCCCCACGGGCGGATCGAGCGGGACCAAACGCCCGCGCCCGACGAAACCGGAATCCCGGTCACGCCCCGAATCCGCGCCCGTATGCGGATGTGCGGTGAAGATCACGCGGCGCGAAACGAATGACCTCTTGCCACGTATCTTCGCGTGGAGGACGACGGGCGAGCGAACCTCCCCCACACCCTGCCTGTCCTGGCAGATGTCTTCCGGAACCATGACGGCATCGGGTGAACGCCCGACGCCACGAGACGGTGAGAAGGTCCGGCGTCTTCACCAGACCTTCCCCGTGCCGACAGCGACAGCGGGGCGGCTAACCACCTGATCCCGCGGCGGCCTTGGGCCAACCGGAAATGTCCGGCCCGGACCGTCCGACCGTGCCAGCGAGACGGCCACTCAGACGGGAGCGGCCGGGCGCGGTGTCCGGTGTCCCATTCCACCGTCACGGGACGCCATTGGGCAGGGCCACGGCCCTCGAATCTTCTCGCCGCGGATGCGGCACGGGTGTCCCCCACGGGGCGGCCCGCGGACGCTCGGGGATCTCGGTCCCCAGCGGATCACGGGTCGCGACGGCGGAGGACGAACGCCAGGCTCCTGAACCGGCCCGCCTGCTATTCGTCACCGAGACGGCTCCTTGTCGAGGTGATGGCTCAGGGCGGACGGCGATGCGAGGCCGACCGGGATGTGCTGGGGCTCGGCCCCGCCGGCATGGTATCATGAGGCCCCGGCCAGAAGCCCTCTGGCCGGGGCCTCGCCTTCTTTCCGGGCCACGCCGATGCGCGACCTGCTGCTGTACCGCCTCCTCCGGGCTACCCCGCTCGACGCCGACGCCGTCCTGCCCCTGCTGCGCGAGCTTCCCTCGCTGCCCGTGCAGGAGCGCGCCGCGTTCCTCGGCTACCTGCGCACCGCCCTCACGCACGCCGACCCCGAGATACGCCGCGCCGCCGCCGCCGCCCTCGCCGGGGCGTCCGGCCACTCCGCCTGGGTCGGCATCACCGACGCCCTGCGCGACCCCGAAGAAGCCGTCCGCCTCGCCGCCCTGGAGGCGCTCCGCGAGTCGTGCCGCCACGACGGCCCGCGCTGGATCCACGCCCTGTTCCACCGCGACCCCGCCGTGCGGCGGGCCGCCATCGACCCGGCCAGGCCGTCGCCGCTCCAGTGGCAGGCCAAGCTGTACCTCCTCCCCGACGAGGAGTGCCGGCCCGCCCTCAAGGCCGAGCTCGACAAGCACGGGGCCGACAAGGACGTGGTGGCGCTCCTCGTCGGCTACATGCGCGACGGGGCGTTCACGCCGGAGGACGTGCGCCGCTGGACGCGCGACCTGCGCTGGAACGCCTGGCTCGGGTACCTCGCGCCCCTGCTGCCGAGGACGGACGACCCCACGCCCCTGCTCGACGACGCGATGAAGCCGGACTTCCCGTCGCGCGTGCCGCCGCTGGAGGCCGACCGCCTCACCGACCTCCTCGCCCTCTTCTGGGACGTGGCCGACGCGCCGTTCTTCACGCTGCTGAGCAACGCCGCCCTGTCGGAGGCGCCGGCGTTCCGCGGCTGGCTGGCGTACCGCCTGCTCCTGCACGGCCTCCACGCCGGCCGCTGGCCGGCGCAGGCGCTCGACCTCGCCTGCGTGCTGTGGCCGTTCGCCCTGGCGTGCGACTGGCTGCCCGAGGTCATGCGCCGCGAGGCGCTCGCCGCGTTCTACGAGGCTGCCGACCGCTGCCCGCGTTTCGACGCGGCCCGCATCAAGCCGCTGCTCGTCCTGCCCGTGGTGCGCTACACCGGGGAGGCGCTCCTCGACCCGTGGGCCGCCGGGGCCGTACTCCACGCCGTCGAGGGCAAGCCGTACGAGCTGCTCAAGGACATCCCGGAGGAGGAGCTGGCGGAGGGGTTCCGCCGCGACTTCGCGCGGGCGGTGAACCTTCTGCGCGTGCCCGAACGCGGCTCGCAAGGGCGGCTGGCGTTCGTCGAGATGATCACGAAACGCGCCGGCGCCGACGCCCCGCGCATGCTCGCCCTCCTCGCCGCCACGGTGCCCGCCGACCAGCTCGACTTCCTCGACGGCTTCTCGCTGCGGACCATGCAGGAGGTCCATGAGGCCCTTCTCGCCATCGAGGCGTCGGGCAAGGCCCTCACCGACAACAAGGTCGTCCGCCTCGCCGGCAAGATCGCCTCGCGTTTCGCCCCCGAGGCGATCACCGCGTTCCTGACGGCGTGGCTGACGTCGCCGGTGCCGGAGTCGCCTCTTTCGATCGCGGTCCTGGGCCGCTTCTTCCACGAGGGCCACGCGGAGGCCACCGTGAAGGATCTGGCGGCGCTCGCCGCGCCCGCCCTGGCGACGTTCGTGCGCCTCCTGCCCGGCATCCCCGGCATCCCCTATGAGCGCGAGACCGAGCTGGCCCACCTCCTGCGCGGGCACCCCGACCCCGGCGTGAGCGCCTGGGCCGTCGCCCGCACCACCCCCAAGGCGGAGGAGCCGTCCGAGACGCCGCAGGTGCGCACGGGCGTCATCGCCCACATCGCCGCCGTGGCGTCGCCCAGCGTCCCGGCGTGCGTGTCGCTGCTGTCCTCGGGCGACGCGATGGATGAGGTGGTCGCCGCCTTCGCGCGCTGCTCGTCGCCCGACCCGGCGTTCGTGCAGGCGCTCGACTTGGAGATGGTGCGTCTGTGGCGCGGCAACATGGCGCTGCCGTTCCTCGGCCACGCCTGGCTGTACCGCTGGGACCAGCACCTGTCGCACCTGTCGCGTCAATTCGCCCCGGGCGGGTCGGCACCGGCGGGGCAGGGCATGGCGGCCTTCCTGCGCTGGGCGACGGGGCTGTCCGCGCCGGCACTCGCGGACCGCCTGTGGCTCGTCGGCGCCAGGCTGCTCGACCACTGGCGCTGGCACGACGCCCCGCGCCACGCCGCCACGCTCGACGCCCGCCTCGGGGCGGCGCTCGTCGAGGCGCTGCCCGGCCGGCACGGTGACACCGCGTTGACACTCCTGCTCGGCTGGAAGGACAGGTGCCCGCCTTCGGCCCTCGGCGCCCTGGAGGGCGTGCGGCAGAAGCTGGCCCTCATCCTCGGCGAGCTGCCGCAGGCCATCCGCGAGCGCCTGGCCGGGTGGGTCGGCGACTTTACCGCCCCCGTGACGCAGGGCGCCGCCCCCGTCGAGGAGGAGAAGTTGTCGCTCTCGCCGGAGGCCCTGGAGAAGGCCGCCGCCGGGCTGGACGACCGCAAGGCGATCCCGGCGGCCCGGCAGCTCCTCGGCATGGGCAGGCCCGGCGCCGAACGCCTCGCACGGGCGATTGCCTCCAACCACGCCGTGACCTGGCCCCTCGCCCTCCTGCCGCTCCTGCCCGGCGCGGATGCGTCCGTCCGTAAGGCGTTGGAGGCGCTGGTGCGATCCCCCCTTGGCGATCCGCAGACACGGTTCCGCGTGGGCCGCGCCCTGTGGGCGACGCCGGACGTGGACGACGTGGAGCATCTGATCGCAGCCGTGTGCGCCGGGTCGCCGCCTGGGTGGCTCAACGGCGACGACACCGGCTGGCTGACGGCGAACTACGCCGGGCCGGAGGACGAGCTGGCCCTGCGCCTCATCACGTCGCCGCACCCCGCCGCCCACGGCCGCGCCGTCCACCGGCTGGCCGGTGACAACCCGTTGCCACCGGCTTCGCGTGCCGCGCTGCTGGCGTTCCTGGAGGTGGGGACGACGCGGCTGCGCGCCTTCCGCGTGCAGGCGGCGGCGGCGTTGCACGCGGCGGGGGAGCGCGACAGCGTCCTGCCCGTCCTCATCGGCGAGAGGCCCGGCGATCAGGTGCGCTTCCCCACGCTCCTCGGCGGCCAGGGCGGCGAGGCACTCGACGGCGTGGTCCGCGGCGTGCTGGCCGTGGGCGGCGAGCCGCTGGAGCGCCTGCTGCTCGCCCTGCTCGACAACGGCCACGACATCGTGCCCGCCGGGTGGACGCAGACGGCGGCCCACGCCACGCCGTCGCGCGTCGATGGCACGGCACGCCAGGAGGCGCTCGCCGTCATGCTCGATCAGGTGCGTTCGGCGACGGTGCGCCAGGAGGTGCGCCGCCGCCTCGCGCCCGGCCTGGGCCGCACGCGGAAGCTGCGCAACCTCGCCCGCACCTTCGCCTGGGGCGTCCGGCTGGGCAGGCAGCTCACGGGCGAGCTGTTCGACCTGGAGATGATCGCCGGCGAGGAGCTGGGCTACACGCGCTTCGACCAGTTGAAGCTCTTCATCTCACCGCTGCCTATCCTGCGCGGCGAGCAGGACGGGCGCGAGGTCGTCAAGGGGCTGATCCTGCACGAGTACGGCCACCACCTGTACCACAAGGGCCCCGGCGATAAGGACGTGTGGGCGCGGGCGCAGAAGGAGAAGATGCACCCCCTGCTCAACCTCGTCTCCGACGAGCACCTGGAGCGTAACCTGCGGTCGAAGGACGAGGAGTACGGCAACCTCATCAAGACGCTCGACGCCTACGCCTTCCAGCACG
Organism: uncultured Alcaligenaceae bacterium; assembly: GCA_964630925.1. Lineage (GTDB taxonomy): Bacteria > Planctomycetota > Planctomycetia > Gemmatales > Gemmataceae > RGDT01. Next base: position 8,525 of record CAZVZK010000031.1, read on the forward strand.
CCGCCCGCGAGATTGATGTCAGCGGCCTGCTTTCATCGCTGGGCAGCCGGGCGTTCCACGTCCTGACGAGCCTGACCCTGCACGCGGGCCGCGGCGCCGGGACGGTGCGTGTCTCCGCCGGCGGGCTGCTCCATCAGATGGACCGCGCCGGCCTGAGCTTCGCCCGCTTCATGCGTGCCCTGCGCATGGGCCTGGGCAACCGCCACGGCGACGAGAAGGTGGGCCGAGGGCTGGAGCTGTTCAAGGGGGCGGCGTTCCGCTCCTCGACGATGCCGCGGATGTACGAGATCGCCAAGGAGCTGCGGCGCATCTTCGGCGAGGAGACGGAGATCCTCAACTGCGTCGGCCAGGACGGCACGATGTGCGGCACCGGCGAGGAGGTCATCGTCCTCGGCGACGGCATCACGAACGACGAGCTGCAGCGGGCCATCCAGCGGGCATTGGAGGATCCGACGGATCAGGAGCCGGAGAAGGGCAGCCCGGTGCGGACGATCAACCGCGGCACGAATCTCGACTTCCCGCTGATCGACCTCGTCCAGCCGAAGGCCTTCGACCCGCGCAAGTACGCGAAGTACGCCCGGCGGGTGTCGCGCCAGGCCCGCCGCCTGCGCGAGGTGCTGCTGTCGCTCGGCCTCGCGCTGGAGCCGCGGCCGATGCGCGTGCGCGGCAAGTCCCTGGACCGCTCGCGCCTGCTGCCGCTGGTCATCAAGAACGACCCGCGCGTCCTGACGGCGCGCGAGACGGTGTTCCGCACCGACCTGTTCCTCGGCGTGCTGATTGACTGCTCCGGCTCCATGAGCATGGGCGAGAACATCGAGAAGGCCAAGCTCTTCGCCGCCCTCCTCGCAGAGGCGGCGCGGGGCCTGCGCGGCATCGACGTGCGGTTCTGGGGCTTCACCGACCGCCGCATCCACGACTGCGGCGACGCGACGCGCCCGGCCATCCACGACCTCGCCGCGTCGGAGGGCAACAACGACTCGGCGGCGCTGTACCACGCCTCGCTGGAGGCCAAGGCGTCACGGCGGCGGGCCAAACTGCTCGTGATGATCAGCGACGGCTCGCCGACGGAATGCACGGTCGAGTCGCTGCGCAACCTGGTGCGTCGGCTGACGGGGCGGCAGGGCTACCTGTGCGCCCAGGTGGCTGTGCGGCCCCTCGATGACGTGTGCTTCCCGCACTACGTGCTGCTGGAGGAGGGCCGGGTGGACGAGGCGGTCAAGAAGTTCGGGCAGGTCATCCTGCGCCTGGTGCGGCAGGCGCTGGGGGTGTGAGCTGTCACCACGCCCGGTTGCGCACACGCATGCCGGAGGCGGGATGGCCACCTCGTCACACACTGCCGGCGCCGAGTCACACGGCCACTTCCGGGAGTCACCTGCTCACAGGCGCGCCTCGAGTGAGCAGGTGACTCGGCGTCAATCGACACTCCGGGTCACGGGCCGGCCCGGACTGCGCGAGTCACCTGCTCACCTGATCACCTGCTCACCCCGCGCAATCGCCGTGGCCGGGCTCTCGCCACCGTCACACCCTCAAGGGCTGCCGTAATAGGGGAAGGGGGCACGCCGCACCCTTCGGCGGCCTACCCGCCCGCCGTGAGCCCGCTCGTTCGGCCTTCTTGGAGGACGGCCCGTGTTCCGACGCAATGCCTGGATCGGGGCCGTCGCGCCCTTTCTGCTCGTGTTCGCCGCGCTGCTCGAAGGCGCCGGGGCCAGGGCCGCCGCACCGCCCACCCCGAAGGGCCCCGAGGGCACGTGGGCCTACCTCTTCGGCGTCTCACCCTTCGGCGGGACGTGTGGCTTCCTCACCCTGGAGAGAGGGCCGAAGGGATCTCTGGTCGCGTCGTTCGAGGACCCGCAGAGCCGGCGGACGCAGAATTTTTCCTTCGTGACCGTCAAGGGCCGCAACGTGCAGGTCCTGGAGTTCGGCCTCGTGTCGATCTTCGAGGCGGAGCTGTCGCCGGACGGGGCCACCCTCAACGGGAAGTTAATGCTCGGCGGCAGTTGGCAGCCCCTCCGGCTGTTCCGGTACAACGGCGAGCGGCCGAAATTCCCCCGCCCCCAGGAGCCGAAGAAGCCCTACCCCTACGACGAGGAGGAGGTGACGTTCCCCGTCGGCAAGGACGGCGTCCGTCTCGCCGGCACTCTGACGCGGCCCCGCGGCGCCGGCCCGCACCCGGCGGCCCTGCTCATCTCCGGCTCCGCGCCGGTGGACAGGGACGGCTCCTCCGCCGGCCACATGCCTTTCCTGGTCCTGGCGGACGCCCTCACCCGGCGCGGGCTGGCCGTCCTCCGGGTGGACGCGCGGGGCGTCGGCAGGTCAGGCGGGAAGGCAGGCCTGGCCACCACCACGGAGCGCGTTGCGGATGTTGAGGCGGCGCTGGCCTTCCTGCGGAAGCGAGAGGACATCGCCCCCGGGCGCGTCGGCCTGGTCGGCCACAGCGAGGGGGCGTCGGTGGCGGCGCTGACGGCCTCGCGGGACCGGGACGTCGCCTGGCTCGTCCTTCTGGCCGCGCCCGGCCTCCCCGGCGACCGGCTCATGCTCTGCCAGGCCGAGAGGGGCTGGCAGGCCCTGAAGCCCCTCGGCCTGACCGACGCCTTCATCGAGTTCCAGATCGGCCTCCAGAAGAAGACGGCCGAGGCCCTCAAACGCGCCCCGGACGAGTCCAGTGCCGACGAGGCCCTCAAGGCTGTCCTGGCCGGGGCCCGGGCCGACCTCACCAGGGAGCAACGCCGGCGCATGGGGGTGGGTGAAGGCTTCCAGGTTGGGGCTGTCGGCAGCGCGCGTTGGCTGCACCACTTCGTCACCCACGACCCCCGCGAGGCGCTCAGGAAGGTCCGCTGCCCGGTCCTCGCCCTCAACGGCGACACGGACCTGCTCGTCTGGTCGAAGGAGAACCTCCCCGAGGTCGAGAAGGCGCTCAAGGCGGGCGGCAACCGCGACTGCACGATCAAGGAGCTGCCGGGCCTCAACCACATGCTCCAGACGAGCCGGACGGGCAGGCCGATGGACTACGTCATGATCGACGAGACCATCGCCCCCTCGGCGCTGAAGCTGATCGGCGACTGGGCCGCCGGGCAGAAGGGCCGGGCCGCTTCCGCCCGTCCCCGATAATGCGGTGACAGCCAACAGGCAGCCCCCTTCACCAGCGCCTACCCCTCGCCGAGAGCGACGTCGAACGCGGCATCATGGTCTTCTTTGAAGTAGGAAGTAGAAAGCCGTTACCACGCCAAGGCAAACAACGGGGCCAAGGATGAGTACGAAGGCGAACCACCAACCTCCGCCCATCTGCTCCTTCCCTTGTCGATTCATCGATCTAACCCTTTCCGAGGACGAGGTCCAACGCCCAGCATCCGCGGACATGTGGCCCCGGTGAGCGCAGGTGCGTCAGGATGTCGGCGTCGGTGCATCCCGCCTCCTCCAGCGCGTCGGAGAGGACGGCGAGGCGGGCGTTGTCGAGATGCCCGCTGGGAAGGTGGCAGTTCTCGTAGGCCGCCCGCGCCAGCGAGTGTACGGCAGAGGTCCGACATTCGGGCAAGAGCGACGCCACCCGGAATGGGTTGCCGAAGACCTCGCGGAACAGGCGAGCCTGTTCCGCTCCGGGATGTGCCTTCCCTCCCCGCTCTTTTCGGAGGAGGTGACAGGCGAGCGACGCCGCCAGCCAATTCGGCTCCTCCGCAGTCAACTGCTCCAGCATCCGGCCGGGGGAGTCCAGGTGCCGATACTCGATGCGACCCCTGGCCGCCACCAGCTCTCCCAGGGATGCCAATCCGTCGGCGTGGCGTTCGGCGGTATCCAGGGCATCCTGCCAGCGGGCGTCCCAATACCCCCGGCACAGGGGCCGGCAGCAGGCGACGAGGAAGAGGCGTTCGAGACGTGCGAGCCTGGCTGTCCCCCGAACGGGGACGAGGCGCGTGAGCAGGGCGAGATCATCGCACGCCAGCCACTCTGCCTCCGTCATGTGGCTACCTCCGAGTCAGACTTGGCGCTCACCCCAGCACGCCCCCCAGGATCTCCACGCAGCGGTCCACCTGCGCCGCCGTGATGCACAGCGGCGGGCAGAAGCGCACCGCGTTCTCGCCGCAGCCCAGCAGCAGCAGGCCCTTGTGGAACGCCGCCTGCACCACCGCGTCACGCCGCGCCGGCGTCGGCAGGTCCATCGCCACCATCAGCCCCAGCCCGCGCACGTCGCCCACCTCGGGGTGCCGCGCCTGCAACCCCTTCAACCCCGCCCGCAGCCGCTCGCCCATCGCGTGGGCGTTCGCCGTGTACCCCGCGTCGAGCAACTCCATCGTCGCCAGGGCCGCCCGGCACGCCACCGGGTTGCCGCCGAACGTGCTGGCGTGGCTGCCCGGCGGCCAGTCCATGATGTCCCTCCGCGACACGATGGCCCCCAGCGGCATCCCGCTCGCGATCCCCTTCGCCAGGCAGATGATGTCCGGCTCCACCCCCGAGTGCTCGCAGGCGAACATCTTCCCCGTCCGCCCCATGCCCGACTGCACCTCGTCCAGCACCAGCAGGATGCCGTGCCTGTCGCACAGCGCCCGCAGCGCCGGCAGGAACCCCGCCGGCGGCACGCGGTAGCCGCCCTCCCCCTGGATCGGCTCCACGAAGATGGCCGCGACCTCGTCCGGCGGTGCCGTCCGTTTCAACACCCCCTGCTCGATGGCCTTCACGCACTCGCACGCCGTCGCCGTGCAGGGCCCGCACTTCGACGGGTAGTCCACGTGGTGGATGTCGGGCACCAGCGGCCCCATGTGCCGGCGATGCACCAGCTTCGACCCCGACAGCGACATCGCCCCGTAGGTGCGCCCGTGGAAGCTGCCGAAGAACGACAGCACGCGCGACCGCCCCGTGTGGTGCCGCGCCAGCTTCAGCGCCGCCTCGATGGCCTCCGCCCCGCTGTTGGTGAAGAACACGCGCCGCTCGCTGCCCCACGGCCCGGCCTTCGCCAGCCGCTCCGATAGCTCGATCTGCGGGCCGTAGTAGAAGTCCGTCCCCGACATGTGCAGCAGCTTGTCGGCCTGGTCCTTGATCGCCGCGGTGACATGTGGATGACAGTGCCCCGTGGCCGTCACGGCGATGCCGGCGGTGAAGTCGAGGAACAGGTTGCCGTCCACGTCCTCGATGACGGCCCCGGACCCGCGTTCCACCACCAGCGGGTAGATGCGCGTGTACGACGGCGACACGTAACGCTCGTCGATGGCGAGCAGGGCCTTCGCCTTCGGCCCCGGCAAGGCGGTGGCCAGGTGCGGTACGTCCTTGCCGTCGAAGTGCCAGCGGGGATTCAGCTCCATCGGAAACTCCTTTCGTAGAGCACGCTCCCAGCGTGCTCTCGCGCGGCGCAACGCCGGAGCACGCTGGAAGCGTGCTCTACGACAAGCCCTCAGCCCGGCGAGCCCTGGATGCTCGACGACAGCCCCTGCGCCATCTTGATCTCGTAGCCGTGGTTCACCGTCCATGCCACCCGGTGCGTCACCGCGTCCACCAGCGCCGCCGCCGACGGGTGCCCGTTGCCGCTCTTCTTCACCCCGCCGAACGGCAGATGAACCTCCGCGCCGATGCACGGCAGGTTCACGTACCCCATGCCGTACTCGCACTCCTCGCGGAAGTACCGGATCCGCCTGAAGCTCTCCGTGATCACCGCCAGCGACAGCCCGTACTCCGCATCGTTGGCGATCCGCGCCGCGTCGGCGTCGTCCTTGAACGGCACCAGGGCGACGTGCGGCCCGAACACCTCCTCGCGCAGGCACCGCGAATCGTGCCGGTGACGCATCGCGTAGGCGCACGGCCCCACGAACCACCCGTTCAGCCCGCCGGGGTGGATGCGCTCCCCCGCGAGGAGCATCTTGTCGGCCTCCTCGCGCGCCAGGGCGTTGTACGCTAGCACCTTCTCGACCGCGGCCTCGTTGATCAGCGGCCCGGCGAAGGTGTTCACATCCAGCGGGTCGCCGTAGCGGACGTTGGCCGCGTGCCTGGTGAACTCCTCGACGTAGCGGTCGTAGATGGCGTGATGGATCAGGATGCGGCTCGCGGAGACGCACCGCTGCCCCGTCGTCTTGAACGCCGACAGGATGCCGGCGGGGATGGCGATGTCGCCGCGGGCGTCCTCGCACACGATGACCGCGTTCTTCCCGCCCATCTCGGCGGCCACGATGCGGTCCGGCATCGACGCCGAGATCTCCTGGATCTTGCGGCCCACCTCGTAGCTGCCGGTGAAGCACACCACGTTGACGCCGGGGTCGCGAACCAGCGCCTCGCCGGCCACGCCGTCGCCGTGGACGAGGTTCAGCACGCCGGCCGGGAAGCCGGCCTCGACGAACAATTCCACCAGCCGCTGCCCCACCCCCGGCGTGTCCTCCGACGGCTTGAAGACGCAGGTGTTGCCCTCGACGAGCGACGGGCCGAGCATCCACAGGGGGACGGCGAAGGGGAAGTTCCACGGCGTGATGACGGCGACGACGCCCCACGGCTTGCGCAGGACGTAGGCGTCCTTCTCGGCGATCTCGGAGGCGATCACCTGCCCGGCGGGCAGGCGTCCGGTGCCGAAGACGTACTGGATCATGTGCAGGCCTTCGACGACCTCGGCGCGGCACTCCGCCAGCGCCTTGCCGCACTCGCGGGCCATGAGGCGGGCCAGGGCGTCCGTGTCGCGCTTGACCAGCTGCGCCAGGTTGTCGAACAGCTCGGCCCGCAGCACGCGCGACGTGCGCCGCCACCCCGGCTGCGCCGCCCGCGCGGCGGCGACGGCCTCGCGCGCCACGGAGGCGTCGGCAGCGGGGAACGTGCCGATGACCTCGTCAGGGCGCGAAGGGGAGCGGCTATCGAAAGCGGTGCCGCCGTCGCGCCATTTCCCGGCGATGAGATTCCTTCCGACGATGGGAGTGTCCACGGTGCGGCCTCCTTGATGAGGCAGGGAGAGGGGGCGGGCTATGGGATTATAGGGGGGTCAGTCGGCGAGGGTGAACGTCCCGCCGGGGCCGTCGTAATGGAAGTGCATCTGATCGAGCAGGTCGCGCCCGATGATGGCCTCGACGGCGTCGAGCGGGTAGGGGAGGCCCATGACCGCAAGGTCCGTGAAGGCGAGGAGATCCGCGTAGGTCATGGTCAACAGGGTGAGATTGATCGTGTAGAGATCGACCTTGACTATCCCCCCGACATTCTGGGAAGTCCCGGCTCGGGTCGGGCGGAGCCCGAGCAGGCGAATGACGTGGGCGGACACGCAGGTCACGTTGCTGCCCGTGTCCACCAGGGCCGGTACTTGAAAAGGGGCGGGGGCCGGTTGCCCCTGCGCCAGACGATCCTGGGCGTCGGCCAGAGGCAGCCCCACACTGACGGGGAGGAGCGGCCCCTCATCGGGGTTCAAGGGGTAGGTTTCGCGGGGCACGGTGGGTAGTACCGAGTGGGGAGTTTGAGGAGTGGGTAGTGCGTCAGTATTTGCTTGACCATGAACCCGGTCTGGTGGAACAGTCTGTAGCCTTCCCTGAAAGCCTGTCGCTCGTCCTCGTAGAGGCCGACGACCTCTTCCCCCTTCACGAGCGCGAACTTGCCCTCGTGCCCTTCGGCCAGCCAGCGGCCGATCTCACGGCGGAACAGCTCATACTCACGGTCAATCGGACCCGCGCCCACAGCGGCGGGCAGCTCCGAATGATGGATCGCCGTCCGGCTCGGGGCCGATTCCAGGAAAACCACCCCGTCGGCGTTCTCGGTCTTCATCCCCGTGCCCTCCTCCCTCCCTCCGATCCTACCCCACCCTCACGCGTAAAAACTAGCCCTCCCCGCCCCGTCCGGCGATAATGCCTGCACGCGCCCCAGGAGGCCGCCCCGTGCCCGACACACCCCAGCTCTTCCGCGGCCGCCGCTTCGGCCCCGTACGCACCCCCGTCGGCCAGGCCGCGCCCCAGCCCGCCGTCCTCGCCCGCGCCGTGGGCTGCCTCCTCGGCCAGCTCGGCGGCGACAGCCTCGGCGGCCTCGTCGAGTTCGACTCCGCCGCCGACATCCGCCAGAAGTACCCCGACGGCCTGCGCGAGCTGGCCGACGGCGGCACCTGGCGCAACCTCGCCGGACAGCCCACCGACGACTCCGAGCTGGCCCTCCTCCTCGCCCGCTCCATCGTCGAACAAGGCGGGTACAACGACGCCCACGTCCTCGACGCCTACGCCGACTGGGTCAACGACCCCCAGACGTTCGACATCGGCGGCACCACCGCCCGCGCGCTGCGCTCCGTACGCCCGTCGATGAGCCGCGCCGAACGCCTCGACGCCGTCTCACGCAACGCCAAACACGACAGCGAGGCCAACGGCTCCCTGATGCGCTGCAGCCCCATCGGCATCCTCGCCGCCGGCGACCCGTCGCGGGCCGCCGACATCGCCCGCCGCGATAGCCGCCTCACCCACCCCAACCCGGTGTGCGTCGATGCCTGCGCGAGCTACTGCGCCGCCATCTCCGTGGCGATTACCTCCGGCGACGCCGAGGCCGCCTACCGCACGGCCCTGGCGGCCGCGGAGGTGCCGGCGGTGAAGGCTGCTCTGGAGGGCGCACGCGAAGGCCCGCCGCCGAACTACGAGCGGCAGATGGGCCACGTCATCATCGCCCTGCGCAACGCCTTCTTCCAGCTCCTGCACGCCCCCTCGCTGGAGGAGGGCGTCGTGCGGACGGTCATGTCCGGCGGTGACACCGACACCAACGGGGCCATCGCCGGCGCCCTCCTCGGGGCCGTGCATGGCCGCGACGCCGTCCCCGCCCAGTGGGTGCGTTCGCTGCTGGCTTGCCGCCCGGAGGAGGGCACCGGCACGGCACACCCCAGGGCGCGGGAGTACTGGCCGGTGGACGCGCTGGAGCTGGCCGAGGCCGTCTTACTGACGGGGATGGGCTGATCACCCCCGTTGCAACACGTCCACGATCCGCGCCGCCGCCGAGCCGTCCCAGCCGTCGGGGATCCGCGCCGTCCGCACGCCACCACCCAGCACCTCCAGGCCCGCCGCCACGATGGCGTCCGGGTCGAGGCCCACCAGGCGGTTCGTCCCCTGCTCGCAGGTGATGGGCCGCTCCGTGTTCAGCCGCAGCGTCAGGCACGGCACGCCCAGCACCGTCGTCTCCTCCTGGATGCCGCCGGAGTCCGTCAGCACCACCCGGGCGTTCGCCATCAGCTTCATGAAGTCAAGATACCCCAGCGGCTCCGTCAGGATCACGCCCGGCGTCACGTCGGCGCCTATGGCCGAGAGCGAGCGCCGCGTCCGCGGGTGGACAGGGAAAACGATCGGGGCCTCCGCCGCCAGCCTCCTCACCGCGCCGAAGAGGCGGGCGAACGTCGCGGGGTCGTCCACGTTCGCGGGCCGGTGCAGCGTCAGCACGGCGTAGGCGCGATCCTTCACCCCCAGCGTCTCCAGGATCGCCGACCCCTCGGCCCGCTCGCGGCATGAGAGCAACGTGTCGATCATGACGTTGCCGACGAGGTGGATCTTGGCCTCGTCGACGCCCTCACGGCGCAGGTTCACCACCCCCGCCGGCTCGGTGACGAACAGCCAGTCGCTGATGGCGTCCGTCAGGATGCGGTTGATCTCCTCCGGCATGGTGCGGTCCCGGCTCCGCAGGCCCGCCTCGACGTGCGCGACCTTCACGCCGAGCTTCACCGCCGTCAGGGCGCAGGCGATGGTCGAGTTCACGTCGCCGACGACCAGCACCGCGTCGGGCTTCTGGTCGAGCAGCACCGCCTCGAACTTCTTCATCACCTCCGCCGTCTGCACCGCGTGCGAGCCGCTCCCCACCCCGAGGTCGATGTCGGGCTTGGGGATGTGCAGCTGTTCGAAGAACAGCTTCGACATCTTCTCGTCGTAGTGCTGGCCCGTGTGGACGAGGTAGGATTCCAGGCCGTGCCGCTTGCGCATCTCCCACATGAGGGGGGCGATCTTCATGAAGTTGGGCCGCGCCCCGGCCACCGCGACGACTTTCATCGAGCCCCCTCCGGACGGGCCGTCCGGCGCACGCCCCTGAGCAGCAGGTAATGGCTGCGCCGCCTGCACCATCGCGTGCCGGCGATCAGGCGGTTCAACGGCGCCAGCAGCGGGCCGAGGAGACGCCCGCCGCGGAAGCCGAGGATCAGCCCCTGGACGAGGCCGGCCTCCAGGCCGGCCTCGGCGAACATCGCCCGCATCTCCGCCTCCTCGAAGTTGTAGTAGTACAGGCCGTTGGGGTGCCTGCCCTCTTTGGCGGTGTAATCGCCTTCGCCGCGGGCTGCGAGGCGTTGCTTGTGCAATGACCAGTGGTAGGCGGTCAGGACGAACGGCCCGCCGGGCGCCGGCAGGGCCGCCCAGCGGGCCAGAGCCGCGCGGCGGGCGCCGTCGCCGGGGATGTGCTGGAGGATGTTGAACGAGGCGGCCCGCGTGAACGCCCCCGGACGCAGTGGCGGGCGGCACCCGTCGGCCTGCACCAGCAGCACCCTGGCCCGCGTCTCGGCCCGCAACCGGTCCCGCAGCCTTGCCAGCGATACCGCCGAGAAGTCCAGCGCCGCGACGGCGGCCGCGCTGGCCGCATAACGGAGGGTGAAACGCCCGGTCCCGCAGCCGACCTCGGCCACCGCGTCGCCGGGACGCACGCCGAGCGCCTTCAGCCCCAGCGGCATCTCGACGGAGTCGGACATGGGTGGCATCTCGCCGTCGTAACGATCGGCCTCCCTGTCGCGCACGCCCACCTCGTCGCGCTGGACCGCCACCAGATCCGACTCGCGCAGGAAGCGAAGGATGCCGTCGTGCGCCGGGTAAACCGCCCCGCACGTGACGCAGCCCACCTCGCGTGCCGTGTCGCCCTCCAGCGTCATCCCGTCTTCGGGGCAGCACAACAGCGACGCCAGGCCGGCACCGCGGGTCGCCCCCGCCTCGGTAATGACCGCCACCATCACCCGCCCCCCCTCTTGCGGGCCACCACGGTCACGACCCGCGGCAGGCCGCGGTAGCGCGTTAGCGTGCCGCAGCTGTCCACCTCGAAGCCCGCCTCGCGGACCAGCCGCCCGATCAGGCCCGGCCTCATCGGCGTCAGGCCTGCCAGGCGCCGCGTCCACGGGTTGGCCTGCCAGTCGAGGCCCACGTCCAACAGCATCCCGCCGACCCGCCAGCGGAGCAGTTGAAGCCTCTGCAAACTCAGCGCCGGCGCGCTATCATAAAGCCATCGCCAGAGGCCCGGCCCCTCGATGGTTAGGATGAGCTGCCCGCCGGGGCGTAGCACGCGCCTGATCTCGCTCAGGCCGCGCCGCACAGGCAGCAGCGACAGCGTTCCGGCGGTGATGACGTGGCTGAACCGGCCTGAGGCGAACGGCAGGTCGGTGATGCTGGCGCACGCCCACGTCGGCGCCGGCAGCCCTGCCTCCGCGAAGGCCAGCCCGCCGAGCTGCATCGCCAGCAGGTCGAGGTCCAGGCCGACGAGGCGGCACGGCACGAGCGCCTGCGCCTCGCGCAGGTGCCTGCCCGCCGAGCAACCCAGGTCGAGGACCGTGGCGTCCTCCGCCGGCTTCATCGCCGAGCGCAGGAGCTTCAGCGTTGGGTACTCCGCCGGCCGGGCGTGCTGGCGGATCCGGTCCAGGTCGTTCAGCACCTGGCCGAACTGCGCGACCCCGGCCGCCTCGGTGACCTCCTCGACGGACGCCGGGCAGTCCGCCATCAACCCCGGTGACGCCCGCAGCCGGGCCGCCACGTCGGGCGCCCCGCACATGGGTTGGATCTCCCGGTGGTGGCGGTAGATCCATCGCGCCAGGGCCAGGCCGTCGCCCGGCGGCGCGCTATGACCCAGGAACGACCAGACGCCCCCCACGTTGACGGGCGGCGGGCCCGCCCAGTCGGGCCGCATCAGGCCCGCCAGCTCTTCGTCCGGTCCGCTTCGTGTCATGCTTCGTGTCACCTGGCCCATAGGGAAGGGCGGCGCCTGGGCCGCCCTTGTACTGTAGCACTCATCCGCCACGCAGCTCCGCCCACAGGCCACGCACGTCCGCGAGCACGCCGCCCCGGCCCGCCAGCAGCATCACCCCGGCATACGTCGCCGCCCCGGCCAGCGCCGACGCGGTCAGACGCTCCCACCCCGGCGTCATCATGGACCGCAGCAAGAGGACGACGCCCGCCATCACCACGCACCCCCCGAAGATCGGCGCCTGCGGACGCAGGAAGTCGATCAGCCCGAAGCCCGTCTCCGCCCGCGTCCGCACGATCAGGCCGGCCACCACCAGCGGGTAGACGATCAGCCAGGCCAGGCACACGCCGCCCAGCCCGCCCGCCAGGCCGCCCACGAGGAGCGCCGGCGGCAGCATCAACAGGCACGCTGCCGTATACCATAGCACGATGTCGGGCCGCCCGACGGCGTTGAACAGGGGCGGCAGTGTCGCCGCGTACAGCCGCACCACGCCCACCGCCGCCAGGACGCGGAACGGCAGCACCGCCGCCTCCCAGTCCGGCCCGTACACCAGGCCGATGGCGTCGTCGGCCACCAGGGCCATCCCCACGAGGGCCGGCGCCCCGACGAAGCCGAGCATCACCGTCACGCGCAGGAACCAGGCGCTCAGCCGGGCGCGGTCATTCTGCAGCCGGCAGAACACCGGGTAAGCCACCTGGTTGACGTTCCCCGTCAGCTTCTGTACCGGCAGCGTCATGAGCATGAACGCCAGCGAGTATCGCCCCAGCGTCTCCGGCCCGAACAGCCGGCCCACGATGGCGAAGTCGGCGTTGTCGTAGACGAACCACAGCAGGGTCCCCCCCGCCGCCGTCACGCCGAACCACATGAGGGAGCGGCTCTCCGGCCCCGGCCACGCCAGACGCGGACGCCACCCCGACGCCACCACCAGGGCGACGGCCTCGATCAGGTTGCCCGTCAGCGCCCCGACGGTCAGCGCCCAGTAGCCGGCGCCCGCCAGGCCCAGCCCCAGCACCAGCACCGCCTGCAGCGCCGAGGTGACGACGTGCGCCGCCGCCAGCCGCCCCAACTTCTGCTCGCGGTCGAGGACGGCCAGCGCCACCGTGCGGAACGGCACCAGCCAGATCGCCATCCCCAGGACGCGCAGGAACAGGGCGAACTCCGGCAGGCCGACGTAGTCCGCGAGCGGCCCCGCCGACACGAACAGTCCGAGGTACAGCGCCGCCGTCAGCGTCAGGCTGAGCGTGAAGACCCGGTCCCTGTCCTCGGGCCGGGCGTCCTCCTTCTGCACGAGGGCGCGGCCCAGGCCGGCCTCCGCGAAGATCTCCGCGAGGTACAGGAAGACGAAGCCCCACGTCATCACCCCGTAGCCGCGTGTCCCCACCAGCCGTGGCATGATGAGCGTCACCGTCCAACTGAACGCGAGCATGCCGATGCGTGCGGCCATCAGCACGGCCCCGCCGCGGATGGCCCGGCTGGCCAGCGCCTCGGGCTCGGCGCTCAAGCCCGGAACAGGAGGCGGATCAGGAGGAACATCCCGATCAGGAACGCCACCCCCTGCAACAGCATGCGCATCCACAGCGAGGCCTCGAATCGTGCGGGGGGGCGTGGCGGCGTTGTCTCCGCCGTGGCCAGAACCATGCTCGCCATGCCCAGGAAGGTGTAGGTGACGACGAGGTAATTCAGCGTCAGCGAGAACATGCCCGCCGCGTAGGCGGCCACGCACCCGGCGACGTAGGGGTGTACCTGCCCCAGCTCGGGGTCGAGGAGGCGGCGGGGCGCGGGCCGCGGCCCCGGCGCCGGGGCGCATAGCCACAGTAGCCCCTCCAGGGCGAGCCAGACCGCGGCGAGGAACAGGACGCCGCCCGGCATCCCCAGCTCGCCGAAGGCGTGGATGTACGAGTTGTGGGCGACGTGCCCGACGCCGTCCTCATGGAAGCGGTTCATCCCCTTGCCGAAGAGGGGGTTGGCGCGGAGCATGCCTAGGCCCTCGTTCCACAACTGCACGCGGGTCTGCCCGCTGTCCTGGTGCGAGTCGAGGTCCACCCCGCGCGACAGCAACACCGCCCCCGCCAGCAGCGGCCCGAGCAGCACGCCGAGGAGCAGCACGCGCCGCCAGCCCCACTTAATGGCCCCCATGACGGCCAGGCCGGCGAGCAGCGCCAGCATGCCGCCCCGCGAGCGGGTCAGGTAGAGCCCGTAGCCCAGCACGCCCAGCGGCACCAGCCAGCCCCAGCGGAGGAGCCCCGCCTTCACGTCGGCCAGCCGGCCCAGCAGCAGCAGCAGCGACGCGGTGATCAGGACACACACGTCGTTGGGGTCCTGGAAGATGCCGGGCCCGTACATCCGCGTCTCGTCCTCGAGGACGGTCCGGCCCCAGCGGTCGATGCCACGCGGCAGCTTGATCACCTTGTGGAAGTCCATGGCGGCGAGGACCGCCACGGCGCAGGCGAACAGGATGAGGCAGGCGCAGAACAGGCGCAGCCGGGCGGGCGTCGTCACCAGCGACACGAACAACAGGTAGTAGACGACGATCTTGAAGAAGAAGAAGCCGTCCACGAGCATCTGCTCGGGCCTGCCGCCGACGAGGTGCGACATGAGGATGACCGGGAGCAAGAGCATGACGCACAGGTCGATGGGCCGCTTCTCCAGGTTCGTCGGCTGGAGGTGTTCGATGATGGCGGGGAAGCCGACGGCGAGGCAGCACAGGATGGCGTACTGGTACAGCTCGACGCCTTCGAGCGCGGGGAGAACGTCGGACGGGCGGATGAAGAGGACGGCGTTGACGATGAGGAACAGGCCGAACGCCAGCCCGTTCGGCTCCGGGGGCTTCGGGCGCCTGGGCGGCCCGGCCGGCCGGGGGCGGGGCCGTGCTTGGGTGGCGGTGGTCATTGGGCGGCGCTCCGCTCGGCGCCCAGGTCCTCGGCGCATTTCTGCGGCGACAGCGAAAAGAACCACTTGTCCGCGACGTGTGGCTTGAAGACGTGCACCACCGTGGCCAGCACGATCTTCAGGTCATTCCAGAAGGACAGGTGCTTGACGTAGTAGAGGTCGAACGCCAGCTTCTTCTCGACGCTGGCGAGGTCGGTGTCGGCCTCCAGGTGGATCTGCGCAAGCCCGGTCAGGCCGGGCAGCACCTGGAGGCGCTCCTTGTAGCCGGGGATGGCCGCATCGAGCTGGGGTACGAACTCCGGACGCTCGGGGCGCGGGCCGACCAGGCTCATGTCGCCGCGCAGGATGTTCCAGAGCTGGGGCAATTCGTCGATCTTGCTGCGGCGGAGGAAGCGGCCGATCCAGGTGACACGCGGGTCGCCGTTCTTGCACCACTGCGCCCCCTTGGCCTCGCTCTCGATCACCATCGAACGCAGCTTGTAGATGGTGAAGGGCCGCCCGTTGAGGCCGACGCGGGTCTGCGAGTAGAAGGCCGGGCCGCGGGACGTGAGCCGCACCAGCAAAGCGGCGAGAAGGAGGATGGGCAGGGTGAGGAGGAGGAGGGTGAGTGCGGCGGCGATGTCGAAGAAGCGCTTGACGGGGCCGTACCACGTCACCGGCGCGGACGCCTTGACGGGGCGCGGCAGCAGGCCCGGCTTCGGCCGCTCGGCCGTCCCCTGGGGGGAGGCGCTGGCCGGGGGCTCCTGGAGGGCCACGTGATTGTCGGCGCGGATGGTCATCGAACCGTCCTCGTCATTGAGGAATCAGGGCCTTGTCGAGGATCGGCAGCAGCTCGCCGAGGAGGCGCACCGCCGGGTCCTGCCCGGCCGGCACGGGCATGCCGGCGGTGTTGCGAATCACATACAGCTTGTACAGCACCGGCTGGCGGGCGAAGTGGAAGCGTGGGTTGGCCGGCGCCTCCCACTTCGCGCCCTCCCTGGAGCCCAGCCACGACCAGAAGATGCGGAGCTGGGTCGGGCCGCCGGCCTCGTCGCGCCCGAAGACGCCGGTGAACATCTCCGAATCCTGGCCGCCCTCCGGCTTGACCTTGATACGAATGGCCGGCCCGGCCATCTCGTAACCCGCCGCCCGGTAGCAGTCCTCCGGGCGGTGCACCACCATGTGCGACGGCTTGCCGCACAGGAGCATCACGAGCACCTTGTCTTTTGTCGTCGGGTCGGTGAAGGTGCGGCTGTAGTGCCCCGCCGCCCCCGTCAGCGCCAGCGCCTCGGGGTCCTGCTCGTGCGCCTCGCCCTTCCATGCCCCGACGTCCTCTGGCAGCCCGTCCAGTTTCGCCGCGGCGTCGGGCAGGGCCGTTGAGGACGACCAGCGGCCGTTCCACAGGCCGTGGACGACCCCGCCGGCCGCCAGCAGGCCCAGACCGACCAGGATCGGGGCAAATCTCATAGGGGTCAGGGGTCAGGGGTCAGGGGTCAGTAAGAGAACAGCCAGTCAACAGCCAAGAACAACAGCCAGTCAACAGCCAAGACAACGAGAGAGGTCGGGGGCATGGGAAGTGTTGGGGTCTTTCTTGTCTTTATTTGGCTGTTCACTTTCTTACTGACCCCTCACCCCTCACCCCTGTCAAGTGTTGGGGATGGGCCCGTACGGCACGGGGCGGCCGTAGGTCTCGGTCTTCTCGCCGATGACCACGGCGCCGAGGACGCGGATGTTGAGGTCCTCGAGCTTCTGCTGGGCGGCGTACACCGCCGGCATGCTGCTCACGTCCTTCATGACGGAGAGGATCACCGCGTCGGCGTGCTTGCCGAGCATCAGGGCGTCCGGCACCGGGACGACCGGCGACGTGTCGATGACGATGAAGTCGAACTGGTCCTTGAGACGCTCGAAGACGTTCGCGAGGCCGTCTTGCGTCAGGGCCTGGAGGGCGTGGCCGTCCATCTGGCCGGCGGGCAGCATCCACAGGCGGCCCAGGAGGGTGGGCTTGATGGCGTCCTCGAACTCGATCTCGCCACGGAGGGCCTCGGCGAGGCCAGGCCCTTGCGGCAGGTCGAACTGGCCGTGGGCGTTCGGGTTGCGCAGGTCGGCGTCGATGATGAGCGTCTTGCGCCAAGCGCGGGCGAGGCTAGCGGCCAGGTGGCTGGCGAGCGTCGTCTTGCCCTCGCCGGTGGTGGCGCTGGTGATCATGACGATGCGGGCGCCGTCGGCGTGCGGGGCGTGCAGCAGCGTGGTGCGGACGGCGTCCACCGCCTCGGTGAGGCCGAACTGGCTGTCCAGCCCGCCGAGCGAGAGGGCGGAGGCCGACTTCTTACGGGCGGCGGAGGGCAGGGCGGGCAGGGTGCCGATGACGCGGAGGCCGAGGCCCTGACGCACGTCGTCGGAGGCGGAGACCTTGCGGTGGCGGGCCTCGAAGAGGCAGCCGCCGACGAGCGACAGCCCGAAGACGATGGCGAAGGCGCCGAGGGCGTACTTGAGGGGGCGGGAGTATTCCTTCTCGGTCGGGACGAACGCCTCGGTCAGGCGGCTGACGCGCGGGGTGACCGGCAGCAGGCTGCGGAGGCCGGCCTTCTGCTCGGCGATGCGCGTCTGCTCACGCATGATGTGATCCACCTGGTCGCGCAGGGCGAGGACCGACGGGGGTGCCTTGGGGCCGTCCTTGTGGAAGCGGAGGACCTCGCGCGTCCACTTGGCCACCTCGTCATCGAGGGTCGCCTTGAGCTGCCTGGCCCGCTCGATCTTCTCCTCGATATCGCCCAGGTCGCGGCGGTCCTTCTCGACGGCCCGGTCCTGCTCGTCCTTGGCGAGCTGGGAGCGGGCCCTGCCGAGCAGGCGCTCGCGGTCGCGCTCCAGGCGGTCCAGCTGCCGGATCGGCTCGGCGAGGAGGCGGGGCAGCTCGCTCTCGGCGGCCACGTCGCGGATGCCCTTGATCTTCTTCTTCAGCTCGTCGATGTCCTTCATCAGGTTGACGTAGGCGGCCGTCTTGAGCGCCTCCACCTCCGCCTGGGCGTCGCTGACCGTCACGTCGAGCGGGCTCTTGATGCGACGCTCCTTGGCGGTCTTCTGGCCCTCGAGGTCGGCGAGGCTGGCCTTGGCGGCGCGGAGGTCGCGTTCGGCGGTCTGGCGGCCCTGGGTGGCCTCCTCCAGGCTCTTGGCGAGGGCGGCCTCGGCGAACAACCCCTCCCGCTTCTCGGCGGCGAACAGGTTGATGCGGGCCTGGCGCAGGTCCTCGGCCAACGCCCGCAGCTGCTTCTCCTTCTCCTCGATGCTGGCCTTGACCTTGGCCTCGTCGTTGGCGAGGTTGCGGGCGGGGTACACATCCCCCAGGGCGTTGAGGAGGACGGCGACCGCCTCGGGGTTCTCGCCCGACAGCATGACCCCCAGCACCTCGGGGCCGTCGTTGAAGTGGGGCGTGAGTTTCTTCGACAGGGATTGCGCGGTGTAGACCGTGCCGTACTGCTCGATGACGCGCGACTTGACGATGGCCTCGGCCAGGATGGGCTCGCTGCGCATGTAGGCGGTCTGGGCCTTCTGCACGTTCGCGAAGATCTCGTCGCCGTCGAGGGCGCCGAGGACGGGCCGGGACAGGATGCGGAAGCTGATGGAGCTGGTGTACTGGGCCGGGACCATGAACCACGCAGCGGCGCCCGCGAGGAGGCCCAGCAGGAGGGCCACGGGGAGGACCGTGGTCCACGAGCGGCGCAGGGAGTGCATTAGCGCGCCGAGGCTGGGGGCGCTGGAGAGGGCCGCCGGCGGCTCCGCGGGGGCGTGGGGGGGCGCGCCGTCGTAGTGCGGCACGCCGTTGAGGTGGTGACCCTGGGCGGAATCGGGGCTCTTGGACGGCATCGTCTTCCTCGGGTCATGAGGCGGCATCTGGCATCTCCTGGAGCGGGTCCGGCTGCATGGCGAGGGGCTTCAGCTCGCCGACCGGGCGTGTGTCGGCCATGCGGGACGGAGAGGGCGCGGACACGGGGGCGGAGGTGCGGCTCCGCCGCGGCGGGACGGGGACCGGGCGGCCCTTCTCCTCCGGCAGCCACAGCCACCCGAGGAGAACCAGCTCCAGCCAGAGGACCGCCAGCGCGGCGGGCATCATGACCCACCCGGCCACGTCGTGGAACACGACCTTGGCCACATCGGCGCTGGCGTACTGGAAGAGGAACACCGTGACGGTGATCCGTGCCACGTTCATCAGGACGCCGATGGGGACGGCGCTGAGGAAGATGACCATCTTATCGAAACGCGAGCGGTCCGCGGCGAATGACACGGCGGTGCTGAGGGCGAAGAAGGTCATGAGCATGCCGAGGCCGGAGCAGGCCTCGACGACGCCGACCTCCAGGCCGTTGATGACGATGATGTTGCCGCGAGCGAGGGCGGGGACGCCCAGGACCTGGAGGGCGAAGGTGCTGCACACGGTGGCGAGGCGGCGCAGGGGCATCGTCAGCATCTGATCGACCTGCCAGGGCCAGGGCAGCACGAAGACGAGCAAGACGAAGGCGGGCAGGGCCCAGCGGAGGACGCGGTAGCCCATCGTCATCCAGCACAGGCCGGCCAGGGCGAGCATCACCGAGCCGCCTTCCAGCCATTCAAAGGAGTACAGGGAGCCGCAGAGGCGGCAGAGGGCGGCGGCGGCGATGAGGGGGACGCCCCACCATGAGGGCCCGACGTGCCTGGTCGGGAACCAGTCGCGGCGCACCCACAACACCAGGGCCGCGAAGATCGGCACGACGTATCCGTGTGTATACTGGGGGTCGAGCGACCAGCGGCGGACGAGGGACGCCAGAGTCGTCCAGTAGGCCCAGGTAAAGACTACCAACGACACGGCCAGGACGACGGCGCAGGCTCTGGCCTCGCCGGGCGCGGTCCGTGGGGTGTCGTTCGCCGGTGCCACGGTGAACCTCGGGGGGCCGGCGCTGAGGGCCGGGCCCCACGCCATATCGTCATCCGCCGGGGGCGGCGGACGGGGAATCATTGGCCGCCCGGCTCGGCCCGGCGGCCAACGAAGCATAGTCCGCGAACGTGCGGCAGTCCACGAACAACGGGCCGTGAAGCAAATTATACGCCGGGTCTGAATCCGCCCGCCTCCCCGAGGCGGTGCGGCGGCGCAATCCGGTGCAATGGAAGGGATTGGGGCGGCGATGCCGTCCGTGACGGGTGCGCGGGCGTCCGGCCGCCCGTTGCGGAAAGTTTACGGAATCGAGGGCTGGACGTTGTGTGGGAGCGGGTTTCAGCCGGGGGAGGCGAGAGCTCGGTGCCCTCCACCTCACAGCCACGACTGCCGCACACGCTCCGACAGCTCGAAGATGGCGGCATTCGCCAGCGACAGCTCGCGCTCCAGCGACTCGATCTCGCGGACCGTGTCCCAGCTGAACCGCTCCTCCAGCGCCGCACGCTGCCGCTCCAGCTCCGCCGTAAGGACCTGGCAGTAATCGAACCCCTGCGACAGCTTCCATGCCTCCGGGCTGTACACCGCTTTCAGATCCCAACGACCGTCCTGGTTCCGCTTCTCCACCGTCACGTAGTCGATCACGTAGTTCAGCGGCAGACCGCTCGTCTTGCGCGGCGCGCCCTCCGTGGTGATCCAGTACCGCGTGTCGATCGTCTCCAGCTTCAGCTCCAGCCGGCCCCAGGACTCCGCCACCTGATGGATCGTCGGCAGGCGGCGTAACACGGTCAGGTCGGGACGGATGATGGCGTTCATGGTGTGCCCTCGCGGCGTTCGGCCCAGGTCGAGTACGAGGCCGCCCCGCATGCACATCCGGTGCCGTCTGCTCCAGGCCCCAGTTTTGACGCCCCCGCCTGAATCCGTGTAAACCCCCCGCAACAGGGGCGTGAATGGCCGTAACGCCGTCGGAACGATTGGAATCCGCGCCACCTCCCGGCCGATGTCATGTAGCGGCTTGTCGGCGAAAGGCCGGTTCGGGGGGGTGAGCGATGGAAGGGCCGAGGCTCGTCAGGAACTCCGGGCAGTCGCCCCTGGCCCCCTGCTCGCGGTGTCAGGCCTCTGGCTGCCCATGGGACCGCATCGGCGACCACGTCGTGTGCCCCGACTGCCAGGAGCAGCTCGCCTGCGGCGAGGGGGCGCCCCTCGCCATCCCCACCCGGCAGCGCCCCTGCTGCGTCTGCGGGCATCAAGGCACGGTGCCCTATCTGACCTTCCCGCTCCACGGCCGCGAGCCGCTGGAAATCGACCTGTGCTCGCGGCACTTCCACGCGCTCGTGGGCCGCAGGCTCGACCGCTACGCCTACCGCGTCCTCGGCAAGAAGCTCACCGGCGCCGGCCTCAGCGCGCGGCAGGTGTTCCTGCTGCATGAGGCGTTCTACGACGAGCGTGGCCACCCCTTGCAGCCCGTCCGCGAGCCGTGACGGCCACCCGCGCCGCTCGGTCACCTGGTATCACGCGCGATCACGCACGGCGAGAGAGGTGAAACTGCCGTCCGGGTTGAAGCGCAGGTGGCCGCCGCCGCCGTCTTCGTTGAGGGCGGCCAGCGAGTCGTAGACGGTGCGCGACTTGCCCTCGGTGGC
Source organism: uncultured Alcaligenaceae bacterium (assembly GCA_964630925.1). Taxonomy (GTDB): domain Bacteria; phylum Planctomycetota; class Planctomycetia; order Gemmatales; family Gemmataceae; genus RGDT01. Next base: position 29,819 of record CAZVZK010000031.1, read on the forward strand.
CAGGCGCCGGGAGCAGTCCTCCTCGGCAAGAGACAACAGGCTGCCGATCGCACCGTGAACCCGACGTACCCCGGCACCTGAGCGTCACAGCCGGCCCGCGTTGATGAGGGCCAGCAGGCCGAGGACGTGCTTGCAGTAGCCCCAGCGCAGGAAGCCGCGGCAGTCGCAGTCGCAGTCCTCCGCCTCCCCCACACGCACGTGGTACAGCGTCCCCAGGCCCGTCCGGTGCATGGCGAAGCCACGCCCGCCGATCTCGCACGGGATCTCCATGAACGTGTAGTAAGCCGTCTCGCGCGGCAGCGCGATCAGCACCACGCCCACGCCGTCCGCCGGAGGCCGCACCAGCCGGATGCTGCGTTCCTTCCCCATCCCGCCATCGTAGCCGGCCGTCGCCCCCCTTCCTATCCTGGCAGTTGCCCGTGGAGGTATCGCGTGCCGAAACTCACCGTCGATGGCGTCGGGGCGTTCGATGTCGCCGCCGACAAGCGTCTGGTGCTGGCCCTCACCGACGAGGCCGGCGTCGATCAACTGCACGCCTGCGGCGGCAACGCCCGCTGCACCACCTGCCGCGTCGAATTCGTCGCCGGCGAGCCCGACGCCATGACCGTCGCCGAGAAGAACGTCCTCGCCGCCAAGGGCGTCACCGGCGTTCGCCTCTCCTGCCAGATCAAGTGCGACCACGACATGACCGTCCGCGTCATCTCACGTCTGGCCGGCTCGGGCCGGCCCGACGCCGGCAAGCGGCCGACGGACGCCCTCGCCCCCGAGCCCGTCACCTGGACCACGAAGTAACCCACACCATGCAGCCGCTCCTGTTGCTCGCCCTTTTCGCCGCCGAAGACTGGACCGAGTTCCGCGGCCCCGGCGGCCAGGGCCACTCCGACGCCAAGCGGGTGCCGACGAAGTGGTCCGCGACGGAGAACGTCGCCTGGAAGGCCGACATCCCCGGGCTGGGGTGGTCGTCGCCCGTTTTGGCCGGCGGGAAGGTGTACCTCACCACGGCCGTCAACAAGGGGGGCGACCTGTCGCTGCGCGCGCTTTGTCTGGACGCGGGCACCGGCAAGCCCGAGTGGGACGTGGAGGTCTTCACGAAGAAGGCCGACTACAAGCACAACAAGAACAGCCACGCCAGCCCCACGCCGATCGTCGCCGACGGCAGGCTCTACGTCCACTTCGGCCACCTCGGGACCGCCTGCCTCGACCTGAAGGGCAAGGCCGTCTGGAAGAACGAGAAGCTCGCGTGGTCCCCCGTCCACGGCACCGGCGGCTCGCCGGCCCTGGCCGACGGCCTGCTCGTCTTCAGCCGCGACGGCGCCAGCATCCGCGAGCTGGTGGCCCTCGACGCGAAGACCGGCGAGGTGAAGTGGCAGGAGAAGCGGACCGCGAAGACGGGCAACGCCTTCTCGTTCAGCACGCCGCTGGTCATCACCGTCGGCGGCGGGGCCGAGCCCGGTAAGAAGCTGGTCATCAGCCCGGCGAGCGACATGGTCGGGGCCTACGACCTGAAGATGGGCAAGGAGGTGTGGCGTGTCGGCTACACCGGATACTCGGTGATCCCGCGGCCCGTGTTCGCCAACGGCCTGGTGTACGTCAGCACGAGCTACAACAACCCCAGCGCCTACGCGATCAGGCCGGACGGCAAGGGCGACGTGACGAAGACACACGTCGCCTGGACGCACAAGAAGAACGCCCCGCACACGCCTTCGATGCTGGCCGTCGGGAACGAGCTGTACATGGTCTCGGATGCCGGCATGGCGTCGTGCGTGGACGCCAGGACGGGCGAGGCGCACTGGACGAAGCGTCTGGGCGGCTCCGGCTACTCCGCGTCGCCGATCCTCGCCGACGGCAGGATCTACTTCCTGTCGGAGAACGGCATCGCGACGGTGATCAGGCCGGGCAAGGCGTACGACGAGGTGGCGAAGAACGAGCTGGGCGAGCGGACGCTGGCGTCGTTCGCCGTCGCCGACGGCGCCCTCTACATCCGCACCAAGGAGCGGCTGTACAAGATCGGCAAGGAGTAAGTGGCCAGCGGGGAGCCGTTAGCACCCAGGGAACCGTGAAAGGGGTCTCGGGGGGCGGCCTGGTTCAAGGGGGGGTAACAGGCCGGTGCCGTTTCTGTGCAAGTTGCTGTGCAGATCGGTCACACCCTCCCTCTGTGGGTGTTACCTCCTTCGCTCTGATCCTGAACCAGGCCCGGGCGGCATGCGGCCGTCGGCATGGTCGGTGACAGGAGGCGATGCCGCCCAACGGCGGGCGCCGGAATCCGGCGCGGGCTAGCGGCCGAACTTCAAGGAGTCGAGGATTTTGGAAAGCTCCGGCTCAAGCCGGGCGAAGGACGACGCCGAGGCGTAGGCGCGGGCGACGTGGACGGGGTCGTTCTGTCCGGCGTTGGGCTTCTTGAAGGCGCGGATGAGGAAGCGCCAGCGCAGCCCGCCGCGTTTGAGGTCCACCGTCCACTCCTGGCCGCGTTTGCCGTCGAGGACGCCGAGGCCGCGCTGGGGGCCCAGCTCGGTGGTGGGGCGGGAGCGGTTGTCGCGGCCGCGGCCGAAGGGGCGGAACTCCTCGACCTGCTGCTCGCGGTCGGGGATCAGCTCGTCGCTGAGTGTGGTGTACAGCTCCTCCCAGGGGCGGTTGCCCTGGCCGTCGATGCGTCCGAGGTCGGCGTAGGCCTTCTCGGGGAGGTAGGCGAGGACGAGGAGGCGGTCCTTCTGGAGGTCGCCGACGGCGGGGTCGCCGACGCGGCCACGGGTTGCCCTGGCCCAGTCTTTGGAGGGGCGGGTGAGGGAGCAGACGCCGTCGGAGGAGGGCAATTCCATCGGGCCGGCGGGGTCCACCTGACCGGCGAGGGCCTGGGAGCGTATCCAGCGGCCGACGGGGAGCCACGAGGGGCTGGCCCAGAGGAGGACGGTGAGGGCGGTGAGGGCGACGCCGGCGACGGCGGTGCCGAGGGCGAGGCGCGTGCCGCCGACGGCGTCCTTCTGACGGCGGATGGAGTAGAGGGCGAAGAAGGCGAGGAGTGCGGCGGCGGCGCTGCCGACGACGGTGAAGGCCCCGGGGAGGAGGAGGGCGGCGGCGGCGAGTGCGGCCCAGGAGGGGCGCGGGGAGGTGTTGGCGCGCGCGGGCGTGTGGACGGGGATGGAGCAGTCGGGGCAGGGGATGTCGCGTCCGGCGAAGGACTCATCGACCTCGAAACGCGCCCCGCAGTCGCAGGTGAGGGCGATCGGCATGGGGTGGCCTCCTGAGGGTGTCAGGGGGCATTGTACCCGGCGGGGCGTCGGACGGCGCGAGTCGGCGCTGCGCCGGACGGGGTTTCGCGAGGGCCTGCCCGCAGAGCCGCACCCTGGGCTGGTGCCACGGCAGGCCGTCCCCTCTTCCGGAACTGTTTGACACCCCGAGGCGTCCGTCTGGTAGGATATCCCCGATGAGTCTCTGACGGGTCGTGAGGCGGAGGAGACGCGACATGTCGCAACAGGTCGTTCAGGCGACGTGCCCTGGCTGCAAGTCGGTGCTGCGGCTGCCCGCGGAGTGGGCGGGCCGCGCGGTGCGCTGCAAGGGCTGCGGGGCATCCATGCAGGCCCGGCAGACGGCCCCCGCCGTGCCGCCGCCCCCGCCGTCGCCGTCGCGGCCCACCCCGCCGCCGCCTCCGCCGGCACGCCCGGTCCCGCCCCCGCCCCCCGCGGGCGGAAAGACCCCGCCGCCCCCGCCCGCGCCGCCCGCGGCGATCACGGCTCTGCCGCCGGTGCCGCCGCCCGTCGCCGCCCCCGTCGCGACGCCGGTCACCCCGAGGCAGAAGCCCGGCCAGGCGTTCGCCTTCGACGACCAGGACACCATCTCGGAAGGCCCCACACGCCCCATCCGCAAGCCGCGCCCGCAGGGCAGCGGCATGGGCACCTGGATCACGCTCGGCGTCCTGCTCCTGCTCCTCGCCGGCGGCGGCATCGCCGTGGCCCTCAACTGGGAGCGGATCAAGGCATTCGCCAGCGCGAAGCCGGGGGAGGGCGACGGGTCGAAGCCGGCGAAGGAGAAGAAGGAGAAGACGAAGGGCAAGTCCGGCGTCGGCACGGCGGGCTTCCCCCGGCGGGCGCTGGTCATCAGCGTCCACAACTACCTGTACATGAACCCCATCACCGCGGGGTCGCCCGGCACCAACGACACCTCCCGCCTCGTCAGCTCGCTGAACCGCGGCCTGAACATCCCGCTCACGCAGATCATCGAGCTGAGCGACCACCACGTCAAGACGCCGCGCCCGCCGCTGAAGGCCGTCATCGAGGAGATGGTCACCAACTTCCTGAAGACCACGCGCAAGCAGGACCGCGTCATCATTCTGTTCGCCGGGCACACGGCGGAGATCGAGGGCAAGGCGTATCTGATCCCCGTCGAGGGCGAGCGTGAGGCGGCCGACACCCTCATCCCGCTGACGTGGGTGCTGGACGCGATGGCGAAGACCGAGTGCCGGCAGAAGCTGTTCATCCTCGATGGCCACCGCAGTAACAACGCGCAGGGCCAGGAGAGGCCGACCTCGGGCGAGATGACGGAGGCCTTCGAGAAGGCCATCTCCGCCCCGCCGGCGGGGGTGCAGGTGTGGGCGTCCTGCTCCAAGGGGCAGGTGTCCAACGAGTTCGATGACGCCCCGCTCGGGCTGTTCCTCGACAACTTCCGCCAGGCGCTGACCCCGGACCCGGGCGACAAGGGGGCGCTGGAGGGCCGCATCCAGAAGCCCGAGGATCCGATCCCCGCCGAGGTGTTCCGCGACGCCGTCAACAAGCGCATCGACAACGACGGCCACAAGGTCAAGCAGGCGTCGGCTGTGTACGGGAAGGAGCCGGCGTCCGGCGCGGACTATGACAAGGACGAGAAGGCGGCCGAACGGCCCGCGTTGCCAGCGGTGTCGGGCGCCAACGCGAGGGAGATCGCCGAGCTGCTGGCGGAGATCAGCCTGCCGTCGCTCAAGGGGGCGGAGGGCGCCGCGGCGGACCTGTCCGCGGGCAGCCTGCCGCCGTTCCCCGCCGACGTGATGAAGAAGTACGGCGGCTCGCTGCCGCTGGACCACCCGCTGCGGGCGGCGGTGCAGAAGGCGCGGGCGACGCTGTGGGCGATCTCGCGCTCCACGGTCCCCGCCGACCTCGCCAAGGATGTCGGCGCCGTGCGGGCGAAGCTGCGTGTCGATCTGAGCATCATGCGCGAGCGGTACACGAAGCCGGCGGGCGGCGGCATGGCCGAGAACCAGTTCAAGGCGCGCTTCCTCGACCAGAGCAAGGAGGTGTCGCGCATCGTGGCCCGGCTGGAGGAGGACCTCGAGGAGCTGAAGGAGGCGGGGAAGATGAAGGACGACGCCCCGGCACGCTGGCAGGCGAACTACGACTACATCCTGGCCCGCTTCCAGGCCCAGCTCGCGTACCTGGAGGAGTACAACTCGCTGCTCGGGTCGATGCGCAAGGAGCTGCCGCCCATCGAGGCGATCCACCAGGGGTGGCGCGTCTCCAGCAAGGAGAAGGCCGGCGACCCGGCGGGCAAGAAGTACGACCGGGCGGCGCGGACGCTGTACGGCAAGATCGCGGAGGGCAACGCCAAGACGCCGTGGGAGGTCATCGCCAAGCGTGAGAAGTTGACGGCGCTCGGGCTGGAGTGGGCGGCGTATTGAGGACGAGGAGGGCAGCGCGGTGGGCGTCTACTTCGTCTTGCGCAGCCCCTACGACAGCCCCTCGGGCAAGAAGATCGCCCGCTACGACGACGCCGACCTCAACGCCTGGATCCGCCGCAACTGGGACTTCGGCCGCACCCACCCAGCCGAGGCGGAGCGTATCCCCGACTTCGGGGCCCACGGCCACGGCGTCTCGGGCTTCGCGCTGTTCTTCCAGGCAGGCGAACACGAAGGCCCGCCGCCGCGCGACCCCGAGGAGCTGGAGGCGTTCCTCGTAGAGGCGATCTACGCCGAGGGGCCGATCCTGTGCCGGCCGCACGTGATCACCGTCCTGCACGACGACGACGAGCTGGAGTTCGTCTATTAAATCTTCGACGATCACTTCCTCCGCAAGTACCCCGCGCGGGCGGAGCTCCTCCTGCACGACGACTGGCGCCTCCCGGACGGTGCAGCCGAATAGCCGTTCCGCCCGCGCGAGCCCGTCGGCGAGGCCGGCCCGGCGGGCAAGGGCAAGGGGGCGGTGTACTGGGCCTGTTCGGCGTTCGAGGACTCCTGCAACCTCTCCGACCCGCTGGGCGACGGCCTGCGTCTCAAGGGCGTGCGTCTGCCCGAGCTGGCCCGCCACCTGCCCCGGACCGCCCCCTCCGAGTTGGCGTCCGACTACTGGCACTTGCTGCGGGCGTGTCTCTTCGCCCGAGGCGTGACCGCCGAGCCACTGGAGGAGCGCTTCCGCGAGGCGCTACTCGATGACCCCGACGACGAGGCGGCCTGGGCCGCCTACTCCGACTGGCTCCAGGAGCGCGGCCATGCGCCGGCGGGGCTGACGGTGTTGGAGATGTCGCTGCGCTCGCTCGCCGACCTCGCCGACCCGCCGCATGAGGTGTGGGACGCCGTCCGTGTCGGCAGCGTGCGACAGGCCCACGCGGCGTTGATGCGGGTGATGGCAGCCCATCCGAGGGGCCGGCCGCCCGACCACGAGACGGCGAAGACGCTCGTCCGCGTCTCCGAGCACACGGCGGAATTCTGCTGGCACGTCGGGCGGATGTTCGGCGAGCGCGACCTGTACCACCAGTGGCTGTTCTTCGACGACCGGTGGGCCGCGGCCCACCCGGCGTTGGCGAACTCGATCCTGCGTTACACACGGTGCTGGGACATGCTCTCGCCGGACGGGCCGAGTGACGAGGAGGGCTGATTGTTCGGCGCGCCAGCCTGCTATTCCTCCTCAGCCTCGCCGCCGAGCGTCGCCATCGCGGCGAGTACCTTGGGGTCGATGTCAGGTCCGAACGAGCGATTGGAGGTATCCGCCATGAGGGCGTTCACCCTCCCCCGGTGGTGGTGAGATCCGAAAGAGCCAGCCAGGTTCGGGTAGGGTTCAGTTGGGTCGATGCCGCGCACGGTGGCCCGCCCGCCGGCGGCCCAGGGGCCAGGGGAGGCCGTTTCAAGGATGATGATGACGTTCGACGTGCCCCGCCTGAAGTCCTCGTAGTTCACGACACGGTCGTACCCGAAATACCCGGCGCGCGGCGACGATAGGGGCAGTGTTGCCGCGTCTCGGCCGAGGCCGGCCACTCCGACGTAACTCGACTGCGCGTGGCCGGCCTGCATGCCGTGGCCGGAAGCAGGACAGATGACATCCCGAAAGAGTGTCCCGGCGAGGGACACGTTCGTCGGAGCGTCTCAGGCCGCGTCCGTATCCGGCTTCGCCTGCTGCATGTGCCTCTTGTATTCGGCGATCCAGCTCAGCCGCTTCTCCGGTGGGAGTGTCGGATGCGGGATCGTCCCAGGCAGGCATCGGCCCCGCCCGCTGTCGTTGGCGTAGTGAGCGATGATGGGGGCCTTGTGGTAGAGGTTGAGCTGGCAGTACATGAGGTTCGCCACGCCCCAGCACTTCACGACGGCACAGAAAACGAGGCCGGCGGCCAGGAGGGCCGTTGCTGCGGCCACTACCAGATCAACCCGCTTCATCGGCGCCTCCTCGTCACTCCACGTCCGGCTTGCCGCCCAGCGTCGCCATCGCGGCGAGGATGGCCGGGTCGATGTCCTCGGTGATGACCCGCACCGAGCCGTCCGCCAGCACGCCGAGCGTCACCCCCTTGCGGCTGGACAGGAAGTAGCCCCGGAATGGCCCCGGATGGCGGCTCGCGAACGGGCCGCCGGCCTCGATGGGGTGCCCGTCCTCCGTCTCGATGCCCCGCACCGTGGCGAAGCCGCCTGCCGCGCGTGGACCGTTGGCGTGCGCCGTCTCGATGATCGCCAGAGTGTTCGCCGCCCCGCCGCGCAGGTCCTGCTTCTTCGTGGTGCGGTCGTATCCGAAGATGCCGGCCTGCGGCGAGGTGATGGGCAGGGTCGCGGCCTGCGGCCCGACCCCTGCCACGCCGACGTAGCTCGTCAGGTCGTGGTCGCCTTCGACGCCCGTCCCGGCCAGGCTGCAATGGGTGAACACCGGCCGAAAGCAGGCGATCGCCCGGTTCGTCGGGGCATCCCAGGCGGCGGCCCGGTCAGGCAGGACCTTGCTGGCGTGGATGTACGGATCGAGCTCCACCAGCCAGCTCAGCCTTCGCTCCGGCGGCAGATCCGGGTGTGGAACGGCCGCTGGCGGGTAGTGGCCGTGCGCCTCGTGGTAGTTCTCCAGCGCGATGGCGAGTAGCTTGAGGTTGTTCTGGCAAGACATGCGTGCGGCGGCCTCGCGGACCTTCAGCACCGCAGGAAGCAGCACCCCGATCATGACGGCGAGGAGTGCCACCACGACAAGATGATCAACCTGATGGCCCGGCCTCGGCACGCTCCACCTCCCTCCCCATCCTACCCCGCCAGATCCCGCCCTGTCCACCGCCGGCCCGCCTCCCGACAATGGTGGACGAAGCTCGCCAAGGGGGCGCCCGCTTCTCGAAGCCGCTGGCCGACGGCTGGCGCCTGTGGACGCGCGACACCCTCCCCATCCGCCCGACGAAGATGACGCCCGAAGTCCACTGGGTGCGTGTGCTGCTCCTGCCGTACTGGCCCCCGGCGTCGCCTACCTCGACAACGTCCGCCTGACCGAGCAACCCGACGAAGAGGAGAAGCCGTGAAGCAGAGCATCCTGGGCCTTTCGGAGTTCGTGGGCGATTACACCCGCAAGCTGGCCGACGGCATCGCCGAGGAGCAGATGGCCGCCCAGCCGGCGCCGGGCCTGAACACGCCGGCGTGGGTCCTGGGCCACCTGGCGATGGCCTACGACTACGGGACGCACCTGCTGGGCGGGACGCACTGCGCCCCGCCCGGCTGGGGGAAGATCTTCGGCCCCGGCTCGTCGCCCGTCCCGCCCGCCGGCTGCCCGAACAAGGCCGACCTCCTGGCCGGCTGCGAGGCGGCCCGCAAGGGCCTGTGCGCCGCCCTGGCGTCGGCCACGGAGGCCAAACTCGCCGAGCCGAACCCCTTCGGGCCGATGAAGCCGTTCGCGCCGGCGATGGGCGACTTCATCGCCCACCTGCTGACGACGCACGCCGTCTCGCACCTGGGGCAGCTCTCGGCGTGGCGCCGCCTCCAGGGCCTGCCGGCGGTGCTGGGCTTCTGAGCGGCACTCACCCCGGCCCGCCCGGCCTGAACGACCCGGGCGGGCCGGGGGACGGCGTCGCGTCGGCCCCCTTCACCAGTGCCAGGCTGCCCATCGCCTCGAAGATCCGGTCGCGCGCCGCCAGGTACCCCGGCGCGTCGATATCCCTCGGCCTCGGCAGGTCGATGGGGACCGTGGCGACGATCCGGCCCGGACGCGCCGTCATGACCGCCACGCGGTCCGCCAGTTGAACGGCCTCGTCGATGTCGTGCGTCACGAACAGGATCGTCTTCCTCTCCCGCTGCCAGATCCGCACGAGGTCCGCACGCATCTTCAGCCGCGTCAGGTAGTCCAGGGCGCCGAACGGCTCATCCATCCACAGCACCTCGGGGTCCGCCGCCAGGGCGCGGGCGATCTCGACCCGCTGCTTCATGCCGCCCGATAGCTCGCGCGGGTAAGCCCGCTCGAACCCCACCAGCCCGACCATCTCGACGTACCGCGCCACGATCTCGCGGCGGCGCTCCGAAGGCAGGCGCGACAGGCCGAAGGCGATGTTGTCCGTCACCGTGAGCCAGGGGAAGACGGCGTTCTCCTGGAATACGAAGATGCGGCGGGGGTCCGGCCCCGTGACCCGCTCGCCGCCGACACGCACGTCGCCGCCCGTGCCAGTGAGGAAGCCGCCGAGGATGTTCAGGACGGTGCTCTTGCCGCAGCCCGACGGTCCGACGAGGCAGACGAATTCGCCCCGCCCCACGGTTAGGTCGACGCCATCCAGCACCTCGACGTCCGCGCCGCCGCGGACGCCGGGGAAGCGCATCGTCAGGCCACGCACGCTCACCACGTCATCGGCCATAGCCCCAGCGCACCTCGTCGAAGTTTTCGAGCTGGCGGATCATGAAGTCGAGCAGCAGGCCGATGACGCCGATGATGGCCATGCCCGCGACGACGTGGTCGTAGCGTCCGCTGTTGCTGCGGGCGTCCATGATCATGAACCCCAGGCCTCCGATGGCCGGGTTGGTCACCACCATCTCGGCGGCCACCACGACCAGCCAGGCGATGCCGAGGGCGATACGCAGGCCGGTGAGGATCTGTGGCAGCGTGGCTGGCAGGATGACGCGGCGGAACAGCTCCCACTGGCCCAGGCCGAAGTTGCGGGCGGCGCGGACGTAGACGGGGTGGATGTTGCGTACGGCCGCCGCCGCCGAGACGGTGATGGGGAAGACGCTGGAGTACCAGATGAGGAAGATCGGCCCCCACTCCGACAGGCCGAACCACAGGATCGCCAGGGGGATCCACGCGATGGGCGAGATGGGCCGCAGTAGCTGGATGAACGGGTTGGCGGCGTCGTTGGCCGCCGGCCACCAGCCGATCACCAGCCCCAGCGGGATGCCGACCAGGGCGGCGAGGAAGAACCCCCACGTCACGCGGAACAGCGAGGCGATGATGTAGCGGTGCAACAGCCCCTCGCGGGCGACCTCGACGGCCCCCGTCACCACCTGCCACGGACGCGGGACCAGCGCGTCGCCGCTCCACACCACGGCCCGGTCCCACGCGATCAGGGCCAGCACGCCGACGGCCAGAGGCACCCAGAGACGCCCGGCCCGTTGGCCCGCCGTCACTTCTTCATCTCCCATCGGTACGGCTCCAGCATGCGGCCCTCCGGGACGAAACTCGGGTCGCAGTAGTCGTCGAACCCCACGTCGCCTTTGAAGCGGTCGCTCCCCTTCATGAACGGGGCCGCCAGGAGGAAGTACCTCTGGATCTCGTCGAAGTCCTTCTTCCGCACCGTCAGGTTCGTGTACTTCACGCGGTCCGGGGGCTTCGACAGGACGTAGGCGAGGAGCTTGGGGTCGTAGTGGTTGCCGGTGAACTTCGCCGCCTGCATGCGGTGGTTCTCGCCCGGCCTGTCCTTGTCCTGGTCGAGCCACAGCCCGCTGCGGGCGATGCCGTCCACGAGGCGCTGCACCTCGGGGCGTCTGGCGCGGATGGTCGAGCCCTTGACGGCCAGGACGCACGAGATGAACTCGGGCCACACGTCCTTGGTCATGAACAGCACGCGGCCGAAGCCCTCGACCTCGGTCTTGGCCATCAGCGGCTCCCCGGCGATGATGGCGTCGACGAGTTTGGCCTGGAGGGCGGAGGGCATGTCCGGGGGCTTCATGTCGTGCAGCTCCACGTCGCGGATGTCCATGCCCCTGTCCGTGAACGCCTTGAACACGATGAGGAACTGGTTCGATAGCCGGCTGGGGACGGCGATCTTGCGTTTGACCGGTTTGCCGCCGACCGTGCGCGGGGCGAGGTCCTCGATCCGGCGGATGTCGGAATCCTTGTGGACCATCATGGTGGTGCCGTCGCGGTGGCCGAGGTACACGATCTTGATGTCGTGCCCCTCCTCGCGCAGCTTCATGGCCATCGGCGCGAGGATGAAGGTGGCCTGGAGGGAGCCGGTGAGGAACGACTCCTTGATCTCGGGGAAGCCGCTGAACCGCACGGGCTCAATGATCCCGTCGCCGCCCGACATCTCTTGGTTGATGTAGTGCGTGACGGGGCACGTGAGGTGTCAGGTGACCGGGAGGAACCCGACCTTGAACGCCGCCCGCGGCTCCCCCCAGTTGCCGCCGTGATTCACGTACAGATGTAGCAGGGTGATGAGCCCCACCCAGAGGAGGGTGCCGCCGATGGCGGCGCGTGCGAAGGACATTCTCGGCCTCCCGAATGACGGATCCACGGGGTCGGTATCTGCACGATGGGGCAACGCCCATCTCCACCCGCCCCGCGCGGGACGAGTTGGGGAATTCGCGGAAAACAGGGGCGGAAAGGCGCAGACAGGCCCGGCGTGCGGCGCCAATAATGGGACCGTACCGGACACCGGGAATCAACGTGGCGGGGGCTCGGGAGGCTCGGCGGGATGGCGCGCTGGCGGCAGGTCCTGGGAGGCGACGGCACGCGATCCGGGCGGGCCCTCGGGGGCGTCCGCTTGGGGGGGGACGGCGTCGTGCGTGCGATGCGGGCCCTGGGGTGCGGGGGCGGCGGGCGCTCGGCGCTCCTGCCGCTGGCACGACGGCCCTTCGCAGGGCGCGGGCGGCAGATGGCAGGGGGCGCCGGGGACGCATTCGGCCGGCCTCTCGCCCTTCAAAACGACGTGGTTGCCGCACGAAGCGGACGCCTGGACGGGTGCGAACGCCAGCAGCGCCAGGGCGGCGAGCGCCGGCGTGAGGGGGTCGCGGAGTCCGGCGGGCCAGTTCGCCACGGGGCCTCGCGGTGCATGTCGGTTGGGCTACCCTTCATTCCTAACCGATCCCGCGGGCCGGTTCAAGCGCCCGGGGCGCGGTTTGTCACGGATCGCCCGCATCCCTCACCCGTGGGTGGCGCATGAAGCTCGCGGACCTCCTGAGCCGGCGCTCCGTCCTCGTGGCGCTCCTTTTGGCCGTCGTGCTGGCCGGTGTGGTGCTGTCGTTCTTCTGGCGTGGCGTGCCCCAGCCCGGCAGCAAGCGCCACGAGGAGTTCGCCGAGGCGTTCTGGGTCGGCACGGCGGCGCTGGACAGCGGGATCACGACGGTCCCGGAGGAGATGCTCACCAGGGCGCTGGCCATCTACCCCGACGAGCCGGCGGCCCTCGCCAACCGCGGGCTGGCCTACATGCGCACCGGCGGCCAGCTCGACCTCGCGGCCAGGGATCTGGAACGCGCCGCGTCCCTCGCCCCGGACAACGCCGACATCAAGGAGCTGGTCGTCCTGCTGCGTGAGAGGCAGAACCGCATGGCGGACGCCATCGCCGCCCAGCGCGAGGTGGTGAAGGCCGACCCCGACAGCCCGCGTCGGATCTACAAGCTGAACGACCTCCTCAACAAGGAGGCGACGGACGAGGCGGACGACGAACGCCTGACGCTCCTGTCGCGCATCGTCGAGCTGCGGCCCACGAACTACCCGGCGCTGGTGGACGCGCTCACCCTGGCCGCCCGCAAGGGCCGCCGCGAGGAGGCGGGCCGACTGCTCGGCCGGCTGGAGAAGTTGGCGCCCGGCTGGAAGCCGGAGACGCGCGGGGCGTTCGCCCAGGTGCAGGCGCTGGGGGCGGAGAAGCCGCTGCCCGCCGAATTCCGCCTGGCCGTCGGCATGTTCGGGAATCACCTGCGGGGCGAGCCGGGCTACCTGCGCGGGGCGCTGGAGCTGAAGCCGGAGACGGAGGGTTGGCCGCTGCAAGCGTTCGTCAAGGTGCCGAATGTCCGCACCGAGGCGGCGGCGCCCGACGTCGGGTTGGCCTACCCGTTTACCGACGTGCGCTATTCCGAGGAGGTGCAGAGGCAGCGTTGGGACGTGAGCCTGCCGGCGTGGCTGGGGGCACGCGAAGCGGCGAGCTACTGGGTCGCCAACGCGAAGGAGGTCCGCCGCGCCGGTGACGCCGGCCAGACATTCGCCTTCCCCTCCGGGCCGAAGGAGGCCCCGCCGACGCCGGCCGGGATCGCCTTCGCTGACCTCGACAACGATTACCTGACCGACCTCGTCCTCGCCGGGGCCGGCGGGCTGCGCTTCTGGAAGCGCCTGCCTGACGGCGGCTGGAAGAACGTCACCACGCTGACCCGGCTCCCCGAGGCGATCCTGTCGGGCGACTACTTCGGCGTCTGGGCCGTCGACTTCGACTCCGACGCCGACCTCGACCTGATCCTCGCCCCGAGAGACGGCCCGGCCGTCGTCCTCCGCAACAACATGGACGGCACCTTCACCGTTCTGCGGCCATTCGACGGCCTGAAGTCGCCGCGTGCCTTCGTCTGGGCGGACCTCGACAACGACGGCGCGTCCGAGGCCTGCTTCCTCGATGACGCCGGCTCCCTCCACGTCTACGCGAACCTCCGCGGCGGACAGTTCAAGCGGCGAGCCGCGCCGAAGGGCGAGTTCCTCGCCCTGGCCGCCGGCGACATCCGCGACGGGGGGCGCTTCGAGCTCCTCCTCCTCGACGGCAAGGGCGGCTTGCACTTCGCGGACGACGGGGACAAGACGGGCCGCGACCACCTCGCCTCGCTGGCGGCCCCGCTCGAAGGCAGGCCAGGCGAGGTGGCCCTCTTTGTCGCGGACATGGATAACAACGGGGCCTTCGACTTCGTCGCGCGGTCGAAGGCCCGTAGCGCCATCCTCCTCAACGACGGCAAGGGCAGGTTCACCGAGATCAAGGGCGCGAAGCGGGATGACGGCGGCTCCGAAGTCCTGCCCGGCGGCACCGCGCCCCCGACGGATCTGGACGGCGACGGCTGGCTCGACCTGATCGGCCTGAGCGCCGGGTCGCGGCTACCCACTCTGGCGCTGGGTAAGGGCACGAAGGATTACCGCTGGCTACAGCTCCGGCTCCTGGCCAACACGCAGGCCGACGCCCAGGGCGACAAGCGCATCAACTCATTCAACATCGGCGGCGAGGCCGGCGTCCGCACCGGACGGCTCGCCCTCCATCAGCCGGTCACGCAGCCCGTCAGCCACTTCGGCCTCGGCACCAACGGGCGCGCCCACTTGACGCGCATCGTCTGGGCCAACGGTACCGTGCAGTGGGAGTTCGAACGCTCCGCGAGCGGCTACTTCTTCGCCGAACAGAGGCTCAAAGGGTCGTGCCCGTTCCTCTTCTCGTGGGACGGCGAGAAAGTCGTCTTCGTGGCCGACTTCTGCTGGTCCACCCCCCTCGGCATGTACATCAACGGCCAGGATAAGGGCGGCTTCCTCCAGACCACCGACTGGATCAAGATCCGCCGCGGCCAGCTCAGGGCGCGGGACGGGCTCTACGACCTCCGCGTCAACGCCAACCTGTGGGAGACGCACTTCCTCGACGAGATGGGCCTCATCGCCGTCGATCACCCCGCCGGCACCGAGTGCCACGTCGATGAACGCTTCTTCCTCGTGCCCACGGAGCCGCGGGTCTACCTCACCGAGAAGTCGCGGCCCGTGGCGAAGGCGTGGGACCACAAGGGCGCCGACGTGACGCACATCGTCCGCGACATGGACGGCAAGTACCTCGACCGCGCCGGGCGGGGCACATGGCAGGGCGTCACCAACGACCACTGGGTCGAGATCGACCTCGGCGACGACGCGCCGAAGACCGGCCCCGTGTACCTCCTGGCGACGGGGTTCGTGCATCCGACGGACAGCAGCGTCAACTTCGCCCTCACCCAGTCGTCGCTGCCCAGGCCGCAGCCGCTCTCGCTGGAGGTGCCGGACGGCAAGGGCGGCTGGCGTGTCGGCAGCCCGGCGCTGGGCTTCCCCGCCGGCAAGAACAAGACCGTCGTCCTCCGTCTCGACGGGATCGAGGCCCCCGGCAAGGTGAGCCGCCGCGTCCGCCTCCGCACCAGCATGGAGATCTACTGGGACCGCATCGCCTGGGCCAGGGGCCTCGACGCCTCGTCCGTCACGCAGACACGCATCCCATTCAAGACCGCCGAGCTGAGTTACCGTGGCATCCTCGACATGACCCAGGCCGATGCGTCCTCCCCCGAGCTGCCGCACTACGACAGGCTGCAGCACACCGGGCAGAAGTGGCGTGACCTGGCCGGGTATCACACGCGCTTCGGCGACGTGGCCGAGCTTCTCCGCGCGGCGGATGACCGCTACGTCATCATGAACGCCGGCGACGAGATCCGCCTCACCTTCCCCGAGCTACCCGTGCCGGCGGGCAAGGAGCGGACGTTCATCTGGGTGTCGGACGGCTGGGTGAAGGACGGCGACCTGAACACGAAGTGGGGCGGCACCGTGCTGCCGCTGCCGTACCACGGCATGAAGGGCTACGACACGCCGCCGGGGCGTCTCGTCGATGACCCCGTCTTCATACGCTTCCCGAAGGACTGGGAGACGTATCACACGCGCCTCGTGTCGCCCGAGGCGTTCAAGCGTGGCCTGCGCCCGGCCCGCGGAGGTGGCCGATGAGCAAGAACGTCAAATACGTACTCGTCGCCGTCTTCTTCCTCGGGCAGATGGCCGCCGTCTGGGTCCTGGGGCAGACCGCGAATCGGAGCGTGTGGGAGGTCATCCAGGGCCTGTTCTCGCCGCGTGGGAAAGAGGACGAGTGGACGCCGGAGAAGGCCCTCGCCCGGTACGGCTTCCATCTCGCGGACCGCGCGAAGGAGGCCGGCCTGTCCTTCACGCACCAGTCGCCGACGGACCTCGACGCGAAGCTGCAACACATCCTGCCGCTGGTGGCGATGACGGGGGCGTCGGTGTCCGTCGTGGACTTCGACCGCGACGGGCTGCTCGACGTGTTCGTCGTCAATTCGCGCGAGGGCAGCGAGTGCGCCCTCTTCAAGAACCTCGGGGGCGGCAAGTTCAAGGACGTGACTGCGGAGTTCGGCCTCACGGGGCTGAACAGGGCCGGCTCGTGTCAGGGGGCCATCTGGGGCGACTTCGACAACGACGGCTACGAGGACCTGTTCGTCTACAAGTGGGGCAGGCCGCAGCTCCTCCGCAACGTCGGCGGGAAGAAGTTCGAGGACGTGACGGAGAAGGCGGGCCTGCCGGCGCACAGCAACGCCAACGCCGCCGTCTGGCTCGACTTCGACCGCGACGGGCACCTCGACCTGTTCCTGTCCGGCTACTGGCCGGATGGCATCGACCTGTGGAAGCTGGAGCATTCGCGCATGATGCCGGAGAGCTTCCAGCACGCCAACAACGGAGGCCGCAAGTACCTCCTCCGCAACAAGGGCGACGGGACTTTCGAGGACGTGACCGAGGGCTGGGGCATAACGAGCAAGCGATGGACGCTGGGCGTGGCGGCGGCGGACCTGTGCGGCAGCGGCTACCCCGACCTGATCCTCGCCAACGACTTCGGCGTCTCCGAGTATTACTGCAACAGGGGCGGCAAGCGGTTCGAGGAGGTCGGGGCGGCCACCGGCATCGGCGACCGGCCCAAGAGCGGCATGAGCGTCAACTTCGGCGACATCTTCAACACCGGCCGGCTGGCCATGTACGTGACGAACATCTCGGACCGGCAAGGCAACCTGAACCAGGGGAACAACCTCTGGGTGCCGCGCAAGCACAGGCCCGGCGAGCCGGCGGTGTACGACAACATGGCGACGGACCTGCGTCTGGCGACGGGCGGGTGGTCGTGGGGGGCCCAGTTCGGCGACCTCGACAACGACGGCCGGCTCGACCTGTTCATGGCCAACGGCATGATCTCCGCCAGCAAGGCCGACTCGTACTGGTACGACTACGGCAAGATCGCCGGGGCGAACCGGTCGATCATCCTCGACGCCGCCAACTGGCCGGCGATGAGGGGCCGCAGCCTGTCGGGCTACGAGCAGAAGTGCCTGTGGCTCAACCGAGGCGGCGAATTCGCCGACATCGCCGGCAACGTCGGGGTCAAGGAGCTGTTCGACGGCCGGGCCGTCGCCCTGGCCGACCTGGAGAACCGTGGAGCCCTCGACGTTCTGATGGCCTGCCAGAACGGCCCGCTCGTGTTCTACCGCAACACCGTCAAGCCGGGCCGCGCCTGGGTGCAGTTCGAATTGGAGGGGACGAGGAGCAACCGCAGCGCCATCGGCGCCCTGGTGCGGCTCCACTGGACGAACAAGGCGGGCGAGCAGGAGCAGGTGCAGGCGGTGGAGGGCGGCAACGGCTACGCCTCGCAGAACATGCGCCGGCTGCACTTCGGCCTCGGCGAGGGGGCGACGATCACGAAGGCGGTCATCCAATGGCCGTCGGGGCGGACGCAGACCATCGAGTCGCCCGAGATCAACAAGCGGCACCCGATCAAGGAGCCGAACGAATGACATCGGCAATCGTCACTTCCGGACAGAAGGCGGGGATCACCCCCACGTCGGAGCCGGCCGCCCTGGACCTGCAGGTGCCCCTGCCGCCCCGGAAGGCCGCCACCACGCCACGCCTGTTGGTCACGGGGGCGTGCCTCCTCGCGTACTACCTGACGCGCGGGTGGGTCATCGAGTGGGCGGTCCCCGCGCTCGGCGTGACCCGACACGGGGCGAGCCTCGCGCTCGTCGCCGGGGTGATCGCCGCCCTGGCCGCCGTCTGGTGGCGGGTGCTTGCGTCCACCAAGGCGTTCCACGCGCCGGCGTTGGTGACAGCCATCCTGCTGATGGCGGATGCCGGCTACGGCGTCCTCGAGAATCACCGCTCGGCCTGGCTCGACTTGCTGACCGCCGGCAACGTCACCACCGTCACGCCGACCTTCATCGCCATCCTGACCACCGTGCTGACGGAGCTGGCCCTCGGCTACTTCGTCCTGGGCAAGGCCCCGCCCCTGGTCAGCGCCTACGTTTCCGGCATCAGCGCCGGCATCCTCATCAAGTCGCCGTACCTGTGGCCGTTCGTCCTGTGCGGCATGATCTCCATCACGTCCAAGTACGTGCTGCGGTACGGCAACAAGCACCTGTGGAACCCGACGAACTTCGGCGTCACGATGATGCTGTTCCTCGCCCCGGCCACCGTGGCCAGTCTGAGCATCCAGGCCGGCAACGAGATCTGGGCCGCCGTCATCATCTGGTGCCTGGGGGGTTTGATCCTGGGCAGCCTCGGGCTGTTCCACATCTCCATCGCCTTCGTGATCTCGTTCGTGACGCTGGCCTTCCTCCGCAGCCGGGACTTCCTCGGCCTGTTCCTGCCGGCGGAGGCGTCCCGGGCCTTCGACCCGTTCGTGACGGAGGTGGCGCCGATCACCAGCCCGATGTTCCAGCTCTACATCTTCTTCATGATCACCGACCCGAAGACCATCACCCGCGGCTGGCGGCGGCAGGTGCTGGTGGCCGTGCTGGTGGCAGTCGCCGAGTCGTTCTACCGCGTCGCCTTCCGAGACGTCCATAGCCTGTACCACGCCCTGTTCACGGTCGGCCCGGCGGCCAGCCTGATCGAGCTCCTGTTCGACCCGGCCCCGCCGCCCACCTCTCCCAAGGAGTGACCCATGCGCGCTCTCATCCTCTCCCTCGCCGCGGCCTCGCTCGCCCTCGCGGCGGACGCCGAGCCGGACGCCAAGCTGTCCGGCAAGCTGGTCATCACGGATCTGCAAGGCGGTTTCGCCGGCTTCACGGGCAAGGTCTACACCGTCGAGCCGGACGGCAGTTACTCGGTCGGCAACCAGGCCCGGGGCAAGGTCACGGAGACGGGGAAGGGCAAGCTGGATGCGAAGGCGCTGGCCAAGGTGGCCGCCGCCGCGAAGAAGTACGGGGCGGATACGCTGAAGGACGCGGGCCGGGCGATGGCCAACCCCCACGCCGTGACGATCACCTACGGGAAGAACACCGCGGTGCTGAACCTGCCCACGACGGCCCCGCTGCCCGCCGCGGACGAGAAGGAGATGCCGGGCCGTTTCGCCGGCGTCGTCAACGCGGTGGTGGCGGCGATCCCGAAGCCCAAGGCGAAGGGCGGGGCGGACAAGTAGGCCGCCTCATGCCGCCGGCTGGCACTTCGGGCAGAAGTGTGACGTGCGCCCGCCGACACGCGCCGTCGCGATCGGCGTCTCGCACCGTGGGCACGGCTCACCCGCCCGGCCGTAGACGGCGAACTCCTCCTGGAATCCGCCGCGCAGGCCCGAGCCGCCGATGTAGTCGCGGATCGTCGAGCCGCGCTTCTCGATGGCCTCCGTCAGCACGCCCTCGGCCGCCACGCGCAGCCGATCCGCCTCGGCGGCGGCGAGGGTGTCGGCTCGGCGCGACGGGTGTAACTTCGCACGGAACAGCGCCTCGTCCGCGTAGATGTTCCCCACCCCGGCGATCACCGACTGGTCCATCAGCACGGCCTTGATGGCCCGCGTCGTGGCCGCGAGCGCCGCACGCCACGCGGCCGCGTCCATCCCGAACGGCTCCGGGCCGAGGCCCACCCCGGCGAACAACGCCGCAAGTGCCGCGTCGTCCGCCAGCCACGTCAGGCTGCCGAAGCGGCGCTGGTCACGGAAACGCAGCTCCATCGCCCCGTCTTCCAGCGGGAAGACGAAGTGCGTGTGATCCTTCACCTCGTCCGTCGCCGGGACGACGGTGAATTGCCCCGTCATGCCGAGGTGGGCGACGAGGTGCGGGCCGCCGAGGGACAGCACGATCCACTTGCCACGCCGCGCCGCCTCCGCGACGGTGCGGCCCGTCAGGCCGGCGGCCCATTCGTCCTTCCACGGCCGGCGCAGCTCGTCGGCGGTCAGGCGGCGCACGGCGGCGATGCGTCGGCCCACGAGCAGCGGACGCAGGTCACGCACGACCGTCTCGACCTCGGGCAGCTCAGGCACGGCGGCTCCCTCCAGGGGCAGGGAGATTCTACGCCCCGGCGAAAATGGCGGCGTGTCCGCGACGAAGTACCAAACAGCGCCCGCGCATACTTCGGGAAGGGCCACACCATGGGCAAAACAGTCAAGAAGCTCGTCATCACCGGGTTCGTCCTCGCGGGCGTTTACGCCCTCATCAGCAACACCTGGATCGGCAGCCACCTGCGTCTCTGGGCGAAGAACGCCGCCGCCCGCGTCCAGGCCTCCGTCACCCCCGAGCGCGAGGTCGAACGCCTCCGCATGGAGGTCGGCTCCCTCAAGACCCAGGACGAACGCCTCATCAACAAGGTCGCCCAGCAGTCCGTAGAGGCCGACAAGCTCGAGGCCCTCGCCGCGTCCCAGCGGAAAGACCTGGTGAAGCGCGAGGCCAGCCTCAAGGCCATGCACGCCGCCCTCGCCACCAAGGAGAGCCTCGTCAGCCTGCACGGCGAGAAGTTCGCCCGCGCCGAGGTCGAGAAGCAGCTCCGTGCCGACTTCGAGGCCTTCGAGAAGGATGAGGAGCACCTCAAGAGCCGCGAGGCGTATCTCGCCGAGCTGAAGCGTGGCCTCGCCCTCAACAAGACGAAGCTGGCCGAGCTGCGCGTCCAGCGTGAGAAGATGCTGACGGAGCTGCAGCGTCTGGAGACGGCCATCGCCGAGGAGCGCCGCGCCGAGGCCGCCCGCGCCTCCGTCATCGACGACGCGGCCCACCGCAAGATCCAGGCAGAGATCGAGGCCGTCAAGGACCGCGTCGCCGCCATGAGCAAGGCCCGCCAGCTCCGCGGCGAGCTCGACGGCCCGGTCAAGGCCGCCGAGCAGCGCCAGGAGGAGGCCGCCCGCATCAAGGCCCGCATCGAGCAGCGCCTCGGCGGCAAGGACGACGGCGGCGAGTGACCCGCCTCACCAGTTGACCTCTGCCCCGAGCTGCAAGGCGTGGGCCCACACGTCGTACTTCGACAGGCCGAACCGAGGCCTGTCATTCGCGGCCGGGGCCTGCGTGCTGGGCGGCAGGAGGGCCGGGTTGATCACCGTGTCCACCTGCTGCCCCGCCGTCGCCACCTGCCCCAGCACGAAGCCCGTGTAGCCCACCCGCAGTTTCAGATTCGGAGTCGCCTGCCACGCCGCGGTGATCCCCAGCTCGGGGAACACCGCGGCGTCGTTGCTCTTGAACAGCCCGCTGTTGCTCGACAGGGCGTACAGGCCGGCCCCGCCCGTCACCGGGGCCGCGCCGGGGACCGACACCGTCTGCGCGCCGCGGATCTTCACCTCGCGGTGCAGGTTGCCGGCCGCCACCTGCGCCGTCAGCCCGACGCTGAAGGTGTCGTTGCCGAACGCGGCCCGCGCGCCGATGTTGAAGCCGTGGAACTCGTTGCTCGTGAGGAAGCTGTCCGAGGTCGAGATCCGCGTTCCGGGCACGAACGCCGCCCCGAGCGGCGACACGTCCTGCGTCATCACCAGACCCTCGTCGTACTTGTAGAAGCGGTAGCCCAACAGGGACCCGAACCGCCACCAGGCGCCGCCGCACCACTCCTTCGACACGCCCAGGTGGGCCTCGTACAGGTTGCCGGACGACTGGCGCACGTTGACGCCCCCGGACGAGATCCCCGGTGACGCCACCAGGATCGATGTGCCGGCGCCCGTCGCGGTGCTGGTGAAGGGCCGGGCCAGCACGGCGCTGCCGTCGGACGCCGCCGAGAAGATCCGCGCCTGGCTCTCGATGAGCATGACGCCGGCCTCGGCCATCAACCCCGTCTCGGGCAGGAGGAGGAAGCCGCCCTGCACGCGCCCGCCGAGCCTGGCGTCCTCGTTGACGCCGCGCGCCCCGTACAGGATGGTCGTGCCCGGCACGCTCACGACGCCGGCCAGGGGGCCGGGCTGCCCCGTCGTCACCAGCGGCGGGGCGGACGCGCTGTTGAAGAAGGCGATCAGCGCGTCGGCCGCAAGCCACCCCGGCATCGGCGTCACCTCGGCGGGCGGCGGGGTGTAGGTGATCGGCGAGACCCCGGCAGGGGGCGGGACGAAGGTGACAGGCGGAGACTCGGCCGTGCGCGAGTACACGGGCGGCAGGGCGATCTGCGCGAACACCGGCGCGGCGATGGCCGCGCACATGAGGCACGCGGCGCTGATTCGGTTCAACATCTCTCCCCCTCCCTGCCCAGGCCCCCACGGCGCCCCGGGGGCGCACGCGGGCCGTGCAGGATATATCGGCCTTGGGGAGGGGCGGGCTTTTGCGGAAAGGGGCGGGCGGGGCGGTCAGGCCGCCCGCACGCTGGCGCTGCCCTGGATCGTCCCGCTCGTCGCGAGCCCGTCCGACGCCGTCACGTCCACCGTCAACAGGTCGCCCGCGAGCACCGTGAAGTTCGCGAGGTTCTGTGTGTCGGTGGCCGCGGCGCTATTCGTCGTCCGGGTCAGCTCGATGGTGGCATTGCCACGCACCACGCTCCAGACGTAGGTGAACGTCAGCGTGTCGCCGTCGGCGTCGTTGGCCAGGGCCGTCGCGGTCACCGTGGTGGCCGGCGTCGGCGCCGCCGTCGAGAGCTGGACGCCGGTCATCACCGGCGTGTCGTTCAGGCCCGGCGCGTCGTTCTTCACCGCCAGACCGAACGTGGACGACGACGACAATCTCCCGTCCGTGGCCGTGATCTTCACCGACAGGCCCGCCGCCTCGTTCCGGTCCGGGTTGCCGGACAGGACGCCGGCGGGCGTGATCGACAGCCACGACGGCAGCGCCGAGCCGTCGGCCAGGGTGGCGGTGTACGTCAGCGTCTGCCCGTCGGGGTCGCTGAAGGAGCCGGCGGCGTTGAATGTGAACGCCCCCGCCCCGCTGAACGTCTTGTCGGTGATGGCCGACGCCGTCGGCGGGCGGTTGACCGTGGCCGTGGCGGTGGCCGGGTTGCCGTTCACGGTGCCGTCGTTGGGCGTGACCGATAGGGTGATCACGTCACCGGGGTTGAGGGAGAGGCCGGCGAGGCCGAGCGTGTCCGTCGTGGCGGCCATCGTCACGTCGCGAACCGTCGTGGTGCCGACCTTCCACAGGTAGTGCAGCGAGACGGGGTCGGCGTCGGCGTCGGAGCGTGTGACGGTGGCCTTGACCGAGCCGTCGGCATTGGGGGAGGTGGTGTCGAGGGCGACGGATGCCGTCGGCGGGTGGTTGCCGAACTTCACGGTGACGTTGCCGGTGACGGAGGCGCCGAAGCGGTCGGCGGCCTTGACCTGGACGGTGACCTCGCCGACGGCGGACGTGTCGGTGACCTGGAGCTTGAGCTGGCTGCCCTCGAAGGTGGCGCTCAGGGCCGCGCTGGGGTTGTTTACCACGGAGTAGGTGAGGTTCTCGTCGCGCTTGACGATGGCCACGTCCTTGATCAGGGCATAGTCGCTCGCCGTGGTGCCGGAGGGGAATGAGGCCCCGGACGCGGCCCCTGCGGCGAGAGGCAGGTTGGCGAGATTGCTGTTGAAGCTGCTCCTGTCCTGCACGTTCAGGGCGGCCAGGGCGTTGAGGACCGATTGGCTGCCGGGGTCGATCCGGCCGAACACCGTGAAGCCGCCGTTGACCTGGTTGGCCGGGCTCAGCGGGGTGGTGTTGTCGACGAGGTTAAAGAAGAACTGGTTCGTGGCGCTGTTGGGGTCGTCGGTCTTGGCGAAGGCCACGGTGCCCGCCGTATTCGGCAGGCCGACCTCGTCGAGCACCTTCGGGCCGGCGTCCACCTGGGTCAGCGTGGCCCCCGTCCCGTCGCCGCCGAGGCGGAAGAGGCCGGCCTGCAACACGTCACGGGTGGCGGAGCCGAGGAACGCGCCCAGCCGGTGGAAGAGGACGTTGTCGTAGACGTTATTGGTCACGTCGGTGAGGAAGTTGGCGACGGTCCGCGGGGCCGTCGCGTCGAACAGCTCGAGGGTGATGGCCCCCGCCGAGGTGTCGAGCCGCACCACGCTATTTGTGGTGTCGGCGTCGGTGAAGAAGCCGGCCAGGTCGAGGTACTGGGCCAGCCCGGTCTTGCCGAGATCGACCGCGGGGAGCTGCGTGCTGACGGGCGCGCTGTTGGGGCGGTAGTTCGCCTCGGACTGGCCCGTGCCGCCGGGGCCGAACGCCCCGTCCGCGCCGGCCGACATGAATTGACGCAGGCTGATGGCGCCGGGGGCGATGCCGGCCACGGCGCGCGTGTTGGACGCGGAGGCGCTGACGGAGGCGGGGTCGTCGAAGCCGGAGAGTGTTAAGGTGACGGACGGCGTGCCGACCAGCCCCTCCGTCGGGCCGCCCCGGACGGTGTAGGTGCCGGGGATGACGTTGGTGAACGAGAACGCCCCGCCCGATCCGGCGGCGGCGGTGACGTTGACCCTCTCGCCGGTGATGGTCTGCCCGGAGAGGATGACGGTGGCGCCCGGGGCGGCGGCGTCGCCCGAGGAGAGAGTGCCGCTCAGATCGCGGTCGAGGAACGCCACGCCGGAGATCGTCCCCGACGTGGTGAGGGCCGTCCTGTCTTCGAGCGTCTCCAGCCGTAGCCGTCCGCCCTGTCCTCTGAGCCGGCCTGTCATGGTGTCGTCCTTCTGGGTGCGGAACTTCATCGGCGGGCGTCGTCCGGGCGGGCGAACGTATAAACACAGGGCGGGGGTGTCGGTTTCGCGTGGGCCCGGCAAGATCCTCATGGCGACGCCGAATAACCTGACTGGGGGTACCCCATACTCGCCCGCGCATGGACGGCATGATGTTCGGCTTCGCATGGCTCACGGTGCGGCAGGCCCAGGAGGCCGTGCGGCAAGGGCGGCTCGAGGAGGCCCAACGCCTCCTCGACGGGCCGGACCTGCGCGCCCACCGCAAGCGCGGCGAGCTGGCCCAGGCCCTGTCCCGCGCCTTCGCCGAGCGCGGCGAGCGCCACCTCGCGCGGGACGACACCGACGCGGCCTGGCGCGACCTTGTTTTGGCCGAGCAGCTCGCGCCCCCCGGACGGGAGGCCGACAAGCTGCGCCGCGACCTCGTCAATTTAGGGATGGCCGAATTGCGCGGCATGCTCCAGGCCGGCGAGATCGCCCGCGCCGACGAGGCGCGTGTGCGGCTGCGTCACCGGGGGGTGCGTTCCCCCGAGCTGCTCATCATCGACGAGGGCCTGGGCGGCTGGCTGCGGGCCGTCGAGCTGGCCGAACACGGGGAGATCGCCCTGGCACTCGACCTCGCCGAGCGCTCGCGCCGCCTCCTGGGCGTCAACGAACGCCTCGACGCCTTCCAGGCCGACCTGGGGCGGCGGCGGGCGGCCCTGCCGGAGGCGCTGGCCGCCCTGCACCAGGCCGCGGCGGCGGAGCGCTGGGATCTGGTTCTGGAGAAGGCGGAGCAGGTGCTGGCCCTGGCCCCGCAGCACGCCGAGGCGCGCGGGCTGCGGACGCGGGCGTGGCGCGCCCTGGAGCCGGCGACGCTGCCGCACCCCGGCGTCGGCGACTCGCCCGCGTCCGACTCCCTGCCCCCGCGCTTCCTCCTGTGGGTGGACGGCGTAGGCGGCTACCTCGTGTGCCTCGGCTTCCGCCTGACGTTCGGACAGGCGCGGCTCGACGGGCGCGTGGACATCCCGGTCGTCGCGGACGTTTCGCGCATCCACGCCTCGCTGAGCCGCGACGCGGAGGGGTACGTCCTGGAGGCGATGCGGCAGATCCAGGTGAACGGGGCGCCGACGACGCGCGCCATCCTGCGGTCCGGCGACCGCGTGACGCTGGGCGCGTCATGCCAATTCCTGTTCCGCCAGCCCGTCACCGGGAGCAACACGGCGACGCTGGAGCTGACGAGCGGCCACCGCCTGCCGACGGGGGTGGCGATGGTGCTGCTGATGGCGGAGACCCTTGTGCTTGGCGGGCCGGCGGCGCACATCCCGGTGCCCGGCCTGGAAGAGCCGGTGATTTTGTTCCGGGGCAAGGACGGCCTGGGCATGAGGTATGCGAGGCCGTTTCACGTGAACGGCCAGGCGTGCGAGGGCCGGACGGCCTTGCCGCCGGTGGCGCAGGTCGCCTGCGACGAGGTCAGTTTCGCGGTGGAGCCGGCCGGCTAGTAGTTTTCAGTTTTCGGTTTTCAGTTTTCAGCGGCGTCACCAGGGCGTCTCAACCCACACGGGCCGGCTGTCGACTGAAAACTGAAAACCGAAAACTGAAAACTGGAGCGAAGCGACGTGAAATTCACCCACACATCCGGCAGCAGGCCCCTGGACGGCTTCACGATCAAGCGTGGCATCGGCCGGGGCGGCTTCGGCGAGGTCTACTTCGCGCTCAGCGACGGCGGCAAGGAGGTGGCCCTCAAACTCCTCAAGGGCGACACCGAGGCCGAGCTCCGGGGCGTCGCCCAGTGCCTGAATCTGAAGCACCCCAACCTCGTCTGGCTGTTCGACCTGCGCACCGACACGCACGGCAATCACTGGGTGGTCATGGAGTACGTCTCCGGCGAGACGCTCAACGCCATCGTCGGGCGACACCCGGCCGGCCTGCCGCGCGAGCAGGCCCGCGAGCTGTTCCTCGGCCTGGCGCAGGCAGTCACCTACCTGCACGACCAGGGCATCGTGCATCGTGACCTCAAGCCGGCCAACGTCTTCGTCGAGAACGGCGTCGTCAAGATCGGCGACTACGGGCTCTCGAAGTCACTCGGCGGCAGCCAGCGCAGCGCCCAGACCCAGGCGGTCGGCACCGTCCACTACATGGCCCCGGAGATCGGCACCGGCAACTACAACAAGCAGGTGGACGTGTACGCCGCCGGCGTGCTGCTGTACGAGATGCTCGTCGGCAAGGTGCCGTTCGACGGCCTGAGCGCCGCCGAGGTGTTGATGAAGCACCTGACGGCCCCGCCCGAATTGGACAAGGTCGCCCCCGAGTGGCGCCCGGTGCTGGCCAAGGCCCTGGCCAAGGCGCCCGAGGGCCGCTACGCCTCGATGGCCGAGATGGCCGACGCCGTCGCGTCCATCGGTCAAACACACCCCGTTCCGGTGGCCGAGACGCCGAAGGCCGAGGGGCCGAAGGGGGAGGATCCGGCGGCGCCCGCGCCGGGGCTGCTGGAGCTGGCTGGGTCGCTCCTGGTGTCGGTGGTGTTCGCGGCCCTGGGGTCGCTCCTGTGGGCGGCGATGCGGCCGGAGCGGGACGGCCTGCCCGCGATGGGCACACTATTCTTCCTCGCCGTCGCGGTGTCCTGGGCGATCCTGCTGCCGGCCCGGTGGTGGCAGGAGGGCGAGGCGTGGCCGAGGCACGTCATCCTCCTCGCGCTGGGGGCTCTGGTGGGGGCGCTGGCGTGCTGGGTGGACGGCTGGCCGGTGTCGGCGGAGGGCGGGGGCGGTCTGCCGGCTCGCTACGTGTCGTTCTACGCCCTGGCGCTGGGCCTCCTGCCGTGGTGGCGGCTGGTGGAGCGGCGGCGGCCACAGCGTTTCGATTTCGCGTGGGTGCTGGCGGCGGGGCTGGTGGGGACGGTGCTTCTGCTGCTGGCGGCGCCGGCGCACACGCCGGGGCCGGCGGTGGCGGTGGCGGTGCTGGTGCTGGCGTCGGTGATCGTGCAGTTGGCCGGGCCGTGGGAGCCGGGGCCGCCGCGGACGACGCGGCGGGCCAGGCTGAGGTACGTCTGAAAGGGGGTGCGGCATGCTCGCGACGACATTCGCCGTACTCGCCCTGTTCGCGTCCCCCGTCCTCGTCGAGGGCCACGGCGAGGACGACGCCAGCGCCTGGGACCAGGCGATGGAGGCGGCCCAGGACCGGCTGCGCGGCCTGCTGCCGGCGGCGCTGGCGAGGTCGGCGCCGCTCGAGCCGGAGCTTCTTCTGCGCACGGGGGCGGTGACGCCGGAGGGCCGCCCGTCGCCCTCGGTGGAGTTTCAGGGGCGGCGGCTGGTGGTGGCGCGGTACCGGGTGATGCTGACGCCGGAGTACCTGGCGGAGGCGCGGCGGCAGGGACGCGAGGACGTGGTGGCGGCGCGGCAGATGCTGCTGGGGAAGATCCTGGCGGGGATTCTCGTGGCCCTGCTGGTCGTTTGCGGGTATCTTCGCCTGGAGGAGTGGACGCGCGGCTACGCGACGCGTCTCTTGCAGATCGCCTCGCTGGCCGTGCTGGCCCTGGCGGGGCTGGTGCTGTGGCTTCTCCCGTAGAAAGGATGAAGGATGAAGGATGAAGGATGAAAGTGGTCGCCTCAGAGGCCTGCCTCCCCATCCCGCCGTCCATTTCATATTTTCATAATTCATATTTAATCCTTTCTGGTGCGAGCATGCCTTCCGACAGTGACCGCCTCCTGATCGACCAGATCCGCGCCGGCGACCCGGCGGCGTGGCAGACGCTCATCGACCGTTACGAGGGCCGGCTCCTCGCGTTCGCGCAGCGGCGGCTGCGCGACCGGTCGGCCAGCGAGGACGTGGTGCAGGAGACGTTCATCGGCTTCCTCAATAGCCTGCCGAACTTCGACCCGACGCGGGAATTGCAGACGTACCTGTTCACGATCTGCTCGCACAAGCTGACGGACTGGCTGCGCAAGAGCGGGCGCAACCCCCTGCGGAACCTCGCCGACGGCAGCGAGGACATGCTCGACCAGCAGCACGCCCACGAGCCGACGGCGTCGTCATTGGCCCGCAGCGACGAGCGGCGTTCCCTGGAGAATGAGGCGCTGGCGCGGTGCCTGGGGCAGCTCATCCGCCAGTGGCGAGACAAGGCCGATTGGCCGCGCCTGCGCGTGATGGAGCTGCTGTGGGTGAAGGGGATGGCGAACCGCGACGTGGCGGCGTTGATGGGCGTCAGCGAGCAGCAGGTCGCAAACTACCGCTTCTCGTCGGTGAAGAAGCTGTCGGAGCTGGTGCGCAACGCCGGCCTTTCGGCGGCGGTGTTCCCCGAGCTTCAGGAGGGCGAGGGGGCGGCAGAGGCTTGAGCAGGGTCCTCGCATCCTCGGCTGAAAGCGCTTTGGGACCATTTACCCGACGGCTGGAGTTAGACAAAATGAGACGGTGTGTGCGGCCACGGCGCGGGAGCCGGCGGCCGGACCACTGGGCCTGCAATGCAAATCCCGCCCAGGATTTGCATTGCAGGGGGTGTGAGGGGGTCTGCAATGCAATGCAATTCGTCCCACCCAGGCCACACCACCCGTCTACTTCCGTCTATGTAGCACGCCAGCCTGAACGGGGACAACGTGTTCAGGGGCGGAGGTACCGGCCGCTGCCCGCCGGTTCGTTTCAGGATCCGGACGGTGCGGTGTAGGTCTCGCCCGCCGCGAGCGTGCCGGCCTCGGCGGGGTCGGACGCCGTGCGGTTGTACAGGAACTCGCGCGTCCACGGGTAGGTGTCGGTGATGCCGTTCGACAGCACCATCTGGATGAGGTTCATCCGCCCGGTGCGGAAGCCGGCGATCACCAGGCAGAAGTAGAACTCCCACATCTTCATGAAGCGGTCCGAGAAGCCCATCGCCGCCTTGATGGCGTCGTAGTTCCGCAGGAAGTTCTTCCGCCAGTGGTGCGTCGTCAGCGCGTAGTGGCGGCGCAGGTTCTCCACGTCCATGATGTTCATGCCGCGGTCCACCGCGCGCTTCGTCATCCCCTCCAGCGAGAAGAACCAGTAGCCGGGGAAGATGTGCTTCGACACGAACGGGTCCTCGCCCGGCGACTCCTTCATCTTGGCGATGCAGTGCAGCAGCCCAACCGCGCCGGGCTTCATCATCCGCTTCACCTTGTCGAAGTACCGGTCGGCGTACTTCTGGCCGACGTGGCACATCATGCCCACCGAGACGACGCGGTCCCACGGCTGGTTATCGTCCAGCTCCATGTAGTTCATCACGCGCACCTCGACGGGCAGGTTGCGCGCCTTCGCCTGCTCGCGGATGTACGCCGCCTGGTTGTCGCACAGCGTGATGCCCACGCACTCGACGCCGTAGGTCTCGGCGGCGTGGAACATCAGGTGGCCCCAGCCGCAGCCGATGTCGAGGAGGCGCTGGCCGGGCCGCAGATCGAGCTTGGCCACGGTGTGGGCGATCTTGTTGTCCTGGGCCTGGTCGAGGGTATCGTCCGGCGAGCGGAAGTAGCCGCACGAGTATTGCAGCTTCTTGTCGAGGTAGAACTTGTAGAACTCGTTGCCGAGGCCGTAGTGGTGCTCGATGTCGGACTTCTGCTTGCCGAGGTTGCGGCCGAACAGCCAGCCGAGCCAGCTCGGCACATAGCCCCTGGGGTCGAGGCCGACGTACACGTCGGTGAGCGCCGTGACGGCCTCCTCCAGGTCGCCCTCGACGACGATGCGGCCATCCGCCAGCTCCTCGCCGAAGCCGAGGCTCGTCTCCATGATCGAGCGCATGAAGGCGTCGCGGGTCTTGAACTGGATGGCGAAACGCGGGGTGCCGGCGCCGGCGGGGTGGCGCCTGCCCTCCCAGTCGATCACCTCGAACGGCACGCCCTTGTGTGCGGACAGGGTCTGGCCGATACGCTTCTGCAGGTCGAACACGGGCACCTCCTTGAATTGGCTCGGATGTGGCCATGTTAGTGCCGGCGGCAAGGACGACACAGGTACAAATCCAAGACCTTCATTCCACGTCCCACAGGGCGGCCCCGTCGTGGCCGGCCACGGCGGCCAGCGTGCCGTCGGGCGACAGGGCCACGTCGAAGACCTTGCCCAGCCCCCAGTCGTAGTCGCCGATCAGCTTGCCGACGCGTCTCGTCGCCGCGTCGAAGGAGTACACACGCACCACGTCGTCCCAGGAGCCGGTGATGAGGCGCGTGCCGTCCGCCGACAGGGCGATGCACGACACGACCTCCCCGTGGTCCTTGACCTCCTGTACCCGCTTGCGTGCGGCCACGTCCCAAACCTGCATGCCGCCGCCGAGGGCGAGGACAAGGGCCTTGCCGTCGGCGCTGTAGGCCAGCGACCAGCACCCCTGCTTGTCCTTGTGGCTGAGGCGGTGTTTGACCCTCTGGGTGCCCGACTCGCAGATCTGCACGGCCGGCGATTCGCCGCCCCGCGCGAGGGACTCGCCGTCCGGCGCGAAGCGCATGCAGAACACGTTGTTGGTCGGCTCCGACACGGCCGTCTCGTCGCCCCCGGCGCGGGGGGAGACGACGACGCGGTGGTAGCTGGCCCAGCCGAAGTAGCGTCCGTCGGCGGAGTAGGTGACCGAGACGATGCGGCCCTGCCCCTCCCACTCGCGGATCCGGGTGGGCTTGCCGGCGCCACCCACCTCGTAGGTGCCCACGGTGCCGGCGTAGGTGCCCACGGCCAGCTGGCCGCCCTCGGGGGCGAAGGCCACGGCCCCGACGGTGCTCCCCTCGAAGTCGAGCGAGTGGAGGTGCTTGCCGGCCGTGGTGTCCCACAGGCGGGCCGTCCCGTCGGCGGACCCTGTGCCGAGGAGTTTGCCGTCCGGCGCGAACGCGACGCACTCGACGTACTTCGTGTGTCCTTCGAGCTGGCGCATCGTCATTCGCCCCTTCCATCGCCGCCCCGTCTTCCGCATGATAACCGACGGACGAGGACTTGGCGATCCCCGCAGGGTACAACCCCGGAGGCCGGCCGATGAGCGACCCGCGACAGCTGCCCGCGTGGAAGGGATTGCAGGCGCACCGCGCCGAGATTGAAGGGCTCCAGATGCGCGACCTGTTCCGCCAGGACGGTCAGCGCTTCACGCGCTTCTCGCGCCGCCTCGGTGACCTGCTGCTCGACTTCTCCAAGAACCGCATCACCGAGAAGACGTTCGGCCTGTTGATCGACCTGGCGAAACAGGCCGACGTGCCCGGCTGGCGCGAGAAGATGTTCACCGGCGAGAAGATCAACACCACCGAGGGACGGGCCGTCCTGCACACCGCCCTGCGCAACCGGGCCAACAGGCCGGTCCTGGTCGACGGGAAGGACGTGATGCCCGACGTGAACGCCGTCCTGGCCCGCCTGCGCTCGTTCAGTGAGCGTGTGCGCTCCGGGGAATGGAAGGGCTACACCGGCCAACCCATCAAGGACGTCGTCAACATCGGCATCGGCGGCTCGGACCTCGGGCCGGTGATGGTGGCGGAGGCGCTCAAGCCGTACTCCAAGCGTGACCTGAATGTCCACTTCGTGTCGAACGTGGACGGGACGCACCTGGCCGAGGCGCTGCGGCGCGTGACGCCGGCCACGACGCTGTTCCTGGTGGCGAGCAAGACGTTCACGACGCAGGAGACACTAACCAACGCCCACTCGGCGCGGTCGTGGCTCCTGTCGCACGCCAAGGACGAGGCCCACATCGCGAAGCACTTCGCGGCCCTGTCCACCAACGAGGCGGAGGTGCGCAAGTTTGGCATCGACCCGGCGAACATGTTCCCCTTCTGGGACTGGGTGGGCGGGCGGTACTCGCTGTGGTCGGCCATCGGCCTGCCCATCGCGCTGAGCGTCGGCATGGACAACTTCGAGGAGCTGCTGGCCGGCGCGCATGACCTCGACGTACATTTCCGCACCGCCCCCCTGGAGGACAACCTGCCGGTGATCCTGGCCGTGCTGGGCGTGTGGTACAACGATTTCCTCGGGGCGGCGTCGCACGCGATCCTGCCCTACGACCAGTACATGCACCGCTTCCCGGCGTACTTCCAGCAGGGCGACATGGAGTCGAACGGCAAGAGCGTGACGCGCGACGGCACGCCCTGCGCCTGGGAGACGGGGCCGGTGATCTGGGGCGAGCCGGGCACGAACGGCCAGCACGCCTTCTACCAGCTGATCCACCAGGGGACGAAGCTGATCCCCTGCGACTTCCTGGCGCCGGTGGAGACGCACAACCCTCTGGGGCAGCACCACGCGATCCTGCTGAGCAACTTCTTCGCGCAGACGGAGGCGCTGATGAAGGGCAAGACACCCGACGAGGTGCGCGCCGAGCTGGTGAAGGAAGGCAAAGGCCCGGCGGAAGTCGAGGCGCTGGTGCCGCAGAAGACGTTCGCCGGCAACCGCCCGACGAATAGCCTGCTGTTCCAGAAGCTGACGCCGCGGATGCTGGGGACGCTGATCGCGCTGTACGAGCAGAAGATCTTCGTGCAGGGGATCATCTGGGGGGTGAACAGCTTCGACCAGTGGGGGGTGGAGCTGGGCAAGCAGCTGGCCAAGGTGATCCTGCCGGAGCTGTCGGCACCGGGGGAGGTGGACACCCACGACAGCTCGACGAACGGGCTGATCAACGACTTCAAGCGGCGGCGGAAGTGATGAAGAAGAGGATACACCACAGAGGCACAGAGATCACAGAGGAAGCACAGAGAAAGCAAGAAGAGAGATAGTAACAAATCCGGAAGTTTTTTTACAATTCTGCTTGTGTTCTCTCTTCTTCTTCTCTGCGTCCTCTGGGTCTCTGCGGTGTATCCTCTTCCGCCGTCACCGCGCCTCGATTCTCGCGTGTCTCGCCATGATCGCCAGGGCCGTCCGCAGGCCGTCCACCGCGGCGCTCACGATGCCGCCGGCGTAGCCCGCGCCCTCGCCCACCGGGTACAGGCCCTCGATGCCGGGCGATTGGCGCGTCGCGTCGTCGCGCACGATCCGCACCGGGGCGCTGCCGCGCGTCTCCGGGCCGACGAGGGCAGCCTCCTTCAGGAACCTCCCCTGCCAGCGGCGGTCCATGATCGGCAGGCCGTGCCGCAGCGCCTCCGCCACCATCGCCGGCAGGATCTCCTCCAGCCGCACCGACACTCCGCCGCGCGGGTAGCTGTTCGGCGGAACGCTCGCCGATAGCTTGCCGTCGAGGAAGTCGCCGGCGCTTTGGATCGGACACAGGTACTCGCGCCGGCCCGCCTCGAATGCGAGCTGCTCATGGTGCCGCTGCCAGCGTACGCCGGCCAGAATGTCGCTGCCGAAGTCACGCGGGTCCGCCGTCACAACGAGGCCGGAATTGGCGAACGGGGAGTCGTGCTTCGACAGGCTCATCCCGTTGGTGCAGAACGCGCCCGGCTCGGAGACGCTCGGCATGATGTAGCCGCCCGCGCACATGCAGAACGTGAACAGGTCGTGCGGGCCGTTCGCCACCAGCGAGTAGCTCGCCGCCCCGAGCTTCTGCTCCAGCGGCGTGTCGCCGTAGTGGACGCGGTTGACCGTCTCCTGCGGCTGCTCGATGCGCACGCCCATCTGGAACGGCTTCTGCTCCATCGGCACTCCACGCCGCGCCAGCATCTCGTAGGTATCCCGCGCGCTGTGGCCGATGGCCAGCACCGCCGCCGTCGTCGGGACATAGCCCGACGAGGTCATCACGCCCTTGACGGCCCCGTCGCCGATGTCGAGGTCCTCGGCGCGGCAGCCGAATCGCACCTCGCCGCCGAGCGACTCGATACGCATGCGGAGGGCCTTGACAACTGCGGGCAGGCGGTTGCTGCCGAGGTGCGGGCGGGCCTCGTAGACGATGCTCGGCTTGCCCTTGCAGGCGGCGAACAGCTCCAGGACGTACCGCACGTCGGGGCCGGTCCCGCGGTACGTCAGCTTGCCGTCGGAGAAGGTGCCGGCGCCGCCCTCGCCGAAGAGGTAGTTGCTCTCGGGGTCGTGCGGGCCGCCGTCGTCGAACGCCTTCACGTCACGGATGCGGTCGTTGACCCGCCGGCCCCTCTCCAGCACCAGCGGGCAATACCCCTGCTCAGCCAGGAGTACCGCCGCGATGAGTCCGCCGGGGCCTGAGCCGATGACCACGGGCCGGTGCGGCAGGGGCACGGCGCCGGGCAGGGGCAAGACGAACGGCTCCTCATTGTAGTGCCCAGCCTTGACACGCGAGCGGGCCAGGCGTGTCAACGCCGCCTCGTCGTCGGGGACCCGGACCTCGACGGTGTAAACGAACTGCATGGCCCGGTGGTCGCGGGCGTCGAGGGCCTTGCGGAGGATGCGGTGGCTGAACAGCCCGTCGCCGCGTAGCCCGAGCAGCCGCCCCAGGCGGCGCGGAAGCTCGGCCTCGGGCTCGTCGATGGGCGTGCGGATGTCGGAGATGCGGATCGGCATTCAGGCATTGTACCGCCGAAGGGGGCGAAGAAGAGGATTCACCACAGAGGCACAGAGGTCACAGAGGAAGCACACGGAATACATGCAGAGAGTCAGGAGACATACGACGGGATTAATATATTTCTCTGATTGTATTCTCTCTTTCTCTTCTCTGTGTCCTCTGTGTCTCTGTGGTGAATCTTCTCTGCTGTCTCAGCGTTTCTCGCGCACGTCCCACACGTCCACGGCTCCGTAGCCGGCCACGGCCACCGCCCGCGGCTCGTCGGCCTCGCAGCGGAAGCGGCCCCGCGCCGCCTCGTAGGTCGCCCGGCTGATGCACGGCAGGCCGTACCGCGCCTCGTTCCGCAACGCCCCCGCGATGCTCACCGCCGGGCCGATGGCCGTGAAGTCCATCTTGTGGTACGTCCCCACGTTGCCCAGCAGCACGTCGCCCGAGGCGATCCCCACCCGCGCGTGGAACAGCGGCAGCCCCAGCATCTCCCGCGGGGCGTTGAACGATTTGAGGGCGGCCACGAGGTCGAGGGCCGCGAACACCGCCCGCTCCGGGTGACGGCTGTCGCGGAAGATCGCCATGAGGCCGTTGCCCCGGTACGCCGCCACACGCCCGCCGTGCCGCGCCAGCACGTCGGCGAAGTCGCCCATCAGGTGGTTGAACGTGACGAGGACCGCCTGGGGGTCCAGGCCGCTCGCGAACTCGCTGAACCCCGGCAGGTCGAGGAAGAGGATCGTGGCCGACTCCGTCACCCCCTCCATCAGAGAGGGGTCGTCCTCGTCGATCATGTAGCCTCGAGCCCGCCGGTAGATGTGCCGCAGATACGCCTCCGGATCGACATCGTGGAACTCGCGCTCGATGCCCTTGACGAGCGGGTCGTGCCGCAGCGTCTCCGCACGCGCCAGCGCCTGCATGTAGGCGCGGCTTACGAGCGCGGCAGGGGCGCGGCGGTCGCGCTCGATCCTCGCCCGCTCCCACCACGCCCGCACCGCGTCGTCCCCCTCGCTGACGCGCTCGAAGTGCGAGACGGCCTGCCGCAGCTTCTGCTCGGCCTCGGCCCACTGCTGACGCTCGCGCAGCACCATCGCCTCGACGAGCGCCACCTTCGCCGAGCCCTCGCCGAACTGCGCGGCGGTGAAGAGCGCCTGCGCCTGCCGCGCCTCGTCGCCGGCGGCGTCGAGGTCGCCGCGCAGCAGGTGCAGCAGGGCGCGGTCCTTGCGGGCGAAGCCCTCGGCGACGGCGTGCTTGCCGTCCATCGCCGTTCGGACGCTCTGGTCGAGCCAGCCGTCGGCGTCGTCGAGGTGGCGGCGGGCCGGGGCGCGGCGTCCGGCGGACAGCTCGCCCTCCGCGCGGGCCAGCGACACCTGCCCGAGGTGGTTGTAGATCTGCGCCTCGCTGAACCGCGAACGAAGACGCTGAGCGAGGGCGAGGTCTTCCTGGAAGTGTTCCTCGGCCTCGTCAAGATGGCCCCAGTCCAGGTACAGCCGCCCGAGCTGCCCGTGGCTGAGGGCGACGCCCGCCTCGTCGTCGCAGCGCTCCTTGAAGCGCAGCGACTGCTGATAGAACTCGCGGGCGATGGGGAAGTTGCCCTTCGTCGCGTAGGCCGTCCCGAGGGTGTCGAGGACGCGGCCCGTCATGAAATGCTCGCGCCCGAACTTCTCCAGCGCCTGGCTGAGGTACGGCAGCGCCTCGTCACACTGGCCGAGGTGGACCAGGGCCGCCCCGTGCGTGTGGGCGATGGTGGCGGCGAGGGGCTGGTCGTCGGGGTCGCCCTCGGCCCTGGCGCGGTCGAGCAGGCGCAGGCTGTCGTGGTAGCCCCGGTCGCGCAGGACGCGCGACGCCTGCCCCGCCAGCGCCCAGCCACGCAACGCGCGGCCGTGCGGGATCTCGGCGTAGGGGAAGTGCGGCGACAACGCGCCCTCGCCCAGCCAGTCCATGAACCCCTGCACGGCGTTGCGCTCGCGCTCGCTGTCGGCGCCCTGGGCGCGGCCGCGCGTCTTCTGCATGGCCCTGGCCCAGCCGAGTTTGCGGGCCTGGTCAAGGAAGCGCTGCGCGAGATCCGGCGGCGGCAGGCGCATCATCGTCGGCGGGGTCTGCACCTCGGCCGTCGCCGCCGGACGCCGCGCCGGCGTGGCCGGCTCGGCGGCCGGGGTGGAGAGGGCGGCGGCCAGCTCGGCCATGCTCGGGTAGCGCGAGGCGGGGTCCCGTGCCAGCGCACGCAGGCACACGGCGTCGAGGTGCGGCGACAGGCCGGGCCGATGCTCCGACGGCGGTCGCGGCGTCTCGCTGGCCATGCGCGCGAGGATGGCCATCGTGGTGGCCCCCTCGAACGGCAGGCGCCCGGTGAGCAGCTCGTAGAGGATGACGCCGAGCGAGTACACGTCGCACGGCGGGCCGGAGGAGTCGCCGCCGTCGGCCTGCTCAGGCGCCATGTAGCCGGGAGTGCCGACGATGAGGCCCGGGCGCGTGAGGCGGTCGCGGTCCTCGAGGAAGAGGCGGCGTGCGAGGCCGAAGTCGAGGACGACCGGCTCACCGCGGCGGTCGATGAGGACGTTGGACGGCTTGAGGTCGCGGTGCACGACCCCCTGGCGGTGGGCCTCGTCCAGCGCAAGGGCGATGCCGCGGACCGCGGACAGCAGCGCGGGGAGGGGCCGCCCGGCGGCGGCCCACTCGTGCAGCGCCTGGCCGTCGATGTAGGCCATCGTAAGGTAGGGCAATTCGCCGATGGAGCCGGCCTCGAAGATGGGGCAGATGTTGGGGTGGTGGAGGTTGGCGGCGGCGCGGGCCTCGCGGAGGAAGCGTTCGCGGAGGGCGGAGGGGTCGCCGGCCTCGAGGTGGGGCACCTTGAGGGCGACGCGGCGGTCGAGGGCGGTGTCGTGGGCGAGGTAGACGCGGCCCATGCCTCCCTTGCCGAGGCGGCGTACGATCTGGTAGCGGCCAAAGACGCCGGACAGGTCCTCGCCGCCGCGTGCGAGCGGCTCGACGTAGGTGGGCCCGGTGGGCGCCGGCGTGGCGCCGACGGTGATCGAGGATTCTTCGTCGGGCTTGGTCATGAGAGTGGCTCCGCGTCCCTATCAGGATAATGCGGGGCGGGCGGGAGTGAAGGCTATCCGCTACGCTTGCCGGGCCGTCAGCCCGGCCCGACCACCCGCGAGCAGCCGGGCTCCAGCACACGGAGAAGCACCCGATCACCGACCTGGATGCGGAACATCGCGCGGGCCACAGGGCGGGGAATGGAGGCCCATACTTCGTCGCCGCGAGCCAGCCGGACACGGCATTCCAGGCCAGGCCCCATCTCCATGATGACGCCCGCCGCTTCGGGAGCGAGAGAGAGTGAATCACCGCCGACGCTGTTGTCCCGGAGCCATCCGGCCCATGCTGTCGCGTCGGTGCCGAAGTCCTGCCCTGTCAGCCGCTTGAGCCACTCGACGGCCTGATCGGGCGTGAGGCGGCAGCGTGGCGGGAGCTGTTGCCCGCGCAACGCACGGAGGGCGACGGTGCTGGGCCGCAAACTCGACATCCGGCCTTGACCTCAAGCCTGTGACCAAAACGAAGAGTCCTCTGCTCCCGCGTGACGGGGGATGACCTCGTTCTCTACGACCCCCTTGAGCTCCATACAAGGGCCAACGCCAGCCGCCGGGAAGCCGAGCCTGCTACCCTCACCCCGGCCGGCCAGGCGGCGCCGACAGGAGGCGCTCCAACGCCTCGATGTCCGCCGGCTTGATCAGGTGGTGGTCGAAGCCGACCTCCTTGGTGCGCCGGCGGTCGTCCTCCTGCCCCCACCCCGTCAGCGCGATCAGCGTCATGTCGGAGCCAGACGGCAGTGCCCGTATCCGCTGCGCCAGCTCGTAGCCGTCCATCCCCGGCATGCCGATGTCCAGCAACGCCACCGCCGGGCGGTACTCCTCGATCGCCCGCAGCGCCGCCGGCCCGCCGTATTCGACACGCACCTCCGCGCCGCGCTGACGCAGCAGCATCCCCAGGCTGTCGGCCGCGTCGTGGTGGTCGTCCACAACGAGCACGCGGCCCGGCCCCAGGGGGCGTACGCACGCCGGACGCGGGGCGGCGGCGTTCGCCCCGGCGGCGGCCAGCGGCAGACGCACCAACAGCTCGCTGCCGGCGCCGGGGCCGGCGCTGGCCGCCGCCACCTGGCCGCCGTGCATCTGGACGAGCCTCCTCACCAGGGCCAGGCCGATGCCCAGGCCGCCATGCGAGCGGCCCGGCTCGCCGGCCTGCGTGAACAGGTCGAAGACACGCGGCAGCATGTCCGCCGGGATGCCGCAGCCGTCGTCGCGCACCGACACCTCCGCCCAGCCGCCCTCACACACACCGGTCACCCAGATGTGGCCGCCACGCCCCGTGAACTTCGCCGCGTTGTTCATCAGGTTCGCGAACACCTGGGTCAGCCGGACCGGGTCGCCGTCCACGACCATCGGCCCCTCGTGCAGTGACACCGACAGATTGACCCCGGCGGCCTCGATCAGCGGCAGGCTCGTCTCCACCGCCCCGCGGACGACCGAGGCCAGCTCGACGCACTCCTTACGCAGCTCGATCTTCCCGCGTGTGATCCGCGAGACCTCCATGAGGTCATCGACGAGGCGCACGAGGTGGGTGACCTGCCGCTCCAGCATCTCGGCCACGCGCCGCGACTCCCCGTCGGCGCCGCCCAGGAGACGCAGGACGGGCAGCAGGTTCCGCACGGGGGCGAGGGGGTTGCGTAGCTCGTGGGCGAGGATGGCGAGGAACTCGTCCTTGCGGCGGTCGGCGTCGCGCATGGCCGCCTCGACGCGGGCGCGGGCCGTCAGGTGGTCGCGGATCTGGTGCTGCCGCTGCCGCGCCCGCAGGGCCGAGCGGACGGCGCTGACGAGCGCCGCCAGCCGGATCGGGCGTTCGAGGACGGTGACGTTACCCAGCTGATCCACCGCCTGGGCCAACGCCGCCGAGTCGGCGCCGGGGCGGGCCAGGACCAGGACGGGGAGGTCGGACCAGGGTGGCTGGCCGGCCAGCCAGGCGGCGAGGCGGGCACGGCCTTCGGCCGCGACGGCCTCCTCGGGCAGCAGGAGTACGCCCCCGCCGCCGTCCAGCTCCAGGCACGCGGCCTCGATGCCGGTGCAACAGACGCAGGTGATGCCGGCCCCGGACAGGACGGAGCGCGTCAGCTCGGCGTCCCTGGCCGTCGCCGGCAGGAACACCACGCGCAGCTCCAGTGGCCTGCCGTCCGCTGTCACGGGCCCCTCTCTCGCCCGAGGGTGCCGTCGGGGCCCTCGTAGACCGGCACCCCGGTGAGGACGCCGCGGAACTCCCGCAGCGGCTGACCGATGGAGATCCGCCCGCCCGCCATGCTCAGCTCGCGGATGGTACGCTCATGCGCCCCCGCCCGGTTCTTCATGACCGACACCGCCTGTCGCACCTCGCCCCGCGCCTCGAAGTAGCGCATCAGGATGACCACGTCGGCGAGGTAGCTGGCATCGACGGGCGAGGACATGTGGCTGCCGATCAGGCCCTGGTGGGCGCTGATGAGGATTGTGGCGATCCCCGCCTGGCCCAGGTAGTTCAACAGCTCGTGCATCTGGGCGATCAGGAAGCGCTCATCGGGCATCGCGTTGAGGTAGCCGTTGAGGCTGTCGATGACCACGATCGAGGCGTGCTGGGCCTCGGCGGCCAACCGCAGGGCGTGGGCGAACTCGCCAGGCGACATCTCCGCGGGGTCCACCTGTGTGGCCGTCACCCGGCCGGACTCGACGTGCCTCCTCAGGCCGATCCCCAGGCCGTCCGCCCGCTTGAGCAGCGTGTGCAGGCCCTCATCGAACAGGAACAGCGCCGCGTTCCGCCCCTGCCCCGCGGCGGCGGAGACGAACTGGGCCGCCAGGGAGGACTTCCCGGTGCCGGCGGCGCCGAGGATGAGGGTGCTGGTGCCGCGCTCGACCCCGCCGCCCAGGAGGGCGTCCAGGGCGTCGACGCCGCTGCGGATCAGCTCGGCGGTGCGTGGGGCGCGGTGCTCGCTCGCCACGAGGCGTGGGAACACTTCCAGCCCGCCCCGGCGGATGCAGTAGTCGTGGTGGCCGCCGCGGAAACGCGAGCCCCGGTACTTGACCACGCGCAGCCGCCGACGCTCCGCGCCGTACTCGGGGTTCATCTGTTCGAGGAGGATGACGCCGTGGGCGAGGCTCTGCACCTGGAGGTCGTGGTCGGCGCTGGTCATGTCGTCCAGCAGCAGGACCGTGCAGGAGCGGCCGCGGAAGAACTGCTTCAACGCCAGGATCTGCCGCCGGTAGCGGAGCGGGTTGCCGGCGAGGAGCCGCAGCTCCGAGAGGGAGTCAAAGACCACGCGCGTCGGCTTGATGCGCTCCACGTCGGCGAGGATGGTGCGCGTCGTCTCGGTCAGCTCGACCTCGGACGGGTGGAACATCGTGTACTGCGACTCGGGTTGGAGGCTGTCCTCCGACGGCATCAGCTCGCGCAGGGTGACGCCGTCGAGGGCCCAGCCGTGCGAGTCTGCGACGGAGCGCAGCTCCTCCTCGCTCTCGGACAGGGTGACGTACAGCACCGACTCCCCGCCCCGCGCGCCATCGAGGAGGAATTGCAGGGCCAGCGTCGTCTTGCCCGAGCCGGGGACGCCCTCGACGAGGTACAGCCGGTTGCGGTTCAGCCCACCGGCCAGGATGTCATCGAGCCCGCCGATCCCGGTCCCCGCACGGCCCTGTGGGGTGGATGGGGAGTTCATCTGCGAGAGCCTCCACTCATTCTCGCCCGGTTGGGCGTCCGCCGTGACACCCGATAACCGGATGCAAATCGCGCGCCGATACGGGGCGTCTCCACGGCGGCCCGCCCTGATACAATACCGAGCGGAGGGCGGACGGACATGGCACGCGATCTCATCCTCGGCACCGCCGGGCACATCGACCACGGCAAGACCACGCTCGTCAAGGCCCTCACCGGCATCGACTGCGACCGCCTGCCGGAGGAGAAGGCCCGCGGCATCACCATCGACATCGGCTTCGCACGCCTCGCCCTCGGCGACGCCCACCTCGGCGTCGTGGACGTGCCCGGCCATGAACGCTTCGTCAAAAATATGCTCGCCGGCGCCAC
>CAZVZK010000031.1:72258-77095 GCA_964630925.1 uncultured Alcaligenaceae bacterium
CGCCACGGCGTCATCGCCATGACGATGTGCGACCTGTCCGACGCCGACACGCAGGAGCTGGTCGAGATGGAGGTGCGTGAGCTGGTCCAGGGCAGCTTCCTCGCGGAGGCGCCGCTGATCCGCACGGCGGCCATCACCGGCATGGGCATCCCCGAGCTGAAGGCCGCGTTGACGGCGTGCTGCGAGAGGATCCAGCAGGCCGAGAGCCGCCAGTGGTTCCGACTTCCCATCGACCGCTCGTTCAGCGTGCCGGGCCACGGCACCATCGTGACCGGCTCCGTCGTGTCCGGAGCCCTGAAGGTGGGCGACGAGGTCGAATGGCTGCCGTCGCGCCAGCGCGTCCGCGTGCGGTCCCTCCAGAACCACGACACGGCGGCCGAGGAGGTGCATCGCGGGCAGCGGGCGGCGATCAACCTCGCGGGCGTTCACCACTCCGAGGTGGTGCGCGGCCAGGAGATCGCCACGCCGGGTTACCTCGTCCCGTCGCGTGTCATCACGGTACGCCTTCACTGCCTCGCCGGCATGCGGAGGCCGATCAAGCATCGCCAGCCGGTGCGCTTCCACGCCGGCACGCAGGAGGCGATGGGGGCGGTGTCGCTCCTCGACTGCGACACGGTCGAGCCGGGCGCCTGGGGGCTGGCCCAGGTCTTCCTCGACGAGGACGTGACCGTCACCTGGGGCCAGCCGTTCGTATTACGCGAGTCGTCGGCCACGGAGACGGTCGGCGGCGGGCAGATCCTCCAACCGGTGGCGAAGAAGGTGCGGCGGCGGCACCTCGAGGTCCTGGAGCGGATCGAGAAGCTGTGGGGGGGCACGGCGGCGGAGCGCGCCCTCACCGTGGCGTGGTTCGGCGGCTTCGGCGGCTTCACCGTCCCCGACCTCGTGCGTGGCGCGAACCTCACCCCCGACGAGGCGGCGGCCATCGTCGCGGCGCTCAAGGAGGAGAAGAAGGTCCGCGAGCTGGCCATCGGCCCGACCCGGAAGTTGCTGCTGCACGGGGAGATGATCGGCGAGCTGGAGGGCCGCGTGCTGACGATCCTCGACCGGCTCCACGCCGACAACCCGCTCATGTCCACGCACGACCGCAACCGCGTGCAGTCGCAACTGGACTACGTCGGCGATGACGTCCTCGTCCACGCGGCCGTGGAGGGGATGATCCAGCGGAAGGTGCTGGTGGGCGACCTGCGGCGGATCGGGCGGGCCGACTTCAAGCCGAAGCTCAGCACGAACCTTCGCAAGTTAAAGGACAAGATGATCGCCGTCTACAAGGACGCCGGCTTCCAGCCGCCCGAGCCGGCGGCGTTCATCCCGCAGGCGGGCGGCAACGCGTCGAACCTGAAGGACCTGTTCGACGTGTGCGTGGCCGAGGGCCACCTGGCGAAGGTGACGGAGGAGATCTATCTGCACGCCGACGCCGACGCGCTGATGCGCGGCCGGGTGCAGGCTAAACTTGCCGAGGGCAAGGGCCTGACGGTGGCGGAGATCCGTGACCTGCTGGGGACGACGCGGAAGTTCGCCGTGCCCCTGTGTGAGTACCTCGACCGCACCGGCCTGACGGTGCGCGAGGGCGACCTGCGGTTCCTGGCCTCGGCCAAACTCGAGCATGCCACCCCGACATGAGCGACAACCCTTATCGCAAACTGCCGGCCGTCAACGACGTGCTGGCGCTGATGAACGGGCACCCGGCCCACCTCGCCGCCGACGCCGTCCGCGTCGAGCTCGCGGCGCTGCGCCAGGCCATCGCCGCCGGCGCCAACGGCGCGGCGACGGCGGAGGGCGTCGCCGCACGGGCGGCGGCCCGGCTGGGGGCGTCGCTCCGTCCGAAACTGGTCCGCGTCATCAACGCGACGGGGATCGTCCTGCACACCAACCTCGGGCGTGCCCCGGTGAACGCGGCGGCGGCCGACGCGGCACGCGAGGCGGCGTCCGGCTACCTGAATCTTGAGATGGATCTGGGCACCGGGCAGCGGTCGTCGCGTCAGGACGCCGTCCGCGAATGGCTGTGCCGGCTGACGGGGGCGGAGGCGGCCACGGCCGTGAACAACAACGCCGCCGCCACCGTGATCGTGCTGCGGGCGATCTGCGCCGGCCGCGAGGTGATCATCTCGCGCGGGCAGCTCGTCGAGATCGGCGGCAGCTTCCGCATCCCGGAGATCATGGCCGTCTCGGGGGCCGTCCTCCGCGAGGTCGGCACGACGAACATCACCCGG
Source organism: uncultured Alcaligenaceae bacterium (assembly GCA_964630925.1). Classification (GTDB taxonomy): domain Bacteria; phylum Planctomycetota; class Planctomycetia; order Gemmatales; family Gemmataceae; genus RGDT01. Next base: position 74,469 of record CAZVZK010000031.1, read on the forward strand.
CTGAGCGACTACGAGCGGGCCATCGGCCCGCAGACGGGCGGCCTTCTCCGTGTCCACACGAGCAACTACCGCATCAGCGGCTTCACCGAGAGCGTGGACCTGCCCGAGCTGGTGGCATTGGGGAACAAGCACGGCGTGACGGTGATCGATGACATCGGCTCCGGGGCGATGGTGGACTTCGCGCGGTTCGGCTTCGAGGGCGAGCCGGTGGCGCGCGACTGCGTTGCGGCGGGGGCGGACCTCGTCCTCTTCTCCGGCGACAAACTTCTCGGCGGGCCACAGGCGGGGATCATCGTCGGGAAGAAGGACCTCATCAGGCGGATCGAGAAGGACCCGCTGATGCGGGCCTTCCGCCTCGACAAGATGACGCTGGCGGCCCTGGAGGCGACGCTGCGCCTGTACCTCGACGAGGAGGCGGCGCTGCGCGATGTGCCGGTGCTCCGCCTCCTGGGCCTGCCGCTGGAGGGGCTGAAGTCGCGGGCGTTCGCCCTGGCGGCCCGGCTGTCGGCCCTCCCCGGCGTGACGGCGCAGGCGGCGGCGGACGTGGCGTACGTCGGCGGCGGGTCGCTGCCGGACCGCTCGATGCCGACGTGGGTGGTCGAGGTGGAGTCGCGCCTGAGTGACGCCGAATTGTCCTCGCGTCTGCGGTCGGGGACGCCGGCGGTCCTGCCACGGGTGCGTGGCGGCAAGGTGATTCTGGACGTGCGGACGGTGTTCGAGTCGCAGGAAGATGGGCTGGTGGCTGCGGTGGAGGGGGCGGTAGGATACAGCCACTGATCGGGGTCGGAGATAAGCCCGCCCCGGATCGGGTCGGAGGGCACCCATGCCGGAATCACGCACCCTCGCACCGACACGCGTCGAACGCCAGTTCCGCGCCCCGGACGGCTCCGTCGTCACGGCGCCGCCGACCTGGGAGTGCCTACCGCCCGGCGACGCCGGCCTGACGCGTCGGGTGAAGGCCCTCGGCGACACCTGGCAGATCGCCGAGATGCGCGGACGCAAGAAGTTCTCGCGCGGCCTGTGGGCCGACGCGGCGGTCATCGCCCAGGCCCGCCGCGAGGTCGAGGCCGAACGCTCCCGCCCCGAGTACGCCAGCCGCAAGGCCGCTGACGCCAAACGCCGCGAGGCGGCGCAGGGCGAGTACGTCGAGGACTTCCGCGCCGCCGTCGCCGCCTTCCTCGCCTTCGACGCCCAGCACGCCGAGGCTGAACGCCTCATGGCGGAGAAGGTGACGGCCCACACGACGCCTGTCGGCAGCGGCACCGTCGCCCGCACCAAACGCATCCCCGTCGAGGAGCGGGCCGAGGCCGCCGTCGTCGCCTGGATGCGGCACCAGACGACGGCGTACGACCACCTGAAGATCGCCCGGGTCAAGGGCGAGCGCCGCCGGGTACGCCGCGAGCTGGCGTCGGTGTCGCGCCGCCTGCTCGACGCCCACCGCCGGCCGGGCCCGCACGACGAAGGCTGCGTCCTGTGCCGGGCGCTCTTCACCGGGCAGGGCCGGGCGGCTTCGTAGTGATCAGGGACGCGTGGCGGAGACGGCCGTTCGTGGATCTGCTGGACCGGCTGGTTCGGGTCGCGGTGCCGCCGGCTCTTCTGGCGGCGTGACCGGCCGGTGCAGCAGCGAATCCACGGTGAACACCACCAACGCCACCCAGATGAGGCCGAACGCCTCCAATTGCCCCGGCTTCAGCGACTCGCCCAGGACGTAAATGGCCAGCAGGAACTGCAGGGTCGGGCCGACGTACTGGAGGAAGCCCAGCGTCGAGAGCCGCAGCCGCCGGGCGGCCAGGACGAAGAACCACAGCGGCACCACCGTCGCCAGCCCGCTGAAGACCAGCAGCAGGTCGATCCGCCACCCCTGCCTCAGGAATCCCGCCGTGCCGTCGGCCATCATCCACGCCAGCACCGCGGCGCTGGCCGGCGCGAGGACCACCGTCTCTGCCGTCAGGCCGACAAGCCCGTCCACATGGGCGAGCTTGCGCATCAGCCCGTAGCAGGCGAACGAGCTGGCGACGGTGAGGGCGATCCACGGCAGCTCGCCGAGCTTGAGGGCGAAGTACACGATGCCGCACGCGGCGATGGCGAGGGCCGCCCACTGGCCCGGCCTCAGCCTCTCCCCGAGGACGAGGACGCCGAGGGCGACGTTGAACAGCGGGTTGGTGAAGTAGCCGAGGCTGTTCTGGAGGGCTCGCTTCGTGTACAGACCGTAAAGAAAGATGTACCAGTTGATGGCGATGAACACGGTGCCCGCGAGGAGGAGGTAGCGCGTCCTGGGGTCGGCCACGGCGGCGGCGAAGTCGCGCCACTTATTCAACAGGGTGAGGGCCGCGATGAGCAGGACGGCGCTCCAGAGGACGCGGTGGGCGAGCTGCTCGAATGGCAGGACCTGTGCGGTGTTGAGGGGGAAGAAGTACAGCGGCATGACGCCCCAGCAGGCGTGCGCCGCCAGCCCGTACATCAGCCCCGCCCGCACCCTGCCCGACTGCTCTTCGCTATTCTCCATGGTGACATTGTAGGCGGAGGGCAGGGGGCAGAAAGAGAACAGCCGGGCTCGGCTGTTCACTGGCTGTTCACTTGTCTTCTCTTCTTCTTACTGACCCCTGACCCCTGACCCCTGACCCCTA
>CAZVZK010000032.1:0-17581 GCA_964630925.1 uncultured Alcaligenaceae bacterium
CACGGGCCGCCCCGATAGCTTACGGGCCGGTCCAGTTTTCGGGGTCCACTATATCCGTTCTGAAGGGCATTGTTCCGCGAATCAGCAAACCGGTGGATATGGGCCGCGTCAACGATCGTGCCTGCGGACAGCGTCATCAGGCGGTACCCAGTAAGAGCGCAAGTGAAATCGTAGGCCGTGACGACTTCGATCCTAAACCGGGCTTCGCGACCTTGCTCGCGTGCTGGCGACGTGGCCTCGTCGGACTCGCGTGCCTTCACCTCTTCGGTGGGAGGCTGCATGCCCTGTGTTTCGTACAGCGCTATCTGCTCGCTTGGCTGGAAATAGGTCTCGATCAGTGCTCGGCGTGCCTTGTCGCACCAGTCGGAATCCATCAGCAGGGCACGCAGTTCAGGGTCGAGCTGGATCGAGGCCGTAGTTGTGCGGTGTCGGGAGGGCTTGCCATCGGTGGCTAACGCAGTCCAACACCCATCCGACTGGAGATGGTGGAAAGGCAAGCGGATGTCCGGTCCGCTCGTCCGGCGATGGCCGACAATTGGCCAATAGGCGGAGAACCGGAACATCAGGTCCGGCGTAAGAGGTAGCCGATCAGACGGCAAAGCGCTCTCACGAGCCAAATCCAAGACGACGAGCAACAAGACAGGCTTATGGGGAGCGGGGTTGCCAGTCGCTCGGTCAACATTCAGACGTCGCATCTTGCCGAGCCATTCGGAGGGAGTCATTCGGTTGCGCTCTCCAAAGCTGCGGTTCGCCAGCAACGCCAAGAAGTGCTAGCAACCTGGAAAGGCGCCGACAAGTTGCCGGTTCCCAGAATCTAGCTAGCGAGGCAGCGAGACGATTCCGGATCCACGCAACGCGATCCCGAGCCGTGCGGCAACTGGAGCTGAATGAGAGGCGGCCCGGCTTCCGCTCCTAAACCTGACTAGGCGGCGTGGGAAAGGGCACGGCGGATCAGGGCGTTCGTCGCCGCCGCGAGGGAGTCGGTCGGCGCGTCAGGGGCCGCGCCGGGCGGCGGCAATCTGGAGGAGTGGGTCGCCTGGGCCGAGTCCAAAGCCGCTTCACTTGATCCCCTGGCCTTGCCGGATCCCCGCAAGGCTGTGTGTCCGACATGACCGCCTCCTGGCCGGGCGATCCGGTCAAGCTGAAGCCGGTCGACCAAGATATGGGGCTGGGCCGGCGACCTCGACGAGGTTGGCGAATGGAACGCCATCACCCCGCCGGGCGAGTCGCAGGGCGCGGACGAGTCAATGGTCCGCGCCCGCCACGACAAGCAGGGGTGCGCCGACTCTGCGGCACGCGAGATCTGGGGGCGCTGCCCGCGGTCGGCGCTGGGCCAGCTTCCTGAGCCTTTTCAGCCGGCGGGTATTCCGTTGATCCGCCGCTCCAGCTCGGCGAGGGCCGCCATGACCCCGTCGAACGGAAGAGGCTCCGAGAGGTACATGTCCCTCATCGCCTCGTAGTCGCGACGCAACGCCGGCAGACGCGCGGCCTGCGGGAGCAGCCGGAACGTCCCCGGCCTGGCGAGGGCGTAGTTCGCCCACGCGCTGCCGAAGAACCGCCCCTTCCACTCGACCACACGCTCGCGCAGGGCGTGCTGGTCGGCCGCCCCCGCCGACGCCGGGTGCCTCGCCAGGGCCGCCGTGTCCGCGTAGTGGCGCGAGAACCGGTCCGGGGTCGGCTTCCCCGCCGGCCGGTGGTGCTCGGCGTGGAGGATGGTCGCCTTCTCCCAGAAGGTCCGCTCGGCCTCCAACGCCACCACCTCGCATCTCCATTCCGGGAACGCGGCCGGCAGCACCTCCGCCAGCCACGGGCGGACCGCATGGCGGCCGGCGGGTTGCTGGTCCGTCAGCGAGCCGAACTCCAGCTTCACCGACCGTCGGAGGTAATCGAAGCCCGTCGGCTGCGCCGTGGGGTAGTGGAAGAACAGGACGGGCGAGCTCGTGGCGGGGTCGGTGACGAACTCCAGCCATCCGCCTTCCCGCTCGCCCAGCACCCCTTCCAGCGTCGCCCCCAGCACCGGCGCGGTCCGGCCCCGCACCGACTCCGTGCAGGCGGCCTCGGCCCTCTCCATCCAGCGGTTCGCCTGGGTGCGGCTCGTGCCGGCCTCGGGCAGCCCCAGGAACTCCGGCGACAGCGACAGGTCGATGTCCTCCGAGAACCGGTCGATCACGCCGAACACCTTCGACAGCGACGTCCCGCCCTTGAACACCAGCGAGCCGGCGAACTCCGAGCCGAACAGGACGCCCAGGAGCCAGCACACCCAGAAGTCCTTCTCCAGGACCACCGGCGAGATGTTGCGTCGGATCGCCGCCTGCCCGAAGTACAGCAGGCGCTCCTCGGGCGGCAGCGACAAAAAGCCGAGCCTCATGACGCCCCCGCCGCCAGGTCGCGGAAGACGGGGTGCATCCAGGCCGGCGCGAGGGCGATGTCCCTCAGCAGCCCGCGGCGCTCCTCGGCGGGCAGCGTCCTCCTCAGGTGCTCGACGCGGTCCCGCGTGACGTGCTCCTCGCCCAGCTCGCGCAGCGCCTGGATCAGCAGGCCGCTCAGCCGGCCCGCCGCCGCCATGTTGCGCGGCGTCGTCCGCCGCAACTGGACCGTCATCGGGCCGACGGTCACCTTCCGGCTCGGGCCGTCGGTCAGGAACACCGCCCTGGCCGGCACCTGGTCGGACAGCCCCAGGGCGTTGGCCGCGTAGGCCCCCGCCGGCTGGAGCCGCGTGCGGTCCCGGCCGGCCAGGGCCCGCGCGACGGCCTCCGCCGACGGCGACAGGGGGCCGAGGACCGGGTGCTCCTTCGGGAAGTCGTACAGCCCGCGCGCCAGCCGGCGGATGGTCCCCGCCCTGGCCAGCCGGTGCAGCACCACGTCGACGGCCTGCCGGCTGCCGAGGTCGAGGAAGTCGCCCGGCACATGCACCGCCCCGCGCCCCCTCGCGCGGATGCGGGCGGTGATCCTTGAGTCGATGCTCCGGGGCCGTTCGGTGGCGGTCTTCATGTAAGGAATAATACCCTATTTTTCTTACAGGGTCAATGGCCGCCCGAGGCTGGCGGCTCGCGAAGTCGCGAGGCCGGGCCTGGGGGAGGTCACATTGACGCTCACCCGGTGATCAAGCCACCGGACGGGCTTCGGCCCTCCGGGGCGGGTTCGGGTAGAGGTCGCTGGCGGGCGGGCTGACGACGTTGAGGCTCGACGCCGCTCCACCGAGGACGACCCGCGGACCGCCGCAAGATCGTCTCGCCCCCGCGGCAGGGCGTGGCCGGCGCCTCAGGCATCCGCAGGGAACAGGCTGCGGAAGTCGCGCCGGTCCTTCAGCGCCTTGTGGAACGACGGCTCCTGGCGGATCAGCTGCAACGCGTTGGGGCCCTTGCCCCCCTTCTTCCACAGCTCCACCTCGCGGCGCAGGAGGTCGAGGGCGATGTCCTCGAAATCCTTCGCCTGCTTCGGGTCCGCCTGCGCCAGCTTCGCGTAGATGCAGGCGACGTTGTGCAGCACGATGTAGTCGCCCGCGCCGTGCAGCAGCGCCAGGCCGGCGGCCCGCCGGGCCTCCGCCGCCGCCTTGCGGCACGCCTGGACGTACCCCAACCCCGCGTAGGCCTCGGCGTGCGTCGGGTCCTGCTTCAACGCCTCCTCGAAGTCGTCCCGCGCGTCGTCGTACCGCGGCGGCATGAGGTCGGCCTGCGCCCAGCCACGCTTCACACGCGTCTTGATGCCCTTGGGGTCGAGACGCAGCGACTCCGTGTACGACTCCACCGACTTCGCCGTCTGCCCCATCTGCTCCTGGATCGCGCCCAGGTCCTCCAGCACCGCAGCCGACCCCGTGCCGGCCTTCGCGGCCGCCTCGAGCTGGGCGTGCGCCAACAGCAGGGCCTGACGCTTTGCCGCCGCCGGGAGCTTCGGGATCATCATGCGCAGCTCCCGCCCGCGCCGCCCGTGCGCGGCCGCCGACTCGGGATCGTAACCCTCCCCCGGGTCGAGGAATCGGTCGAGGGCGGCCAGGGCGTTCTTCGGGTCCCCCAGGGAGAGGAAGCTCCGCGCCCGGAACAGGTGCAGCGACGGGAAGGCCCTGCGGGCGGCGGTCACCTCGTCGAACGCCGCCAGGGCCTCCTTGAACTGGCCGCGCTGCACGTGCACCTGGCCCTTGTAGTAGGCGCCCTCGATGAGGCGCTGATCTTGCGGCGGGCGGAGGACGGCCTCGAAATCGGCGAGGGCCTCGTCGAGCCTGTCCTGCACCCAGAACGCGACGCCGCGGTTGAGGCGCGGCATGCGGAAGTCGGGGCTGAGGGCGATGGCCCGGTCCAGGTCGGCCCTGGCGTCGGCGGCGCGATTCAGCGACATGAGGGCCATGCCGCGGAGGGCGAACCCCCACGGGGCCGCCGGGCGCAGGGCCACGCACGAGCTGAGCGTCTCGGCCGCCTCGGCCGGCGCCCCCAGGGCGAAGTGCGACGACGCCAGGTTCATGTTAGCCCAGAAGTGGTTCGGCTCGATCCGCAGGGCCGCCCGGTACTGCTCCATCGCCTGCCTGGCGGACTTCTCGCGGGTCACCTTGCCGGTGTCGCCCTCCGAGTCGGCCCCGCCGGTGCGGTTGGACTCGGCCTGGAACGCCACCCCCTGCAGGTAATGGTCCTCCGCGGTGCGCGTCGTCTTCGGGTCATCCGCCTTCCGCTGGTCCTCGGCGGCCTTCCCCACCTCCCCCAGGAGGCGATGGGCCCTGGCCCGCAGGCCGTACCAGCTCGCCGAGGGGGCGCGCAGGCCCTCCGACCGCTTTAACAGGGCCAGCACGTCCCTGGCCCCCGCATGGTCCGTGGCCCGGCGGGCCTGCGCCTGCGCCAGCAGCAACATCAGCCCCGCCGCCTCGTCGCGGAGCGCCGCCCGCTCCTCCGGCAGCGGCAGGCCGGCCAGGTCCGGCCCCCAGTCGGCGACCAGGGCCAGGGCCTGACGGCCGCGGGCGTCGGCGCCCTCCACGTCGCGGAAGGCCGGCGCCTGCTCCCCGATCGGGTCCGGGATGGCCGCGTAAAACCTCGTCTCATCCGCCAGCCGGCGGAACTTCAGCAGCCGCCCCCGCGCCTCGTCCTGCTTCTGCGCCAGGTCCGCCCTGTCCTGGGCCTCGCGCCGCCGCGCCTCCAACGCCTCCTGCTCCTCCTTCGCGACCCGGCGTTCCTCGGCACGCTCGGCCTCGATCTGCCGCCACTTGACGAGGCCGAACAGGGCCACGGCCAGCACCACGACGCCCGCGCCGGCCCAGGTGAGCGTCTGGCGGTGCTTCTTCATCCACCGCCACGCCTGCTCGAGGAACGGCTCGCGGTAGGCGGTCACAGGCTCGCCGGCCAGGTACCGCTGCATGTCCTCCGCCAGCGCCTGGGCCGACTGATAACGGTCCGCCTTGCGGAACGCCATGGCCTTGTTGCAGATGGCGTCCAGGGGGCGCGGGATCGCCGGGTTGAGCGTCCGGGGCCCCGGCGGCGGCTTCTCGCGGGCCTGGAGGACGATCGCCACCGCGTTCTTGCCCGTGCGTGGCGGCCGCCCCGTCAGGATGTGGTAGAGCGTGGCCCCCAGGAGGTAGACGTCGCTCACCTTGTCCACCTGATCGGTGGCGCCGTCGGCGGCCTCCGGCGACATGTAGCCGGGCGTCCCCTTGATGGCCCCGGAGGCGGTCTTGGTCGCCTCGGTGACGCCGGTCAGCTGCACCGGGCGGGTGGTGGAGTCCGCCACGACCACCGGCTCGGGGGTGCCGATCACCTTGGCGAGGCCCCAGTCCACCAGGAGGGTCTCGCCGTACTCCCCGACCATCACATTCTCCGGCTTGAGGTCGCGGTGCAGCACGCCCCGGCTGTGGGCGTAGGCAACCGTCTGGCACAGGTTCAGGAACACCTGCAACAGGCGCAGGTGGGCGACCTCGTCCGGCCCCCTGGCCTTGGCCTCCTTGTGGTAAGCCTCGACGGCGCTCTGGAGGTTACGTCCGTGGATGAAGCGCATCGAGTAGTACGGCTTGCCATCCTCGCTCGCGCCCAGCTCGTGGACGGGGACGATGCCGGGGTGCTCGAGCTGGCCGGTGATCTGGGCCTCGAGCAGGAAGTGCTCGGTCATCTTCTCCATGCCGGGGCGCATCTTCTTGAGCGCGACCGGCCGGTTGATGAACGGGTCCTCTCCCATCCACACCTCGCCCATGCCCCCGGCGGCGTGGAACTTCAGGTTGGCGTAGTGGCCCATCCGCGCCTGCGTCGGCCGGCCGGGCATCGCCCCGGGGGCGGCCGCGCCGGTGTGCCGGCCCGCGACCTGGCCGGTGGCCTGGGCGGCCCGGCCCTGATGCGTCCCCCCGCCCGGCCCGTTGTCCTCGAACTGGAATTCCCCGGTGGCCAGCCCAACGGGCTGCGGGGCCGTGGCCGCCGCGGGCCCGCCGCCGGGGATCGTGAACTCACCCGTCACGTCGCCGGGCCCCGGGGGAGGCGCCGGCACCGGCACCGGGCGACGCAGCGTCGGCAGGGCACCGCCGGGAGGCAGGTCCAGTGTCGGCGGGTCGTCGACGCGGAATTCCCCCGTGGCCTGGTACGCGGGCGGCGGGCCGGCCGGGGGCGCGAGGTCGGCCTGGCTGAACTCACCCGTCGCCTGGGAGGGGGGCGGCGGTGCGGCCGCGGCGGCCAGGTCGGACTGGGAGAATTCCCCCGTCGCCTCGGCCCCGGCGGTCTCCCGGGGCCGAGGGCGGTCGTCACGCTCGGCTGTCATGGTCAGGCCCTTCGGCGGTACGGATCATTGGGGTGCGGTGGCCCCCTTGGGGGACGGCCCCGGGCCACGCCGGCCGGACCGCGAGGCCGCCGTCAGGCGCGGCGTCAAATAAGCGCCCGAGGCGAAGACCGTGGCCAGCCCCAGCGCACGGAGCAGGCCGGCGCCGTCCGGAAGCGGGGCCTCCTCAGCGGCCTCCGCCGCGGCCACCACCACCTCGGCGTCGGGGGCGGCGGCCCCCCCCTCCTCCATCATCGGGGCGGCCCCGTCGGCCGGCGGGGCGTCATTGCCCATCTCCGGGAATCGGGCCATCAGCGCCGCGGCCTCGGCCGCCAGCTCGCGGATGGCCCGGCCGATGGCATCGGCCGCCTTGTTCCCGAAGCCAACGAGGTCCCCACGCCCGCCCATCTCCCAGGCCTCCATCAGCTCGGCGGCCAGCGTCCGGGAGACGGCGGTCACCTTGCCCGAGAGCTGCTGGGCGGCGGCCCGCTCCTCCGGCGACAGGTGGCCGTACGGGTCCGGCCGGCCGCCCTCGATGCCGAGGATCGCGCCGAGCACGATGCCGCCCACGAGCTGGCCGATGCGGCTCTCGCCGAGCCCGCCCTGTCCCTGGCCGTCGGCCCCATCGAGGCTGGCCAGGACCTGGAACGCCAGGCCCGTCACCGAGGCCAGGGCGTCGAGGCTCGTCTGGACGGGGGTGGTCCGGGTGGTGGTGCCGGGGCCCTTCTCGTTGAAGTCGAAGGTGAAGCTGCGTTCCCCGTCACGCAGCGAGGGGGTCAGGACGAGGGCGTTCGCCTCGCCGCCCTGGACCATGACCGCACCGGCACGCGCCGTCGCCTGCACGTCCGACAGGTTCACGACGTACGAGCCGGAGACGCCGGCCAGGACCATGACCTCCACGTTGCCGCCGGCCTGCACGAACGTGCGCGGCTGGGTGTTGGTCACCGTGTTGGTCTTGAGGTCCACGACGGCGCGGTCGCCCTTGGGGTCCACCACATCGATCGACACCGGGTCGAACACCAGGATCAGGAACGACTCGGGGCGGCCCGCCACGCCGGGCATGAACTTGTCCGTGACCAGCTTGAGCAGCTGGGCCGTGATGGCCGGCGCGTCGCCGGACTTGCCGAGCTCGCCGTCGAGCAGCGCGCTGAGGTCCGCGTGCAGCTGCGTCAGCCAGGGGGTGCCCGCCTTGAACGCCTCGAACCCGCCGGCCGGCCCCGCCGGCTTGACGAGGTCAGGGAGGGTCAGCGTCGCCCCGCCGGCGAAGCCGGGGTCGGACAGGGACACGAGCGGCAGCCCCGTGAAGCCGTTCTTCGCCGACAGCAGCGAGGCCTCGGCCGAGTTGAACGGGGCGGCCCGCAGGCCGGGCTTGAATTCGATCCTGTACGAGCCGGCCGGGAGCCCCTCGGCGAACGCCAGGGTCACGGTCTGGCGGACCGCCGACGGGACGGTCCGTCCGGTGGCCACGTCCACGTTCGTGCCCGGGCTGTACAACACGGGCGGCGAGCCGCCGGCCGTCCGTGGCGTGATCAGGCGGTCGTCGGCGGTGCCGGCCACCCCGTCGGCCCCGAGCCAGGTGACGACGTAATTGGCCGCATCCTGGGCCGCCGCCGGGTCGAGCCGCGCGCCCTGGAAGGTCACGACCAGGCTGGTGGTCGGGCCGCCGGGGCCGCCGTTGACCCCGGGCACGACCCAATGCCCCTCGACGCCGACGACCTGCGGCAGGACGGTGACGGCGAGGTTGTACAGGCCCGCGCCCCGCGGCTGGCCCCCGCCCGCGGGCCTGGCGAAGATGTGGACCGTGAGCGTCGCGCCCTGGGCGACCCGGAGGCGGAGCCGCTCCCCGGAGCCGATCACGTTGTTCTGAGCGTCGAGGATCTCCATCCCGAGGCCGGCGCCCTGGACGGCGGCGAACCCGCCGGAGAAGTCCACCACCTGGTCGCCGGCCCCCGCCGCCGACTCCGTCGGGACGGTGAGCTTGTAGTAGGCGTCGGTGAACCCCGTGACGATGGCCCGCGTGGGGCTCAGGGAGTGGGTGACCGTGCCGAGGTCCGTGGCGTTGGCCGGCGTGGTGTTCGCCAGGAAGGCCGGCGCGACGCCGTACAGGACGCGGACGCCCTCGGTCTGAGTCAACGCCAGGTCGAGTGCGCCGTCGCGGTCGAAGTCGCCCGCGGCGATCCGCCCGGCCTCCTTGAGGGTGGCGAGCTTGCGGGCCGCCGCCAACACCTTGCCGTCGGCGCCCGGGGTGATGCCGGCCAGCATGTACAGCTGCGGCACGTCGGCGCCGTTTCGGGAACGGGTGGTGACGACCACGTCCAGCTTCCCGTCGGGGGAGCCACGCCCGGCGGTGCCGCCGAAGTCCCCGACGGCAAGGCCGACGATGAGGACGTTATCGCCGGCGAGGACGGGGGCCGTGGCATAGCCCTGGGCGGCGGCGAACGTGCCGTCGCCGTTGCCGAGGAAGAGCAGGACGGTGCCGCTGTTGCTCCCTCCTACCACCACGTCGAGTTTGGTGTCGCCGTTGACGTCCGCGAGCTGGGCGTCGAGGAACGCCTCGCCGCTGGACACCGTCGCGCCGGCGGTGAAGGTGCCGTCGCCGTTGCCGAGGAGCACCTGGAACAGGTTGTCGTTCGGCCCGAAGACGATGACGTCGAGCTTCCCGTCCCCGTTGAGCTCACCGACCCGGACGGGGAAGGCGTCGCCGCGGACCAGCCGGGCGAGGGCGGCGTCGGGCACCTGGATGGGGGGGCGGAAGGAGCCGTCGCCGCGCCCCTCCAGGATCACCAACTTGACCGAGCCGGCGACGCGGTCGAGGACGGCGAGATCGAGGTTGCGGTCCCCGTTGAAGTCCCCCGAGGCGGCGCTGTTGGCCTGGTAGACCGAGTCGTACCGGGCCTGGGGCGCGAACGTGCCGTCGCCGTTGCCGGCCAGCACGGAGACGTCGGCGGAGTAGTAGTTCGGCACCACCAGGTCGAGGGCGTTATCGTCGTCGAAGTCACCCAGGACGGGCTCGCGGGCGGAGAAGGCGAACTGGCCCGCGCCGACGTCGAAGGTACGCGGGGGCTGGAAGGTGCCGTCGGCGTTGCCGAGCATGACCCGCACGAGGTCGCCGCCCTGGGTGCTGGTGAGGATGAGGTCCGGCCGGAGGTCGGCGTTGACGTCGCCCGTGGTGACCGACGAGGACGACCCGCCCACCGGGAACAGGAGGCTGCTGCTGTTGGCGGTCTCGAACAGGTCCAGCGCCCGGAAGCCGAGCTGGAACGAGCCGGCGGCGGAGCCGGCCGCGCCGTTGACCTGGATCAGGACGACCTGCCCGCCCTCGACGGAGAGGATGGCCCTCTCGACCTCGCCGGGGCCCGATGCCCCGGCCGGCACGCCGGACGCGAGGACGGTCTGGCCGTCGGCGGAGAGGACGGTGAGGTTCAGGTTGCCGGTCACGTCGCCCCCGGACGTGAGGGTGATGTCCAGGGAGCCGCCGATGGGGGCGGCGAGGCGGTAGATGGCGGAGGCCCCGCCGGCGATGGAGCCGGAGGCCGACCCCTCGGCCGGGCTGCCCAGGTCCGCGGTGAGCGACTGGATCGCCAGCGAGTACGACCCGGAGCCGGACAGGCGGATCAGGTACTTCTGCCCGCCCGTACCGCGGAAGGTGAGCTCCCGGCCGGCCACGGCCCCGCCCGAGGCGGACCCGCTGGCCAGCAAGGTCGTCCCGTCCTCGGCGTACAGGTCGAGCTGCAGGGTGGCGCCGGCCGAGGCCCCCGTGGCGGCGACGACCAGGTCGCCCGTCGCGCCGGCGGTCACCCGGTACCAGTCGGCGTTGCCCGAGGACAGGCCCAGCCGTGGGACGAGACGCCGGGTGGTGACCGTGCCGAGGTCGGTGAAGGTGGCGGCGGAGTCGTTCGCCTCGAAGCGGTCGTCGAAGGCCACGGAGGCGGGAGTCAGGCTGTACCGGCTGAAGACGATGTCCTGGTTGCCGGCCTGGGTGTCCGTGGCGGTCCAGGCGGCATAGGCCTTGCCGTCGCTCAGGGCCAGGCCGATGCGGTCGCCCAGCAGCGGGTTGTTGGCCGCGCCCCTGCCGTCGGTGAAGGCGCCGTTGCCGGCCAGGAAGTTACTCGCGGAGATGCGGCTGTTGGCGCTGAACGTGAGGCCGCCGTCGGTGCTGACGGTGCCGTACACGTCGAGGCGGGTGTTGTTGGGGTCGCGGCGCGTGTCGTACCAGATGACGGCGATGTTCCCCTGGGCGTCGATGCTCATCTGGGGCAACGCCTGACCCGAGATGACCTCGTCCCCCAGGGTGGGGTCGAAGCCCAGGAACCGCCCGCCGTCGTCGTCGTTGAGGACCGAGCGGTAGCGGAACTGCTGGTTGGCGGCCAGCTCGCCCTTGTTGCCAGTGTTCGACCCGACGGTGAATTGTGTGGACCAGGTCAGGCCGAAGTCGGCCGAACGCGAGAAGGTGATCTCGCCCGCGTCGATCACGGTGCCGCCGGCGGTGAGGATCTGGACGGCCTCGACGGCGTAGACGTGGCCGGGCCGCGTCGGGTCCGCGACGATCGACCGGACGGCCTGGGTGCGGAAGGTGTTGTTGAACAGGGAGGCGCGCGGGATGAACGAGGGGCTGGAGGCGCCGGCCACGTAGATGGCCCCGTAGCGGTCATCGTCGATGCCGAACGGGTAGCCGGTGTAATCGAACGGGGCGGTGCCCGGCCCCGTGCCGGACCCCGTGGGGTTGGGCGCGCGGAAGGAGGCGCCGGCGTCGGACGAGTAGAACACGGGGAAGCGGTTGCCGGCGAACTGGGAGACGTAGACCCCGCCGGCGGCATCGACGGTGACACGCGGGAGGGTGTTGCTGCCCGTGCCCTCGACTCCGGTGGCGCCGGCCACGGCCGTCAGCGGGTCCTTGACCACCGAGAGCCTGTCCGGGCCGCCGTCGGACGACACCGGGGAGATGGTGAACCCCGCCGCGTGGTCCTTGGCGAAGTTGGCCGTGAACGTGGTGGCGGTGGAGGCGGTGACCGTCACGCTCTCCTGCGACGCCAGCCCCTCGTCGATGATCAGCACCCGCCCCACGGACGTGCCGGGCGGCATCAGGGCCGGCGTCACCACCCGGCCCGAGCCCGCCGTCACCGCGGCCGCGGACGAGGTGTAGGCCTGCTTCAGCGTCGTCCAGGTCTGCCCCTGGTCGCTTGAGACGGCGAGCATGATCTCCGAGCCGGACAGCGAGGCCGTCCGGCCGGGGAAGAGCCCCGCCGGGTAGAAGCGCGTCCAGGTCATGTACATGTTGCCGGAGTGCGTGCTCGTGGCCGAGGTGTCGATCACCATGTCCGGCTGGGCGTCGAAGAACACGGGCGTGGCGACGGTGAAGCCCGCCGCGTGGTCCTTCGCGAAGTTGGCCGTGAAGGTGGTGGAGGTGAAGGCGGTGACCGTCACGCGCTCCTGCGACGCCAGCCCCTCGTCGATGATGAAGACCTTCCCGACGAACAGGCCCGTGGGCATCTGGGCCGGCGTGACCACCCGGCCCGACCCGGCGGTCAGCCCCGAGGCGGATGAGGTGAAGGTGAGGTCGTACCGCTGGGCGGAGACGGCGACGGGGGTGTCCCAGGTCGCGCCCCCGTCGGTGCTCTTCGCGACGAAGACGCCGTTGTTCGCCTGGAGGCCGAACGCCCGGCGGCTGACGCTCTTATTGAGGTAGGTGACCGTCTGCGTGGTGGTGTCGTAGATGACCCCCGGCTTGAGCGCGGAGCCGTCGGAGTCCTTGCCGAGGAAGGTCGCGGCCATGAAGCTGACGTACACGTCGCCGGCGGCGTCGAACCGCACGGCCGGGTTGCCTGCGGCCTGGCTGTAATCCGAGGGCAGTGGCACCGACGACCGCGTCCAGGTCGCGCCCGAGTCGTGGGAGACGCTGATACCGATCCCGGCGTACCCGTTCGTCTTCAGCCCGTAATCCATGTAGGCCATGACGACGTGGGTCGGGTCGGTGGGGTTGACGGCCACCGAAGGCATCTGCTGCACGGAGGCGTCGGCGGTCACCTGCTCGTTTTCGGGGGTGGCGGCGTTGGCCAGGACGCCGAAGTCCGCCCCCGTGGCGGCGCCGGCGGCGGGGACGGTCACGCCCCGGAAGGAGCCGGAGGTCGGGAACGTGAGCGACTGGCCGGCCGGGAGGGCCAGCCCGAGGCTGTAAGCGCCGGCCGCGAGGTCGCTGAAGACGAAGTCGCCGCTGCCGCTCGTGAGGGCGTGCCGCTGCGTGCCGTTGAAGGCGTGGCTGCCGTCGTCGATGAAGACGGTGACGCCGGCCAGCCCCGGCTCGGCGGCGCGGACGCCGTCGGCGTTGAGGTCCTGGAAGACCGATCCGAGGATGGAGACCGCCATCAGCGTGCGGTCCTCGAGTGGCTCCAGGTAGGGCCGGACGGGGAGGGGCGCGTGGCGGATGGGGGAGGTGCGGCGGGCGAACCACCGGCGGATGCGGGAAGAGAGAGTGTGGGTGGTCTCGGGACGGTGCTTGGGGGTAGGGGGCATGGGCAAACACTCCTTCTTTGAGTTACCCGCGTCGGTCATCACGGCATACCACGTCCCCGTCCGAGCTGGGTACGGTTATCAGGCCTGGGCGGCATCCGCCAGGCCGTCAGCAACGAGTAGGGTCATAAGACCCAACGTAAAGCCACGCCCAACCGGACAAGAATTCCCCGAAGGGGGCAGGGTTCTCCCCGCGTGTCCGCTCACCCGACATCTGGAATTAGACAGAAGTAGACGGTGTGGATGGCCAGGGGGCTGACGTCGGCGGCCTGACAACACGGGTTGAAATGCCAATCCCGCCACGAATTTGCATTTCAGGGGGGTGCCTGGGGGGGTGCAATGCAATGCAATCCGCCGCACACCCGCCCCACCACTGTCTACTTCCGTCCAATTCCAACACCCACCTGAACGGGGATCTCGCTGGGTCTGGGGCATCGGGTGGCCGTCCCCATTGAGGGCAATCAGCACCGACTGTACCTGTTGGGGGAGGAAACACAAGCCAGCAGGGTGCGAAAGCGGCGGCCTCGCGGCCGGCCGGGGCTTCGATGTCGTCATGACCGGCCCCCCTTCTCTGCTCGGGCCTGGCCGTCCGGCGGGGCGCCCCCGAATCCCTGGACGTAGGGGGCGAGGGCGTGCGAGCACTCCTCCCGCTCGGCGGGCGGGGCGGCCTCCCAGGCGCGGCGGGCCCAGCGGGCGGCCTCGTCGCCGTCGCCGGCCTCGGCGTGGGCCGCCGCCAGGGTGCAGAGGCAGCCCCAGTCCTGCCAGGCGGACAGCTCGCAGGCGCGTTTGGCCAGCTCCAGGCCCATGGCCCCGTGTCTGAGGCGGGCGTCGGGCCAGGCGATCCACACCCAGGCAAATTTGCCGTAGGCGGCCGCGGACCGGGGGCTGAGGCGGACCGCCTCGATGTGGTCGGTCAGGGCGCGCTCGTGGTCGTTGATGGCGGCGAAGGCCCGGCCACGGTTCAGGTAGGCCGCCATCGCACGCGGGTTGATCTCCACGGCGCGGTCGAAGTCGGCCACGGCGAGGGCGTAGTCGCCCTTGCCGCTGTACGCCAGGCCCCGCTGGTTGTGGGCGGCAGCCAGGCCGGGGCTGAGCGCGAGCGCCTCGGTGAAGTCGCCGATGGCCGGGTCGTAGGCGCCGCGTTCGAGGTACATGCCCCCCCGGCCGAGGTACGCGGGGGCGAAGCGGGGTGCGTGCCGGATGGCCGCGGTGTAGTCGGCGAGGGCCTGTTCGTCGTCGCCGCGCCCGCGGCTCAGGTCGGCGCGGTGGAAGTAGGCGTAGCCGAGGGAGGGGTCGAGCTCGATTGCCCGGGTGTAGTCGGCGATGGCGTGGGCGGAGTCGCCCCGTGCGGAGTGGAGGAAGGCCCGGTTGTAGTAGGCGAGGGCGAAGCCGGGCCGGGCCTCCACCTCGGCGTCGTAGTCGGCCAGGGCGGCGTCGTATTCGCCGAGGGTGGTGTAGACGAAGCCGCGGTTGTGGTAGGCGTTGGCCAGGCTGGGGGACAGGCGGAGGGCGGCGGTGAAGTCCTCGGCGGCGGGGGCCGCCTGCCCCTGGGCGGCCAGGCAGAATCCGCGGTTGAGGTAGGCCATCGCCAGGCCCGGGCCGAACTTGACGGCCTGGTTGCAGTCCTCGATGGCGCGGCCGTACTGCTTCAGGGCGGCGTAGGCGAGGCCGCGGTTGGTGTACGCCCCGGCGCAGCGGGGGTCGAGTCGGAGGGCGGTGTCGAAGTCGGCGATGGCCCGCGAGTAGTCCTTGCAGGCGGCGAAGGCGTAGCCCCGGTTGTTGTAGATGACCGCGTCGTGGGGGTCGTTGCTCAGGGCGGCGTTGAACATCTCGATCGCGCGGGTGTATTCCCGCTGGGCCACCAGGGCGCGGCCCTCGCGGTTGCAGGCGACGGCGGCCTCGCGGCGGGCGGGCCCGCCGAACAGGTCATCGGCCAGGGCCGCCTGCCGCCAGGCCTGGGTCGGGCCGAGCGTGGCCCCGCAGCCGGGGCAACGCACCCTGCTGGCCTGCTGATCAGGCCAGGGCAGGGGCATCCGGCAACGAGGACAGGACGGCTGCATCCGAAGGCTCCGGTGCGGTTCAGGGGGAGGCCCACAGGGCGGTCACAACAGCTCGGGGTCGATGTCCGTGGGGGGCTGCTCGCCCTTGGACAGATCGATGACCTTATCCAGGGGGTCGGACGACGTGGACGAGGTGCTCGTGTTCGCCAGGAACCAGTCCAGGCCGGACGAGCCGGTGAGCTGGTCGATGGACGAGTCGCTGAACACGGTCTGCTCGCCGAGGGTGTTGTCGCCGCGGAGGAACGTGTCGGCGTTGAGGCGTTGGTCGTAGGTGCCGCCGCTGTAGGCGACGCCCAGGATGTTCCGCACGCGGTCCAGGTAGGAGTGGGCCGAGGTCCACTCCTTCATGATCAGGCTCAAGGAGTCGCGGTCGGCGTCGAAGGACGTGTAGCCCGCGACCAGGATGTCGTCGCCGGAGTCGCCGACGAGCTTGTCGGCGCCGAACCCGCCGATGAGCAGGTCGCGGCCCTCGCCGCCGACGAGGACGTCGTCGCCGCCGCCGCCGACGAGGATGTCGTCGCCGGAGCGGCCGGTGAGCTGGTCGCTGCCGCTGCCGCCGAGGACGATGTCGTTGCCGTCGCCGGCGTCGATGCGGTTGGCGCCGCCGCCGGTGATCAGGACGATGTCGTTGCCGCCCTCCGCCCAGATCTTGTTGTCGCCGCCCCCCGCCGTGATGGTGTCGTCACCGGCGCCGGAGCGGATCTCGTTGGCGCCGCCGCCGGCCGTGATGAGATCCTTGCCGGCGCCGCCCCAGATCTTGTTGCGGCCGTCGCCCACCACGACGATGTTGTCACCGCCGCCGGTGCGGATTTGGTTGTTACCGTTGCCGGCCAGGACGGTGTCGCCGCCCCCGTCCGTCCAGACCTTGTTCCTGCCGTCGCCCGCGGTGATGACATCGTTGCCGGCGCCGGCCCAGACGAAGTTGTCGCCGCCCAGGAGGTCGATGACATTATCGGCGCCGTTGCCGGTCACGCGGTCGGCGAAGGCCGTGCCCTTCAGGTTCTCGATGGAGCCGTGGATGGCGAGGGTATTGAAGGTGCTGCCGCACGCCCGATCGTCGCCCTCGTCACGATCATGGAGCTCGTCGTCGTCGTCCTCCCAGTCGTTGACCAGGCTCTGGGTCTGGCCGGCGGTCTTGCCCAGGTTGATGTGGATGCCGGCCCAGGCGGACGAGAAGTCGAGCGTATCGACGCCCTCGGTGTCGTAGATAACGTCCGCCGCGCCGAGGCCCAGCACGTAGGTATCGTTGCCCGCCCGGCCGCTCAGGACGTCGGAACCGGGGCCGCCGGTGAGGACGTTGTTCTGCCCGTCGCCGGCGAGGGAGTCGTTGCCCGAGCCGCCGGTGACGTTCTGGATCGTGCCCGTGACGATCCCGGCGGTGCCGGCCGCCGTGCCCGCGGCGAGATCGACGGCCACGCCCGTGGTGTACGCCGAGTAATCCAGGGTGTTGACGCCGCCGCCGCCGTCGATCCTGCCGGCGGTGGCCGCCCCGTTGGCGAAGAAGAAGCGGTCATTTCCGCCGCCGCCGATCAGGTTCTTGACGCCCGTGTAGGTGGTGCCGTTGAGTCTCACCTGCCCACCGCCGAGGATCTCCCAGGTGTTGTCGCCGTTCCCTGCGACGAGCGTGTCGCTGACGGTGAGGGTGGCGGCCTGCGTGGTCACCGTGTAGTTGGCGAGCGCATCGGGGAAGGTGCCTGGGCCGCTGAAGGTGGCCGTTTCGCCGTTGACCGTGATGCCGGTCACCGTGATGCTGTACTGCCCCACCGGGGCGGACGCCGCGGCCCCGTCGCTGGCGTAGGTGGCGCTGATGTCGTCGCCGGCCGCCACACCCGAGATGGTGCCGGTGAGGAGGGCGGCGGTGCCGCCCTCCTTGATCAGGTCATTCGGCGTGACGGTGAGGCCGCGCTTCGTGATGTCCGCGAGGGTGGTCGTGGTGTCGTTGACGGAGTAATTGCCGGCGTGGGCGCCCGCGAGGGAGAGCCCCGTGGCGGTGACCGTCTTGCCGGTGCCGACGTTCCTGTCGTCGAACGTGGCGGTGCCGCCCACGTAGGTCACGTCGTCGGTGCCGAGGACGCCGTCCAGGGTGCGCGTGGCGATCGTGGCGCTGGCGTTGCCGTCGTACACCTTGTTCGACGCCGTCACGCTGCCGCTGATCCAGAGCTTCGTGATCGTCGCGGCCGTGGTGGCGGTGTCGTTGACGGAGTAGTTGCCGGCGTCGGCGCCGGTGAGGGAGAGCCCCGTCGCAGTGACCGTCTTGCCGGTGCCGACGTTCCTGTCGTCGAACGTGGCGGTGCCGCCCA
>CAZVZK010000032.1:17681-76965 GCA_964630925.1 uncultured Alcaligenaceae bacterium
CGTCGTACACCTTGTTCGACGCCGTCACGCTGCCGCTGATCCAGAGCTTCGTGATGTCGGCGGCCGTGATCGCGGTGGTGCTGGCGAGGACGTAGTTGAAGGCGTCATCCCCGGTGAGGGTGATGCCCGTGACCGACACCTCCTTGGCTTCGCCCACGTTCCTGTCGGCGAACGACGCCGAGCCGGAGAACGAGAGGTCGTCGGCGCCGACCCTGTTGGCGGCGGTGAACAGCACCGAGGCGTCCGTGGTGCCGTCGTAGCCCCTGTCCACGCCGGCCACGAGCAGGTCCACGGTGCGCGGCGTGACCGTCACCGTCTGGCTGTAGTCGGCGGAATCCCCGTCCTTGTCGAAGACGCGCACGAAGACCGTGTGGGTGCCGGCCGTCAGCAGCTCGAAGACGTCCGTGGACGAGAACGAGGCGTCGTCGTAGCTGTCCGCCAGCCCGTCCTCGGTGAGGGCGAAGCTGTAGTGCAGCCCCGCCTCCACGTCCGCCGCCCCGGCGTCATCCGCCGTCGCGCTGACGGCCAGATCGTCGCCGTACACGATCTCCGCGGGTGCGGTCAGCACGCCGGACGGGATGGCGTTGGTGACCTCGACCTGGAGGGCCGCCTCCCCGAAGACGCCGTCGTCGTTGGTCACCTTGACGGAGACGGTGTAGAGGCCGTCGTCGTCGTAGGTGTGGGTCAGGTCGAACCAGGGGGTGGTCAAATCATCGAAGGTCCGAGTGTGGCCGTCGCCGTAGGAGACCTCCACGTCCCAGAAGGCCGCGCCGCCCAGGTCGGTGACGTACACCGTGCGGGTGAATTCGGACCCCTCCGGCAGCGTCGCGCCGTCCCCGGCGCCCACCGCCACGGTGCTGTAGGAGGCGTCGCCGGCGCTGCCGGCGACGACGCTGTCCCTGCCCGCCCCGCCGATCAGGATGTTGCTGACGCCGGCCGCCCCCACCAGGGTGTCGTCGCCCTCGCCGCCGTCGATGGTGTCGCCGGCGCCGCTCACGCTGGCCGCCTTGAAGCGGTACATGAACAGCTCGTACGTACGCGGGGACGCGAACTCCAGCGGCGCGCCCTCGCCGTCCACGCCCCGGGTCGTGACGCGGACGAAGTACTCGCCGTCGGAAGGCAGTGTGAGGTCGATGATGATCGGGTCGACCGCCTCGAACTCGTCGTCGTTGGACGCCGTGTTGCCGAAGTAGGCGATCACGTTGCCGGCGGCGTCGGTGACCTCGATCACGCCGTTGAGGGGGCGGAATTGGCCGGGGCGGAGGAGGCCGTCGGAGACCAGCTCCAGGTTCAGCAGGTCGCCCTGCCGGCCCTGGAAGGAGTAGACGTCCACCTCGTCAATGGCCGACATGGAGGCGAGGACGCTCACGGCGGCCACGTCGAACCGCTTGCCGAGATTAAGGGCGCCCGCCCCGAGGGTGTTGGGGACGCGCAGGCCGACGAGGTCCAGCCCCTGGGCCGAGGCGACGTCGGCGTGGGGGCCGGCCGTCTCGCCCACCAGGACGCCGCTCTCCGCCGAGGCGTAGAAGGCCATCGACAGGCGGATGGCCTCGCGCTCGCCGAAGTAGGCGTCCTCGAACAGCGCGCCGATGCTGCTGCCGGTGCTGGCGGGCGAGGCGATGATGTGCAGGTTCGTCTCGAAGGCGGACGCCGGGCCGGGGTAGGCCGGGTTGTAGGCGCCCGCGCCGGGCGGGTTGTGGATGCCGTAGCCGAGCGGGCCGAAGGCGTCGGCGTGCCGCAGCCCCAGCATGTGGGCGACCTCGTGGCCGGCGATGGTCGAGGAGGCCATGATCCAGTCGAGGGAGTCGCCGTACGGCTGCCCGGGGCCCTGCTGCCCTGGCAGCAGCCCGTTGGCCTGCACCAGCACCTCGCCGGCCAGGCTCAGGTTGCGGAAGTCCACCTCGTCCGACACGCCGCCGGGGGCCTCGGTGCCGTCCTCCTCGACGCGCGGGCGGTTGAAGATCTCGGAGGCGAACACCCCGTTGCCGCCCGTGGCCACCGAACGGGCGTGCGCCCGCAGGGCGGCCTCGGCCACGGTCTCGCCTTCGGCGGCCTGGATGAACTCGACGCGGAACCACCACGTGGTCGGGTCGTTCGGGTCGGCGTCGGCGCCGTGATAGAGGGCCTCCAGGCGGGCCTGGATGGCGTCCCGCTCGTCCCGGGAGTAGACGTGATCGTCGGTGCCGGAGTCGATGACGGCCCCGGTGACGGGGTCCGTGACCACGACGTTCGTGTAGGTGTCGAAGTCGAGCAGGACCACCTGGGTGCGGCCGTTCCAGCCGCTGACCGAGGTGATGCGGGCGTCGCCGCCGGAGTCGCCCCGCAGGACGTTGGCCAGGTCGTTGCCGGTGATCGTGTCGGCGTAGGCCGTGCCGATCACGCCGTTGATGCTCAGGCCGCTGAGCAAGCGGAGCGACAGGTTCGAGGCGACCGTCTGCGGCGTGACATCACCGAGGTCCACCGAGACGCCGGACCCGAAGCCGGAGAAGTCGAGCGTCGCGCCGCCGAGGTCCGCCTCACCGATGGTGAAGCTGCCCTGTGCGCCGGCCAGGAAGGAGTAGGTGTCCTCGCCGGCCCCGCCGTCGAGGGAGATCACGCCGCCCGTGCCGCCCACCGAGGCGCGGTCGGTGCCGGCGCCTCCGCGGAAGACGACATCGACGTGGTCGCCGGTGTTGATGAAGGTGTCTTCGCCGCCGGCCCCGTCGAACTCGATCCTCAGCCTCTGGGTGCTGCCATCCGCGAGGAGGATGCCACTCCCGGAGCCGGAGTTGATGACCGTGTTGGCCGAGGGCGTGCCGCGGACCGTGATGGATCCGACGAGGTCGCCGGTGTTGGTGATGACGGCGAAGTCGGCATCGAGGGCGCTGATGCTGGAGACGTTGTCGCCCTCGTTGGTCAGCCGGCCGAACACCGCCCCGTCGGCCTTCAATGAGGCGACGCCGGAGGCCTGGTTGGTCAGGGTGTTGAAGATCGACCCGCTGACGTCGATCGTGCCGCCCGTCGCGCCGGAGAAGTTCCACAGGTCGGCGAACGCGGCCCCGGCGGCGTGGATGTCCGACTGGGTGGAGGCGTTGTACGCCCCGCTGAACGTGCCCTGGCTGAGGTCCACCGACAGGCCTGAGCCGTTGAACAGGCCCTGGTAGAAGGTCGCACCCGTCAGCACCACGTCGACGTCCGTGGTCGTGGCGTCGCCCAGTTGCAGGACGTGGAAGGCGGCCCCCGAGGCGTCGAGGGTGAAGCCGCTGCCGCGGAGCAGCACGCCGGTGGAGGCGAGGTTGGGCCCCGTCTCGACGACGTTGCCGTTGGAGGCGGACAGGGCGTTGGACAGGGACGGGACACGCAGGAACGTGGACCGGGGGGCCGCGAGCTGGCGGCAGGCGGCGCAGCCGCAGAACGACCAGTTGGTGTCGCCGGTGTTGAGCTGGCTCCCGGACCCGGCCGGGGGGGCGACGGGGATCGGGCGCGGCGTCGAGCCCGGCTTCGGGACGTCCTCGAGGAACTCTTCGAGCGAAGCCTCCAGGTCCGTCCGGCCGGCGTTGGCGCCGGCAAGGTTCACCGACCCGCCGGTGAGCTGCAGATCAAGGACGTCGAACCGGGCCCCCGGGGCGTTGATGACGGCGTCGTGGCCCTCGACGAGGATGCCGGTGGCGTGCAGCCCGGTCAGGGTGAACGTGCCGCCGTTGATGTCCAGCAGGGCGAGCAGGCTCGTGTCCAGGCCGGAGGCCTCGACGTCCAGCGTGGTGCCCTTGAAGAGGGCGAAGCCGGACGCCTCCACGTCGAGCAGGTCGGCCTGAACGCCGGTGCCCTCGATGTCCAGGGCGTGGACATGGAGGCCTGAGGCGTCGGTGTCGAGCGAGGTGGCGGCGACGGTGGCCAGCCCGGACGCCTCGACGTCCAGCAGGGTGCGAGTGTCGAGGCCGGTGCCGTCCACGTCGAGAAGCCGGACGTTCAGGCCGGTGCTCTCCAGGTCGAGGAGGGCGGTCTTCAGCCCGGACGCCTCGACATCGAGGGCGCCGCCGTTGAAGCCCGCGCCGACGAGGAAGCCCGTGCCGTCCACGTCCAGCGCGCCGGCCTTGAACCGGCCCAGGCCGGTGGCGTCGAGGTCGAGGCGGGACGCCGACAGCCCGGAGGCCTCGACGTCGAGGAAGCTCACGTTGAAGCCGGTGCCTTCGATGTCGAGGCCGGCCGCGTCGATGTCCAGCGCGCCGAGCGCGGCCACGGTGAGGCCGGCGGCGTCGATGTCGAGCCGGCGGGCCTTGAAGCCGCCGCCGTCGATGTCAAGGCCGAGGCCGTCGATGTCGAGGCCGGCGCCGGCGTGCAGGTGGAAGCCGATGCCCTCGAGGTCGAGGCGCTGGGCCGCCAGGCCGGTGGCGTCGACGTCGAGCCGCCTGCCCGCGAGCCCGGCGCCGTCGACGTCCAGATGGCTGACCTTGACGCCGTTGACGCGGAGGCCTGTGCCTTCGAGGTCGAGGCTCGCGGCGACACGGAGGCCGGTGCCGTCGAGGTCGAGGGCTCGTTGTGCCTTCAGGAAGCCGGTGCCGTCGAGGTCCATCCGGCCGGCCTTGAACACGGTGTAGCCGGCCCCGTCGAGGTCGAGGCCGCCGCCGTCGATGTCGAGGTCGCCGAGCCGCATCCCGGAGGCATCGACGTCGAGGAACACGGCGCGGAAGCCGCTGCCCTCAAGGTCCAGGCCGGTGCCGTCGGTGTCGAGGCCGGTGCCGTCCACGTCGAGCGCGCCGACCTTGAGCGCCGCGAGGCCGGCGGCGTCGAGGTCGAGCCGGGCGGCGCGGAGGCCTGCGCCGTCGACGTCGAGGCCGACCCCGTCCGTGTCGAGGGCGGTGAAGGTGGCGTGGAAGCCGGAGCCCTCGAGGTCGAGGGAGGCGGCCTTGAGGCCGCTGGCCTCGAGGTCGAGCCGGCCGCCGGGGAGGGACAGGCCGCCCCCGTCGATGTCGAGGCTGTGGAGGCTGAGGCCGGCGGCCTCCAGGTCGAGGCCGGCGCCGTCAACGTCGAGTGCCTTGAGCCGGGAGAGGCCGGAAGCCTCCAGGTCGAGCAGGGACAGCGCGAGGCCGGTGCCCTCGATGTCGAGGGCGGCGGCCTTGAGGCCCGTGGCGTCGGTGTCGAGGGCGGTGGCGGTGACGAAGGCAAAGCCGGAGGCGTCGAGGTCGAGGAGGGTGCGTGCCAGGCCGGAGGCGTCGGTGTCGAGCAGGCGGGCGTTGAGGCCGGTGCCTTCGAGGTCGAGCAGGCCGGCCTTGAGGCCGGTGGCCTCCACGTCGAGGCCCGCGCCCCGGATGCGTGCCAGGCCGGCGGCGTCCACGTCGAGGAGCCGGGCGTTCAGGCCGGTGCCCTCGATGTCGAGGAGGTTGACGTGCAGGCCGGCCGCGTCGGTGTCGAGTGACGTGGCGAACAGCGTGGCGAGCCCGGCCGCGTCGAGGTCGAGTAGGCTCCGCGACAGCCCCGAGGCGTCGGTGTCGAGCAGGTTGGCGTGGAAGCCGGTGCCTTCCAGATCGAGCTGGCCGGCCTTGAGGCCGGTGGCGTCGAGGTCGATGGAGGTGGCCCCGACCCGCAGGCCGCTGGCGTCGATGTCGAGGCGTCCCGCGCTGAAGCCCGTGGCCGCCAGGTCCAGCCCCATGCCGTCCAGGTCCAGCGCGCCGCTGGTGCGGATCACGGCGAGGCCGGAGGCCTCGACGTCGAGGAGCCTGGCGTCGAGGCCGGTGCCCTCGATGTCCAGCAGGCTCGTCACCTGCCCGTTGACCGAGAACGCCCCCGCCTTCACGGAGGCGAGGCCGGCGCCGTCGATGTCCAGGCGGGTCGCGCGGAAGCCGGTGCCCTCGAGGTCGAGGCCGGTGGCGTCCAGGTCGAGGAGGTTCAACCTGAGGCCCGTCGCCTCGATGTCCAGCTTGCCGCGCACCTTCAGCCCCGTCCCGTCCACGTCCAGGCCGGTGCCACGCATCGACAGCCCGATGGCGTCGAGGTCGAGGAGGCTGGCGCGGAGGCCCGCGCCGTCGATGTCGAGCTGGTTGACGTGCAGGCCGGAGCCGTCGAGGTCGAGCCCCGTGGCGAAGACGGAGGCGAAGCCGGAGGCGTCGACGTCGAGCAGGCCGCGGGAGAGGCCGGCGCCGTCGAGGTCGAGGAGGCTGGCCCGGAAGCCAGAGCCGTCCAGGTCCATGCGCGCCGCCCTCAGGCCGGCGGCTTCCAGGTCCAGGCCCGTGCCGTCCAGGTCCATGCTGGCGAGCTTGAGGCCGGAGCCGTCCACGTCGAGGAGGTTGAAACGCAGGCCGCCCGCGTCGATGTCCAGCCGGCTCCCGGCCAGCCCGGCGCCGTCGATGTCCATGCCGGCGATACGGAGGCCGGAGCCGTCCACGTCCAGGCTCCCCAGGCGGAGGCCCGCGGAGTCGATGTCCAGGTTCGCGGTCCGCAGGCCGGTGCCGTCGAGGTCCAGGCCCCTGCCGCGCAGCGAGAAGCCCGAGGCCTCGAGGTCGAGCAGCGAGGTGGTCTTGCGCAGGCCGCTGGCGTCCACGTCGAGGCGGCCCAGGCTCAGGCCGGTGGCCGCGAGGTCCAGCCCCGTGCCGTCCACGTCGAGAGAGCGCACGAACGCCAGGCCGGAGGCCTCGACGTCGAGGAGGCTGGCGTCGAGGCCGGTGCCCTCGATGTCCAGCAGGCTCGTCACCTGCCCGTTGACCGAGAACGCCCCCGCCTTCACGGAGGCGAGGCCGGCGCCGTCGATGTCCAGGCGGGTCGCGCGGAAGCCGGTGCCCTCGAGGTCGAGGCCGGTGGCGTCCAGGTCGAGGAGGTTCAACCTGAGGCCCGTCGCCTCGATGTCCAGCTTGCCGCGCACCTTCAGCCCCGTCCCGTCCACGTCCAGGCCGGTGCCACGCATCGACAGCCCGATGGCGTCGAGGTCGAGGAGGCTGGCGCGGAGGCCCGCGCCGTCGATGTCGAGCTGGTTGACGTGCAGGCCCGTGGCGTCGGTGTCGAGTGCGGTCGCGAAGACGGAGGAGAATCCCGCCCCGTCGATGTCGAGAAGGCTGCGCGACAGCCCCGCGCCGTCCACGTCGAGGAGGTGGAACCTGAGCCCCGTCGCCTCGATGTCGAGCTGGCTGCTCACGCGCAGGCCGGTGCCGTCGATGTCCAGCCCGCTGCCGCGGGCGGAGAAGCCGGCGGCGTCCACGTCGAGCAGGCTGGCGCGGAGGCCCGTCGCGTCGATGTCCAGGAGCTGGGTCCGCAGGCCGGTGCCGTCGATGTCCAGGCCGGTGCCGCGCAGCGACAGCCCCGTGGCCTCGACGTCCAGGAGTGTCGAACGCAGCCCGTTGGCGTCGATGTCCAGCAAGGATGTGCGCAGGCCGGAGGCGTCGATGTCGAGGTTGCTGCCGGACAGCCGGGCGTAGCCGGCCGCGTCGATGTCGAGGTCGTTGAGGTTGGCCTTGAGGCCGGACGCGTCGATGTCGAGCAGGGAGGTGCGCAGGCCGCTGGCGGTCAGGGTGCGGAAGCCGGCGGCGTCCACGTCGAGCGAGCTCTTGACCGTCGCGAAGCCGGTGGCCTCCACGTCGAGGAGGCTGGCCCGGAGGCCGGAGGCGTCGATGTCGAGCTGGTTGGCGCTGAGGCCGGCCGCCTCGATGTCGAGGGAGGCGAAGCGGGCGCTGGTGGCGGTGAGGCCCAGGTTGCTGCCGACGCTGCGGAAGCTGGTGGCGGCGACGCCGCTCACGTCGATCGCCAGGTTCGAGCCGGTGTTCGCGAACGAGGAGAAGTTGGTCGCACGCAGGGCGGCCAGGTCGGAGCCGGTGTTGGTGATGACGTCGTCGCCGCCGGAGCCGCCGTCGATGGTGAGGCCGTAGCTGATGCCCGAGCGGGAGTTGGTGAAGTAGTCGGTCTCGCTGCCGCCGGTGACCGCCTGGAAGTTGCCGACCAGGGTGACCTTGTCGCCGCGGGCGTCCACGGTCTGGGCGAAGTCCCTGTTCTGGGCGCCGATGAGCCGCAGGGCGTTGGCGGGGATGTCGGCCTGGAGGGCGTAGGCCGCCCACGGGAAGTGGACGGGCGCGCCGGGGAGGGCGGGGAAGTCAGCGATGGACAAGGCGAGCGAGGCGGGGCCTGCCGGGCTGGTCACCACCAGCCGTCCGGAGGGGTCGAGGCGGGCCGTGGCGCCCGGGAATTGGGCGGTGACGGCGTCGAGAAGGGTCTGGAAGGTGGTGGCCGGGTTGATGTCGAGGAGGAAGTCCACGGGGGCACCCAGCGTGGTCTGGCCCGTGAGGCGGAGCTTGTCGCCGAAGTTGTAAGGCATCGTGATGCCGACGAGGTCGTTGAGCCTCGTCGTGGCGTTGGCGGCGCCGGCCACGGTGCGGAACGGGGAGGCGCTGACGAGCGTGGGGTTGCTGACGTTCAGGCCGGTGATCGCCGCGCCGCTGAACCCGATGTCGAAGGCGTCCGCCTGGCTGCCGATGCTGAACGAGGCGGAGGCGAAGGTCAGGGAGTTGTACCCGCCACGGTCCACGACGACGATGTCGCTGCCGGGCACGAGGTCGACGTTGTTGGAGCCGGTGCCCAGGATGATGGTAATCTGGTCGCCCGTCTGCTCGGTGGCCGATCCGGGCTTGACGATGTCACTCTGGCCGCCGACGTTGCTGCCGATCAACACGTCGGAGCCGCCGCCGCTATTCAGGAACGTCCGCAGGTACATCCGGTCGGCGTTGAGCACGTCGTCGCTGCGCTGGCCCCAGGCCTTGACGATGCCCAGGCCGGCGGAGGCGAAATCGAGCACCTGCGTGGAGACGATGTCCGGGATGTCGGCCTGGGGCGCGTAGGCCGCCCAGCCGAGGTGGCCGCCGTTGCCGGCCTCATCCGCGATGGACAGGTCGAGCGTGGAAGGCCCGTCGACGTTCGTGACCACCAGCCGGCCGAAGGGGTCGATGTGGGCCGTGGTGCCGGGGTAGTTCTGGGTGATGGCGTCGAGCAGGTCCTGGAGGGTGGAGGCCGCATCGACGTCGATGAGGACGTTCACGGGGGCGTGGAATCCGTTCTTGCCCGTGATCCGGAGCCGGTCGCCGGCCTGGTAGGCCCCCGTGACCCCGACGAGGTCGTTGAGCAGCGTCGTGGCGTTGGCGGCACCCGCCACGGTGAGGAACGGGGCGGTGGTGAAGGTCGGCGAGCTCAGGTCCTGGAGCACGACGTGGACGGGGCCGCCGGTCGTGGCCTGGGACAGCTCGATGTTCGACCCGGCCGTCGAGGCGCCGATGGCGAGGGTGTACCCGCCCGACAGCAGGGCGACGCGGGTGATGAACACCTTGTCGTCGGCGGAGCTGCCGGCGTCGTTGACGGTGAGGTGGGCGGGGTCATCGAGGACGCCGCCGTCCTTGTCGTCCACCCGGAGGAGCCGGACCTGGTACTCACCCTCGTGGCGGTAGATGTGCTGCACCTGGGTGCCGCTCTTGACAGTCAGCACCTCGTCCGTCGAGCCGTCGCCCCAGTTGACCGTGAACTTGAACAGCCCGGCCTGATCAACCGGTGAGGCGTCGACGGCGTCGAGCTGGAACAGGATGGCCTGTCCGCGGACCCCCAGCACCCGGCCCTGAGCGTCGTACGTGATGGGCAGCGTGCCGCCGCCCTCGTTGAAGCCCGGCACGACGGAGATGCGCCCGGAGGAAGGGGCCACGTTGAGGACCGTGACGGACGTGTCGTCGGTGTCGCTCTCCCCGTCCTTGTCGGTGACGGTGACGGAGATGGTGTAAGGCGCGTTGCCGGGGAGGTTGTCGAGGTAGCGGTGCGTGACCCCGTTGAAGCTCAGGACGTTGGCGCCGAGGTCGAGCTGCTCGCTCGTGCCGTCGCCCCAGTTGATGAAGACGGTGTGCGTGTCCAGCGTGCCGGGGTCGGCGAAGGTGCCCGACAGGGACACCGTCCCGTTCTCGTCGATCTGCGTCAGGTCCGTGTTGACCGAGAGGCCGCTCGGCGCCACGTTGTTCACCGTGACCAGCAGCTCGTCGGAGGTGACGCCGCCGTAGTCGTCCGTCACGGTCAGGCGGACGGTGTACTCGCCGTTGTCGAGGAAGCGGTATGTCGGCTCCGCGAGATCCGAGGTCGAGCCGTCCCCGAACTCCCAGAAGTACGTCCAGCCGTCGCCGTCGTTGTCGGACACGGACGCGCTGAAGTCGATCTCGTCGTTCTCGTCGATCGTCCAATCGCCCCCGACATCGACCGTCGGCAGGTTGTTCTGCCGCAGGGCGAGGGAGAATTCGGACGTGCTGCCATCCGCCGCCGTCGCCGTGGCCGTGACGAAGTAGTGCCTCGGAAGGGCCCAGCCGAGCTCGGCGCTGAAAGCACCGTCGCCCGACGCATCGGTGTCCACATCCCACGAGCCCAGGTAGATGGCCCCCTCGCCGTAGCCGGACGGGCTCGGCTCGTCGCTGGCGTAGAAGTCGAGGATGAACGACGAGCTCGCCACGCTGTTCAGCGTTCCGGTGATGGTGACGACTCCGTCCCACACCGTGGCGGCCGCCAGGACCGGGAAGTTCTGCAGGCCGTTGGCGCCGGCGTCGCCGTCGCCGGCGTCGTTGGCCGTGACCCCGTGCGCGCCGAGGTCGATGCCGAGGTCGGACCCGTCGCCCTCGTTGTCGTGGATCGAGTTGCCGACGATGGTGTTGCCCGAGCCGGACTCCACCCGGACGCCACAGAAGCCGCCGATGCCGCCCCCGCC
This sequence comes from uncultured Alcaligenaceae bacterium, assembly GCA_964630925.1. Classification (GTDB taxonomy): domain Bacteria; phylum Planctomycetota; class Planctomycetia; order Gemmatales; family Gemmataceae; genus RGDT01. The sequence goes on from CAZVZK010000032.1 coordinate 28,363, forward strand.
CGCGGCCGGCGGGTTGAACGCGATGACGTTCCCCTCGTCGGCGTCGCGCCCGCCGATCAGGTTGCCGGACGCCGCGGACGTGATGAGAACGCCCGCCCCGGCGTTGCCCAGCGCGGAGGAGCCGTCGGCCGCGACGCCGATGAGGTTGCCCTGGACCGCGTTGCCCGTGGCCGCCGTGCCGCTGATCTTGACGCCGTGGCCCGTGTTGCCGCTGATGACGTTGCCGAGGACCACGTTATCGGCCCCCTCGTTCAGCCAGATGCCGTCGCCGCCGTTGCCCGCGGCGGCCGACCCGGAGGCATCGGTGCCGATGTAGTTGCCCTGGATGGTGGTGCCGGCCGCCCCGGTGGCGATGACGATGCCCGACGCGCCGCTGCTGGCGATGACGTTGCGCTCTTCCTCGGTGTCGCCGCCGATGACGTTGCCGGACGAGCCGCCCTCGATGAGGACGCCGTGCTGCGTGTTGCCGAGGGCCGTCGTGCCGTCGAGGCCCAACCCGATGAGGTTGCCGGCGATGACGTTGTTGTCGGCCTCGTTCACCCAGACGCCGCTGCCGGTGTTGCCGGAGATGACGTTGCCTTCCACGTCGTCGTCCGTGCCGTCGCCGTCGGTGCCGATGCGGTTGCCGGAGGACTGGTAGACGTAGACGCCCGTCCGGGTCGGGCCGTTGCCGTTGCCGATGGCCTCGAGGCCGTCCTTGTCGGTGCCGATGAGGTTGCCCGTGACGACGGTGCCGGTCGTGGTCGCGAAGCTGATCTCGACCCCACGGATGTCGTGGCCGCTGATGACGTTGCCGGTGAGGACGGTATCGACGGCGCCCGCGATGCCGCCGGTGATGCGGACGCCGTAGGCGCTGCCGAGGTCGTACTCGCCGGTGATGTCGGTGCCGATGTAGTTGCCCTGGATGACGTTGCCCGTCGCGGCACCGAGGGCGTCGCTGTAGACGTAGACGCCGACGCTGGTGTTTCCGGAGATGACGTTGCGCGCCATCGGGTCGTCGCCGCCGACGGTGTTGCCGCTGGCACCGGAGGCGAACCCGACGCCGTGGTAATTCGCGAGCGCCGTGGTGCCGTCGGGGGCGAGGCCGATGAGGTTGCCCTGGATCAGGTTGCCCGTGGCGTTGTTGCCGATGACGGAGATGCCGAAGCCGCTGGTGTTGCCGCTGATGACGTTGCCCGGCCCCTCGCCGGCGACGGACGTGAGCCCGCCGATGGTGGTGTTGTAGGCGCCGTCGATGCGGACGCCGTACGCCCCGTTGGTGATCGACCCGGTGCCGGATGCGTCGGTGCCGATGTAGTTGCCCTGGACGACGTTGCCGCCGTAAGAGGCGATGTAGACGCCCCGGTCGCCGCTGCCGCTGATGATGTTGCGTGCCCCCGGCGTGGTGCCGCCGAGGGTGTTGTTGGGGGCCGTGAGCGCGACGCCGGCGTAGGCGTTGCCGAGGGCGAACATGCCCGTGGCGTCGGTGCCGATGAAGTTGCCGGCGATGGTGTTGAACTGCGAATTGGACTCGACGCTGACGCCACGGCCGACGGCGAGGGAGATGTTGCCGGTGGTGGCGCTGATGACGTTGCCCGACCCCTCGGTCTCGCCGCCGATGATGTTGTCGTGGGCGCTGTTGAGGATGCGGACGCCGAAGGAGGCGTTACCCAGCGCCTCGTCGCCGTCGGCGGTGAGGCCGATGTAGTTGCCGAGGACGACGTTGTTGGCCGTGCTGGAGCCGTCGATGGCGACGCCGCCCGTGAGGTTGGCGCTGATGACGTTGCGGACGGCCGGATTGGTGCCGCCGACCGTGTTGCCGGACGCGCCGGCGGCGATGCGGACGCCGAAGCCGGCGTTGCCGCGGGCGGCCGAGCCGGTGGAGTCGGTGCCGATGAAGTTGCCCTGGACGACGTTGCCCGTCGCGGAGGCCCCGGTGATCTCGATGCCGTCGGCCGCCGCGCCCGTGCTGGCCGCGATGACGTTGCCGGCGCCGGCGCCGAAGCCGCCGATGACGTTGGAGGCGGTGGCGACCTGGATGCCCTCGACGGCGTTGCCGCGCGCCGTCACCCCGTCGATGGCCAGGCCGATCCAGTTGCCCTGGATGAGGTTGGCGTCGGCGGCGACGGTCAGCTCGATGCCGTCCTCGCCGTTGCTGGCGATGATGTTCCGCGAGCGGACGAAGCCGTCCACGCTGCCGTCGGAGGCGTCGTCGCCGCCGATGATGTGGCCGGCGGTGGTAATGTCGATGCCGACGAAGTCGTTGCCCATCGCGGCCATGCCGTCGGCCGCGAGGCCGATCAGGTTGCCGAGGATGACCGTGCCCGTGGTCGTGCCGTTGCCGGACGCGGTGTCCGCGATGATGACGCCGTGCCGGTTGCCGCTGATGACGTTGCCCGCGCCGGTGCCCGGGGTGTCCGTGAAGCCGCCGACCTCGGTGTTGGTCGCGCCGCCGGCGATGTAGACGCCGGCCGAGCCGTTGCCGATGTCGGTGTCGCCGTCGTCGTCGGTGCCGATGTAGTTGCCGAGGATGGCGTTGCCGTCGGCGGAGTAGGCGCCCGGCGTGCCGCTCTCGTTGTTGACGTAGACGCCGTGCTGATTGTTGCCGGAGATGATGTTGCGGTCCGCCGCCGTGGTGCCGCCGACGGTGTTGTTCGACGCGCGGCTGATGTCAACGCCGTAGACGGCGTTGCCCAGGTCGATCTCGCCGGTGGCGTCGGTGCCAATGTAGTTGCCGGCGACGACGTTCTCCTCCGCCGACTGGCCGAGGGTGTTGACGGCGATGACGATGCCGGCGCGGGTGTTACCGGAGATGACGTTGTCGCGGACGGTGTTGCTCGACGCGTCGGAGATGTAGACGCCGTCGTAGTTCCCGATGGCGCCGCCGCCGGAGATGTCGGTGCCGATGTAGTTGCCGGCCACCACGTTGCCCGTCGCCGCCGCGCCGCTGATGCTCACGCCGGCCCCGGTCCCGGTGTTGCCGCTGATCACGTTGCGTGCGCCGGCCTCGTTGCCGCCGACGAGGTTGTCGGCGTTGGTGAGGCTCACGCCGACGGTGTTGCCCAGGGCGCCGCCGTCGGCGTCGAGGCCGATGAGGTTGCCCTGGATGACGGTGTTGTACTGCCCGTCAATGGCGGGGTGGCTGCTGCCGTGCACGTAGATGCCGGTGATGTTGCCGGAGATGACGTTGCCCGCGCCGGCCACGACGCCGCCGATGATGGTGCCGGGGGCGCTGCCGACGTCGATGCCGGTGTTGTTGCCGCGGTCCAGGGTGCCGCCGCTGTCCGTGCCGATGTAGTTGCCCTGGATGACCGTGCCGTAGTCGCTGCCGGACGTGCTCAGGACGATGCCGGTCACGTTCCCCGAGATGACGTTGCGGGCTGAGGCCGTGGTGCCGCCGACGAGCGTGCCGTGGCCGCCGCTGAGGTGGATGCCGGTGCCGTTGCCGACGTCGGTGTCGCCGTCGGCGCCGAGGCCGATGATGTTGCCCTGGATGACCGTCCCGGAGCCGGCGTCGACGCGTACGGTGACGCCGTTGAGCGTGTTGCCGGAGATGACGTTGCCGGCGCCGGCGGCGGTGCCGCCCACGGTGGCGGAGGACCCGGACTCGATGCGGACGCCCTCGTTGTTGGCGATGGCGGCGGAGCCGGCGGCGTTGGTGCCGATGTAGTTGCCGGCGATGGTGGCCGTCGCGTTGGAGGACAGCAGCACGCCGTAGCCGTTGCCGGAGATGACGTTGCGCTCGTTGGCGTCCGCCGTGCCGTTGGCGTCGGTGCCGACGAGGACGCCGGCGGCGCTGCCGGTGATGTAGACGCCCGCGCCGCCGTTGGCGACGGCGGCGGTGCCGGCGGCGTTGGTGCCGATCCGGTTGCCGGCGATGACGACGCCCGTAGACAGCGAGCCGTTGACCTCGATGCCGTCGCCGTTGTTGCCGCTGATGACGTTGCCGGCGCCGGAGGCCCCGCCGCCGACGAGGGTGTTGACGCCGCCGTCGGCGATGATGATGCCGTTGGCGGCGTTGCCCCGGTCGAGCGTGCCGCCGGCATCCAGGCCGATCCAGTTGCCCTGGATCACCGTGTCCCGCGCGGCCGTCCCGGTGATGGAGATGCCGGAGGCGTTGTTGCCGGAGATGACGTTCCGCGCCCCGGTGGAGGTGCCGCCGATGACGTTTCGCGCGCCCGCGATGATGGAGATGCCGTGGCCGGCGGAGCCGTTGCCGATGGCCACGCTGCCGGCGGCGTCGAGGCCGACGATGTTGCCGGCGATGACGTTGTCCGACGAGTCGGAGCTGCTGATGCCGATGCCGTCGCTGAGATTGCCGGACACCACGTTGCCGGCGCCCGTGGCGGTGCCGCCGATGGTGTTGTGGTGGGCGTTGCCGCTGATCGACACGCCGTGCAGGTTGGCGATGGCCGTGGAGCCGTCCGCGCCGAGGCCGACGTAGTTGCCGGAGACGGTGTTGCCTGTGGAGGCGGAGCCGAAGATCAAGACGCCGCTCGCCTCGTTGCCGGAGATGATGTTGCGGGCGGCGACGGACGTGCCGCCGACGGTGTTGTTGGCGGAGGCGTCGATGTAGACGCCGTCCCAGCCGTTGCCGAGGTCCGCCGTCCCGGCGGCGTTGGTGCCGATCTTGTTGCCGGCCACGGTGTTGCCGGAGGAGCCGGACAGGATGCCGACGCCGACGCGGGCGTTGCCGGAGATGACGTTGCCGGCGCCGGCGGCGGTGCCGCCGATGGTGTTGTTGTTGGACGAGGTGTTGAGCTGGATGCCGTACAGGGTGTTGCCGAGGGCGGCGGTGCCGGCGGCGTTGGTGCCGACGTAGTTGCCGAGGATCGTGGTATTCGTGGCGCTGGCGAGGTTGATGCCGACGGAGTCGTTGCCGGAGACGATGTTGCGGGCGGACGCGGACGTGCCGCCGATGGTGTTGCCGCTGCCGGCGACGTGGATGCCGTTGTCGGAGTTGCCGAGGTCGAAGGCGCCGGTGTAGTCGGTGCCGATCAGGTTGCCCTGGACGACGTTGTTGTTCGTGGTGAGGCGGATGCCGTACTGGGTGTTGCCGCTGATGACGTTGCCCGCGCCCGTGGCCGTGCCGCCGATGGTGATGGCGTTGGCGCCGGACTGGACGGTGATGCCGTCGCCGGCGTTGCCGCGGTCGAGGGTGCCGCCGGCGTCGGTGCCGATGTAGTTGCCGGCGATGGTGGCCGTGGTGCCGGTGCCGCTGACGAGGATGCCCTGGGCGGAGTTGCCGGAGACGACGTTGCGTTCGGCGGCGTCGTTGGAGCCGTCGGCGTTTGTGCCGATGCGGGTGTTGGTGGCGCCGGCGTCTACCTGGATGGCGGCGAGGGTGTTGCCGAGCGCGGTGGAGCCGTTGGGGGCGAGGCCGACCTTGTTGCCGATGAGGACGATGGCGTCGGTGCCGCTGCCGGTGACCCAGATGCCGCGTTGGGCGTTGCCGGAGGAGACGTTGTCGCGGACGGTGATGCGGCGCGCGCCGTCGCCGGCGGTGCCGCTCCAGTTGCCGACGTAGATGCCGGTGTGGGCGTTGCCGAGGGAGGCGGCGCCGGAGGCGTTGGTGCCGACGATGTTGTTGCCGATGAGGCCGTCGGTGGTCGTGGCGCCGCGGAAGAGGATGCCGCCCTGGTTGTTGCCGGCGATGACGTTGCCGGCGGCGGCGGACGTGCCGCCGACGGTGGCGTTGGGGGTGTTGGTGACGACGACGCCCCAGAAGGTGTTGCCGATCTTGGCGTTGGCGGCGGCGTTGAGGCCGATGGTGTTGCCGGCGATGGTGACGGTGCCGGCGCCGGTTACGTGGATGCCGTGCTGCAGGTTGCCGGAGATGAGGTTCCCTTCGGCGGCGTCGTTGGAGCCGTCGGCGTTGGTGCCGATGCGTGTGTTGCTGGCCGACGTGTCCACCACGACGCCGCCCTGGAGCGAGCCGCTGGCGGCGTTGCCGATGGCGGCGGATCCGGCGGCGTTGGTGCCGATGTAGTTGCCGGCGATGACCGTGTTGCTGGTGCCGGAGTCGGAGACACGCACGCCGGCCTGGCCGTTGCCGGAGATGACGTTCCGCTCGGCGGTGTCGCTGGTGCCGTCGGCGTTGGTGCCGATGCGGGCGCCGGCCGTGCCCTGGTTGATCCACACGCCGTACCGGCCGTTGGCGATGGCGGCGGACCCGGCGGCGTTGGTGCCGATGTAGTTGCCGGCCACGATGAGGCGCGGCGCGCCGCCGACCCAGGTGGCGACGCCGTCGAAGGTGTTGCCGGAGATGACGTTGCCTTCGGCGGAGTCGGTGACGCCGTCGCCGTCGGTGCCGATGATCGTGTCGCTGGCGCCGTCCTGGGTGAGGATGCCGTGGTTGCTGTTGGCGATGGCGGCGGATCCGGCGGCGTTGGTGCCGATGTAATTGCCGGACACCCTGTTGCCGGCCGTGCCCGCGCCGATGATGAAGAGGCCGTTGGTGTTGTTGCCCGAGATGACGTTGCGGGCGGCCGCGGTGCCGCCGCCGATGAGGTTCCTGGTCGCCGCGGACTGGATGAGGATGCCTTCGTTGGTGTTGCCGCGGTCGAGGGTGCCGCCGGAATCGGTGCCGATGTAGTTGCCGGCGATGATGTTGCCGTCGGTGCCGGCATCCTGGAGGGCGATGCCGCGCAGGTTGCCCGAGATCACGTTGCGTTCGTCGGTGTCCCCCGACCCGTCGGCGTTGGTGCCGATGCGGTTGGCCGCCGACCCGGAGTGGAGCAGGATGCCGGCGTCGGCGTTGCCCAGGGAGGTGGAGCCGGCGGCGTTGACGCCGATGTAGTTCCCGGCCACCACGGTGCCGAAGGAGTTCTGGATGCGGACGCCGCGCACGGTGTTGCCGGAGATGACGTTGCGCTCGAGGGCGTCGCTGGTGCCGTTGCCGTCGGTGCCGATGCGGTTGCCGCGTGTGTCGAGGACGTAGATGCCTTCGGTGTTGCCCAGCGCGGCGGAGCCGGCGGCGTTGGTGCCGATGTAGTTGCCGGCGACGACGTTGTTGCGGGAGGGGGAGTAGTAGGCGGTGACGCCGATCGTGCCCGTGAGCTGGAGACCGTTGCCGGGCAGGGTGTTGTCGCCGACGACGCGCCAGCCGTTGGCGGCCGACACGGCGGAGGTGTTGGTGCCGGCCGCGACGGACAGCTCGAAGCCGGCGCCGCCGGGGCCCTGGAACCCGACCCACTCGAAGGTGTACGTGCCGGTGCTGAGGGAGGCCGTGCCGTAGGAGGCGGCGAAGGCCCGCCCGCCGTCGAAGGTCACGACGGTGGTCGTGACTCCGGTGGACGTGTTGGTCAGGCGCAGGCGTGTGCCGTCGTCGGTCGCGGCGGCGAAGGAGTAAGTGCCGGCCGTGTTGATCTGGAGCGTGCCCGTGGCGCGGAAGGCGTACTGCTCGCCGCCGCCACCCGGGATGATGTTGTCATACGCCCAGCTCGTCCCGAACAAGGACGCGGGGTCGAACAGGTCCGCCTGGGCGATCTGCACCGTCGATGTGACGTCGCGCGGCAGGGCGCCGGCGATCATCTGGTCTGTCGTCGTCAGGTTCCCCACCGAGTAACTCGTGCCGGAGAGGGTGACGCCGGCGCCGGAGTTGCCGGAGATGATGTTGCGCTCGGCGGCGTCGTTGGAGCCGTCGCCGTCGGTGCCGATGACGGTGCCGCCGGAGCTGGTGACGTTGACGCCGCCGAGGCGGTTCCCGCGCGAGGCCGTGCCGGATGCGTCGGTGCCGATGTAGTTGCCGAAGATGTGGTTGTTGTGGCTGCTGGCGCCGACCTGGATGCCGTAGGTGCCGAAGCCCTGGATGTTCAGGCCGGTGATGGCCGTGTAGCCGGCGTTCAGTTGGAGGCCGGCGCCCGCCGTGACGTACCGGCCGTCGAGGATGACCTCGGGGCCGAACGGGTTGGTGTCGCCGCCGAAGGTGGTCTGCGTGCGGCCGTCGATGGTGACGTTGGGGCGGCTGATGGCGGGCAGGGCGGAGATCAGTTGGATGCGGTAGGCGTCGGGGGCGCTGTCGCCCCCGGTGAGCTGGCCGTCCACGTCCACGAAGCCGGGGTCGTTCGACGGGATGGCGAAGCTGATGGTGATGGGGACGGAGGGGGCGTTGTTGGCGTCGAGCAGGGCCTGGCGCAGCGAGCCGGCGCCGCTGTCGGCGGTGTTGGTCACCGTCAGCGTGAGGGACGCCGGGGGCGAGTCGAACAGCGGGGCGGTGGACGTGACCGTGGCCGGGACGGTCTGGGTGTCGGTGTTGGAGGTGCTGTGGTAGCCGTTGCCGGAGGAGTCGAGGGCGGAGCTGCCCGAGGTCTCGCCGAGGCGGTAGTAGGCGACGGGGCCGCCCGAGCCGGACGGCGGGGCCAGGACGGTGTCGCTGTAGTCGGCGTCGTCGCGGGCGTCGTACAGGGCGGCGGCGTCGGTGGCCGACAGGGCGCGGTTGTAGAAGGCGACCTCGTCGATCAGGCCGCGGAAGCGGTAGCCGGCGTCGTTGGGCCAGCCGGAGATGCGGGCCTGGGTGGTGACGGAGCGGTTGGTGCTTGTGGTGCCGAACCGCTGGGTGAGGGTCTGCTCGACGCCGTCGATGTACAGCTTGTTCAGCGTGGCGTTGCCGTTGTTGAAGACGGCCGTGACGTGGGCCCAGCGGTTGGTGAGGCCGAGGGAGCTGATGCCATAGAGGTCGCCCTGGCCCGTGTTGAAGCCGAAGTTGCCGCCCTGGAGCCACAGGTCGTAGGTCTGGAAGCCGATCGGCATGACGCCGTCGGTGCCGTCCCAGTTCATCCAGAACGAGACGGTGTTGGCGGTGCCGGATGCGGTGTTGAGCTGGGGGATGTTGAGGGCGATCTGGCCGCCGCCGAAGAGGTGGGCCGTGTCGCCGTCCGTCGTGAGGGCGCCCGTGACGCCGCGCGTGAAGTGGTTGCCCGGGGACCGATACCCGTGGTTCGTGCCGGTCTGGTCGGCGGCGACGTCGCCGCTGCCCTCGTCGAAGCTCCAGTCGGACACCAGCCCCGCGACGGCCCCCAACTGCGCATCCATGTCCGCGATGACATCATCGGCCGACAGCGAAGCGTGGTAGAGGCGGACGTCGTCGAGCGCGCCCTGGAATTCGTGGTACAGGTAGCTGAAGCGGAGGTTGCCGCCTGTGTCGTGGATGTCGGAGCCGTTGTTCTGGTAGCTGACCTCGGAGACGAGGTTGCCGTTGACGTAGACGCGCATCTGGCCGTCGTCGGCGGAGGCGGTGGCGGCGAAGTGCGTCCACTCGCCGAGGGTGACGACGGGGGCGGTGAAGATGACGACCTCGCCGGCCCCGCCGGGCCCGGCCCTGTTAGACGGGGTGGAGGACAGGTAGAGCTCGCCGCCCGAGTGGAGCCACAGGCCGAACTCGCGGGTGTCGCCGTTGTTGTTGGGGCCCCAGTTGTCGGTGCCCTTGAAGAAGATGTTCTGCCACTCGCGCGGGTAGGCGTCGGCCCGGAACCAGCCGGTGACCGTCATGTTGCGATCGTCGTGCAGCGTGTCGCTGGCCGGGATGACGATGGAGTCGTTGAAGCCGTCCAGCTTGATCGCGGCCCTGTCGCCGTCCGTGATCCACGCCGGGCCGTCCGAGGTGACGAGGTTGAACAGGTTGGCGGTGCGGTCGTTGAGGGCCGTGGCGGCCCCGTCGAAGCGGTAGTAGGCGGCGAGGCCGGCCTCCGTCCCGTCGAGGAGGCGGTTGGCGTCGGCGACGATGGCGGAATCGCTGCGGGCCACGCTCCAGACGCGGAACTCGTCGATCTCGCCGTTGAAGTAGGCGCCGCTGCCCAGGTGCTGGTCGGTGCCGACCCCGAGGCCGTAATGCACCGGCGTGCTGGACTCCCACGGCGCCTGGCGGTCGCCCGTGGAGGAGTTGACGGACTTCACGCCGTCGAGGAAGCCGTCCAGGGTGAGGGTGCTCTTGTTGTAACGCAGGACCGCGGTATGCCATTCGCCGAACGCGACGGTGCCGAGGCTGACGAACGGGAGGCTCCAGACGCGGGCCCGGACCTCGCCGGTGCTCAGCAGCTCGATCTGCGTGTCGCGCCAGCCGTTGCCGCCGTTGATGGCCGCGGCCCCCAGCTCGGCGACGATGACGCCGGCGGCGTTCGCCTTGAACGACACCTCCAGGGTGACGCTCTCGTCGGTGAAGGCGGAGCGCAGGTCGGGGGTGTAGAGGGCGTCGTTGATGCCGTCGAAGCGCAGGGCGTCGCCGCCCTCGGTGGCCGGGGTCGGCGAGGCCACGGCGTTGGCGGTCACGCCGAAGGACTGGGCGGCCGTGCCGAGCCCGGCGTTGTACTGTGCCAGGACCTCTGTCGAGGAGAGGGCGCGGCTGTAGAAGCCCACCTCATCGATCAGCCCATTCCAACCGAAGCCGGCCTGGACCGCGCTGCCGCTCGGCTCATTGCCGATCATCGTCGTCGTGGAGGAATTCGACGTGTTGAGGATCGTCCCCGTGGCCGAGACGGTCCCGACCGACACGCCGTTGACGTAGCCGGTAATGTTCGTGCCGTCGTAGGTGACGGCGATGTGGGACCAGGCATTGAGGGGGAGGGTGGCCGACTGGCCGGAGAAGGTGACGGTCCTGGTGCCGCCGCTGAGGCCCAGGTCGGCCTGGAGTAAGCCGTCTTTGACGCGCAGGGCGAAGCCGTGGGTTTCGGTGTGCGATAGGACGGTCAGGCCGAACTTGTTCCCGCTGTCGTGGCCGTGCGCCTTGGGGAGGACCCAGGCCTCCATCGTGAGGGCGGAGTAGGCGTCCTTGAGGGAGGTGTTGGCGAGCTGGACCGCGGACGTCCCGCCGTTGAAGCTGAACGCCTGGCCGACGCGCCCCGCGTCGTAGGTCGCGCCGTTGATCAGGGTGCCGTTGTTCACCCCCTGCGTGTCGACGGCGCTGCCGTCGGCGAGCCACCGGCTGACGAGGCCGTCGGTGACGGGGGCGTTGCCGTCGTTGACGCGCACGGTGAAGGTCTTGCCGTAGGCGCCGGTGGCGCCGAGGCTGTCGGCGCCGGCGGCGGCGATGGCCTGGACCTCGGCGGCGCCGAGGGCGCGGCCGTAGACGGCGGCCTCGTCGATGCGGCCCTTGAAGTGGCGTCCGGAGAAGACATCGTTCCAGCCGATCACCAGGGGGCTGCTGTTCTCGGACCGGCCGCCGGTGATCTCCGTGGTGCCTTCCAGGGTGCCGTTGACGTAGAGGCGGATCTGCCCGCCGGCCTCGTAGGTCGCGGCGACGTGATACCAAACGCCGGCCTGGACGGCGGTGGTGGAGGAGACGGTCTGGCCGTCGGCGACGTAGAAGTGGAATCTGTCGTCGGTCTCGGCCTGGAAGTCGAGGTCGTTGGCGAGCTCCGACTTGGCCATGATGGACATGATGCGTCCGGCGGCGGACGGGAGCTGGTCGAAGTAGACCCAGGCGGAGTAGGTGGACGCGGCCGACAGGTCCAGGGCCGAGGCGTCATCCGCCACGACGTAGCCTGTGGACCCGTCGAGGCTGAAGGCCTGCCCGGACTTGCCGGCGGCGTAGGTCACGCCGCCGAAGGCGCTGGTGTCGATGTCGCCGGCCGAGTCGACGGTGTTGCCCTCGCCCCTCGACCAGCCGAGTGCGTCGGCGGGGGGCGGGGCCCAGGCGATGGCACCCGTGCTGGCGTCGATCGTGGCGCCGGCGGGGCCGGCGGTGAGGCTGTAGGTCAGTGTCTGGCCGGGCAGGTCGGGGTCGGCCGCGGTGGCGGCCGCGGAGAACGTGTCGCCGGGGAGGATGGCCCGCGAGGCGATGGGCGTGAGGACCGGGGCGTGGTTGGCGGTGTCGGTGAGCTTGGTGACGAAGGCGTCCCAGTTGCCGGCGCTGGTGGCCTGCATCGCGCCGGTGGTCGAGGGGAAGTTCGAGGAGGTGGTGAGGCCGCCGACGTAGGCCACGCCCGAGGAGTCGAGGGCGATGGCCTGCGCGCGGTCGTCGGCGGAGCCGCCGAGGAAGGTGGAGTAGAGCGCGCCGCTGCCGGCGGAGTTGAGCTTGGTGACGAAGCCGTCCCAGGTGGCGTTGGCGGCGTTGCCGAGCGACGCCAGGAAGGCGTTGGCGGTGGGGAAGTTGGACGACCTGGTCATGCCGACGACGTGGGCGTTGCCGGAGGCGTCCAGGGCGATGGCCTGGCCGTAGTCGTCGGCGGCGCCGCCGAGGTAGGTCGAGTAGACGAGTGCGGTGCCGGCGGTATTGAGTTTGGTGACGTAGGCGTCCCAGCTCCCGCCGGTGGTGGGCTGGTAGGGGTTGACGAGGGGGAAGTTGAAGTTGCCGCCGCCCCAGGTGAGGCCGGTGAGGTAGGCGTTGCCCGAGGAATCGACGGTGATGCCCTGGCCGTAGTCGTCGGAGGTGCCGCCGAGGTAGGTCGAGTAGGCGAGGGAGGAGGCGCCGCTCTGGGAGGCGTCGAGCTTGGTGACGAAGACGTCCCAGGTGCCGCCCTTGGTAGTCTTGTGGGCGCCCGTGGAGACGGGGTAGTTGGTGGAAGTGGTGTAGCCGGTGAGGTAGGCGTTGCCCGAGGAGTCGACGGCGATGGCGGCGCCGCGGTCGTCGCCGGAGCCGCCGAGGAAGGTCGAGTAGGTGAACGAGGTGCCGGCGGCGTTGACGCGGGTGGCGAACACGTCGCGGGTGCCGCCGCCGTGCGTCCTCTGGAATCCGCCGGTGGTGGTGAGGAAGCCGGAGGACTCCGTCATGCCCGTGACCCAGGCGTTGCCGGAGGAGTCCACGGCGATGATGCCGTTGTTGTAGCCGATGATGCCCGTGTTGTTCTCGTTGCCGGTGCCGCCCAGGTAGGTGGAGTAGGAGAGGGCGCCGGAGGAGTCGAGCTTGGTGATGAAGGCGTCGGTGCCGCCGCCGAGGGTGGTCTGTGCGGCGCCGCTGGTGGTGGTGAAGTTCGTGGAGGCGGTGTAGCCGGAGATGTAGACGTTGTTGGAGCTGTCGAGGGCGAGGGCGTGGGCGCGGTCGTCCCCCGAGCCGCCGAAGTAGGTCGAGTAAACGCGGGCGGTGCCGGCGGCGTTGAGCTTGGTGACGAAGGCGTCGGTGTTGGTGCCGTAGGTGCCCTGAGCGGGGCTGGTGGTGGGGAAGTTGGTGGACTGGGTGAGGCCGGCGATGTAGGTGGCGCCGGTGCTGTCCACGGCGATGCCGAAGCCCTGGTCGGCGGCGCTGCCGCCGAGGAAGGTGGAGGAGGTGAGGGTGGGGTCGATGACCAGCGCGTAATCGGCGTCGTAGGTGCCGACGGAGAAGCCCACCAGCCCGTCTGCATCGATGACGTAGTGCCCATCGACGGAGTGGCGTACGCCGTCGATGTCCTGGTAGAGGACGGGCGCCTGGGCGACGATCCGCGTCCCGCCGGCCACGATGGCGAGGTCGCCCTGTCCGTCCACGCTCACGGAGTCGGCGCCGGTGAAGCGGAGGCGGATCTGGGAGGCGTCGGCGCCCGCGGCGACGAGGAAGTCGTACTGGAGCTGGGTGGGGTTGCCGTGGAACACCATGTCCACGCCGGAGTACAGGCCCTGGTACTCGACCGCGCCGTAGTTCGCGACGCCGGTGAGCCAGCCGGACGGGTCGGTGCCGAAAAGGTAGTTGCTGGTGCCTTCCTGGAGGTCGAGGCCGTGGAGCGTGACGGAGGATTGGGCGCCGACCATCTGCATGCGGACGGAGCCCGGGGTGGCGGGGCCGGCGCTGGGGAGGGAGAGGACGGCCTCATCGGAGGTCAGGAACAGGCCGTAGCCGTCGCCCCGCGCGAGGAAGCGGACTTGAGAATCGGTCTGGCCGAGGTTCTCCTCGAAGCTCAGGGGGAGCGAGGCGAGGGCGCCAGGCGCGGAGGTGGCTTGGGCCTCGGCGGTCCAGCGGGCCTCGGCGGTGAGGGACGAGGACAGGCCGGTGGCCTGGGCGTGGAAATTCGTGCCGGCGGCGACGACCCAGGAGGCCTGGATGCGTCCGTCCGCGGTGCCGTCGGCGTCGGAGCTGCCGCCGTCGATGACCTCCCAAACGTCCGGGCTGGCCGCGCCGAGGGCGCCGTCGGAGGAGGTCACCTGGAGCCGGACCGTCTCGCCCGGGTTGAAGCCCTCGGCGTTGAGGAGGGTGGTGTCCCCGTGGCTGTAGACGAAGCGGTCCGGGAGGAGGGATGCGGCGAGGAGCTCACGCACCTCGAGCGGCTCGAGGCGGGGCCCGTGTGCCTTTTTCTTCAGCCCTCGGGCAGTCGAGAGGAGCTGCTGCCAGCGCGTGAGGGACCATTGGGATGAAAAGGGCGGCTTGGGGCGCGACATGGCGGCCACTCCGTACTTGATGGGTAAGTTCGGGGGGCGGGCGCACTCAGGCAGGAGGCGACCTGCTCCGCAGGAGTTGTTGGGGGGAGGGCGGGACGATGGATAGGATCAACCCTGCGGTTGGCAGGCCCGCCGGCAGAAACCTAACTTCAGGAATAGCCGGCATTATGGCAGCGCTTTTGGGGGTGTGCAAGCGGAAAAGTGGGGAAAAAGTGACGCGGCGGCCGGGGCGGAGCTGCCGGCAGGCGAGCATAAGCCGTAAACCCAGCTCTGGGCCGACGTGGCGGCGTTGCTGTGTAAGACCGAGGCACCGACGAAGAATAAGGACAAGCCATGAACGAGCCGCACGATCCCGACGCGGCCGCAGGGCATTCCTCGGCCCCTACGGCTTCGGGCCGGCGGACAGGTGTTTCTCGAGGTAGCGGGTGAGCAGCCCGTACAGGTGACGGGTGGTGTTCTTGCCCTCGCTGACCGAGTGGCTGCGGTTGGGGTAAGCCATCAGCGTGAACGGCTTGTCCAGCTCGACCAGCTTGTCGGCCAACTTCTCCGTGCCCTGGTAATGGCAGTTGTCGTCACCGCTGCCGTGGACGAGCAGCAGGTCGCCCTTCAGCCCGGCGGCGTGGGTGATCGGCGAGCCGGCCTTGTAGTCCTCGGCGTTGTCCTGGGGCAGGCCCATGTAGCGCTCCTGGTAGATCGTGTCGTACAGGCTCATGTCCGGCACGGGGGCGACGGCCATCCCGACGTGGTAGAGGTCGGGGTGGCGGAACATCAGGTTCAGCGTCATCGACCCGCCGCCGCTCCAGCCCCACACGCCGACGCGCCTGGCGTCGAGGTACGGCCTCTTCAGGAGCTCGCGGGCGGCGGCGGCCTGGTCCTTCGAGGCGAGCGTACCCACCTTCCGGTATGCGGCCCTGCGCCAGTCCCGGCCGCGCGGGCAGGGCGTGCCCCGGTTGTCCACGCACGCCACGGCGTAGCCCTGCTGCGCGAGCATGAGGTGCCACAGGTGGTTGCTGCCGCCCCAGCGGTCTGTGACGGACTGGCCGGCCGGCTCGCCGTAGACGTGGAAGACGAGCGGGTACTTCTTCGAGGGGTCGAAGCCGGCCGGCTTCATCAGCCAGCCGTCCAGTTTCACCCCGTCGCCGATATCTACGCGGAAGAACTCGGCCGGCGTCTGCGCCAGCTTCGCCACCGCCTCGCGGAGGTTGTCGTTGGCCGCGAGCGTGCGGATGGCCTTGTGGTCGGGCAGCGAGACGAGATCGACACGCGGGGGCTTGCCGAACGAGGAATAGGTATGGACCGCCATCGCGGCATCGGGCGAGATGGAGTAGTCGTGCCAGCCGGGCAGGGCAGGGGTGAGCCGCTCTGGCTTGCCGGTGCCGTCGAGCCGTGCGGCGTAGAGGTAGTGCTGCGTCGGGTTGTCCGGGGTGGCGATGAAGTAGACGCGGCCGGCCTTCTCGTCGATGCGCAGCACGCGGATGACGTCGAAGTCGCCGCCGGTCACGCGCTTCATCGCGGAGCCGTCGCGTGAGGCGAGGTAGAGGTGCCGCCAGCCGTCGCGCTCGCTGATCCAGGTGAGGCTCTCGCCTTTTGCGAGCCACTCCGCCGAATCGTCGTGGATGTCTACCCAGGCCCCGTCGCGCTCGGTCAGGACCGTCCGCACCTTGCCCGTCGCGGCGTCGGCGAGCATCAGGTCCACGGCGTTCTGCAGCCGGTTGGCCCGCTGAATCAGCAGCTCGCGCGGGTTGCCGGCCCATGCCATGCGGGGGATGTAGGAGTCGGTGCGAGTGTCGCCGGGCACGTCCATCCACCTCGTCGCCCCGCCGGTGGCCGCGACGACGCCGACGCGGCAGGCCGAGTTGCGCTCCCCCGTCTTGGGGTAGGCGAAGGTCTTGAGGATGGGGTATTTCGCGGTGGTGTTGTCGATGAGGGTGAAGGTCTTGACGCCCCTGGTGTCGAGCTGCCAGTAGGCGATCTGCTTGCCGTCGGGGCTCCAGCGCCAGCCGTCCCGGCAGGAGAACTCCTCCTCGTACACCCAATCGAAGGTGCCGTTGATCACCTCCGCCGAGCCGTCGGCCGTGAGCTTGACCGGCGTGCCGCCGCCGGACGGCTCGACGAACAGGTTGTTCTCTCGGACGTAGCCGACCTGGGCGGCGTCGGGGGAGAGTTTGGCGAACATCAGCGTGGAGGCCTTGGCATCGCCGCCGAGCCTGGCGAGCTTGCCGGTGGAGCGGCGGAAGGTCCAGAAGTCGCCGCGCGTGTTGGCGCGCCACACCTTCACCGAATTCGTGTAGATCAGCACCACGTCGAGGTCCTTCGACAGCTCGTAGCCCTGGACGGCGAGCGGCTCCTTGGCCCCGGGCGGGATCAGCTTCTCGGCGGGGACCAGGATGTCGCACTTGCCGGCGGCATCGAAGCGGGCGAGGTCGCTGGCCTTCAGGTGGGCCTTCGATGGCTGGAGGGTGGTGTAGCCCCCGCCGTCGAGCCACCTCACCGCCGGGACGCGGCCTCCCTTGAAATCCGCCGAGGTGAAGATGCGGCCGAGCGTGAGCCGTGAGGGATCGGGGGGCTTGGGCTGCCCGCCGGCGGGGGAGAGGATGAGGAGCAGGAGGAGGAAGGAGCAGCGGCGCATGGGGGGCTCCGGAAGGCGGCAGGGCCGGGACGGGAAACCGGGCAGGCTCGCGGGGAATCCGAGAGGCTACGGGAACATAGCTCGGGATCAGTGTAGGGAGGGGGGCTCGGCCGGGAGCGTCAACGAATCCAGGGGAGCGGGTGCGCCCTCATCGGTCATTCATCTTCGCGTTGCTATCATTCTCATGATCCTAGTTTCTCCACACCAGCAGCACCGCGGCGTCCCACACTCACCCGCGCCTGCATAGCCGGCAGCGGGAGGCCACTCTCGCGCCATCATCCCTCCCGATCCGAGCTGCCCAGATCTTCCCTTGGGGACAACCCCATGCCGCTCCCGCCGCATGCGGCCCCGTGCGCGGACGAGGCGACCGGCGACCTGCCGGCCTTGGTGGCGGAGCTTCGGACGCTGGCGTCCCTCACGACGGCCGTTGCCCGAGCCCTTTCCCAATCGCTCCCCTTGCCGGACAGCCTCCGCCAGTGCGCCGACGCCTTGGTCCGCCACCTGGGTGCCGCCTTCGCCCGCATCTGGACGTTGAACGCCAAGGACGACATCCTGGAGCTGCAAGCCAGCGCGGGGCGGTACACGCACCTGGACGGCCCCCACAGCCGCATCCCGATGGGGCGGCTGAAGATCGGCCTGATCGCGCAGCAGCGCAAGCCCCACCTCACGAACGAGGTGGTCGGCGATCCTCGGATCGGCGACCAGGACTGGGCACGGCAGGAAGGGATGGTCGCCTTCGCCGGCTATCCGCTCATGGCCGAGGGGAGGGTCGTGGGGGTGATGGCGCTGTTCAGCCGGGGGCCGCTCACCTCGACGACGCTTCACGCGCTGGCGGCGGTGTCGGAGAGCATCGCCCACGGGATCGCGCATTCCCGTGCGGTGGAGACCCTGCGGGCGAGCGAGGAGCGGTTCGCCCTGGCGGTTCAAGGCACGGCCGAGGGGATCTGGGACTGGAACGTCCTCACGCAGGAGGTGTACTTCTCCCCCCGGTTCAAGGAGCTGCTGGAGTTCGCGGAAGAGGAGGCGGAAGGCAGCTACGGGTTCTGGGAGACGCGGCTGCACCCGGAGGACAGGGACGGCACCCTGGCGGCGCTGCGGCGGCACCTGGAGGAGCGGCACCCCTTCCAGGTGGATTACCGCCTGCTGACGAAGTCGGACCGTTACCGCTGGTTCCACGCGCGCGGCCAGGCGCTGTGGGACCAGGCGGGCAAGCCGACGCGGATGCTCGGCTCGCTCCGCGACATCACCGCGCGCAAGATCAGCGAGGCGCGGTTGGCGGCGGTCCACCGGGTCACGCAGATCCTGGCCGAATCGGTGGAATTGGCGGAGTCGATGCCGCGTATCCTGCGGTCGTTGTGCGAGCATTTCGGATGGGCCGTGGGCGAGTACTGGGTGCGGGATCGCGAGAAGGAAGTGCTGTCGCTGGCGGTTTCCTGCGACTCGCCGGCGGGATCGGCCCCTTGTTTCACCGGGGCCGGACGTTGCCTGACGTTCCGTCGGGGCGCGGGGCTTCCGGGCCGTGCCTGGGCCAGCGCGCGTCCGGAATGGATCGAGGACATCGCGAAGGACAAGGAGTTCACGCGGATCGACGCGGCGGCGCGGGACCGGCTCCGCTCCGCCGTGGCCATGCCGCTCCTGATCCGGGGCGAGGTGGCAGGGGTGATGCAGTTCCTGGACGCCAGCGCCCTGAAGCCGGACGACGAATTGCGCCACGCCCTGGGGGATATCAGCCTGCAGTGCTCGCGCCGGATCGAGCTGCAGGAAGAGCTGGAGACGGTGCGGCGGCACCGGCACGAGATGGCCATCGCCCACCACATCCAGCAGCACATGTTCCCCAAGCGGATGCCGTCGGTGGAAGGCTGCGAGATCGCCGGCGCGACCGAGCCGGCGAGCGAGACGGGAGGGGACTACTACGACTTCGTGCCGTTGTCGAGCGGGCAGATCCTGTTCGCGGTGGGGGACGTGAGCGGGCACGGGCTGGGCCCCGCGCTGGTGATGGCCAGCGCACGGGCCTACGTGCGCGTCCTGGCCTTGATGGACGTGACCATCGACCGGATCGTGAACCTGGTCAACGCGAGGCTGGCGGAGGACACGGACGAGGAGTTCATGTCCCTCTTCCTGGGCGTGCTGAACCCGTTCAACCGGTCGTTGATCTACTACAATGCTGGGCACTGCCCCGGAGTGATCCTGGACCGGGCGGGGGACACGCGGGCGACCCTGCGGCCCAGCGACAAGCCGTTGGGGATCGACACGGTCACGCACTACCGCAAAAGCGGCGTGGTGCAGATGCTGCCCGGCGATCTCCTCCTCGTGCATTCGGACGGGGTGTTCGAGGCCCGCTCGCCGGGCGGCGAGCCGTTCGGCATGGCGCGCGTCCTGGACCACGTCCGCGTGGCGCGCCACCGTCCCCCCGCCTCGATCATCGGCTTCCTCTTCGACGCGATCCGGGGCCACGTCCAGGGCATCCCGCATGACGACATCACGGCCACCATCATCAAGGTGGCCGAGGAGGCATGATCTGGGGGGGTCGGCGGACGAGGCCCCGCATGGATCTTTCCCGAGGGCCGCTGCGATGAGTCGGAGCCAGGTGCGGTTCGGGGCGGTCCTCGCCCTGGTGCTCGGCTGCGGCCTCCCCCTGGCGGGCAGCGGGGTGATCCACGCCTTGTCCGCCTACCGCACGTGGGCACAGCAGAGCATCCCCTTCCACGCGGTGGTCGAGGCGCTCGGCATGTTCGCCGGCCTGACGCTGGCCGCGCTGCTGCTGCTGCGCCGCTCCGAGGCCGGCTTCTCGCACCACGTGTGGACGGCGTGCGGGCTGATCGCCATGGGCGTGCTGGACGGCTTCCACGCCGCCTGCCTGCCGGGCCGGCTGTTCGTGTGGTTCCGGGGGGCGGCGACGCTGCTGGGCGGGGTGTGCTTCGCCCTGGTCTGGCTGCCGGAGGCGGCGAGCCGCTGGCAGAAGGCGGCCTGGCTGCCGGCCTTGACCCTGCTGGCGGCCGCGGCCCTGGGGGCCTGCTCCCTCGCCTGGCCGCAGGCCGTCCCCGCCATGCTGGAGGGGGGGCGGTTCACGGGGGCGGCCTGCACGCTGAACTTCGCCGGGGGTGCGGCGTTCCTCGCGGCCTCGGTGTGGTTCCTGATCCGGTACCAGAGGGCGGCCAGCACCGACGACCTGCTGTTCGCGAGTTTCTCACTGCTGTTCGGCATGGCGGGGGTGCTGTTCTGGGCGTCGCGGATCTGGAGCGCGGACTGGTGGTGGTGGCACCTGCTGAGGCTGGCCGCCTACCTGCTCGTGCTGGGCCAGACCTTCCTGATCTATCAGCGCGGCCAGGAAGAGCTGCAGGCGCTCAACGAGTCGCTCGAGCAGAAGGTGGCGGAACGGGCGGCGCGGGTGCGGGCCATCCTCGACGCGGCGGTGGACGCCATCGTGACGATCGACGAGCGGGGCACCATCGAGTCGATCAACCCGGCAGGCGAGCGTCTCTTCGGCTACCAGGCCTGCGAGCTGGCCGGGCAGAACGTGAGCCGGCTCATGCCCTCGCCCCACCATGAGCAGCATGACGGGTATCTGGCCAAGTACCTGGCGACCGGCCGGGAGAGGGTGATCGGCCGGACGGTGGAAGTGGCGGGGCAGCACAGGGACGGGACCATCATCCCCATCGAGCTATCGGTGAGCGAGGTGCGGCTGGGCGAGCGCCGGCTGTTCATGGGCATCGTGCGCGACATCAGCGAGCGGAAGCGGGCGGAGGAGGCGCTGGCCAAGGAGGAGGAGAGGTCGCGGCACCTGGCGGCGGTGGTGGAGTCCTCCGCAGACGCGATCATCAGCAAGGACCTCGAAGGCATCATCCGGACCTGGAACAAGGGGGCCGAGCGCCTCTTCGGGTACTCGCCGGAGGAGATGGTCGGGAGGCCGATGGCGGTGCTGATCCCGCCGGAAAGGGCGGGGGAGGAGGAGGAGATCCTGGGGAGGCTGAGGCGGGGCGAACGGGTGGAACACTTCGAGACGGTGCGCCTGCGGAAGGACGGCGAGCGGATCGACGTGTCCGCGACCATCTCCCCGATGCGCGACGCGACGGGGAGGGTGACCGGGGCATCGAATGTGGCTCGCGACATCAGCGAGCGGAAGCGGGCGGAGGAGGCGCTGGCGAGGTACACCGATGAGGTCACGGAATCCCGCGACCGGATCGAGCGGCAGGCGGCGGAGCTGATCGCGCAGTCGGAGGAGCTGGCCCGCGCCCGGTCGACCGCCGAGGCCGCCAACCGGGCCAAGAGCCAGTTCCTGGCGAACATGAGCCACGAGATCCGGACCCCCTTCTCGGGCATCCTGGGGATGACCGAGCTGGCCCTGGCCACGGACCTGTCGCCGGAACAGCGCGAGTTCCTGACCATGGCGAAGTCGTCGGCCGACGCGCTGCTGTCGCTGCTGAACGACATCCTGGACTTCTCCAAGATCGAGGCGGGCAGGCTGGAGCTGGACCCGGTGCCGTTCGCACTCCGCGATTCGGTGGAGGACGCGATCCGCACTCTGGCCCATCGGGCCCACGAGAAAGGGTTGGAGCTGGTCTGCCACGTCGCCGCGGATGTGCCGGACGCCCTCGAAGGCGACGTGGGCCGGCTGCGGCAGGTGCTGCTCAACCTGGCGAGCAACGCCATCAAGTTCACCGCGAAGGGGGAGGTCGTCGTCCGCGTCGAGGCGGAGTCGATCAGCCGGGGCGAGGCGGTCTTGCGATTCTCGGTGTCGGACACCGGGATCGGCATCCCGAGGGGTAAGATCGAAACGCTGTTCCAGCCGTTCTCCCAGGCGGACAGCTCGATGACGCGGAAGTACGGCGGCACCGGCCTGGGCCTTGCGATCGTGCGCCAGCTTGCAGGCCTGATGGGCGGACGGGCCTGGGCCGAGAGCGCGGAGGGCGAGGGCAGCACGTTCCATTTCACCGCCCGGTTCACCCTCAAGCAGGCCGAGGCCCGGCAGCCGGCTCCGCCGTCCGTGCTGCGAGGGATGGCGGTGCTGGTGGTCGATGACAACGCGGTGAACCGGCGGCTGCTGACCGAGGTGCTGGGCGGGTGGGGGATGAGGGCCACGGCGGCGGGGGGAGGCGCCGAGGCCCTTTCCTTGCTGGAGCGGGCCCAGGCGGCGGGGGGCGCCTTCCCCCTGGTGCTGGTCGATTGCATGATGCCGGAGATGGACGGCTTCGAGTTGGCCGAGGCGATCAAGAGCCATCCCGGGTTGGCCGGCTGCACCGTGATGATGCTGTCCTCGGCATCCGCGATCGGCGACAAGGCCCGATGCCGGGAGCTGGGGGTGGCCGCCCACCTGACGAAGCCGATCAAGCAGTCGGAGCTGCTGGCCACGATCCTGGCGACGCTGGGGGCGCCCTCGCTGGCCGCGGCCTCTCTCCGGCCCGGAGCGCCGGCCCCAGCCGGCCCTGCCGCCCGCAGGCCGCTGCTCGTCCTCCTGGCCGAGGACAACCAGGTCAACCAGAGGCTGGCGGTGCGGCTGCTGGAGAAGGAGGGGCATGCGGTGGTCGTGGCGTGCAACGGACGCGAGGCGGTGGCCGCCTGCCGCCGGCAGCGGTTCGACCTGGTGCTGATGGACGTGCAGATGCCGGAGATGGACGGCATCGAGGCGACGGCCGTCCTGCGCGCCGGCGAGGACGAGGCGGGCAGGAAGATCCCGATCGTGGCGCTGACGGCCCACGCCATGAAGGGGGACCGGGAACGCTGCCTGGCCGCCGGCATGGACGATTATCTGCCCAAGCCGATCCAGCCCGCGGACCTCCGCGCCATGATCGAGAAGGTCACCGGATCGTCGGAGCCTTAATGGTCTGGGCCTTGCCTGTTCCGTCGAGCTGTCGCTCGATGGCATCGCCGTCAGCCCAGCACCGCCGGGAACAGGGGGTGTCGGCGGACGGCAAGGCCGCCCGAGCGGCCTTGCCGTCTTTCACGAGTGTCACCCGGTAGCCCCCCGGTAGCCCCACCCCGCCGGGGTGGGCTCCAGGATGCGGCGCCAGATCGGGTCGTCTTCGGCAACGGGGCATCTTCATCGAGCTGTCTTACTGTCGAAAGCGGCCAGGGCGGCGAGCAGCCGACTCAGCTCGGCCTGGAGGCCGGCGAATGCCTCCCGGCCGCCCTCCAGCCTTCCCTCCCTCCCCATCGACTCCAACCGTTCCGCCGCCTGCATCAGGGCCTGTGCCCCGAACACGCCGGCGGACCCCTTGAGCGAGTGGGCGGCGTTCTCCACCTTCCGGGGTTCTCCCTTGTCAAGGCCGTCCTCGATTGTCGATAGGAGCCCCGGCCCAGTCTCCTTGAAGAGGGCGACCATCTCGAGCAGCAAGCCCCGGTCGCCGCCGACACTGCCCAGTGCCGCGTCGAGCACCAGGACGGGTGGTGGCTCCTCACGGGGGTCTGCCGGCCCTTCGACAGGGACGACCCCTTGCAGTGCGTCCCACAGCTCGGCGGCACGCAGGGGCTTGGTGACGTAGCCGTCCATGCCGGCGGCCAGGCATTTCTCGCGGTCGCCCTTCATGGCGTTGGCGGTCAAGGCGAGGATGGGGACGTGCCGCCCCGTACCCGTTTCCCGCTGCCGGATGGCTGCCGCCGCAGCCAGGCCGTCCATCTCGGGCATCTGCACGTCCATAAGGACAACGTCGAACGTGTCGCGGCCGAGTGCCGCGGCCGCCTCGCGCCCGTTCACCGCGATCGTCACGTTGTGGCCCTGCTTCTCCAGCATCAGGCAGGCGACCCGTTGATTGACGGGGTTGTCCTCTGCGAGGAGGATCCTGAGCGGGGGCAGCTCGGCCGACACGCTGCCCCGCTCCTCCCGGCCGGCCTCGCCGGTGCGTGGCCGCCCCCCCACGGCTGACTGGAGCGCCTCCAGGAGGTCGGAATGCTTAGGTGGCTTGGGGAGGGTCGCGGTCACGGCCACGCCCGACCAGCGGGCCACGTCTCCCCGGTCGGCTGACGAGAGCAGGATGATGGCCGTGCCGGCATTGGCGGTCTGAAGCGCCCGCCCGGACCGCTCGGCTTCGTCCTCCCTGCCCGCCGATGCGTCGAGTATCAGGATGGGGAACGGCTCCCCCGCATCCTGGGCACGCCGCAGCTCGGCCAACCCTTCCGAGAGGCTGGCGGCCGACGACGGCCGGAGCCGCCAGCTCGTCAACACCTCCGCGATGGCCGAGCGGCCGGCCGCGTTTCCCATCACGAGGAGGACCGGCAGGCCGTCCAGCTCCGGCGGCGATGGGCCTCCCCCCGCTTCGGGACGCACGCCGCACCGTGCGGTGAAGTGAAAAGTGCTCCCCCGGCCCTCCACGCTGTCGGCCCACAGCCGCCCGCCCATAAGCTCGACGAGCCGCGAGGAAATGCTCAGGCCCAGGCCGGTGCCGCCGTACTGCCGCGTCGTCGAGGCGTCCGCCTGGCTGAACGGGTCGAAGATCGAATGCAACTTGCCGGCAGGGATGCCGATCCCGGTGTCCGTCACCGAGAATCGCAAGACCGCCTCGCCCTGGGTGATCGACTCCGCCTCGACACGGACGACGACCTCGCCCTTCGCGGTGAACTTGATGGCGTTGCCCGCGAGGTTGACGAGCACCTGCCGCAGCCGCCCGAGGTCGGTGACCAATCCGTCGGGCACGTCGGGGCGGACGTCGCTGACCAGCTCCAGCCCCTTCTTGTGTGCCCGTAATGCGAGCGGCTTCAGCAGGTCGCCGAGGGAGCCCCGCAACGCGAACGGGTGCGGGTCGAGGTCCAGTTTGCCCGCCTCCACTTTGGAGAAGTCGAGGATGTCGTTGATGACCCCCAGGAGGGACTCCCCGGAGGTCTTGACCGTCGAGAGGAGATCGCGCTGGTCTGGGTCGAGGTCGGTGTCGAGGGCAAGGTCGGTCATGCCGAGGATCCCGTTCAAGGGGGTGCGGATCTCGTGGCTCATGTTGGCGAGGAACTCGCTCTTCGCCCTGCTGGCGGCCTCCGCCGCCACCTTGGCCTGACGGAGCTCCTCCTCGGCCCGCTTGCGATCTGTGATGACCTGGGTGAAGAAGATCAGGCCGCCGATGCCTCCGCCGGCCTCCTGCCAGGGCCTGGCCTCCCACTGCAGCCATTCCGTCGAGCCGTCCTGCCGAGGGAATGGGTCTTCATCGCACGACTCGACGGCCCCGGCGAGGACGCGGCGGTGGATCTCCTTCCAACGTTCGGGGATGTCGGGGAAGACCTCGTAGTGCCCACGGCCGATGATGTCCATGCCGTCCAGGTGGTAATCGCGCGTCCAGCGATCGCTCACCTGGACGTACCGCATGTCCTTGTCGAGCATGGCGATCGCGGCGGGGGCGTGCGCGATGAACTGTCGCAGCAGGGCCTCGTTGGCCCTCAGCTCGTCCACGGCACGTTTGCGTGCCGTGACGTCGGTGGCGACCCCGAGGAAGCCGTTGACCGCCCCCTGCTCGTCCCGCAGGGCGGTCACCACGAGGTTGACGGCCAGCCGCGTCCCGTTCTTGCGGACGTAAGTCCACTCCCGCTCCTCATGGCCCCCCCGGCGGGCGTGCGCGACGAACACGTCGAAGCCTGCGACCGGCTCGCCGAACCGCTTCGCGAGCGACGATGCGTGCGAGGTGACCTCCTCCTCCAGGTGGATCAGCGCAGGGGTCCGCCTGCCGATCATCTCCTCGGCGGAGTAGCCGAGCATCCGCTCTGCCCCCGTGTTGAAGACGGTGATCGTTCCCTCGGTGTCCGTCGCGATGACCGACACCTCGGTGGCCGCATCCAGGACGGCCTGGAGCCGCCGCGAGACGGCGGCCAGGGAGGCCTCCGCGGTCCTGCGCTCGATGAACTGGCCGATCTGCCCGGCCAGCCCCTCCAGCGTGGATAGGACGTCCCGGCCGGGCGCGGCGGTGTCGCTCATCAGGAAGTCGAGGACGGCGAGGGCCCGGCCCCCCGACACGATGGGGAAGGCCAGCCCGCTCCGCAGCCCGGCCTTCGCGGCGGGCTCCGCGCGCAGGAAGTTCGGGTCGGCCGCCAGGTCCTCGACCCACTCCATCTGGCCCCCGGCCCAGACGCGCCCAGGCAGGCCGGCGCCGGGGGCGAAGCGGCACCCCCGGCTGTACAAGGCCAGATCGGCGAGGGCGGGGGCGGGGCCGGAGGACGAACCGGCGAGCTCCAGCTCCCCCTCACATCCCGCCGGTGCCCAGCATTCGGCGACCTCCCACCCCAGGGCCTCGCGGATCGCCGGGAGCGAGGCGGCCATCGCCTCGGCGAGCGTCGCGGACTCGGAGAGCGCCCGTGACGTAGCGAGCCGCGCGCGGGCCTGCAGCTCGGCGGCCTTCTGCTGGGTGCAGTCGCGGAAGACGATCACCCCGCCGCGCTCGCCTTCCCGCAGCCGGATGGGCCGTGCGGACACGTTGATGAAAACGCCGGCCGGCCGGAGCGGGTGACGGACCAGGACCTCCACGTCGTCGGCCGATTCCCCAAGAAGGGCCCGTGCCAGCGGTACCTGATCCGGTGGGAACGGGGTGACGCCGTCGGGGAGGAAGAGGTTGTCGTCCTGGCCCCATCGTTTCGGGGCGGGGCCCAGGTCACCGTGGCCGTGGAGCGCCCGTGCTGCCTGGTTGAAGACCAGGCAGCGGCCCGAACCGTCCGCCACGATCACCCCTTCCCCCATGCCGTCCAGGATCGCCTCCATGATGCGGGTCTGCCGGCTGAGCGACTCGGTGCGTTCGGCCACCCTCGCGTCCAGCGCGTCGTGTGCCTGCCGCAGCTGCTGCTCGGCGCGCTTGCGGTCCTCGATGTCGAGGTTCATGCCGACCCATTTGACGATGCGTCCGTCGGCGTCGTGTGTCGGGACGGCCCTGGTGGCGTACCAACGGTAAGCCCCGTCGGCCCCCCGGATGCGGAACTCGACGTCCATGCGCAGGCCGGTGGCGACGGACTCCTCCCACCTCCTCTGAAGGCCCGGGGCGTCATCCGGATGGATCTGCTCGAGCCAGCCGTAGCCGAGCTGGCCGGCCTCGGGCCGCCCCGTGTATTCGCACCACTGCCGGCTGAGGTAGTCGCAGAACCCATCGGGGCGGCAGGTCCAGACCAGTTGGGGGAGCGACTCGGTGAGATCGCGGAACCGGCTCTCGCTCTCCGCCAGCAACCGCTCGGCCTGGCGGCGTTCGGTCACGTCGGTGAAGACGAGGATGACCCCAAGGAACTTGCCGTCCGCCCCGTGGATCGGGGCCGCGCTGTAGTCGATCGACCGTTCGATGCCGCCCCTGCTACGCAGCAGGGTGTGGTTGGGCAGGCCGACGCCCCGCCCATCGCGGAGGACGCGGGCGAATGGGCTCTCCGCGGGCAGGCGCGTCTCCTCGTTGACGATGCGGAAGACGTCGTCCAGGGGCTTGCCCTCGGCCCCCTCCGGCCACCCGGACCAGGCCTGGGCGGCCGGGTTGATGAACGTCACCCTGCCGTCCGGGCCGGTGGCGATGACGGCATCCCCGATGCTGGCGAGGGTCACCCGCAGCCGCTCGCGTTCGGTGGCGATGCCGCGGTTCGCTTGGCGCAGTTGTGCGAGGAGGTGGATGAGGAAGGCGGAGAGGCCGATGAACATCGCCAGCCCGAGCAGGTCGCGTGGCCGGGCCAGGGTGAAGTCGAAAGGGGGATCGAGGAGGAAGAATGCCGCGGCGGGTGCGGCCAGGGCGGCGGCGAGGAGGCCCGGCCCTCTGCCGCCGAACCACGCACAGAAGGCGACGGCGGGGAACAGCAGAAGATAAGGCAGGTCGCTGCCCAGGGCCGGATGGAGCGGCCAGCGGAGGAACATGGCCGCCGCCACGGCAGGCAGAACGACGCCGTAGCGGGCGAGCATGGGGGCTGCGACAGCCATCTACACCTCGAGATGGGCCGATGTCATGAGTCCAACGTTGGAGTCACACACGTGATGGGGGATGGGTGATGGTCGGGCGGTCGCCTCTCACGCGGCACGAGGGCGGCTTCATGGCCCGAGTCAGCAATGCAGAAGGGCGTAGATGCTCGAGTCACAGAGCAGAGCGCCACCAGCACAACTAGAAAAGATAACCGATCGGCGGGGCCGCTGGCTAGCACGATTATCCTTCCTCATAGTACAGAGAACGCGGATTGTGCGGGTCGTCGGGGTTGCGAATCCTGACGGGGCCACCCCAACCCGCAGCACTTCGCGCTCGGGGGTGCCACGGGCTGGCCTTGTACGGCCCGGGTTATGGTTGGCCGACCTGCGCGTCATCGCCGGATGGAGATCCGGTTGCGGGGCCACCTCGCCAGGCGCGGCCTGATCTCGGTGACGCGGTAGCCATGGCGCACCATCTCGGCGAATCGGGAGAAGGGCGCGGAAGCGGCCAGGACGCTCCATCTGCTGTCGGCATCCGCTCCGCGCGGCGCGAGGCCGTCTACCGGCGGGCGGCGGCCTTCGGTCCGGCAGGCGATCCCCCATCCGGCCCGGTGATGCCCGGCCCCGGGCCGTCCGGGCCCCCCGGCTCTGCCGGCCTTCGCCGCAAGGGGCAGACGAGAGACACGGTTCGCAAGTAGCGATTCGTCGATTTGGTCATCCATATAATGGCAGGGCTCGCTGCCGAGTCGGTGATCCTCACCCGTGCCCGCAGGGGTCGCCGCTCGGGTCCGGACCACGTTTCCGGGACCAATGTGGGACTTCCCTGATTTGCTGACAGGACCGGACAATGTTGCGAGTGGACGATGAAGCGAGCAAGGGCACCAGGAGCTCGGCGACCTCGCCGAGTCTTCTGGATGGCCTGCGGGCCCAAGATCCGGACTCCTGGCGGCGGCTCGTTTCCCTGTACGGGCCGCTGGTCGCCGCGTGGTGCCGGCGTCTCGGCTTGCAGGCCGCGGATGTGGACGACGTGATCCAGGAGGTGTTCCATGTGGTCCTGCGGCGCGTGGATGACTTTCGCAAGACGAATGCGGGAGACACATTCCGCGGCTGGCTATGGACGATCGCGCGGAACAAGGTGGGGGACCACTGGCGGCGCAAGGCCGCTCAACCCCAGCCTGCCGGGGGGTCGGCGATCCGGGAGCGGCTCGACCAGATCCCGGAATCGGAAGACCCCGAGAGCCGCGATGCCTCCTCGGAACTGACCGTCGGCCTGCACCAGCGAGCGCTGGAGCTGGTCCGTAGCCAATTCGAGGAGAAGACCTGGAAGGCGTTCTGGATGGTGGTCTGTGAAAGCCGGCGGGCGGACCAGGTGGCCGAGGAGCTTCTGCTAAGCCTAAACGCCGTCTACCTCGCCAAGTCGCGGGTGCTGTGCGCCCTGCGCGCGGCCCTGGGGGAAATGCCGCTGGAATGACGGCCCCGCGTGGGGCCGACCCGGGCGGCCACAGCGGAGGACACGTGATGAAGACCCAGGGCGACACCGATTGCGGGGATGCCTGCCCTCCGACGGAACGGCTGTCCGCCTACAGCCTGGGGGCGCTGTCCCCGCATGGGATCGAGGTCGTCGCCGCCCACCTCGATACCTGCCCACGCTGCCTGAGGGCCCTCGGCCGTCTCGCCGCCCCTGCGGATCCCCTCCTGGATTCGCTGGCCGGCTTGCGTGGCATCCCGGCGCGGCGCACGCCCGAGGAGACGTTCCTCGTCGAGCAGCTTGCCGGGATCTGCTTCAAGCAGCCTTCCCCTGCTCCTGGTCCTTGCCGCGCCGCGTTGCCGGGCCGGATCGGCCCCTACGAGATCCTGGAGCCGCTGGGCGAGGGCGGCATGGGGTCGGTCTACAAGGCCCGCCACATCCTCCTGGGGAAGGTGGTGGCGCTGAAGGTGTTATCCGGGGGACGTGGGACGGACGAGGCCGCGGTCGCGCGGTTCATGCAGGAGATGAAGGCGGCCGGGCAGCTCAGTCACCCGAACATCGTCGTCGCCCACGACGCCGGGATTGACTCCCTCCCCTACCTGGCGATGGAGTTCCTCGAGGGGATGGATCTGTCGCGGCTCGTCCAGGAACAGGGGCCCCTGCCAGTCCCCGAGGCGTGCGAGTGCGTTCGGCAGGCCGCGCTGGCCTTGCAGCACGCCTTCGATTGCGGTCTCGTCCACCGCGACATCAAGCCGTCGAACCTCCTGCTCACCCCCGAGGGCTGCATCAAGCTGCTCGACCTGGGCCTGGCCCGTCTGGGGGCCGACCTGCCGGCAAGCGGCAAGCCGGCCGGGTGCGACGGCTCGCTCACTTCGGCCGGTGCGGTGATGGGGACGATCGATTACATCTCCCCCGAGCAGTTGCGTGACAGCCGCTCCGTCGATATCCGCGCCGACCTCTACAGCCTCGGCTGCACCCTGTACCAGCTCCTGGCCGGGGCCGCTCCTTTCGACGGCGTCGAGGGCGGCCACCTCGGCAAGCAGATGGCGCACCTGCGCGAGCCGGCCCCTCGCATCCGCCTGATGCGTCCCGAGGTGCCGGAGGAGCTGGGGATCGTCGTGGAGCGGCTGCTGGCCAAGAACCCCGACTACCGTTTCAAGACACCAGCGGACGTGGCTGCCGCCCTGGAGCCGTTCTCGGCCGGTTGCACGCTCCGGGGGCTGACCCCGCGCTCGACGCGCGATGGCAGCCACGCCAGGGGCGTCGCTCCCCTGGGGCGGCCTGGCCAGCCCTTCTCGCGGCGGGCTCCCGCGGGCCCGCCGGCCCCCTCCGGGCAGCCCCACGCGGGGATCTGGATCACGGCCGCGTTGATCTTCCTTATGGCCGTCGGGGCCGTGCTGATCGTGATGCGGCCCCCAGGGGAAGATCCGAACGGGGGCGGTGCCCGGAGGCCGGAGCCGCTCCTGCTCGAGTCCTTTGAAGGGGAGCAGTTCCGCACCGAGGCGCGGGGAGTGCGGATGCTCGGGCAGATCGGGGTCGCCGACCTGGTGCGCCAGGGGAAGGACTCGCTCCGCATCCGCGCCCGGCTTTCCGAGGCAGCACACCTGGCGCTCGTCGCCTATCGACCCGACGGTAAGGATGTCCTGTGCGCGCCCTTGCAGGACGAGGACCTTCGTCCGTCCAAGGCCCTCGTATTCCCCGGGGAGGGATTGCTTCCGCTGGAGGAGCCGGGGATGCACGCCTTCGTCCTGGTGGCCGGGCGTCGGCCGCTTCCGCCCTACGGCCGCTGGCGGACCGGACCGGCCGCCTGGCCCGAGGCGTCCCGCGGCGCTCGCGGGGTCTGGAAATTCGACGGCCGCGAGGTCATCGCGCTGAACCCGGAGAGGGCGGCGCTGGCGGCGCCGGCGCCGCCCGGATTGCACGCCCTGTGCGATCTCCTGGCGGCCCGCCCCGGGGTGGACGCCGTCCAGGCGGTCGCGTTCTGGGTCCAACCGGAGCCGCCGCCGCAGGAGACGAGCTCTTCGCCCAAATGACGCGAGGAAGGAGCCGGCTGACCGAGGAGGGCACCTCCTCGATGTCCGTCAAGCCTTGGTGCGCGCCTGCGCCAGCAACGAGCAGGGAGGGAGCAGGGGATGACAGACGAACAGCAGCTCGTCGCGCTATGCAAGTCGGGGAGGATGGATGCATTCGGCGAGCTGGTGCGACGGCACCAGTCCCGGTTATTCACCCAGGTGTCCCGGATTCTCCCTAACGAGGAGGACGCCCGCGATGTGGTGCAGAGCACCTTCCTGCTCGCCTACCAGGCTCTCGACCGGTTCGAGGGTCGCAGCGATTTCTCCACCTGGCTGTACCGCATCGGCGTGAACACCGCCTTCACGTTCAAGCGGAAGCAGCGGCCGCTGGCGAGCATCGACGCCTCCCGGGGCGGCGCGGGGATGGATTGCCCGGATCGATCCCGTGGCAGCGAGCCGGCCGCCGGGCTCGTCTGCTCGGAGGAGGCGACGCTCGTCGTGAAGGCACTGGGCCGGTTATCGACCCCCGATCGCACCTTGCTGATCATGAAGGACGTGGACGGGCTCCGCTACGAGGAGCTGGCGGCCATCCTCCGCATCCCGATCGGGACGGTGCGGAGCCGGCTTCACCGTGCCCGCCTGAAGCTCCGCGGGCTGCTCGCGCGGGAAGGCATGGTCGATCAGGGGGGCCGGTGACGCCTGCCCTCGCCTGGGGCGATCTTACTTCCCCAGCGCGTGGATGGTGTTGTGGATCACCCCGGTCACCAGCCGGCCGTCCGCGCCCTTGATGCGATACCTGACCTCCATGCCCCACGTCGGCCCCAGGTCCGGGATCTCCAGCGACACCGTCCTGCCGTCCCGGCCCAGCGACGCGCCCTTGACCGCCAGCGGCTTCTCGCCGATGTGCTTCGACCCGTATTGCTTGCTCCGCACCAGGCCCCACACCCTGACCTCGTAATTCTTCGCCGACGCCACGTCGGCCGGGTCGAGCGTGTCGGTGAACGTGATCTCCAGGGTCTTCTTCCGCGCCTTGAGGCCGACGGGCAGGTCGGCGGGCTTGCCGGTGTGGCGCACCCGGTAGAAGCCGCCCGGCCGCGTCTGGTTGCCGGCCCACGCGAACATGCCGCAGGCGTAGAGCTGGCCGTCCGTCGGGTGGAACCGCCCGCGCATGATGCCGGTGGGAGACGGGGGCAGCGGCAAGGCGCACATGCCGCCCTGCGCCTCGCCGGCCACGTCCTCATGGGGGACGACGTAGATCTTGCCGTGTCCGTAGGAGAGGTTGAGCAGCGAGCCCTTGAGCGGCCCCCACTTGGCGCTCGTCACCCACAGCAGCTCGGCCGGCGAGCGGTCGAAGGCGTTGGTGATCCAGCACAGCGGCTGCTTCATCGCCGAGTCCGAGGTGTCGGTGATGTCGGTGTGGCCCCACATGTTGCCGTAGAAGCCGCCTTTCGTGACGCGGTTGATGCGGTTCTTCGGCGTCCAGAAGCCCTCCTGGTCGGTGACGAAGAACGTGCCGTCCGGGTTCAGGCAGACGCCGTTGGCGGCCCGGAAGCCCGTGGCCAGGATCTCCGTCCTCGCCCCGTCCTTGCTGACCTTCAAGAGTGTGCCGTGGTGCGGGACGAGGGCGGGCAGGGCGTGGCGGCCGCTCTTGGCGTAGTAGAAGTTGCCCTCGTCGTCGGTCTGCAGGCCCATGGCGAACTCGTGGAAATGCTCCGTCACCTGGTGGTCGTTGTTGAAGCACTCGTAGAAGTCCGTCTCCCCGTCGCCGTTGAGGTCGTGCAGCCGCACGATCTGATCGCGGCACGAGACGTGGATGTTGCCGTCGCGGAGCTTCAGCCCCAGGGGCTGGAACAGGCCGCTGGCGATGCGCTGCCAGGAGAGGCCGGCCTCGGGCCTGTCCAGGCCGCTCACCATCCAGACGTCGCCGTCCCACGAGCAGACGGCGGCGCGCTTGCCGTCGGGGTAGAAGTCGAAGCCCGTGAGGCGGAGCTGGGCGTTCCACGGGTTCTTCTCGGGCAACGCGAGGGTGTCCACGGCGAACGGGCCGTCGTCCTTGCCGGCCGTCACCGGCGTCTTGAGGATCTCGGGCCAGCGCTTCGGGCCGCCCTCGGTCAGGGGCTTGAGTGCCCTCGGTGCGGGGGATGACCGGGCGAACGCCGTGAGCGCCTCGGGCTCCCCCCGGGCCATCAGGACCTTCACACGCGTCGGCGTCTCCTTCGCGGGGATGGACAGGGCCCAGTAGCCGTCCTTCTTCGCCAGCGAGACGCGGCCGTCGCCCACGGCGGCGACGGACGCCGACTCCGGGGCGATGCGGGCCAACAGCGCCTTCTTCGATGCGCCGACCTCCAGCGTCCGGGTGAACACGACGCCCTTGCGCTTCGGATCGGCCTCGGCCCCGGCGGCCTCCAGGATGCGCGTGCCGCCCACGGTGTACGAGAGGATGGTCACGTCGCCGAAGTGGTACGCCCCGAGGTAGCGTGCCCAGGTCCGGGGCAGCGGGCCGTAGGGCCGTTTGTCCCTGCCCCTGGGCCGGGGGTCGGAGAAGGTGCCCGTCTCGGGGTCGGCCCAGCCCGGCCCGACGGGGTTGGCGACCTGCACCTCGCCGGCCAGCTTCGGATGGACGCCGTGCCTGCCGTTGAAGTGGATGCCGTTCCAGTCGATGAAGCCGTCGCCGGACCACGCCGCCGCGAGGCGCATGGTGTCGTGGTCGAAGAGGGCCCAGTGCCTGCCGCGCGAGACGCCGCCGGCCCCGGGATCGAGCCGGGAGGCGATGCCCTTGTAGGCGAAGTTGGGGCCGGGGCCGCCGACCTCGTAGGTGTTCATCAGGCTCGGGCCGTAATCCATCGTCACCCACGGCTCCACGTTCGACGCGGTCGGCCCGAACGTCGTGCCCCTGGGGAGGCCGGCCAGGTAGGCGGCGTCGGCCTTGGCGTACCGCGTCGGGTTGTGCGGCCTGAGGAAGGCCTCGCGGATGTAGTGGATCACATCGTACTTCTGGCGGGGGACCATCCAGGTCTGCGGGGCCATCATCCCGTAGCCGCGCGTGACGGTCTGGTACAGGGCGTGGATGTCGTGGCCGTTCTTGAAGGTGGCGGAGGCGAAGCGGGGGGAGGTGGGCATGGAGCCGGGGGCGTCCTTGGTGCCGTGGCAGTTGGCGCAGACGCGGGTGTAGATCGCCTCGCCCCGGCGGAACGCCTTGTCGTCGAGCGCCTTGATCAGCCCCGCGTGATCGAGGTCCTTCTCGTACTCCGCGACCACGGCGGGGGCCTGCGTCGGGCGCAGCTCCTTCGCCCGTGCCGGCCCCCTCTCGGCGATCTCGATGAGGTACCTGGCCAGGTCGAGGAACTGCTGCCGGTCCGAGAGGAGGTTCGCCAGCCCGTCGGGCATGAGCGACTGCCTGGAGAGGGAGCGTTTCTCGATGTCGGCCTTGGCGACGGTGAGACGCCTCCCGTTCGCCGACGGGTCGATGATCGTGACGGAATCCTTGTCCTCCGCGGCGAGGAGGCCCGAAAGTGTTTTCCCCGAGGCCGTCTGGATGACGACGGTCTCGTAGCCCTTCTTCACGGACTTGGACGGGAGCAGCACCGACTCGATCAGGTATTCCGCGCCCGCCTCCTTGCCGGCCTTCGCGATGTCCGGGCCGAAGAGAGCCCCCGCGTCCCCGTCGTGGCACCTGGCGCAGGCGAGGAACGGCTGGAAGAACAGGACCGCCCCGCGCGCCGCGTCGCCCTTCTCGCGCGCGGCCTTGGCCAGCGCCGCCGGCGGCTCCTTGAGGAGCGCCTGGTGCAGCCCGGCGGGCGGGTCGGCCGCGAGCGCCGTGGGGGGGATGGCGGGGGGCAACAGAGCCAGGAAGAGCATGGCAGGCCGCATGTGTTCCTCAATCCACGGGGCGACAGGCGTTCGAAAACGGCGGCCTCGGCAGGTCGCGATGCGGAGGGCGGATTCCCCGGCACCGGCGACACCGAATGGCTCGCCTGTCATTCCGCCGGTACGGCGGGCCCGTCCGGGTATTGTCGTCAGCCGGGGCATTCTTGACCACCTCGCCTGCCCTGGGGCGCCGATCCTCCTGTGTGCCCACGCTTGCCGGCTGTTGTTGTTCGGGAAGGTCGTCGTCGGGGTGCGGCTCCCCCTCCTTGATGGGCTTGTAGGGGCCGCCTGGGGATGCGCCGCCGTGCGGGGGCCTCACCCGCCACGACAAGCCCAGGCACGCGTGGGACGCAGGGGGCGGCGGCGAGAACACGAGGAGGGCCGGGCTGCCCAGGCGGCCGGTGTGCATCGCGGTCCCGGCCCTCACGCCGCTACCCGCGTTTGAGCCCCGCCAGGACGCCCTCCAGGGCCTGGGGCTCCGGCGGCTTGACGAGGTGGTGGTCGAAGCCCGCCTCCGCTGAGCGGCGGCGGTCCTCCTGCTGCCCCCAGCCGGTCAGCGCCGCGAGCACCACGTTCTGGAGGCCGGGCTGCTGCCGCAGCCGACGGGCGGCCTCGTAGCCGTCCATCCCCGGCATGCCGATGTCAAGGAGCACCAAGCCCGGGCTGTAGTCCTTCGTCAACTCCAGCGCCGCCATGCCGCTGTACGCCACCCGGACCTCGTGGCCCTGCAGCCGGAGGAGCATGGCGAGGCTGTCGGCGGCGTCCTGGTTGTCGTCCACGACCAGGAGGCGGTGTCCCGAGGGCGAAGGGGCCTGGGCGTGGGGGGAGGGGTCACCGTCATGAGCCCTGGCGAGCGCCTCCTCCGAGAGTGGCAGCCGCACGATGAGCTCGCAGCCCCTGCCGAGCCCGTCGCTGCGGGCCTCGACGGCCCCGTTGTGCATCTCCACGAGGTTCTTCACGAGCGTCAGGCCGATGCCCAGCCCCCCCTGCGAGCGGGCGGCGGCCTGGTCGACCTGCACGAACAGGTCGAAGACGCGGGGCAGCATGTCCGGGGCGATGCCGATGCCGTTGTCCCGGACCCGGAGCACGGCCAGGCCCCCGTCGCGCTCGCCGGTGAGCCAGATGCGGCCGCCGGGCTCGGTGTACTTCGCGGCGTTCGTGAGGAGGTTGCCGACGACCTGGGCCAGGCGCACGGGGTCGGCGTGCAGCGGCAGGGGCTCGTCGGGCAGGGAGATGTCAAGCCGGTGGGCGCGGGCCTCGATGAGCGGCTGGGCGGTCTCGGCCGCGCGGGCGACGACCGTGGCGAGCTCGACGCGTTCGCGGCGGAGCTCGATCTTGCCGCGCATCACGCGTGACA
Source organism: uncultured Alcaligenaceae bacterium (assembly GCA_964630925.1). Lineage (GTDB taxonomy): Bacteria > Planctomycetota > Planctomycetia > Gemmatales > Gemmataceae > RGDT01. The sequence continues at coordinate 64,780 of CAZVZK010000032.1, forward strand.
CGTCCAGCAGGTCGTCGACGAGCCGGACCAGGTGGTGCACCTGCCGCTCCATCATCTCGGCGGTCTGCCGTGCGGTGGCCGCGTCGACCCGGGACAACTTCAGGATCTGGAGGGAGTTGCTGATCGGCGCCAGCGGGTTGCGCAGCTCGTGGGCCAGGGTCGCCAGGAACTCGTCCTTGCGCCGGCCGGCCTCCCGCAGCGCCTGGTAGAGCTGCGTGTTCTCGACGGCGGCCGCGGCCCGGTTCGCGAGGTCCGTCGCCAGGGCGAGGTCGGCCTCGGTATACAGGCGGCCCGACTCGGCGGTGGCGAAGGTGAGGACGCCCAGCGTGTTGCCGGAGACGGCGAGCGGGACGCAGAGGTAGGACTTCAGGCCGAGCGAGCGGACCAGGCTCAGGTGGCGCTCGTCTCTCGCCCCCCGTACGAGCATTTCGTCGGTGATCTCGCCGACGAACTCGGGGGTGCCGGAGCGGAGGACCGCGTAGGCCCCGGCCGGGGACCGGGGGTCGGGCGGGTAATCCCGCATCAGGTCCCGGACGAGGGCGACCTTGTCGCGGTCCTGGTGGGCGACGGCCAGGCGTCTGAGGGTGCCGTCCTCGTCCGCGAGGTCGACGGCGGCCCAGTCTGAGAAGTACGGGACGGCCAGGCTCGCCACCTTCTGTAGCGTGCTTTCGTAATCGACAACGGCGGCCAGCTCGGCGCTGGCCTGGGCCAGGAAGCGGGAGGCCTCCTCGGCCCGCTTCTGCTCGTGGATGTCGGTGCTGGTCCCGAACCAGCGTGCGACCTTGCCGTCGCCGTCGAGGACGGCGACGGTGCGGATCAGGTGCCAGCGGTAGCCGTGCCGGCGGTCAAGGAGGCGGAGCTCCATCTCGAAGGGTGCCCCGGTTCGGACCGAGGCGGCCCAGCGTTGATGGGCGGGCGTAGCGTCGTCGGGGTGGAGGAGCTGTCCCCAGGCGTCGTTGCCGGCGGTCTGGGGCAGCCCGCTGAGCTCCGTCCAGCGGCCGTTGAGGTATTCGATGTCGCCGTCGGGCCGGGCCGTCCAGACGATCTGCGGCATGGCGTCGGCGAGCTGGCGGAATCGCTGCTCGCTCTCCTGCAAGGTGATCTCGGCCCGCTTGCGCTCGCTCACGTCCCGGAAGTAGACGGACAGGCCCTCCGCCGAGGGGTAGGCGTGGACCTCGTACCAGCGGCCGTGGGGCGGGTAGAAATACTCAAGCCGGGCGGTTTCATTCTGGGAGACGGCACGCCGGTAGTGGCGGTCCAGGTCGGTGCCGATGGTCTCGGGGTAGACCTCCCAATGGTTCCTGCCGATCAGCTCATCCCGGGTGCGTCCCAGCAGCACCTCCGCCTGCCGGTTGGCGTAGGTGAACCGCCAGTCCAGGTCCAGCGCGCAGAAGGCGTCGGAGATGCTCTCCAGGATGGTGCGGGTGCGCTGCTCCTGATCGCGTGCCTTGGCCTCGGCGCGTTTCCGCTCGGTGACGTCGCGTGTGAAGCAGCGGGTGTGGACGAAGCTGCCGTCCCGCCACATCACGCTGGAGTCGATGAGCACGTCCTTGATCGACCCGTCCTTGCCCCTGAGGCGGGCCGGGTAGTCGGTGAGCTTTTCGCCGGCCTTCAGCCGGCGGAGGATGTCGCAGATCACCTCCTCCTCGGCGTGGAAGGCGGAGATGGGTCGGCCGATGTACTCCTCGCGCGAGTAGCCCAGCAGGTCCAGCTCGGCCCGGTTGGCGCGGAGGATGGTGCCGTCGGGGCCGACCCAGTGGAGCCCGACGGTGGCGTTCTCGAAGAAGTCGGCCAGCTCCTGCTCGCTGCGGCGGACCTCGTCCTCGGCGGCCTTGCGTTCGATGAGCTGGCCGAAGCTGCCGGCCACGGTCACCATCATCTCCAGCAGGTCCGCATCCGGCTGGTGGAAGCGCCCGGTGAAGAACTCGATCACGCCGAGCACCTGCTCGCCGCCGACGACGGGGCAGCCGAAGGCGCTGTGCAGGCCGGAGTGGGCGGCGGGGGCGAGCCGGGGGAAGTTGTCGGCGTTGGCGACGTCGAGTATCCAGGCCGGCTTCCCGCTCGCCCACACCCTGCCCGGCAGCCCTTCCCCCTTGACGAAGGTGCGGCCGTGGCTGGCCGCCACGAATTCGTCCACGGGCGCGCCCGGCCTGCGCCAGCTGTTGGCGCAGGCGAGTGCCGTGCCGGCCTCGTTGACGGTCCAGAAGAAGCCGACCTCCCAGCCGAGGTTCTCGCACACCGCCCGCAGGACGCCGGCGGCCCCGTCGCGCACGGAGCGTGATTCGCTCAGGGCGTGGGTGACGGCGAGGCGGGCGCTGCGGTGCTGCTCGGCGCGTTTCCGCTCGGTGACATCCCGGAAGACCAGCACAACGCCCACGACGGCGCCCCGGCCGTCCTTGATCGGGGCGGCGCTGTCGTCGATGGGCCGCTCCGAGCCGTCCCTGGCGAGGAGGACGGTTTGGTTGGCCAGCCCGACGATCCCTCCCTCGCGCAGGGCCTTCGCGGCCGGGCACTCGGCAGGCTCACGGGTCAGCTCGTTGATGATGTGGAACACCCGGCCGAGGGGAAGGCCCTCGGCCTCCTCGCGGGCCCACCCCGTCAAGGACTCGGCGGCCGAGTTGAGCGAGGTCACACGGCCTTCGGTGTCCGTCGTGATGACGGCATCGCCGATGCTGGCCAGCGTGACCCGTAGCCTCTCGGACTGCCTGCGCAGCTCCTCCTCGGCCTGCTTGCGCTGGAGCAGCCCCGCGGCCTGGTTGACGGCGACGCCGAGGAGGAGGCGTTCGGCGTCGGACGGGAAGTCGGGGCGGCCGCAACCCGCCGCCAGGAGGCCGTTGTCCTGCCCGTGCCCGATGGGCAGGACGGCCAACCGCACAACCCCCTCCCCCACGGGGCTGGGGATCGTGGGGGGGGCGTCGGCGTCGAGCCGCAGCCATGGTTCGATCGCCCGCCCGACCTCACGGGCGCGGCCTTCCGATTCCGCCCGCTGCCGTGTCCGGACCGCTTCCAGAGGTGGCCCGCTGCCCCACCCGCGCAGGCGGACGTAGACGAAGTCAGCCGACAGGATGCGCAGCAAGACCTCGGCCAGGCTCCGGCCGATGCTGGACGGGTCGGCATTCTCCCACACCGCGGGGAGGGTGGAGACGGCGACCAGGTCCCGCAAACAGCGGCGCAGCTCCTGGGGGTCATCGGAGGTCGGCGGCATGGACGGCATGGCTGGCGTTACCCATCACCGCGGCTGTTACGCCCCTGCAGCTCACGGAGCATCTCGTCCGGAGGGACGAAGAACGGGTTCACCTGGAGGAGGCCGCCGATGATGACCATCGGGTGAGTCCGCATGATGTCCATGACCACTTCGGCACCGAACCGGGCCAGGTCATACGTTCAGCACACGGCGTCGTCGTACCTGGGGAGGACGTAGTTGAGCCGGGTCTCGTACTCCAGGAGGTCCTCGACGCCGGGCCGGTCCTCGAGCGCCCACTCCATGTTGGCCACCAGGCGGGTCAGCGGGAAGCCCTGGGCCTTACCGGCTTGCAGGACATCTTCGATGAGGGCGAGCATCCGGTTCTGGTCGAAGTGGCCGTCCCGGAGGTAGGCGTCCTCCCAGCGACGGACCTCGAGCTGCCCCTTTTTCTCCGCCCCCGTAACGTCGATGCCGGCCTCCTCCAGCCGCCGCCGGTGTTCGGGGCGGTGGCCATCCTGGACGATGTGGAACGCCTTGTCGCCCTGCTCGAATCCCTCCTTGACGAAGGGCAGCAGCACGCGGTACTCCTCCTTCTTGCTGTGGAAGAAGGCGCAGACGTGTCGGGAACGGTCGAGGGCCGTCCCGGCCAGCCTCACTCGCTTGTCCTGGCCCACGAGCCATCTCCTAACTGACGGGGGCGCCATTCGACTCGACTCGGCAACCAGCTCATTCTAGTGACCGGACGGGGTGCCGCGAGCCCTGGATGTCACATCGCTGACTGCAATGCCTCCTGGATGCGGCACAAGTCGTTGGAGACGTCCGCTCCGGTGGCCCGAGTCGAGAAGGGCCAGGGGCGGGGCTCGCCGGGGGTGGAGGCTGCGGCGGGTGTTCATCCCGTGCGGGCTGGTCCGGGAGGTGTCGGTGCGGATCCGTGGGTTAGCGCACGATCCGGCAGCCGGGCAACGCCTTCTGCAGCGCCTCGATCCCGGCGTCCGTCACCTTCGTGCCTCCGGCCGTGAGGGACGTGAGACGCTTGAGGGCGGCCAGCTCTTTCAGCCCCTCGTTGGTCAGCTCGGTGCCGAACAGGGCGAGGGTGTCGAGGTGCTCGAGGGGCGCGAGGTGCTTGAGGCCGGCCCCGGTCACCTTGAGGAAGGTCAGGTCGAGCGAGGTGAGCTGTGCGAGGGTGGCCAGGTGCTTGAGGCCGGCGTCGGTCACCAGGGTGCCCTTGAGGTTGAGGGTGCGGAGCTGCTTGAGGCGTGCCAACGCCTTCATGCCGTCGTCCGACACCCGCGTGTCGCGTAGGTCGAGGTGGGTGAGGTGCTTGAGGGCCGCCAGTCCGTCGAGGCCGTCGTCGTTCAACTGCCCGTCGCGCAGGTCGAGGGAGGCGAGGCGTGTGAAGGGGGCCAGCTCCTTCAGGCCCCGGCCGGTGACCTTCGTGCCGGACAGGTCGAGCAGCTCCACGTCCTCCGGGCCGGCGGGCCGGCCGCCGCCGGCGGCCCTGGCCTCGGCCAGAGTGTGCAGCAGCCCCGCCCTTCGCAGCGACCGCAGCCCCACGTCCGTGATCTCCGGCAGGCGGAGCGAGGTCAGCTTCTTCAGGGGGGCGAGGGCCTCCAGCCCCTCGTCGGCCGCCTTCGTGCCGCGCAGATCGAGCTGGATGAGCCCCGTGAGGGGTGCCAGCTCCTTGAGGGCGGCGTCCGGTAGGCCGGTGTCGCGGAGGCTGAGGGCGGCGAGGTGCTTGAAGCGGGCCAACCCCTTGAGGCCGGCCTCCGTGGCGGGGCCTGTCAGCTCCAGGCCGAACGCCTTCTCCGGTGCCGGCAGCTTGGACAGGTCCGCCGAGAACTCGGCCCGGATCGCCGGGACGGCGGGGAAAAACTCGAGTGGGCGGGGGGAGGGGATGACCACGGCCGGACGTGGCTTGAGCTTCTCCGCGTTCTCCGGGGTGGTGATGTAAACCGCGTTCGCCTTCCGGGCGGCCGCCAGCCCGGCCATGTCCGCCAGGAGGTCGATCGCCACGTCCAGCGGGATGTTGACGAGCCTGGCCTTGATGGCGGCGTTGGCCTTCTCCTTGACGCGCGGGTCGATGAGTATCGTGATGCCGGCCCGCTCGCCGATCTTCTCGCACGCCGCCTCCAGCGTGTCGCCGTCGAACTTCATGTAGGGGATCATGACCGGCAGCGGCGGCTCGGGCGGATGGTCCTTCAGGGGGGTCGGGAGTTTCAGCTCACGGCGGATGGCGTCCTCGGTCGTGATCTCTATGACCCCGTCCCGCAGCATGAAGCTCGCGCCGCCGCCCCCGATGGGGATCTTGCCGAGGACGCGCCTGAGCAGGCCCTCCAGGGTGAGGTTGTTTGCTTCCAGTTTGCCGATGATCTCGTCGCGGATGTCCTTGGTCGTGGCGCCGTAGGCCTCCTTGAACGCCTTGTCGTTGTAGTCGAACCCGACCTTGGCCTTGTACTTGGTGCGGAGCTGGTTCAGCACGTCACGGAGCGTGGCCTTGGGGTCGTCCAGCTCCTCGAATTCGATCAGGGTATGCAGCTCGGCCCCGATCTGGTCGATGGGCCGGTCCGGCGGCTTCTTGGGCTCGGCGCGGCCCGGCCCCATCGTGGCGAACAGCAACAGCAGCACGGCGATTCGGGTCGGCATGGCGTCTCACTCCTCGCGGGCGGGCCACGGCCCCGCCTCCCCCACGCCATCATAGCCGACCCATCCCAGGGAAGACAGGGAACGCTCTGGCCGTTATTGGGTATGGGTGCGCCGTCGTAGAGCACGCATCCTGCGTGATCGGTGGGCACCTCCATCGTCGTGCTCGCGGGCCAGGGGACGTGCGTGACGGCTGCCGAGGGATGACGGGAGCACGCAGGATGCGTGCTCTACGCCAAGCCCAGGGAAAACTATCATCACCTCATGAGCATCGACGGCATCTGTTCGGCACGTTTCTCCGCCCTCCGCGATGCGTTCGCGGAGAACTTCGCGTCGCGCGGCGAGGTCGGCGCGTCGGTGTGCGTCGTCGTCTACGGGCGGGTCGAGGTGGACCTGTGGAGCGGCGTCGCGGACCGAGGCTCGGGGCGGCCCTGGCGGCGCGACACCCTCGGCGTGGTGTGGTCCTGCACGAAGGGGGCCGTCGCGGCGTGCCTGCATCTGCTCGCGGCACGCGGGCGGATCGACATTGATCGGCCCGTGGCCGACTACTGGCCGGAGTTCGCGCAGGCGGGCAAGGGCGGCATCCCCGTGCGCTGGCTGCTCACTCACGAGGCGGCGATTCCCGCCTTCCGCGAGCAGTTGCCGCCGGGGTCGCTGTATGACTGGGATCATGTGGTCGGCGTCCTGGCGCGGGCGGAGCCGTTCTGGGAGCCGGGGACGCGGCAGGCGTACCACGCCTCCACGTTCGGGCATCTCGTGGGCGAGGTGGTGCGGCGTGTCTCGGGGAAGGGCGTCGGAGAGTTCTGGCGGGATGAGATCGCCGGGCCGCGTGGGCTCGATTTCCACCTCGGGCTGGCGGAGGGCGACGAGCCGCGCGTCGCGCCGACGATCAGGCCCGACCCGCTGCCGCCGGGTACGCCGCCGTGGCCGTTTCTCGCGGCCATCGGCAAGGACGCGGGCAACATCCAGACGCTCACGGTGCGGAACACGGGCCGGCGGCCCGGTGACACGGATTCGCGGGAGGCGCACGCGGCGTGCCTGCCGAGCGGCGGGGGCGTCACCCACGCCCGGGGGCTCGCCGGGCTGTACGCCGCCCTCCTGGACGGGGCGTTCTTCCCGCGCTCGCTGGTCGAGGAGATCGGCGAGACGCACTCGGCCACGTCCGTCGATGGGACGTTGCTGGAGGCGATGCGGTTCGGGCTGGGGTACATGAAGGCGTGTCCGGGGCTGCCGATGGGGCGGGCGGCGTTCGGGCACGCGGGGATGGGGGGGTCGCTGGGGTTCTGCGACCCGGCGCTGGGGATGGCGTTCGGCTACACGATGAACAAGCAGGGGCACGGGGTGCTGCTCAACGCGCGCGGGCGGGCGCTCGTGGAGGCGGCGTACCGGGCGCTGGCGTGACGGCGGCCGGGGCGTGATCGGGCCTGGGGTGCGGCCGGGAGCCCGCACCCCTCTTCGATACGACCCGGCCGCCTGGGGCGACGCCGGTCAGTCGCGGAAGATGTTCTTGCCTGATTTGGCGTTGTTACCCAGCACGAGCGAGGCGCACAGCGCGAAGTCGCCGTCGTCGGCGACGTACACGCCGCCGCCCTTGCCGCCGACGGCGGTGTTGGACGTGACCACGCTGCCATACAGGCGGGCCGTGGAGCCGGAGGCGACGAAGATGCCGCCGCCCTGGCCGGTGCCATAGGAGCCGCCGCCCGCGGTGTTGTTGGCGATCAGGGAGGCGAAGACGTCGAGCGAGGCGCCGTCGGCGTTGTAGATGGCGCCGCCCTGGCGGGCGTGGTTGCCCGAGAGGAGGACGCCGACGAGGGTCAGGCTGCCGGCGTTGAAGATGGCGCCGCCCTGGTCGGCCTTGCCGTCGATGAGGCGGAGGGCGGCGATGGCGACGTCGGCCCCGGCGGCGACGTTGAAGAGGCGGGTCTGGCCTTGGCCGCTGATGGTGACGGAGGGGCCGCCGATGAGCGTCAGGTCGTCCTTGATGTCGAGCTGGCTGTTGAGGTTGATGGTCTTCGGGCCGTGGCCGAGGGCGAAGGTGACGGTCTGCTCGCCGGGCATGAGGTCGGCGAGGGCGAGGGCCTCGCGGAGGCTGCGGCCGCCGTCGAGGGGGTCGATGGCGTCGGCGGTGGTGGTGACCGTGAGGTGGTTCTGGCCGAGGGCGGTCAGGACGCCGGCGGCGGCGTTGAGGCCGAGGAGGGCGTGGGCCTTGGCGCCGGGGTGGACGGAGTCGAAGAAGAGGTAGTCCTGGGTGTCGGGGCCAGGGGGCGCGACGAGGAGGCCGCCGCTGCCCTGCGCGCCGTTGTAGGCGGCGACGGCCTGGGTCCAGTTGGAGAAGCCCGGCTCGTTGGCGGGGCGGGCCCAGTCGTTGAACAGGGAGTAGGTGTCGTTGACGACGATGACGGCGTCGGGGTGGGCGGCCTGGACGCCGGCGAGGCCGGCGGTGAGGACGGAGTTGAAGACCTCGGCCCACTGGTTGGCGCCGGCGATGATGGCCGACTTGAGCGGTTCGGGGAAGGCGAGGTCCTGGAAGTAGGGGGTGCCGCCCAGGGGGGTCAGGGTGTTGATGACGAAGCGTCGGGCGCCGCCCGGCTCGTTGGCGAGCCTCATGACCTGGCCGACGAGGGTCTGGGCGGGGGTGACGGGGTCGAGGGTGGAGCCGTCACCGGGGTCCTGTGCGAAGTCGGAGAAGAAGTCGTTGGAGCCGGCCCAGAAGGCGAAGAGGTCGTCGGGGGTGGGGGCGTGGCCGGCGAGGTACATGTCCACCTGGGCGCCGATCTGGGGGACGCCGAAGAAGGAGGGCTCGGAGAGGGAGGCGCCGCCGAAGGAGAAGTCGAGGCCGCCGAGGAAGCTGGGGCTGACGGGGCCCTCTCCGAGGGCGTCGGCGAGCGTCTCGGCCCAGACGGGGCCGCTGGAGAAGCGCGTCTGGGGGAGGCCGAGGGGGCTGGTGGTGAAGTACGCGCCGGGGGGCGTGTAGCCGAAGGGCGAGGGCTGGCCGAGGTAGGCGGTGACGGCGGAGACGTTGCCGGCGTCGCTGAGGCTGTCGCCGAAGATGACGAGGTCGCCGATGGGGGAGGCGGACAGCGCGGTGCGGTCCTCCAGGGCCTCCAGGCGGGGGCGGGACGTACGGGCGCGGGACGAGAGGCGGCGCATGGGTCTGCACTCCGTGCGGGCGATAGAAGGGTTACTTCACGTTATGGACGCGGCCGGCGGGCGGCTGACCCGCGCGAAAAAGTGGCCGCGTCCTCGCTTCCCCGTCCCTCCACGGCCCGGCGTGCCGCCCCTCAGCCTCGTCATCATTTTTCCGGGGCGGCCGCCGCTGCTGACGGGTGGCGATTTCGGTAATCAGTCATGGTCGCCGACCTGGCCGCGCCCGGAGAGTGCCCCCATGACCATCGACCCCCATCCGCTGCTCGACCTGGCGGTGCTGACCGTCACCTTCCGCCGTCCGCTGGGCGAGATCGCCACCCCGGCGGAGGTGCTGGCGCTGCTGGCGGCGGGCGCCGCGGCGCCGATGAGCGCGGACGACGGCGTCCGCGAGAAGGTGCGTGATCTGCTGCGGCACGGCGGGTACAAGCCGACGGGGCGGGGGAAGCCGGCGTCGGAGTATCTGCTGCGGGCGGCGGGGGAGGGGAAGCTGTCGGGGATCAACCTGCCGGTGGACGTGTGCAACGCGGTGTCGCTGCACTCGGGCCTGCCGATCAGCGTGGTGGATCTCGGGCTGGCCGCCCCGCCCCTGCGCGTGGGGGTCGCCGGGGCGGGGGAGAAGTACGTGTTCAACGCGTCGGGGCAGGAGATCGACGTGAAGGGGTTGATCTGCCTGTTCGACGCGGCGGGGCCGTGCGCGAACGCGGTCAAGGATTCACAGAGGACGAAGACGACGGGGGCGACGACGCGGGTGCTGGTGTGCGTGTGGGGGAGCCGGGATCTGCCGGGGCGGGCGGCGGCGGCGGCGGACTGGTATGGCGTGCTGTCGGGGTCGTCCGGATTCTGTGACGTGGCGCGAGGATTGGCGTGATAGAGTAGGCGGAAGGGGTGCATCCTACCGGCCCCCGTGCCAGGGACGCACGAACATGAACAGCCCCGAGGCCGGCACGCCGCCGCGTGAGATGGAGCGTGGGCCTGCGCGCGAACAGGGCGGCGCGTGCCCGGTGCGGCGGATCGCGGAGCGGTTGGCGGCGGGCGCGGTGTGCGTGGTGGGGGAGTCGGTGTGGTTCAACGGCGAGGTGGCGCGTCTCACCGGGTATCGGCCCGAGGAGGTGGCGACGCTGGACGCCTGGTTCGGGGCGCTGTACCCCGGCAGGGCGGAGGCGGCGCGCCGGCAGTACGAGGAGGACCGGGCGGCGGGTTTCCCGGAGTCGCGGCGTGTGGGGCTACGGCACAAGGGAGGGGAGGGGCGGCTGGCGGAGATCGCCGGCTACTCCGAAGGCGGTTCGGAGCTGTGGCTGGTGCGTGACCTGACGGGGGACGCGCGGCTGGCGCGGCTGCTGGAGCAGACGGAGCGGGCGGCGGGGGTGGGCGGGTGGGAGCTGGACGTGCATTCGGGGGCGGTGTACTGGACGGGGCAGACGCGCCGGCTGCACGGGGCCACGGCTACATTCGTCCCCGGGGCGGAGTCGGTGTTGCGGCTGTACACGCCGGCGTGTGCGGCGATGCTGGCGGAGGCGGTGGGGCTGGCCCGCGACGAGGGGGAGCCGTTCGACCTGGAGCTGGAGCTGGCGGACGGGACGCGCGGGCTGCGTGTGATCGGGGTGCCGTGCGTGGAGGAGGGCGGCGTCGCCAGGGTGTGCGGGTCGGTTCAGGACATCACGGAGAGGCGGCGGGCGGAAGAGGAGAGGCGGGAGGGGGAGGAGCGGAGGCGGCGGCTGATCGCGAGCAGCCCGGACTGTCTGGTGGAATTGGACGAGTCGGGTGGGGTGTTGTACGTGAGCCCGCGTGGGGCGGAGCTGCTGGAGGCGGGCGGGGCGGACGAGCTGGTCGGGACGCACTGGCCGGACTGGTGGGCGGACGACGCGCGGGGGGCGGCGGAGGCGGCGCTGGCGGAGGCGCTGGGTGGGGGGCCGGCGCGGTTCCAGGCGTTCAGCCCGACGCGGGCGGGGTCGCCGCGGTGGTGGGACGTGCAGGTGACGCCGCTGATGGTGCGGGCGGGGCAGCCGGCGCGGCTGCTGGTGGCGGCGCGGGACATGACGCCGATCCAGCAGGCGCAGCAGGAGCGCGAGGCGTTCCAGCGCAACCTGCTGCAGACGCAGAAGCTGGAGAGCCTGGGGGTGCTGGCGGGTGGGATCGCGCATGATTTCAACAACCTGCTGGCGGGGATCCTGGGGAACGCGGACCTGATCCAGGCGGGTCTGCCGGCGGGGTCGGAGAACGCGCGGATGCTGGGTCGGATCATCCACTCGGCGGAGCGGGCGGCGGAGATGTGCCGGCAGATGCTGGCGTACGCGGGGCGCGGGCGGTTCGTGATCGAGCCGCTGGACCTGGCGGCGCTGGTGGGCGACACGGTGCAGCTGTTGCAGCTGAGCATCTCGAAGCGGGCGACGCTGACGCTGTGCCTGCCGTGGGGCATGCCGGCGGTGCTGGGGGACGCGGTGCAGCTGCGGCAGGTGCTGATGAACCTGGTGCTGAACGCCTCGGAGGCGCTGGGGGAGGAGGACGGGCTGGTGTCGGTGTCGGCGCACGCGGAGGGGGGGGTGGTGTGCCTGGAGGTGGAGGACACCGGCTGCGGGATGGACGAGGCGACGAGGGCGCGGATCTTCGAGCCGTTCTTCACGACGAAGTTCACGGGGCGGGGGCTGGGGCTGGCGGCGGTGCAGGGGATCGTGCGTGGGCACGGGGGGCGGCTGGAGGTGGACAGCAGGCCGGGGCAGGGGTGCCGGTTCCGGGTGTACCTGCCGGCGACGGGGGCGCCGGTGCCGGCGCGTGAGGCTCCGGCGGCCGACGCGGGGTGGCGTGGCGAGGGGCCGGTGCTGGTGGTGGATGATGACGAGCAGGTGCGGGGTGTGGCGGCGGAGATGGTGCGGTCCATCGGGTTCGACCCGGTGCAGGCGGGGGACGGGCAGGAGGCGCTGGCGAAGGTCGAGCGCGGGGGGCGTTACCGGGCTGTGCTGCTGGACCTGACGATGCCGCGGCTGGACGGGGTGGAGACGCTGGAGCGGCTGCGGGCGCTGGACGCCGACGTGCCGGTGGTGCTGATGTCGGGGTACAGCGGGCGGGAGCTGAGCGAGCGGTACGCGGGGCGCGGGCTGGCGGGGTTCCTGCAGAAGCCGTTCACGTGTGAGGCGTTGCGCGAGTCGCTGTACACGGCCTTGAGTAGGGGTCAGGGGTCAGGGGTCAGGGGTCAGTAAGAAGAAGAGAAGACAAGTGAA
>CAZVZK010000033.1:0-76746 GCA_964630925.1 uncultured Alcaligenaceae bacterium
GTGTGCCGTCCGGATTGGCCCAGGACTTGATGACGCCGCGCGGGCCGAAGCGCTCGCGGAACTGCGGGTTGCGCGGATAGTCGACGTTCTCCGGCTCCTCCTCGGCGTTGAGGTGGTAGAGGTTGCCGAAGAACTCGTCGAAGCCGTGGACGGTGGGCAGGAACTCGTTGCGGTCGCCGAGGTGGTTCTTGCCGAACTGCCCCGTGGCGTAGCCCATCGGCTTGAGGATCTCCGCGATGGTCGGGTCTTCCTTCCGCAGGCCGAGCGTCGCGCCCGGCAGGCCGACCTTGGTCAGGCCGGTGCGGAGGCCGTGCTGGCCGGTGATGAACGAGGCGCGTCCGGCGGTGCAGGACTGCTCGGCGTAGTAGTCGGTGAACATCATGCCCTCCTTGGCCACGCGGTCGATGTTGGGCGTCTTGTAGCCCATCAACCCGTGCGAGTAGGCGCTGATGTTGGACTGGCCGATGTCGTCGCCCCAGATGACGACGATGTTCGGCTTCTTGCCCGCCCTGCCCTTGTCGTCGGCGCTGGCGAGGTGCCCCGAACGCCCCTCGCCGTCCTCGCAGCACGACTTGCCGGCGGGCGGGTCGGAGGGCGTGCCGGCCCGCGCTGGCTGCCCGAACGTCAGCCGGCCGCTGCCGGCCAGCCACCCCAGCGTGCCGCACAGGACGGCGACGGCCGGGATGCACCACTTCGTCCTGCAGCTCATGTATGCTCCTTCAATGTTAGGCGTGCCGATCACCGAACGGGAAGACGTGATTCAGCCGGCTTATCCTATCGATCAGCGTTCCCCCGACCCGAGGCGAGCGGCACGGCGTACACCGGCGGGCTCACTCCGCGCCGCCCGCCTCGAGCCCGCGTGCCGGCATGACGCGCCTACTTCTTGCTGCTGTAACTGGTCATGAGGTTGCGGTACGCGGGCAGATGGTTGGAGAACAGCCGGCCGAGCCCCTCGACGTCGTTGCGCCAGTCGCGGTGCAGCTCGCACGCCACGCCGAACCAGCTCATCAGCTGCGCCCCGGCGGCCTCCATGCGCGACCAGGCCGCCAGACGTGTCGTCTGGTTGAAGGTGCCCGAGGCGTCGGTGACGACGAACACCTCGTACCCCACCTCCAGCGCCGACAAGGCCGGGAACGCGACGCACACCTCGGTCACCACGCCTGCGATGATGAGCTGATTCTTGCCGGCCGCCTTGATCGCCTTGACGAAGTCCTCGTTGTCCCAGGCGTTGATGTTGCCGGGCCTCGCGATGTACGGGGCGTCGGGGAAGATCTCCTTGAGCTCCGGCACGAGGGGGCCATTGGGACCGTCCTCGAAGCTGGTTGTCAGGATGGTTGGGAGCTTGAAGTATTTCGCCAGGTCGGCGAGGGCCAGGACGTTGTTCTTGAACTCGTCGGGCGAGAAGTCGCCGACGATGTTGCACAGCCCCGACTGGTGGTCGACCAGCAGGACGGCGGCGTCGGCCTTGTCGAGACGCCGATACTTGAATCCGCTCATGTTGTCCGATCCCTCCGGGTATCCTGCCGGTGCGCGGCTCACTCCTCGAACGCGAACACCTTCTTCCAGTCCTTCTTCATGTCCACGACGGCCCAGCCCCGCTTCGGGGCCTCCTCCAGCGCCTTGTCGAGCTTGCCGAACAGCGCCCCGCGGCCGTAGGCGTATTCGCGTGTCCCGTCCGTGTGGTGGACGATCAGCCCGAAGCGCGGCCCGGCCCCGGAGGCCGTGTACCGCAGCATCTCGTAGTCGCCGTCGGAGTTGCCGAACGCCATCAGCGGGCGGCGGCCGATGTGCTTGCTGATGGCCAACGGCTTGCCGACCTTGTCGTCCACGTGCTCGACCTCAGGCAGGCGGACGACCACCGGCTTGCCGTCGCGCTCCTCGTACTTCGTCTTGAGCGTGGAGCCGATCACCTGCTCCGGCGGGACGCCGTACACCTCCTCCGCCCACGGGCGGATGAAGTCCGTGCCGCCGCCGGAGACGATGTACGTCTTGAAGCCGTTCGCCCGCAGGTACGCCAGCAGCTCCAGCATCGGCTTGTAGACGCACTCCGTGAACGGACGCTTGTACTTCGGGTGGCGGGCCGACTTGATCCACTCGCGGACGACGGCGTCGAACTCCTCCTCCGTCAGGCCCCCGTGCGTGGCCAGGACGATCTCGACGATCCCTTTCTCGCCGGCGGCGGCCAGCGTCTTGAAGTCCCCCTCGAGGACGGCCTTGAACGGCTGCTTCTCCTTCCACTCGGGGCGCTTCGGCGCCAGGGCCTTGACGCGGTCGAAGGCGAAGCGGATCTGCACGTACATCGGCTGCTCGCACCACAGCGTGCCGTCGTTGTCAAAGACGGCGATGCGCTCGGCGGGCCTCACGTACTCCTTGCCGCCCTTCTGCGTGACCCGCTTCACGAACCCGAGGATGGACTTCCTGGCCGGCCCGTCGTTCCACGAGGGCAGGGGGTCGGCGTCGGCGCAGAGCAAGAGCAGCAGGACGGCGGACATCGTCGGGCCCTCTCGGGGGTCACTTCCGGTCCTTCACGCACCGGAAGCCGATGTGGGACATGCCCGTGTCGGGATCCGTGCCCCGCCGTGCGGCGGGGCGGTAGCTCTCGCAGTACGACTCGTGGCACAGGAACGACCCGCCGCGCGTCACGCGGCGCGGGGCCGCCCCGTGGGTGGGGTCGAGGCTGGCCTTCGGCCCGAGGGGGTTGTCGCTCACACCGCCGGCGAGCTTGCGGCGGGCGTACTCGTCTGGGCGGTACCAGTCGGCGCACCACTCCCACACGTTCCCCGCCATGTCGTGCAGGCCGTACCCGTTCGGCGCGAACGAGCGAACCGGCATCGTGCGTCTCTGCCCGTCGGGCTTGGTGCTGAGGTGCGGGAAGGTGCCGTGCCAGATGTTGCAGCGCGGGGCGTCCTCCGTCGGCCTGTCGTCGCCCCAGGGGTAGCGCTTGCCCGCCAGGCCGCCGCGTGCGGCGAATTCCCACTCGGCCTCGGTGGGGAGGCGTTTCCCGGCCCACCTGGCGTAGGCGGCGGCGTCGTGCCAGGAGACGTGGACGACGGGATGATCCCCCTTGCCCTCGATGCCGCTCTTCGGCCCCTCAGGGTGTTTCCAGCACGCGCCCCGGACGTAGCGCCACCATTTGCGGAAGTCGTCCGTCCCCGTCGGCCTGTCCGGGGGGGTGAACACCATCGACCCCGGCACGAGGTCGGCCTCCGTGGGCACCGGGTCGCCGGGGAGGAGCTGGGCGCGGACGGCGGCGAGGTCCGGCTTCTTCTCGGCGGTGGTGACGTGGCCCGTGGCCGCGACGAAGGCGGCGAACTGGGCGTTGGTCACCTCCGTCTCGTCCATCCAGAAGCCGTCGACGCGGACCTCGTGGGCGGGCGTCTCGGAGCGCGGGACGCCCTTCAGGGCGCTGCCCATCGTGAACGTGCCGCCGGGTATCCACACCATGCCGGGCGGCGCGCCCCCCGCCCGTGTCCAGAGCGTCATGGCATAGGCGACGGCGAACGACCCGCCGCCCAACGCCACGAGGAGTAGCGCGGTGGCCCACCAGCGGCCGCCGGCCGGGGTGGGGGTCTGGGGGCTCTGGGTGGGCTTCTGGGACCGGCTCGGCACGAAGTGGCACTCGACGGACGTGACGGGCCTTGCTTTCTTACGCCGGGGCGGCGGCATGGGAACGGGCCCGTTCGGACTTTCCGAAACTTCTCATCTCTTGACGCCCTCGCGGCCCTGCTTGAGGAGGTCGCGGATCTCCGCGAGCAGCTCCTGCTCGCGCGTCGGCGGGGGCGGGGCGGCCTGCTCCTCCTTCTTCTGGCTCATGACCCAGCCGAGGAACTTCACGATGAAGAGCCACAGCACCAGGGCCACCAGGAAGAAGTTCACCACCTCCCCGAGGAACTTCCCGTAGGGAACGGACCTCTCGCCCACCTGCCACACCCAGCCCTGGTACCCCTTGTCGCCCGGCAGGACCAGGCCGATGGTGGGCATGATGACGTTGTCCACCAGCGACTTGACGAGGCCGCCGAACGCGGCCCCGATGATCACGCCGACGGCGAGGTCGACGACGTTGCCCTTGAAGGCGAAGTTCTTGAACTCCTCCCACCACGAGAACGCCTTCTTCGTGGCGTCGAGGTCGGCGAACGACTTGACCGGGTCGAGGACCATGTGTGCTGCTCCCTGTGAGGCGGGCCCGTCGGTCCATCCTATGCCGCCAGCCCCTTCCTCGCCCGAGGCAGGCCTCACGCCGCCCGCACGGGCACGGCCAGGGCGCGACGAGAAGCAGGCAGGCGGAAGGCGTGATGCCTGCCGCCCGCCTTCTTCTGTCCCTGGCCTGATCCGTGCGGTGCCGCGTGAGGCGTGGCCGCGCATCCTGGCGTCACTGCTTACGGTAGTAGCGGCCCAGGCGCTTTAACACCGCCAGCGCCTGCTCGGTGTTGTGGGCGGTGAAGAACCGGCCACGCTTGACGGCAGCGGCGCACATCGCCCGGTTGCCGGTGCCCGGCGCGTCGTTGATGCCCGTCACCACCGCGTCCGACACCCAGATCCGCGGGTGCGCCTGTTTGTACGCCCAGTGCAGGGCGGGGAAGTCCACGATGTTTCCGTAGCCGTTCGGCGCGGCGCAGTACTTCTCGGCCACGCGCTTGCCGCCGGCGGCCAGGACGCGCAGGACGCCGCCCTTGCCGGTGCCCGAGTAGCACGCCACCGTGCAGCCGGGGGCGCACTCCACCATCGCCGTGATCTGCTTCACCGACAGCGACATGCTGCCGCTCGCGTCGATCACCACCGTCCCGCCCGGCACCTTGCCGCGGCGGCCGAACACGCGGCCATCCACGAAGTAGCGGTGCGGGTAGCGCGGGAACACGCCCTCCTCCGTCGCCTTCCACTTCTTGAGGAACTTGCCGGCCAGGCACAGGTCGCGCGGCGGCGACTCCAGGGCCAGCGCGCCCCACGGCACGAGGTTGCACGACTGCTCGGGCGGCGTCTTGTCGGCGCCGGCCAGCGGCCCAGTCAGCTCGCGCGGGAGCTGCTGGCGCACCGCCGACGGGATCTCCGACAGGCGCAAGTCGTCGCCCAGCTCGTCCCAGGCCAACGAGAAGAACTCCTCGAAGCTGCCGGTGCAGCCCGGCTCGCCGGGGATGCCCAGCAGCGGCAGGCAGAACAGCCCGCCCTCGTCGCGCCGGGCCGCCTGCAGGCGGATATCGGCCATCCGCGTGCGCAGCCAGCGGACGATGCCCACCGACGTGGCCCGGAGCGGGCTCTCGCGGAGGCGTCGGCGCACCTCCTGGAACGCCTGCACGGCGACGAGGCGTTTGTTCTTGGTGAGGTACTCCTCACTCGGCCCGTGGTCGGTGCCGTCGGTCAGGAGCATGGCGGCGAGGCGGCCCCCAGGGCCGCGCAGGGCGTCGAGGAGCGGGAGCTGCTTCTCGTTGAAGACGCCGGGGGAGGTGTCGATGCCGGCCTCGCGCAGCAGGTGGTTGATGCGGGCGTCCTCGACGGCCTTGAAGAGGAGCGAGGACTCGAGGTCCTTGCTGACCTTGACCTCCGGGTCGTGCCAGCGGATGCGGCCGATCTCCTGCATCCGGGCGACGTGGGAGGTGGCGCTGTCGTCGAGGGGGACGCGGATGACCTTCTGGGCGAAGTCGGTGCCGCGCCCCTTGATGCCGTCGCGGATGCGCCAGCCGACGCCCTGGTCTTCGGGCAGGGCCTCGGGCAGCGGGTAGATCATGCGGAGCGTGTCCACGGAAGCTCTCCTCTCCTGTCGTCCGTCAGCGTCCCGATCTCTGCGCCTGTTGGGGAAGGAGCCGTCCACGGATCACACGGATGGCACGGATGGACTCATGGCAGGAAAGCAAAGGTGGCAGCATCTGCCGTCTTCCGCTTCTCTTCTTGATCCGTTCGATCCGTGTGATCCGTGGACGACATCTTCCGAGGTCTTCGCTCAGGGCTTGCCGAGCTTGAGGTGGTCCAGCACGGTGCGGGCGCGGTCGCCGAAGACGGCGGAGGCGGCCACCTCGTCGCCCAGCTCGGCCCGCAGGCGGGCGAACTCGTTCCACACGCGGACGCTGATACGCCGCTGGGCGTGCGTCACCACGCCGCTGTTCTGGGCCACGCCACGCAGCTCCTCGGGCAGGCGCTTGAGGGCGGGCGGGGCGACCTGATCGACGTGGATGCACACCGGGAAGCGGTCACGCAGGGCCGGGTTGAGGTCCTCGTCCGGCGAGCCATTCATCGTGGCGACGACGTGGAAGCCCTTGCTCGGCGACAGCGTCTCGCCCGTCGGCAGGGTCTGCTGGGCGATCTCCATGTCGTCGAGGATGCCGAGCAGGAACGTCTGGGCATCGCCGCTGGCCTTCTCCAGCTCGTTGAGGACGAGGCGGGCGCCGGAGCGCCAGGACATCACGCAGGGGCCGTCCAGCCACTTGTACGAGCCGTCCACCAGGCCGTAGTGCCCGCGCAGCTCGGCGGCGGGGGTGTCGTCGGTGAGGCTGACGGAGTAGACCTTGGAGCCGTTGAGGTTGGCCTTGCGGGCGGCCCACGACTTGCCGGTGCCGGAGACGCCGTAGAGGAGGACGCGGTCGCACTTGCCGACGACCTTCTCGATGAGGTCCCAGCAGGGGAAGAGCATCTTCGGCTGCGCGGGGGCGTTCTGGGCGCCGGCGGCCTTCTTCGAGCGGGTCTTCTTCGGCGTCGCGGTCCTGGCCATCGTCGTCTCCGTGCGAAAAGGTTCCGTTGCGAAGCGGGCGGGAAGTATGCCAGACGAGGGGGCGTCCGGGCAGGTCAGTAGGTGTGGAATCGTCCCAGGAAGGTACGTCCGCGCGGCGTGTTCATTTCAGCGCGGAGGGGTGTCGTTCAGGGACGGACACGGGCGGGGCGGGCGAAGTTCGGGCCGTGCCGCCGAGCGAGCCCGCCCCTCGGCGGCCGGACGCCCGGCCCCACCATCCATGCCGCACAACGCCCTGTCACCTTCACCGCGCGGGGGGGGCGGTTTCCATATCAAGCCCGTGAAGGGATTGCTCGGTGCGATGCCGAGAGCCGAGGGGCTTGACATGCCGCCGGACACGTTCGGCCTGTTCCTACTCGTCACGGGCCTAGCCACCACCGGGGTCGTGATGCTGGCCCTCGCGCCGGCGGCGATCTCGAGGGCGGTCTTCGGCCAGGAGCCCGCCGACGACCTCGCCTTCTTCCTCACCCGCTACGTTGGGCTGCTCGTCGCGCTGGTGGGCGGCCTGCTCGTGTGGTCCGCCTACCGCCCGGAGTCGCGCGTGCCGGTGTTGATCGTCGCCGTCCTGGAGAAGGCGCCCTTCGCGCTTGCCATCTTCGTCTCGCCGTTCCGCCGCCGCCCGCCGGCGCTATTCGCCGCCCTGGCCGACGCCGGCATGGCGTTGGCCTACCTGACCTATCTGGCCACCCTCTGGAGCGTCCCGTCATGAGCTCGCTGGTCATCGCCGGCCTGGTGTTCGTGGGCGTCTTCGCGTCCGCCCTGATCGCCATGCGCCTCGGGCGCCGCCTGCCGGAGAGCCACACCAGCAGCGAGTCGAAGGACGTGGTCAAACTCGGGCTGGGCGTGATGGCCACGTTGTCCGCCCTCGTGCTGGGCCTGCTGGTGGCGTCGGCCAAGGGGACGTTCGACGCCCAGAGCGGCTCCGTCAAGCAGATGGCGGCCAACGTCCTCCTCCTCGACCGCCTGCTGGCCCGCTACGGCCCGGAGACGAAGGAGGCACGCGAGCTGTTCCAGCAGGCCGTCACCACCGTGGCCGACAGCCTC
This sequence comes from uncultured Alcaligenaceae bacterium, assembly GCA_964630925.1. GTDB lineage: Bacteria > Planctomycetota > Planctomycetia > Gemmatales > Gemmataceae > RGDT01. Next base: position 7,760 of record CAZVZK010000033.1, read on the forward strand.
TGGCCGACGGACGGCGCCTCAAAGGCGACCCTGACGCCGGGCGCGGCGCTGGCCCAGTTCGAGGCCTTCTACGACAGGGTCGGCGCGCTGAAGCCGAAGACCGACGCCCAGGCCGACATCAAGGGCCGCGTCCTGAGCCTCGCCAACGACCTGGGGCAGACACGCCTGCGGCTGGCGGCCCAGAAGGACAGCTCCATCCCGCTGCCGTTCCTGGCGGTGCTGGTCTTCTGGCTCGTCGTCCTGTTCGCCGGCTACGGCCTGCTGGCCCCCAATAACACGACGGTCGTCCTCGTGCTGGCCGTCTGCGCCCTGTCGATCTCGACGGCGCTGTTCCTGATCCTGGAGCTGGACAGGCCGTTCGACGGCGTCGTGCGGATCTCCAGCGCCCCCTTCCGCGACGCGCTGTCGCTGCTGGGCAGGTAGATTTTGCGAAGGGTCAAGGGCCCGCCTGGTCCGTATGGCTAAGGGTGCCCCCAATCTTCCGCAGGCACCCCATGCGCATGCTCTGGATGGCCCTCACGTTCGCGGCGTTTGTCGCCCCGGCAACTGCTGACCCTCCCAAGCCCACCCCCGCCGACTACGAGAAGATCGGCGAGGAGGCGTTCATCTACGGCTACCCGATGGTGATGGGCTACGGCATCCTGCACGAGTTCTTCATCGACAGGAAGTCGGGGCAGTACAAGGCCCCGTTCAACACGATCAACAACCAGGCGCGGGTGTTCACGCCGAAGGACACCGCGGTCGTCACGCCCAACAGCGACACGCCCTATTCGCTGCTCGGCATGGACCTCCGCGCCGAGCCCATCGTCCTGAGCGTGCCTGACGTCGAGAAGGGCCGCTACTACTCGGTACAGCTCATCGACCTGTACACCTGCAACATCGGCTACATCGGCAGCCGGGCCACGGGCAACAAGGCCGGCGCCTACGTGGTGGCCGGCCCGTCCTGGAAGGGCGAGAAGCCGGCGGGCGTCGCCAAGGTGGTCCGCTGCGAGACCGACTTCGCCCTGGCCGTCTACAGGACGCAGCTCTTCAACGCCGCCGACATCGCCAACGTCAAGAAGGTGCAGGCCGGCTACAAGGTGCAGACCCTGTCGGCGTTCCTCGAGAAGCCCCCTGCCCCGCCGACCCCCGTGATCGAGTGGCCGAAGCTCGACAAGAAGTTGGCGGAAACCGACCCGTTCGCCTACTTGAATTTCCTCCTCGCGTTCTGCCCGGCCTCCGGCACCACGGAGGTCGAGAAGCCCCTGCGCGAGCGGTTCGCCCGCATCGGCATCGTGGCCGGCAAGCCGTTCGACGCCGCGGGGCTATCCGCGGAGGAGAAGGCGGCTCTGGGCAAGGGGATGAAGGCCGGGCTGGCGAAGATCAAGGCGAAGGCCGCCGCCCTCGGCAAGGACGAGAACGGCTGGCGCGTCGGCAGCGCCTTCGGGGACCGGGACTTCTACAAGGGCGACTGGACGCTCCGGGCCGCCGCCGCGATGGCCGGCATCTACGGGAACAACGCCGTCGAGGCGCTGTACCCCATTCTGGCGAAGGACGCCTCCGGCGAGAAGCCCGACTGCTCGAAGAACAGGTACACGCTGACCTTCGCCAGGGGCGAGCTGCCGCCGGCGAACGCCTTCTGGTCGGTGACCATGTACGACGGCAAGACCCAGCTCCTGATCGAGAACCCCATCAACCGCTACCTGATCAACTCCCCCATGCTGCCCGGCATGAAGAAGAACGCCGACGGCTCGCTCACGCTTTACATCCAGAAGGATTCGCCCGGCAAGGACAGGGAGGCCAACTGGCTGCCCGCCCCGGACGGCCCGATCTACGTCGTCATGCGCCTCTACTGGCCGAAGGATTCGGCGCTGAAGGGCGGATGGAAGCCGCCCGCGCTGAAGAAGGCGGACTGACCGGCCGTTCCCTGGAGTGACCCTCATGTCGAATCGACTCGCGTCCCTCGCCCTGCTCGTCGCCGGCCTCGGCGGCCTGCTGGGCTACATCGCCGCGCAGACGGTACGCGACGGCGGCCCGGCCCCCGGCTCGCCCGCCGCCACGACCTCCGTCGACGGCAGGTATCTGCCCCCAGCGCCGCCGAAGTTCGGCGGGGAGATCAACCTCAACGCCTTCCAGTCGAAGCCGTACTGGCCGCCGCGCGTCGTCCCGCCCAAGGGGGCGCCCAACGTCCTGCTCATCATGACCGACGACGTGGGCTTCGGCGCGCCCAGCACCTTCGGCGGCGTCATCCCCACGCCCAACCTGGACCGCATCGGCAACATGGGGCTGCGCTACACCAACTTCCACTCGACGGCGCTGTGCTCGCCGACGCGGGCGGCCCTCATCACCGGACGCAACCACCACTCCGTCGGCTTCGGCGTCATCTCGGAGGCTTCGACCGGCTACCCCGGCTACAACAGCATCATCGGCAAGGACTCGGCCACCGTCGGCACCATCCTCCGCGACAACGGCTACGGCACCTCGTGGTTCGGCAAGAACCACAACACCCCCGCCTTCGTCGCCAGCCAGGCCGGGCCGTTCGACCAGTGGCCCGTCGGCATGGGCTTCGAGTACTTCTACGGCTTCGTCGGCGGCGACACCAGCCAGTGGCAGCCCAACCTCTTCCGCAACACCACCCCCATCTCCCCCTACCTGGGCAAGGCACCCGGCACGTGGAACCTCACGACGGCGATGGCCGACGAGGCCGTCGGCTGGATCCACCAGATGAACGAGCTGGCCCCGGACAAGCCGTTCTTCTGCTACTACGTGCCCGGCGGCACCCACGCCCCGCACCACCCGACGAAGGAGTGGGTCGAGAAGGTCCAGAAGATGAAGCTCTTCGACGGCGGCTGGAACAAGCTGCGCGAGACCATCTTCGCCAACCAGAAGAGGCTCGGCGTCATCCCCAAGGACGCCAGGCTCACCCCCTGGCCGAAGGACACCCTCAAGGAGTGGGACGCCCTCAACGCGGATGAGAAGAAGCTCTTCATCCGCCAGGCCGAGGTCTACGCCGCCTACCTCGCCTACACAGACCACGAGATCGGGCGGGTGATCAAGGCCGTCGAGGACGTGGGCAAATTGGACGACACGCTGATCATCTACATCTCGGGCGACAACGGCTCCAGCCCCGAGGGAACGCCGATCGGCACGCCCAACGAGGTCGCCTCGTTCAACGCCATCAACTTCCCCGTCGAGAGGCAGTTGAAGGAGTCCTACGAGGACTGGGGCAACGAGAAGACCTTCCCGCACATGGCCGTGGGCTGGACCTGGGCGTTCGGCACGCCGTTCAAGTGGACCAAGCAGGTGGCGTCGCACTTCGGCGGCACGCGGCAGGGCATGTGCGTGGCCTGGCCGAAGCGCATCAAGGACAGGGGGAGCAACCGCTTCCAGTTCCACCACATCATCGACATCGTCCCGACCATCCTCGAGGCGACGGGCGTCCAGGCGCCGGTGATGGTGAACGGCATCGCCCAGAAGCCCATCGAGGGCACGAGCATGGTCTACACCTGGGACAGGGACACCGGCGACCTACCCTCCCGCCGCAGGACCCAGTACTTCGAGATGTTCGGCAACCGGGCGCTGTACCACGACGGCTGGGTGGCCTGCACGGCGCCGGTGCAGCCGCCCTGGGAGTTCGCGAGCAAGGAGCCGCCCAAGGACGTCGCCAACGGGTACAAGTGGGAGCTGTACAACGTGGCCAAGGACTGGACGCAGGCGGACGACCTCGCCAAGGCGGAGCCGGCCAGGCTGCGGCAGATGCAGGAGCTGTTCCTCGTGGAGGCGGCGAAGCACCAGGTCTTCCCGCTGGACAACTCGGGCATGACACGCATGGTGTCGCCGCGCCCCAGCCTCACGGCGGGGCGGTCCGTCTTCACCTACTCGCGCCCGGTGGACGGAATCCCGCACGGCGACGCGCCGAGCCTCATCGCCCGCGACTACACGATCACGGCGGAGGTGGTGGTCCCGGAGGGGGGCGGCGAGGGGATGCTGAACACGAACGGCGGGCGCTTCGGGGGATACGGGCTATACCTCCTCAAGGGCAAGCCGGTGTTCGTCCACAACCTCGCCGATTTCGTCCGCTTCCGCTGGGAGGGCAAGGAGGCGCTGACGGCGGGCAAGCACGCCATCGCCTTCGACTTCACCTATGACGGGCCCGGGCTGGGCAAGGGCGGCACCGGGGTGCTGAAGGTCGATGGCAAGGAGGTGGCCCGCCTCAAGGTGCCGCACACCACGCCGTTCATCTTCCAGTGGGACGAGACGTTCGACGTGGGCAGCGACACCGGCACCCCGGTGGATGACCGGGATTACAAGGTGCCGTTCGCGTTCACCGGCAAGCTGACGAGGCTCACGGTGAAGCTCGGCCCCAGCCAGATGATGCCCGGGGAGAAGAAGAAGGCGGCGAAGAAGATCGGCGAGCGCGACTGACCTCCGGGGGGATCGGCGATGTGGGAGCAGTTCGGCGCGTACAGGTTCCGCGTCCTGCTGGCGTCGATCCTCCTGATGATCCTCGTGTTCCCGACGATGGACGGGTCGTGGCCGGGGCGGGTGGTGTTCGACGGGATGCTGGTGGTGGTCTTCCTCGCCGGCATCGCGACGATCTTCCATGCCAGGCGCCTGCGCACGGCGGCGCTCCTCGCCGGCGTCCCCTCCGTGGTGGTGCCGTGGGTCGCCCACGTCTGGGGGCAGGAGATGACGCGCGAGCTGGCCGTCGCCACCCACTGCGGCGCCGCCCTTTTCATGGGCTGCGCGCTTGCCGCGACGGTGTTCACCGTCTACCGCGAGGAGGGCATCACGGCGGACGGGATCTGCGGGGCGCTGTGCGGCTACCTGCTGCTGGCGCTGGCGTTCGGGCACGTCTACTGCGCGCTGGAGGTGGCCAACCCCGGCTCGTTCCGCGTCCACGGCGCCCCGCTGGAGCCGTTGGAGCGCGGCGGGCGGACGCACTTCCTGCTGGTGTACTTCAGCCTCGTCACGCTGACGACGGTGGGCTACGGCGACATGTCGCCGGCCTCCCCGCCGGCGCGCGGGTTCGCGGTGGTGCAGGCGGTGCTGGGGCAGTTCTACCTGGCGGTGCTGCTCGCCGACCTCGTCGGCAAGCGTGTCGCCCAGGTGACGGCGCGGGGGGACGATGACAGGGCGGCGCGGGGGGGATAAGGTAAGACCTGTCCCGAGAAGCGGCCCGTGGTGAAGACCGAACCATGACGACCCCGATGATGCAGCAGCACGCGGAGGCGAAGGAGCGCCACCCCGGCATGCTCCTGCTGTTCCGCGCCGGCGACTTCTACGAGCTGTTCTTCGAGGACGCCGAGATCGTCTCCCGCGTGCTGAACATCGCCCTCACGACGCGCGACGGCAAGATCCCCATGGCCGGCTTCCCGCACCACGCCCTGGAGGTGCATCTACGGCGGCTCCTCAAGGCCGGGCACCGCGCCGCCATCTGCGAGCAGGTCGAGGAGGCGTCCCAGGCCAAGGGCCGGCTGATCCGCCGCGAGGTCACGCGCGTCGTCACGCCCGGCACGCTGACGGACGACACGCTGCTCGACCCGCGCGGGCTGAACCACATCGTCGCCATCGTGCCGCCGCCGCGCGGCAAGGGGCCGGCGGGGCTGGCGTGGGCCGAGTTGTCCACCGGCACGTTCCAGGCCGCCGACGTGGACCGAGGGCGGCTGGCGGACGAGCTGCACCGCATCGCGCCTTCCGAGGTGCTGGCGGGCGAGATGGCGGCCAACGCCGAGGCGGCGCCGCTGTTCGACGCGCTGCGTGAGAGCCTGGGGACGCTGACCGTCACGCCGCGGCCCGACTGGACGTTCGACGCGACCACGGCGCGGGGGTGCCTGTTGGCGCACTTCCGCGTGTCCACGATGGCCGGCTTCGGCTTCGACGACGGCCAACCCTGCCTCGCCGCCGCCGGTGCCCTGCTGGCGTACTTGCAGGAGACGCTGAAGACCGGCCTGGCGCACCTGGGCAGGCTGCGGCCCTACGTCGAGTCGAAGTACCTGCTCATGGACGAGGTGACGCGGCGCGGGCTGGAGGTGGTGCGCTCGGCCCGCGACGGCGGCAGGGCCGGCAGCCTCCTCGACTCCATGGACCGCACCGTGTCACCGATGGGGGCGCGGCTCCTGCTCGAATGGCTCCTGTCGCCGCTGGCCGACGCCCGGCCCATCGGGGCGAGATTGGACGCCGTCGCCGAGCTGGCGGACGACCACGGGCTGCGTCAGGAGATCCGCCAGCGACTGCACCGCGCGCCCGACCTGCAGCGGCTGACGGCCCGCGCCTGCACGGGCCGGGCGTCGCCGCGCGACCTCGGGGCGGTGGCGCGGGCGTTGTCGCTCCTGCCGCCGCTCAAGGCGTCGCTGGCGGGGAGGCGTTCAGCGCTGCTGGGCGAGCTGGAGGCGAGGCTGGACGTGTGCCCCGACCTGCGCGAGACGCTGGAGGCGGCGTTGGTGGAGGACCCGCCGCTGTCGGCCAAGGAGGGCGGCATCATCAAACGGGGGTACGACGCCGATCTGGACGAGCTGCACCACATCCGCACGAGCGGCAAGGAGTGGATCGCCCGCTACCAGGCGGACGAGCAGAAGCGATCCGGCATCGGAAGCCTGAAGGTCGGCTACAACGAGGTGTTCGGCTACTACATCGAGATCACGAACGCCCACCAGGCGCGGGTTCCGGAGAACTACACGCGCAAGCAGACGCTGAAGAACTGCGAGCGTTACATCACGCCGGAGCTGAAGACGTACGAGGAGAAGGTCGTCACCGCCGCCGAGCGGATCGGCCAGCGTGAGTACGAGCTGTTCTGCCGGCTGCGCGACGCCGTGGCCGAGCGTACGGCGCGGCTGCTGGCGGCGGCCGACGTGTGCGCCGCCGTGGACGCGCTGGCGGGGCTGGCCGAGCTGGCGTCGGAGCGGGGGTACTGCCGGCCGGAGGTCGTTGACGAGCCCGTACTGGAGGTGCGCGAGGGCAAACATCCTGTCCTTGAGCAGAGCCTGCCGCCGGGGACGTTCGTGCCGAATGACGTGCATCTGGGGCAAGAGGACGGGATGTTCCTGCTGATCACCGGGCCCAACATGGGTGGGAAAAGCGTGTACATGCGTCAATCGGCGCTTCTATTGTTGATGGCGCAGGTGGGGAGCTTCGTGCCTGCGCGATCGGCGCGGGTGGGGCTGGCGGACCGTGTGTTCACGCGCGTCGGGGCGAGCGACGACCTGGGGCGGGCGCGTTCGACGTTCATGGTGGAGATGGCGGAGGCGGCGAACATCCTGAACAACGCGACTGCCCGCAGCCTGGTGATCCTCGACGAGATCGGGCGGGGCACGAGCACGTACGACGGCGTGGCGCTGGCGTGGGGCATCACGGAGTACCTGCACGACGCCGTCGGCTGCCGCTGCCTGTTCGCGACGCACTACCACGAGCTGTCGGAGCTGGTGAACCGCCTGCCTCGGCTGCGCAACCTGAACGTGATGATCCACGAGGCGGGGGAGGAGATCATCTTCCTGCACCGCGTGGCGCCGGGGAGCAGCTACAAGAGCTACGGCGTCCACGTGGCGAAGCGGGCGGGCATCCCCGGCCAGGTGCTGGCGCGGGCGCGGGAGGTGTTGGCGGAATTGGAGTCGCGGCACGCGGCCCAGCCGGCGAAGCCGGATGCGTTGTTGAGCAAGCCGCGTCTGATGCAGACGAGCCTGTTCGCAGGGAGCGAGGACCCGGTACTTGTGGCGGTGAAGGCGGCGGACCTGAAGGCGCTGACGCCGGAGCAGGTGGTGGCGCTGGTGGGGCGTTGGCAGCGCGAGCTGGGGAAGAAGTGATGGGGCGGCGCCCGGCGTGAAAGGGTACGGCCCCGGAGGGGCAGCTCCCTCCGGGGCCGTGGGTGGGTACGGGGAGCGCTGCGCGTCAGTGGGCGCAGCCGCCGAGGACCTCCTGGGCGCGCTGCACGTTGGCGCGGTGGACCCACACGTCGGCCTGCCGGCCGGCGACGTTGTCCACCCACACCGTCATCTCCTCGCCCACCTGGCACTCGATGCCCTCCGCCTCCAGGGCGGCGCGCCACCGGGCGGCCACACTCCGGTTCGACGTCGTCGCCAGGCAGACGATCTCGTTGTCGCTCATGACCGCACCCCTCCGGCTCGTGCCCCCAGACTCCGTGTCGCACGCCTCAATCCCGCACCACCCGGAATCCCCGGTACGCCGGGGCGGACCCCGACGCTCCGGATTTCCCGTCGGCCGGGGTGTCGGCGCTGCCGCCGGACGGCCTTCCCTCGCCGTCGTCGTCCACCCACTCGGCCACGTTCCCGCCCAGGTCGTACACGGGATCGTCTTCCCCCGTGCCCCGCCCCAGGCCCACCTCCTTGATCAGCGCCCCCTCGCCCAGCTCGCGCAGCTTCTCGCGCAGCGCCTCGGCGTCCTCGGGGTTCACCGCGTGGCCAGCCCACGCGTCCAGGGTGTTCTCTCCCGCCTTCGGGCCCTCATGTATTTTTTCCGATTCCTTCACCGACGGCAAGCGATATCGCCGCCCCGTCGCCTTGCTCAGCCAGGCGCAGTACGCTTTCGCCTGCTTGAACGTGATGTGCGTCGCGGGGTGATTCTCCCGCCCCGCCGGCACCGCGTAGGACGGGTCGAAGGCGGCGAATTGCGCCCGCGTCACCTCGAACCGGCCCACCGTGACGCCCTCCAACAGTACCGTCTCCGGCGTCAGCACCCGGCGTACGGTCTCCCCGTACACCCCGCCCACCTTCGCCGCCTTCCGTCGCTTCAACGCCCAGGCGAGGGGGGAGTCGTCCTTGAGGGCGTCGAGTTTGAGCTTTTCGGCCCCGAAGAGGTGGCGGGCGAACCACGCCAGCGACTCCTCGATGTTGCGCCGCTGCGAGGACAGTTTCTTCAGGGAGTGCTTCTCGCCGGGGTATTGCACGAAACGCACCGGCACCTTGCCGAGCTGCTGCAGGCCGCGGTACAGCGCCCACCCCTGCTGCGGGTGGACGACGCGGTCCTCGGTCCCCCACAGGACGAGCGTCGGCGTGCGGACCTTCGCCAGATCGTGGAACGGCGACTTGCGCCGGTACAGCTCCAGATCCTCCAAGGGCGACTTGCCGAGGTAGAAGCGGTCGAACGCCTCGCCGAACTCGCACGACGACCAGTCGGAGACGTACTCCACGGTGCCGGCCCCGGAGACGGCGGCCTTGTAGCGCGTGGTCCGCGTGATCAGCACGTTCGTCAGGATCGCGCCGTTCGACCACCCTTGCAGCCCCAGCCGCGCCCGGTCCACCAGGCCGCGCGAGATGAGTGCATCCACGCCCTTCTCGATGTCCTCCAGCTCCGGCTCGCAATACTTGCCGTCGGCGATGGATTCGAGCCACTTGCGGCCGTAGCCGGTGCTGCCGTGGTAGTTGGGCTTGAGGACGAACGCGCCGCGCTGGCACAGGAGGTTGGCCGGGTACGCCCAGTGCTCGTCCCAGGCGTCGAGGTCGGCGCTGGCCGGGCCGCCGTGGATCTGCACGACGCAGGCGTAACGCTTGCCCTCGGTGTAATCGTGCGGGTAGTAGAGGATGCCCTGCACGTCGTCCCCGTAAGCGCCCTTCCAGTGGACGACCTCGGCGCGGGCCTTGCGGCGATTCGCGAAGTGGGAATTCAGAGGGGCGAGGGGGCGCGGGTCTTCCAGCTTGCCCTTGTCGAGGCGGGCGACGTACCACTCGGGGGGCTTGCTGGCTGCCGAGTGCTGGTAGAGGACGGTCTTGCCGTCGGGCGTGGCGTGGATGTCGAAGATGCGTGGGGGGTGCTTGCCGTGGATGAAGGTGACGGCCCGCTTGCCGTCCTTCCACGCCAGGCGGACGGGGCGGTGGTGGACGCCCTCGCCGAGGAGGGTGATGACGCCGCCGTCCTTGAGGGCGGTGACGGAGGTGCCGGGCTCGGCGAGGCCGGCGGGCCAGTCCAGCGGCAGGCGGCGGATGCCACCGGCGAGCGGCTCGTAGACCAGCTCCGGCACGCCGGCCTGGTCGAGGCGCGGCTTGCTGGAGACGCGGTCCACCGCGAAGTAGCCCTTGCTGTCGGGCGACCAGACGGCGTGTGCAATGTTCAGGTTGGGGTCGGCGAGGGCACGGCGGCTGGTGCCCTTCGTCAGGTCGTGCAGATGCCAGACCGGCTTGGTGGCGTTGTCGTAGGCGTAACGCAGGGTGCGGGCGTGCTGGGCGAGCGCCCACTTCCCATCCGGCGAGACGTACAGGCCCTCGATGCGCCCGGTGTTGCGGGTGAGGCGCGTGACCTTCTTGCCCTCGACCTCGACCTTGAAGAGGCGGACGGGCGGCTCGTTGGCGTCGTCCTCGACGGGGCCGGCATCGTCCTTACCCTCCTTGCGGAGGGTCTCGGCGCGGGTCGCCTCCTCCTGGGCGGTGAAGACGAGGGCGTCGTCGCCGGCCCAGCCGAATCGGAGGACCGGGCGCTTGCCCTCGGTGAGCCGCCACGGCTCGCCGCCGGTGGGGTCCATCAGCCAGACCTGCGCATGCGGGCCGTCCTCCTTCTCCTCTTCGTCCTCGCGTCCGCGGCGGCGTTTGTCCTTCGATTTGGGCGCGGGGCGGCTGGAGAGGAAGGCGATGAGCTTGCCGTCGGGGGACCACGTCGGGTTGGATGCGCCGTCGGGGCCGCGGGTGAGCTGCACCTGGCGGAGGGTGGTGAGGTCGGTGCGGAAGATGTGGCCGACGTGCTCGTTCCTGTCCTTGTCGGCGGTGTGCTTGACCCAGAGGACGAATTTGCCGTCGGGGGAGAAGGCCCAGGAGGAGGCAGACTCCTGGTTGACCACGTCGTCAGGGGCCCAGGGCGCGTACGTGACCGGGGGCGGGGAGGCCGCCTGTGCAGACGGCACCGCCAGCAGTAGCAGCAGGAGCAGCGACTGGGTACGCAAAGGCACCAAGCTCCGGTGAGGGTAGGCGTATCATACCCGGCCGTGAAGGAATTGCCAGGGGGCGCGTGAGGATTTCGCGAGGTTGCCGGGGAGGGGGTATGTGGGCGTATAATGGGGGCAAAGTTGGTCAGTGAGGGATAGAGACGCCATGCCAGAGACGATGGAGTTCCGCACGGAGCTGAAGCAGCTCCTGCACCTGATCACGCACTCGCTGTACTCGAACAAGGAGATCTTCCTCCGCGAGCTGATCAGCAACGCCAGCGACGCCATCAACAAGGCGCGCTTCGACTCGCTGTCCCGCGAGGACATGCTCGAGGGCGACCGCGACTGGAAGATCCGCATCCGGGCCGACAAGGACGCCGGCACCCTGACAGTTTCCGACAACGGCATCGGCCTCGACCGGGCCGGGGCCGTCGAGAACCTCGGCACCATCGCCAAGTCGGGCACCCGAGCGTTCCTGGAGGCGATGCGCCAGCAGGGCGAGCAGAAGGCCGCCGCCCCGGAGCTGATCGGGCAGTTCGGCGTCGGGTTCTACTCGGCGTTCATGGTGGCGGACCGCGTCACGGTGGTGTCGCGCATGGCCGGGACCAAGGAGGGCGTGCGCTGGGAGTCGGAGGGCCAGGGCGAGTTCAGCGTCGAGCCGGCGGAGAAGGAGAAACGCGGCACGGACGTGATCCTGCACCTGAAGAAGGAGGAGCGCGAGCTCCTGGAGCCGTGGCGTCTGCGGCAGATCATCCGCAAGTTCTCCGACTTCATCGAGCATCCGGTCGTCATGGATGTGGAGACGGAGAAGGACGGCAAGAAGGAGGTCACCGAGGAGACGGTCAACTCGCGCAAGGCGGTGTGGCTGCGGGCCAAGGGCGAGGTGACGGCGGAGGAGCACGCGGAGTTCTACAAGCAGATCAGCCACGACTTCCACGCGCCCCTGGAGACGATCCACTACGCCGCCGAGGGCACGCACGAGTTCAAGGCGCTGCTGTACATCCCGGCGGAGAAGCCGTTCGGCATGCAGTTCGGCGAGTACAAGTGGGGCCTGCGGCTGTACATCCAGCGCGTCCTCATCATGGACCACTGCGAGGCGTTGCTGCCCGCGTGGCTGCGTTTCGTGCAGGGGGTGGTCGATTCGTCGGACCTGCCGCTGAACATCTCGAGGGAGCTTCTTCAGGAGAACGCCCTACTCAACCAGTTGAAGACGAGCGTGACGCGCAGCGTGCTGAAGGCGTTGGAGGGGATGAAGGAGACGGAGTACGAGAAGTACGTTGGGTTCTTCAAGGAGTTCGGCTCGATCCTCAAGGAGGGGCCGTCGCGCGACCGGGGCAACGCCGAGAAGGTGGCGGACCTCCTCCTCTTCGAGTCGCTCAAGACGCCGGCCGGGCAATTCACGACCCTGGCGAAGTACGTCGAGGGGATGCCGGAGGGGCAGAACGAGATCCTGTACCTGACGGGCGAGGCGCGCGAGCAGCTGGAGAATTCGCCTTATGTCGAGGCGACCAAGGCGGCGGGGCGCGACGTGCTGCTGCTGACGGACCCGGTGGACGAGTACCTGATGATGGGCCTGCCCGAGTACAAGGGCAAGAAGTTCCAGGCCGCCGACACGGCCGCCCCGGCGGGCGAGGTCGATGCGGCGGAGAAGGAGAAGTACGCCCCCGTGCTGGGGAGGCTGAAATCGCTGCTGCCGGAGGTGGCGGACGTGCGCCTGACGGCGCGGCTGACGGAGGGGCCGTGCTGCCTGGTGGCGGACGGCATGTCGGCGAACTTCGAGCGGATGATGGCGCGGTGGGGTCGGGAGGCGACCCCGGTGAAGCGGGTGCTGGAGCTGAACCCGGCGAACGCGGCCGTGAAGGGCCTCCTGGCGCTGCCGGAGACGAAGCTGGAGCTGCACGCGCGCCTGCTGTACGATCTGGCCGTGATCGGCGAGGGGTCGCGTGTGAAGGACCCGGGGGCGTTGGCGCGGCGAGTGGGCGAGCTGCTGGCGCGGGACGTGTCTTCTGGGGCGTGAGCGGATCTCGGCGCGCTCGCCGAAGACGAGAGCCGCTGACGCTCCACTCGGGGCGCTGACGCGGCCCCGCTCGCCGAAGACGAGAGCCCCTCACGCCCCGGCGCCAGCGAAACGCCCTTGATTCCGCCGCCGCCGGCGGGGTAGGAAGGTGCGGTTCAACATCACAGCCCCACCCGAGGCCGCGCCATGTCCAAGCCGACTGGCCGCATCGTCGCCCTCTCACCGTTCCGCCGCATGGTGGACGGCCTGATGCAATTCAGCCGGGCCGTCCCCGCCGTCACCGCCGACCGCCGCATGGACCTCGCCCCCCTCGTCGCCGCCCGCGCGGCCTCGCCGCTGCGGCCCGCGTGGTCCGTCCTCTTCGCCCGCGCCTTCGCCCTCGTCGCGCGCGACACCCCGGTCCTGCGGCAGTCGTACCTCCAGCTCCCGTGGGCACGCCTCTACGAGCACCCGCACTCCGTCACCGCCCTCAACGTCGAACGCCGCGTCGGCGACGAGGACGTGATCCTCTTCTGCCTCATCCGCGCCCCGGAGAACCGCACCCTGGCCGAGATCGACGCCATCGTCAAGCACCACCAGACGGCCCCCGTCGAGACGCTGCGCCCGTACCAGCGTGCCGTCAACCTGTCGCGCGTCCCCTGGCCGTTCCGCCAGTGGTTCTGGTGGCTGGCGCTCAACCTCATCGGCAAGCAGCGGTGCCGCAACTTCGGCACGTTCAGCGTCTCGTCGGTCGCCTCGCGTGGCGCCGGCCTCGTCACCGTCCTGCCCATCCTGACGGCGTCGATCCATTACGGCCTGTTCGACGGCACGCGTCTCGACGTGCGTCTGACGTTCGACCACCGCGTCCTCGACGGCGCGACGGCGGCGCGTGCCCTCACCGACCTGGAGTCCGTCCTCACCCGCGAGATGGTCCGCGAGCTGGAGATCCCGCGCAGCGCCGCGGCGGCTTGATCGCGCCCGAGGCCGGGCCCGCTCAGGTATTCTCCACGGTTGTCCGCTCCTCACCCCCGGCTTCCTTGTCCGTGATGATCCCCGCGGCCTTCAACTTCTCGACGAATTCGGCGAACAGCGCCTGATCGAGCTGAAGTGTCTTCATGCCACGCGGACACACTCCCCGGACCGTGATCCCCGACGGCAGGTGTCGGTAGGCGTACTCACCGCACCGCCCTGGGCCGAAGTACCAGTGGCTGCGCTCGATGTCTTCGGGAGGGATTCCTGGGATTGGCATGCCGCCCGTGCCTCCAGCCCGTCACCCGACCAGCGGCTGCGGCACCGCGTTGTCGAAGTACAGCACGCGCTCCGGCAGACGCAGCGCCCCCAGGTGGCTCCGGTACGCCCCCCGGAACTCCGGCACCATCCGCTCGCGGAAACGCCGCCCCGCCGAGTAGTCGACGCACATCACCCGCCCCGCCCCCAGCAGGGCGTTGTGCGGCCTGCCGTCGAACAGGTGCTCCCCCGATTCGTCCCCCTCCATCGGCACCCGCCAGTAGTGCCCCACCACCGCCAGCGGCCCGCCATAATCACGCCACCACGGGATGCGTACCCGGTAACGCTCCTTGCCGTTGATCACCACCGGCGTCGCCGAACGTGTCTCGTGCCCCGAGGTCAGCAGCTTCACCGGGTTGCGGTTCTGCAACAGCAGCTCGCGGTCGTCCTCGTCCTGCACCCCCGATGCCTCCGCCTCACGGCGGATGCGCTCCTCGGACCGCCGGAACAGGGCCACCGCGTCGTCCTCGCCCCGCACCGCATCGACGAACTCCTCGGACCACCCCGCGTGGACGACGCGCACCGGGTCCGGCCCGCCACGCTCCAGCACCAACGGCAGGGTGTCGAAGAAGTCGAGCACGTCGCGTGCCGACCGGCCCGCCGGCTTCTGCGGCACGGGGCGGCCGTCGTGCCGGTACGTCGGCGCCTGCGGGAACAGCCAGCAGTGCTCGGGCTTGAGGCGGGCGCCGGCCCGCGCCCGCAGGGCGTTCAGCTCGTGGTTGCCCATGACGGACTGGGCGAGCCCCCGCCGTACGAGGTCGCGCACCATCAACACGACGCCGGGGCTGTCCGGCCCGCGGTCCGCCAGATCGCCGACGAAGACGAGGCGGCGGCCCTCCGGGTGACGGCCGTGGTCGTCGTAGCCCAGCCGCGACAGGAGCGAGCGCAGGGCGACCAGCTCGCCGTGCACGTCGCCGACGATGTCGATCCGCCCGTCGAACAGCTCGCGTACCAGCTTCTCCCTCGCCATTCCGGCAGCGCTCCCCTCCGGGGCGGCCCGGCCCTCCGTCGCCCGGCCCCCCACATCATGATACGCTATGGGGGCCAGGGCATGTCTCAGGATCGCCGCCTCCGCGGAGGCCCCGGGTCAACGAGCGAGGTGCGTCATGCGGTGGAACACCCCCGACCCCGCCCAACGCCTGCTGTTCAGCCCCCTCGGGCTGCTGCTCGCCACCTGCGAGACCATCGGCGAACGCTACGCCCCCAAGTGCCTCCGCGTCTGGGACCCGCTCCGCGGCCACGAGGTCGCACGCCTCGATATCAGCGGTGATGTCCTCTCGGCCGCCTTCATCTCCGAGCGCAGTTTGGCCGTCGTCGAGTCGGGCCGGTGCCGCTTCTGGAGCCTCGACGCCGGCGTCACCCACACGATCACGCCCGACCCCGAGGGCTTCGCCGAGCCGTACGGCGGGGGGCTCTCCTCCGGGACGGCCTCCGCGTCCGGCGGGTTCGTCGCCCTCATGGCCGGGCCGACGGGCCGCATCCTCGACCCGCGCACGGCGGAGGTGCGTCACACCATCCGCCCGTTCGGCGGGTCCGAGGTCTGGTTCGACGCCATGACGGCGTCCGGGCCATTCCTCGCCGCCGTCTGCCGCTCCACGTACGACGAGTACCGAGCCCTGCATCTCTGGGACGCCGCACGCGGCAAGAGGCTGCGGACCTACGAGCTGTACCCACTCTTCGTGGACCACAACCCCGTCCTCGCCCTCCGTCCTGACGGCTCGCGTCTGGCGGCCGCGGCCCGTGGCAGCGTCCGCGCCTTCGGGATCGCCGCCGAGGAGGAGCTGGAAGGCTTCACGCCGTTCGAGGCCGAACACGTCCACGCCCTGCGCTACTCCCCTGAGGGCCACGCGCTGGACATCCTGTGCGGGGAGGGCGCCGCGCGTGTCGTGCGGCTGGACGCGGCGACGGGGCGGCCAATCGCCCAGCGTGAGCTGCCGTCGGGCCTGAGCGTCCGACACGGGGCGCTCGACCCTTCCGGGCACAAGGCGGCGCTGTCCGACGGGGCGGCCGTCGAGATCCTCGACCTCGCGGACCTGTGATCTCGGTCAGCCCCCTGACAACTCAAAGCAAACGCCGAGGCCGACTTCCTCCCCCGCCAGGATCGACGCCCAGGGAAGGGTCGGCCCGCCCCCGACTTTCGCGTCGCCCGCACTCGCCGGCTGTCGCCGCGAGCAGCGCCCGCATTTCCGCCGAAGTTGTCACCCAGGCCGCCCCGCCCATCCGATATAGGAGTCGTCCGGCCCGATTGTGACGGTTGTGACGCCCCTGCGGTACCCGCCCACTTTCCCACGGAGCGCCCATGTTCCGCGGCCTCTACAGCGCGGCGACGGCGATGGACATCGCCACACGCAGCCACGAGATCACCTCCCAGAACCTCGCCCACTCCACCGCGCCCGGGTTCCGCGCCCGCGGCCTGGTCTTCCAGACCTTCGAACGCGCCCTCGAACAGGCCGGCCGCGCCGACGCCCCGCCCCTGTCCGGGTCCGGCATCGATCACGGCTACACCGACTTCCGCCCCGGGGCCATGCAACCCACCGGCGCCCCCCTCGACCTCGCCCTTTCCGGCGACGGCTTCTTCGCCCTCCAGGGCCCCGACGGCCCGGTCTACACACGCAACGGCGCCTTCCACACCGAGGCCGACGGCAGGCTCGTCAGCTCCAGCGGCCTCCCCGTCCTCGGCGTCGGCGGCCCCATCATCGTGCCGCGTCAGGCCGCCGACGTCAAGGTTGAGCGGGACGGCTCCGTCACGGCCGACGGCGGCAACGTCGGCAGGCTGCAGATCACCCGCTTCGCCAACCCCGGCGCGCTGGAGCCCGCCGGCGCCACCCACTTCCGCCCCGGCGAGGACGCCGCCCCGTCGCCGTCCCTGGCCACGGTGATGCAGGGCATGCGCGAGCAGTCCAACGTCCAGCTCGCCGGCGCGATGATGTCGCTGGTGCGCGACATGCGTTACTTCGAGGCGTCGCACCAGGCCCTGAAGACGCTGTCCGACGCCACCGGTTTGCTGACCCGTCCGAGCTGAGCCGCAAGGAGAGATGCCATGATCAGGGCCATGTACACCGCGGCCACGGGCATGAGCGCCCAGTCCACCAGCATCGACACCGTCGCCAACAACCTCGCCAACATCAACACCAACGGCTTCAAACGCAACCACCTCGACTTCCAGGACCTCCTCTACGTCAACGAGGTCTCCCCAGGCGCGGCCGCCGCCCAGGGCCAGCAGGTGCCCGCCGGCCTCCAGGTCGGCAGCGGCGTCCGCGTCGCCGGCACCCCCAAGATCTTCACCCAGGGCAGCCCCGTCAACACCGGCAACAGCTACGACATCGCCATCGAGGGCCCCGGCTTCCTCCAGGTCAGCATGCCCAACGGCGACACGCGCTACACCCGCGACGGCGCCCTCCGCATCAACGCCACCGGCAGCCTCGTCACCTCCGACGGCTTCAACATCTCGCCCCAGATCACCGTCCCCCAGGACGCCACCTCCGTCTCCATCGGCTCCGACGGCACCGTGTCCGTCGGCGCCGCCGGCGGCGGCACCACCCAGGTCGGGCAGCTCACCCTCGTCCGCTTCCCCAACCCCGCCGGGCTGTCCGCCGAGGGCCGCAACCTCTTCGCCGAGAGCGCCTCGTCCGGCTCCCCCATCACCGCCACCCCCGGCCAGAACGGCGCCGGCCTCCTCCGCCAGGGCTTCCTCGAACGCTCCAACGTCGAGGCCGTCACCGAGCTGGTCAACCTCATCCTCGCCCAGCGTGCCTTCGAGTTCAACACCCGCTCCATCCAGTCCGCCGACCAGATGCTGTCGCGCGTCACACAGATCACGGGCTGAGGCACCCATGACACCCCTCCTCCTCCTCGCCGCCCTGCTGACGGCCGCCGCCGAGCCGCCCGGCGGCGCCGCGGTGCTCCGCCTGCGCCCCCACGCCGTCGCCACCACGCGCGTCGTGCGCGTGGCCGACCTCGCCGACCTGATCGGCGGGCCGCCCGCGCTGCGCGAGCACATCGCCCGCCTCGACGTGGCCGAGGTCGCCGACAAGGACGCCCGCCTCACCCTGTCGGGGAAGCAGGTGGGGTTCCGCCTCCGCCTCGCCGGCCTGCCGCCGGAGTCGTTCCGCATCGAGGGCGAGTCCGCCACGGTCACCGTCCGCTTCCGCCCCGTGAGCGCGGAGGTGGTGGTGGCCCGCGTCCGCCAGGAGCTGCTGGCCGGCCTGCCGTGGGCCGCCGACGAGGTGCAGGTCACCCTCGTGCAGCCGCTCACCGCGCCGCTCCCCGCCCTGGCCGACGACGAGGAGCTGGCCGTGAGGGCGAAGATGAGGCCCGGCACGCGCCCGCCCGGCCGGGTGCAGATGGACGTGCAGCTCGTCGTCCGCGGCGAGGCCCGCCTGTCGCTGCCCCTGTACTTCGAGGTCCGCCCCTGCGTCGCCGTCGCGGTGTGCAAACGCCGCGTCGAGCCGGGCCGGGAGGTGACCGAGGCCGACTTCTTCGTCGAGCAGCAGCCGGTGGCCGGCAACAGCGCCGACCTGGCCAGCCCGGCCACGCTGAAGGGCTGCAAGGCGCGGCGGATGCTTCTGCCGGGCCAGCCGATCCGAGCCGCGGATGTGGAGGACGGCGCGAGGCAGGCCGAGGGGCCGGTCCTGGTCAAGGCACGCGAGTCGGTCAAGCTGCAGGTGCGTGTCGGCGACCTGTCGGTCCACGCGCTGGGGCAGGCGTTGCAGGAGGGCCGCCGCGGGCAGCTCATCCGCGTGCAGAACGCCGACTCGAAGAAGGTGCTGATGGCCCGCGTCATCGGCCCGTCGCTGGCCGAGGTGGAATGAGGGGGGTGGGGCGATGAAGACCCTGTGGTACTGCGTGGCGTTCGGCCTGCTGCACACCGCCGTCTGGCCGGCGGGCCTCCAGGCCGAGTCGATCTGGCAGCGGCGATCGCAGCGTTTCGGCTTCCTCTTCAACGACCAGCGGGCCAGGAACATCGGCGACATCGTGACGGTGCTGGTGGTGGAAAGCAACGCCATCAACCAGCGCGAGCAGCGCCAGCTCAACAAGGCGACCGACACCGGGGCCAAGATCACGTACCAGGGCTCCACCTCGTCCGACAAGGGCGAGCGCAACGGGGCCATGAACGCCGCCGGCCAGCTCACGTCGAACCGCTCGTTCGACGGCAACGCCCAGCTCACCAGCGGCCGCCTCTTCACCGACACCCTCACCGCCACCGTGATCGACGTGCTGCCCAACGGCAACCTGGTGATCGAGGGCCACCGCGTCCGCACGGTCAGCGGCGAGCAGCGCCTGCTCCGCGTGACCGGCATCGTGCGCCCCGCCGACCTGTCGGCGTTCAACACGGTGCAGTCGGCGGCGATGGCCAACTTCCGGATCGAGTACTGCGGCCGCGGCGTGGACACCAGCTTCACGTCGCAGGGCTGGTTCGGCCGCGTGGTCAACTTCGTCTGGCCGTTCTGACACGCAGGCCCTCCGCCGGCTTCCGCCCCCGGGCGTCTCGCCCACAGCTCGATGAGAGGGGGTTGGGGGGCGAGGCAGTTCGTACAATACCCCTCGGCGGGGCGTCCCGCCGTTGCCGGCGAGGGGACCATGACCGAAGCCGAGTGGCGCGCCTGCACCAGCCCGGAGGCGATGCTGCACCACCTGACCGACCGCGCCAGCCCGCGCAAGCTGAGGCTGTACGCCGTCAATTGCTGCCGCCGCATCTGGCACCTGCTCACCGACGAGCGCTGCCGGCACGCCATCGATGTGGCCCAACGCTTCGTGGACGGCAAGGCGACGATGGCCGACCTCGCCAGCGCCGGCCACGTCGTCGCCTCCGTCGCCCGCGTCTGGGGAGACTCCCTCTCCCCCGTCGCCCGCGCCACCTACGCCATCGGCGGCGCCGCCTGGGCCGCCACACGCGGCTCCGCCTGGCTCTCCGCCTGGGACGCCGCCTGGGACGCCCGCATGGCCGCGCGGGATTTCGTCGCCGGGACGGACTGGGAGAAGGAACGCCAGTGGCAGGCCGCCGTCCTCCACGACCTCGTGGGCAACCCCTTCCGCCCCCCCGCCCTCGACCCCGCCTGGCTCGCCCCGTCGTCCCCGGTCTCGCAGATGGCCCGCGTCATCTACGACGAGGACCGCTTCGGCGATCTGCCCATCCTCGGCGACGCCCTCGAGGAGGCCGGCTGCGCCGACGGCGAGCTGCTGGCCCACTGCCACGGACGCGGCCCCCATTACCGCGGCTGCTGGGTGGTCGACGCCGTCCTGGGATTCCGATGAGCGACACCCCCGAGACCTGGGACGCCGGCGAGATGGGCTGCGGCGAGCTGCTCCTGATGCTCAAGCTGCGCATGCGTGGCCTCGCCCCCGGCGCCGTCCTCCGCGTCATCGCCCGCGACCTCGCCGCCCCGGAGGAGATGCCCGCCTGGTGCCGCCTCACGGGCCACACACTCGTTGCCGCCGCCCACCCCGTGTACGATATCCGCCGCCGCCCCGATTAACGGGGCGTGGGGGCGTCTCGCCCCAGGAGGGCGTCGGCTCCGCTCGCGCCCATCTCGCAGGCGTCGAGAACAAGGGGGGGGCCTGGACGGGCGTCCCGAAAACCGGGTGGGAGTGGCTGATGCGCGTGCGGAAGGCCGGTCCTGGGCGTGGCCTCAACCGGCGTCAACCGCGTGGAGGTTGCCCCCCTCTGACCAACCGGCCCCGCTGCCCACCCTCGTGGGAGGATCCCCCATTTCTTTCACAGCCTCTCATTTCCCGGCCCACCGGGCGATGTCCAGCTCGACGGGCCGCTGCCATGCCGTGTCCGCCATGACGACGTTGAACGAGGAGTACTCGACGGCCAGCCCCGGCGTACCTGGCCCTTGAACCAGCATCAGTCCGGGCCGGGCCGAGGCGACGTGCCCGCCGAACATGAACAGCCTCATCGGCACCTCCTTGCGGCGCCGCCCCTTCTTCGCCGCGGCCCACACCGCCTGTCGCGCCCGGGAGCGCGCCGCCGCCTCCGCGAAGCGCCACGGCGCCGCACGCCACATCGCCCGACGCACCCGCGCGGCGTTCTCATCCCACACCTTCTGCGGGGTCTTGTAGCCGCGCAGGCGTTTCGGCCGGCCCGCGTCGAGTAGCTCACTCACCTCCGCCGGCGCCTCGATCCCGCACAGCCGCAGCGCCTCCTCGAATCGCCCGTCGTCCTGATACGCCGTGCAGAGCATGGCCCGGCCGGCCGGCGTCAGCGTGCCGGCCCGCGCCTCCGCCTCCAGCCGCCCGATGACCGGCGTCCGCCCCGCCCCCGTGACGGCGCGCAGCTCCTCCCCCGTCACGCCCCAGCGCTCGGCCTCGCTGACCCCGGCCGCCCGCCCGTCCCAGTACCACCGCGCGGGCATCCAGTCATGGTGCTGGTTCTCGACGACGAGCGCCGTCAGCCGCACCGTGATCCGCTGCGGGGCGGACACGCGCGCGGGGCCGCGTGCGATCAGGCACAGCTCCTGATCGCGGGTCAGCCCCGCGGCGTCGCCGTAGGACGCCAGCACCACCTCGGCCGAGGTGCGGAACCGCCCCTTGTCATCGCGCGGGAAGTGCCGGGCGATGCCGTCGCGGTCCAGGTGGCGGACATCCTCCGCGAGCAACGCCGCGTCGTGGGGCCGATACTCCGCGCCCTCGATGTCCACGTCGACCATGTCGCCACCGGCCGCCTCCCGCGCCGCCGCGATGGCCGCCAGAGGACGCAGCTCGGCCCGCGTCACCGGCAGGCGGAAGCGGCAGCCGTGCCGCACCTCGGCGGCCTTCTTTTCCTGGCCTTGCTCCTCCAGCCAGTCGGCGTAGGCCAATCGCGGCCCCGCGTCGTGCGGGCACGCCCTGATCGCCGCCAGGAGCCGCGCCTCCTCACCCATGCCCCGCCTCCCGCATCGCCCCCTCGTACTCCTCCGGCGTGTTGACGTTGCGCAGGCTGGCCACCCCCGGCAGCTCCTCCTCGCGCACCAGCCGCGTCGGCACCGCGTCGAACAGATCCGCCGTCCGCAGCCGCCCCGCCGCAAGCAGCCCGCGCACGGCCGGCAGCACGCGCACTCGGTACACGCCGGCCAGCGGATGCCTGTAGCCGCCCACGTCCGGCACGGCGACCTCGTCGTCGCCCAGCAGCTCGAACATCCGCCGGATGAACGCCTCCTCAAGGAAGGGCACGTCACACGACGAGATGTAAGCCGCATCGGCGACGCCGTCCAGCGCCGCCAGCCCGGCGGCGATGCCCTCCAGCGGCCCGCGCCCGCCCTCGGCGTCGTGCACCACGCGGACGCCCTCCGGCAACGGCGGCAGATCCTGCCCCGGCGCCGCGACCGCCACCACCCGCGGGACGACGCGGCCGATCACCTCCACCACGCGGACGAGCATGGGCCGGCCGGCGAACGGCAGCCACGCCTTGGGCCGGCCCATCCGGCTCGACCGGCCCCCACACAGCACCACCCCGGCACGCATCACCTTCGAGTCAGGCGTCATCCAGCGGCCGCCCGGAGAGGTCGCCGACGAATTGTTCGACCCCTTCGTGGTCGAAGATGACCGGCACCCCGCCTGGCCCGACGAAGATCCCCACGCCGTCGCGGAAAACCAGCGCCCGCGCATGATCGACTTCGAACCGCGTGCCGCTGCCCAGTACGACCGTGAACGGCCGGAATGGGGAGCGTCCTTGGAATGCGGCGAGGGTGTGATCGAAGTGGTCTGCGGTCATCGGAGGGCCCCAAGCGCAGATCGTAGGCGACCTCACCATCGTACCGCGCAGGTGATCGATTGCACAGCCCATACAGCCCAGCCCCGAACCAGCCACACGCGGCACGGCCTGCGATACAATGTCCAACACCCGCCCGAGGGATGCCAGATGCTCGCGCTCGCGCTCCTCCTCTGTGCCGCCGGCCCGTCCGAGGCCGACCTCCGCGCCGCCGTCAAGAAGTCGCTCGCCTACTGGCGCTCGCCCGGCGTGGCCGTCGCCGTCGTCAAGGACGGCAAGGCGGTCCTCCTCGAGGGCCACGGCGTCCGCCGCGTCGGCGGGGCCGACGCCGTCACCCCCGACACCCTCTTCGCCTTCGGCTCCAACAGCAAGGCATTCACCACGGCGGCGATGGCCGTGCTCGCCGAGGAGGGCAAGCTCAGGTGGGACGACCCCGTCCGCAAACACCTCGACTGGTTCCGCCTCAAGGACGAGGCGGCCGACAGGGAGGTGACGCTGCGTGACCTCGTCAGCCACCGCACGGGCCTCGGCGGGCATGACCTCCTGTGGTACCGCTCGCCCGACACCCCCGCCGAGATGGTGCGCAAGGCCGGGCTGCTCGCGTTGGAGAAGCCGTTCCGCAAGTCGTTCCAGTATCAGAGCGTCATGTACACCGCCGCCGGCCTCGCCGCCGCCCACGCCGCCGGCACGACCTGGGACGACCTCATCCGAAAACGCCTCCTCGACCCGCTGGGGATGAAATCGACCTTCCCCGACAGCGAGAGCGCGGCCAAGTACAAGGACGTGGCCGAGCCGCACGCCCCGGACCCCGCCGACAAGATTCAGCCCCGGCCGGCCTACCGCTGGAACGCGCCGAACGCCGCCGGGTCGATCTCCGGCACGGCCCGCGACCTGGCGGCCTGGATGCGATTCCAGCTCACCGGCCTCGCCCCGGACGGCAAGCGCCTCATCCCCCTCAAGGCCCTCCAGGAGACGCACGCCCCCCAGATCGACCTGGAGATGCTGGAGGCCGAGAAGCCGCTGTTCGCCGGGACGAAGCACCGCGGCTACGCGATGGGCTGGGTGAAGTACGACCACCGCGGCGAGACACTCGTCGCCCACGGCGGCGCCCTCGACGGCCACCGCTGCCACATCACCCTCGCGCCGGATCGCAAGATCGGCGTGGCGGTCCTGGCGAACCTGAACCAGACCCCGCTCGCCCCCGCACTCGCCGGACGGCTGATGGAGATGATGCTCGGCCTCGACCCCCCGCGCGACTGGGACGCCCTGTTCACCGAGTCGTTGGAGAAGGGCCGCGAGATCGAGGCCAGGCGGTTGGCCGCCGAGCCCAAGCCCAAGGGCGGCAAGCCGTCGCTGCCGCCGATGTCGTTCAAGGGCACGTACACGCACCCCGCCTACGGGCGGGTAACGGTGAAGTATCAGAAGGCCGGCGGCGACCTGCTCGAATGGCGCTGGCGCGAGTGGGAGAGCGACCTCGAACACTGGCAGGACGACACATACAGGCTCCCCGGCACACCCGTTGGCGATGCGAAGGTGACGTTCCAGACGAAGGACGGCCGCGTCACCGGGATGCACGTCACGGGCCGGCTGAACGTCACCTTCCGGAGGGACGATTGATGCACACTCTCCTGCTGCTGCTCCTCCTCCCCGCCGCCGAGGCCAAGCGGCCGAACATCCTGTGGCTGACGTGCGAGGACATGAGCTGTAACCTGGGCTGCTACGGCGACAGGGACGCCGCCACGCCCAACCTCGACGCCTTCGCGAAGCAGGCGGTCAAGTACAACCGGGCGTTCTCGACGTGCGGCGTGTGCGCCCCGAGCCGCTCGGCCCTCATCACCGGCATGTACCCCAGCACCCTCGGCTCCCACTACATGCGCTGCAAGATCGACCTGCCGAAGGAGGTGCGGGCCTTCTCCGCCCACCTCCGCGACGCGGGGTTTTACTGCACGAACAACGTGAAGACCGACTACAACTTCGCCGTGCCGAAGGACGCATGGGACGCCAACAGCCGGACGGCCCACTACCGGGGCCGCAAGAAGGGCCAGCCGTTCTTCGCGGTCTTCAACAACACCGTGACGCATGAGAGCCAGATCCGCGCCGCCGAGGCCGCCTTCCAGAAGAACACGGCCCGGCTGACCAGGGCCCAGCGTCACGACCCGGCGAAGATCACGGTGCCGCCGTTCCACCCCGACGTGCCGGAGGTGCGCAAGGACTGGGCGCGGTACCACGACCTCGTCTCGGCGATGGACATATGGTTCGGCGACATGCTGACAGAGCTGGAGAAGGAGGGCGTGGCCGACGACACCATCGTCTTCTTCTACTCGGACCACGGCGTCGGCCTGCCGCGTGGCAAGCGCTGGCTGTACGACACCGGCATGAAGGTGCCGCTGCTCATCCGCTTCGGCAAGAATTGGACGCACCTGGCGCCGGGCAAGGCCGGGAGCGAGACGGGGCGGCTGGTGAGCTTCGTCGATTTCGGCCCGACGGCGCTGAGCCTGGCGGGCGTCGAGCCGCCGAATGTGATGCAGGGCGTGCCGTTCCTGGGCAAGCACGAGGGCAAGGCACGCGAGGCGGTCTACGGCATCCGCGACCGCATGGACGAGCGGAACGACTGCACGCGGGCGGTGCGTGACGCCCGTTTCAAGTACATCCGCAACTACATGCCGTGGAAGCCCTGGGCGCAGCCCCTCGCGTACATGGAGCTGATGCCCACGATGCAGGCGTGGCGGAAGCTGAAGGCGGAGGGCAAGCTGAAGGGCGAGGCGGCCCTGTGGATGGCGGACCAGAAGCCCACGGAGGAGCTGTACGACACGGAGGCGGACCCGCACGAGGTGAAGAACCTGGCGGGGGAGAAGAAGTATGAGGAGCACCTCCGCCGGCTGCGGGGGCTGCACACGCAGTGGAGGACGGAGACGCGCGACCTGGGGCAGCTGCCGGAGGCGCTGGTGTGGGAGTGGTCAAGGAAGGCCACCCGCTACGACCTGGGCCTCGCGATCTACGGCGCCAGATCGAGCGTGGCCCTCTCGGCGGGGCAGAAGGCCCTGGCCGCCTGGTGGTTCGAAACGATTCGAGGAGAGTGGAAGGGCGTGAAGGCCATCGACGCCCCGCGCGACCTCCTCAAACACGAGTCGCCGACCGTCCGCGTCGCCGCCGCGGCGGACCTGGTCCGCTTCGACACGGACGCCGACGCCTTCGCGGTCCTCCTCGCCGCCCTCAAGGACGAGAACCCGTGGGTGCGGCACGCGGCCATCCTGGCGCTCGACGACATGGGGCCGAAGCGGGCCGCCAAGGCGAAGGACGCGATCAAGGCGGCGCTGAAGGACGCCAACGAGTACGTCGTCCGAGTCGCGCAGCACCTCGACGCGCGGCTCCCCTGACGACGCAAACGGAGACGCGGCTCGCAGGGGAGGCCGCGACAACCCAAAGGCCCACCCCCACTCACGCCGCGCGGGTTTACGGGGAATTCGGCACCTCGGTGACGACGGGGATCAGCCGCCACGGGCCGGCGGGAGGATGACGGCACAAACGAGCTCGTTCGCCTCCCAGGCCCGGAGGAATTCTGCGAGGGGCACGGACCGGGGCGCAGCCGGGAAGGAGGGGTCGTTCAACCTGACGGCCTCGTCGTCGATTCCCACCAGCACGGCGGCGTGGCTGCACGCTTCGTCCCAGTAGGTGAGGAAGCCCGTCTCAAGGGCAACGATGGGCGGGAAGCCCGATTCCAGACAGACCTCCAGGAAGGCCGGGCCGGCCTTGTAGAAGTTGACCTCGTAGCCCCATGTCGCCAACCGGGTGAGGTGGCCGATCTTGGTCCCGCCATCCTCCGTGCCGAGCAGTGCCCGCAGTTCCTCCTCTGTGCGGGCGTCGCCGAGGAAGATCAGCACCATGCGGGCGGACGCCGCGACGCAGGAGGATTTCAGCTCCTGCTCAACCAATGGTACGTCGGGCAAGCTCGCTGACATCGGCTTCGATCCTTGCAACCCGTTCGGGATCGTCGAGCACTTTGCAGGTCTTCGCGTCCACAAGCACCTCGCCGACGCGGCCCACATCTCCCTTGTGCGGATAGGTCAGAGAGAGCGGGAACGCCCATACGGGCCGCTCACCGTCGCGCCATTCGGCGGCCTCGACGCCACCGACTCGGACAAGGTTGCTCACCCGCATCAGGACGAACCACACGGCCGCACGGCGTGCCTCCTGGGCCGTCGCCACCTCACCCGCCGGCGTGACCTCGCCGATTTCCGTGGCCAGGAGTTTGGCCTTCTCCAGGAATTCGGCGCGGCGCTCCGCCGTGAGGCGCGGGGGCACCCCCGTCGTGGCGGCTTGCTCGATGCTCGGCGCGCTCATGTCTGCAACCTCCGGGCCTCCATCCCATTATCCCTCCCACGCTCTCCGGGTCAACCAAATGCCGCGACGGCCCGTTTCGCCACAATAGACGCATCCCCCACGGAGGCCACCCCATGAGCCGCGTCGTCCGGCAGTTCGAGACCGCCTGCCAGTCCCTCGCCGGCGGCGTCAGCTCCTCCACCCGCGTCAACCGCGCCCTCGGCCACGCCATGTACTTCGACAGGGCCGACGGCTGCCGCGTCTGGGATCTCGACAGCCGCGAGTACATCGACCTGTGCTGCTCGCACGGCGCGACGCTCCTGGGCCACGGGCACCCCGCCGTCCGCCGCGCCATCGACGCCGCCCTGGACCGCGGGGCGCCCTGCTCCTACGAGAACGAGCAGCACGCCGAGCTGGCGGCGCTCCTGTGCGAGACGGTGCCCTGCCTGGAGCGCGTGCGCTTCACCGGGTCCGGCACCGAGGCGACCATGCACTGCCTGCGCCTCGCCCGCGCCTGCACCGGACGCACCAAGATCCTCAAGTTCGAGGGCAACTTCCACGGCTACCACGATCAGGTCATGTTCGCCATCGGCACCCCCGCCGAGAAGCTCGGCACGGCCCACCCCGGATCGGCCGGCCTGCCGTCCCACCTCGCCGACAACCTCGTCCTCGTGCCGTACAACCGGCCCGACCTGCTGGAGGACGCCTTCAGGAAGCACGGGCACGAGATCGCCGCCGTCATCGGCGAGCCGATCTACTTCAACGCCGGCTGCATCCTGCCGACACGCGAATTCCTCGACGCCATGCGTTCACTCACCGCCCGGCACGGCTCGCTCCTGATCTTCGACGAGGTGCTGAGCGCGTTCCGCATGTGCCCCGGCGGGGCGCAGGCGTATCTCGGCATCACGCCGGACCTGTGCACGCTGGGCAAGGCCGTCGGCGGCGGGCAGGCGTTGAGTGTGTTCGGCGGGCGCAAGGACCTGATGGACCGCCTCATGCCCGTCGGCGACTGCCAGCACTCCGGCACCTACAACGGCCACCCCGTCGCCGTCGCCGCGGCCCTGGCCGCCGTGCGGGCATACCGCGCACCAGGCTTCTACGAACACATCAACGCCGTGGGGTCACGGCTATTCGCGGGGCTGAACGGGCTGTTCGCGAAGCACGGCGTCGATGCGCAAGTACGAGGGCTGGGGGCGCGGTTCGGCGTGTACTTCGGCGTGCCGGGCGAGCCGCGCGATTACGCCGACGCCGTGAAACACCACCGGCCGATGATGCTGCGCTTCATCAAGTCGGCCATCGGGCACGGCGTGTACTTCCACGACTACGGCGGCGGCGCGTGCCACCACGGCTTCTGCCACGCCATGACGCTTGCTGACGCCGACGAGGCGCTGGCGCGGCTGGACGCGGCCATCGGCGCGATTGGGGGCGTGTGATGCGTCCGCCGCGCCAGCTCGGTGACCGGGTGATGCGCGACACGCTGCGCGACCCGGCCAACCTGCGCGACTTCCTGCGGGCGTGCGTGCCCGACCTCGCCGACCAGTTCGACTTCGCGGCGATCGAGGACGTGTCGCGCGACTTCTTCACGGACGACTGGCGCGGGCGCGAGGCCGACGTGCTGTGCGTCATCCCGCTGCGTCAGGAAACGGGCACGACGCCGGTGCTCGTGTGCGTGATGATCGAACACCAGACGCAGGACGACCCCGTCTCCGCCTTCCGCACGCTCTTCAACCTGGCGGGCTTCTGGGACCGCCACTGGCGCGCCTGGGAGGGGCGGGACACGCCGCGCGGGCCGCTGACGCTGCTGCCGGTGCTGCCCATCATCCTGTACACGGGCCAGGGGCCGTGGGGCGCCACCCGCACCGTGCGCGACCTGGTGACCGGCCCGGAGACGCTCCGCCTTCTCGCGCCGGACTGGGGCCCGATATACTGGGAGCTGGCGGGGCACACCGCCGACTCGCTCCTCGCGGGCGGCCTGTGGATGCAGTTCCTGGCGGTGATGCGCGTCACCGCCGGGGAGCGTGACGAGCTGGAGCGGGTGCTGCGGGCCGTCGTGAGCCGTCTGGACGCGGCGCGGGCGCCGGACCACGTCCGCTCGTTGGAGGTGCTGCGTGCCGCCCTGCTGTACGTCATGCAACGCAGGGGCGACATCCCACGCGACGAGATTCGCGTCCTCGTCGAGCAGAACAGCCACACCAGGCGTCAGGAGGCAGGAGACATGGCCAGGAGCATGTTGGACATTACCGAGCAGGAGGGGATGGTGCGGATGATTCGCAGGCTGATGGAGCGGAAATTCGGCCCCGTCCCCCAGGCCGTAACGCAGAGGATCGAGGCGATCCAGGACACCGACCTGCTCCTCGCGCTCGGCGACCGCCTGATCGAGGCCAAGTCGATCAACGACCTCTTCTCCGAGGGCGACGCCCCGCCCCCACCGTGAACCCGTCGTCAGGAGGCAGGCAACATGGCCAGGAGCATGCTGGACATCAACGAGCAGGAGGGGATCGTGCGGGTGATCCGCCGCGCCCTGGAGCGGAAGTTCGGGCAGGCCCCGCCCGAGGTGATGGCGCGGGTGGAAGCGATCCATGACACCGACCGCCTCGTCGAGATGGCGGCGCGGGCAGGCGGCATCGGCTCCATTGAGGAGCTGTTCGCCGAGGACGCCCCGCCGGCAGGGACGTGATGCACGCCGACCCTCACGCCGCCCCGGACATGCCCTGTCCGCCGAGCGGCTGGTCGAGCAGATACTCCAGCGGCGTCCCCAGCGCCGCCAGCAGCGGCGCCAGCGCCGACGCCTCCACCTCGCGGCGGCGCAGCGAGTACCACTGCCGGTACGTCGCCCCCCACAGGAGCGTGACGGCGTAGGAGTCCTCCGCCTGCCGCCGCACCAGCAGCCCGAACCGCGCCGGCAGCGGCGATTGCAGGCGCTCGCCGCGTGGCAGCTCCCACTCGCGCTCCCCGCCGGGGCCGCCCTCCCACTCCAGCTCCATCGCCGCCAGCGGCGGCACGAACCCGATGTCGAAGTAGCAGCCGGCGACGGCGGGCCTGGGCAGCATGGCGGGGGTCTCGGGGAGGAGTGGGCCATTCACCTCCATCGACGCCAGCGCCATGAAGACTTCACGCCTTGCCCCACGTTGCCCCTCCGGCGACGTCCGCCTACGCTGCCCTTGACGGAAGTGCGGGCCACGGGGGAGCATCATGCCAGGGAAGTACAAGGTCGCCGTCATCGGACGCACCGGCAAGGGCGGCTACGGCCACGGCCTCGGCGTCGTCTGGAAGGAGATCGAAGGCGTCGAAGTGGTGGCAGTCGCCGACCCCGACGCCAAGGGCCGGGCCGACGAGGCCAAGAAGATCGGGGCGAAGAACACCTACGAAGATTACCGCACGATGCTTGAGAAGGAGAAGCCACGCATCGTCAGCGTGGCCGACCGCTTCCTCGACATGCACCGGGACATGGTGGTCGCCTGCGCCAGGGCCGGGGCCAGCGTCTTCCTCGAGAAGCCCATGGCGCGTACCCTCGCTGAAGCCGACGAGATGATCAAGGCGTGCGAGACGCACCACGTCAAGCTGGCCATCGCGCACCAGACGCGGCACAGCCCGCGCATCGCCCGCGTCAAGGAGATGATCGCGGCGGGCACCCTCGGCGACGTGCTGGAGGCGCGGGGACGGGGCAAGGAGGATCACCGCGGCGGCGGCGACGACCTCATGGTCCTCGGCACGCACATCATGGACCTCATGCGCCACCTGGTGGGCGACCCCGAATGGTGCTTCGCCAAGGTGCGGCAGGGCGGCAAGCCGGCGACGAAGGCCGACGTCCGCGCCGGCGGCGAGGGCATGGGCCCCGTGGCCGGCGACCACATCACGGCGAGCTACGGCCTCCCCAAAGGCGTCCTCGGGACGTTCGGCACGCACAAGGCGAAGAGCCCGCGTGAGGATAGCAAGCGGTTCGCGCTGGCGGTGTACGGGACGAAGGGCTTCGTGACGATGCAGACGGGGAGTCTGCCGGCGGTGTGGTTCTGTGCCGACCCGACGTGGACGGGGCGCGGCGGCAAGTGGCAGGAGGTGACGAGCGCCGGCGTCGGCAAGCCCGAGACGCTGAAGGCTCCGGGCCTGGCACCGGGCAACGTGTGGATCGTCAAGGACCTCATCGAGGCCATCGAGAAGGACCGCCAGCCGTTAGGCAGCATGTACGACGGGCGGGCGGCGCTGGAGATGATCCTGGCGGTGTACGCCTCACACCGGGCGGGGGCGCCGGTGCCCCTGCCGCTCAAGGAGCGAAAGCACCCGCTGGAGGGGTGGTGAGATGGGATGGAATTCGTCGGTGCTGTTGGCGGAAGGGCTGACGTCCGCGGACATGCGGCGTGTCATCCCGGACGTGTTCCGTCTGACCAAACGCACCGTGACCTGGGATGAGGCCAGCTCGTCCTCGCTCGGGCAGGACGTCGCCCTAGGCGAACTGCCCGGCTGGGGCGTGCTGTGGACGCCGAACGTCCGGGTCATCACCTTCCCCGATGTGTTACAGGCCGCGTCCGCGAAGGGCCGGGCGCTCGCCCTCATCCTCGCGGGGGTGAGCGACATTTACGGCTTCAGCCTTCACGTCGCGGGGACGGAGAGACGACGGCTGATGCGCTCGCAGGGTGCGGCCGTCGAACAATCCGGCAAACCACTTCCGGAAGAGGCGGGCCTGGACTGGCAGGACGCGGAGGACGCGCTCTTCGGCCTCGCGAAACAGCTCACCGGGCTGGACATCTCTTACGTCGAGGGCGTGCGCCTCACCATCGCCACGCTCGACCTCTAGCGGTCGGCCACATCGAGAGGGCAAAGCGATGAAGCAGCTCACCGTCGTCGTCAAGCCGTTCCGCGCCGAGGCCGTTCTCCGCGTCGCCGCCGAGGTCGGCGCCGACTCCGTCGTGGTGCGCGAGGCCAAGGGCTACAGCCGGCAGAAGGGCTACCTCGGACGCTACCTCGGCAGCGAGTACAGCATGGCGTTCCTCCCCAAGGTCGAGATCACCCTCTGCGTCGCCGATGACCGTCTCGACGAGGCCGTCGAGCGGGTCGCCCGCGCCGCCCGCACGGGCCGCATGGGCGACGGCAAGATCTTCGTCCTGCCCCTCGCCGGCCCGGAGGCCATCGAGTTCTGACGCTCAGGGGCCGTTCGTCCGTCCGTTCCCGCCGGGAATGGCACTGGACAGCGTCGTGATGCTCGACACCGCCTCGAAACGGCTCGCCATGCGCAACCGGCCCGTGAAGACGTAGAAGCCCGAGGACGCCCCTGGCGTCGGATCGAACGCGACATTCTCGGGATGTTCGATCACCGCAGTCTCGCCGCCGATGAATGCGATGATGTATGACTCAAATGGCACCTGTCGGGCCAGACGGCGCAGCTCGGTCCGGATGTCCTCGACGCTCATCGGCGGGCCTCCAAAGAGCAATCGGAGGAATTCTACACGGCCCGCCGCCGACACGCCAGCCCTCACGCCGCCCGCAGGCCGTCCGGCGAGGACGGCGACGGCAGCGACAGCACGAACCGCGTCGGCTGGCCAGAACGCGCCGGCTCCAGACGCACGTCGCCGCCCTGCTGCCGCGCCAATCGCCACGCCACCGGCAGGCCAAGCCCCTTGCCGCGCCCCGCGCTCCGGCCTGAATAGAACGGGTCGAACAGGTGCGGACGCTGCTCCGCCGCCGGCCCAGGCCCCGAGTCCTCCACCAGCGCCTCGACGCCCTCCGGCGTGGCCGCCGCCGTCAGCCTCACCCAGCCGCCCGCCGGCGCCGCCTCCGCCGCGTTCCGTGCGATGCACGCCAACGCCTGCCTCGTCTGCTCGACATCGGCCCACGCCGCCAATCGGTCCGGCCCGCGCACCTCGATCCGCACCGCCTTCGGCCCGGCCACGTCCTCCAGCGACGCCGCCACCTCGCCGAGCAGCGTGGGCAGGTCGAACCGGTCCGGCCGCGCGGGCGCGGGCCGGGCGAACAGCATCAGGTCGCGCAGGATCGTGTGGACGCGCTTCGTCTGGGCGATGATGGTGTTCAGCGCCTTGCGGGCCGCGCCCTCCTCGTCGTCGGACAGCCACTCCTCGCCGTGCGACAGGACGTACTGCGCCTGCCCGGAGATGACCGTCAGCGGGTTGTTGATCTCGTGCCCGGCCCCGGCGGCGAACTCCGCCAGCGCCGCCAGTTTGGCCTGCCGAAGCCGCTCCGCCTCGCCGCGCATCTGGTCGCGCAGGGCCACGTTCAGGCTGTCCGCCTCGCGCTCCAGCGCCAGCCGCGGCGGCCCGCCGCGGAGCGTGCGGTTCTCCGCCGCCAGCGCCAGCACCTCGCGCAGCAGGGGCGCCCCGTAGGGCGTCTGCCACCCCGGCAGGTCGAGCGGCTCCCCCGCCAGCAATTCAGCCGCGTCCAGGGCGCCGAGGTCCAACCCCAGCCAGGCGGCATCAGCCTCCACGGTCTCGCCGCGTGCCAGCAGATTCGGGTCCGCCCCGGCCTGGCCGGCGAGGTGGATCGCGACGCGGACGATGGCCAGGAGCGAGGCGTCACCGCCCAATCGGGCCGCCCCCGGCGCGGGCAATTCCAGACGCCCGAGCGTGTCGGACAGCCAGCCGGGGAGCGCCCACTGTCGGGCGACCCGCCGGGCGATCCCAGCGGCACTCGCCCCCCAGTGCCGTTCCTGCGTGCGGACGGGGTCGCGACCCAGGGCCGGGTCGGTCCAGGCGTCGAGGGCGAGGTCCGGCGCGACGGCCCCCACGGCCAGCCACCCCAGGGGCGCGAGGAGCCCGGCGCACCAGGCACGGATCGGCTCGGCGCGTCCGGTCCGCCGCGCCAGCACCGCCGCCAGCCGGGCCGTGGCCCAGGCCGGCTCATGCAACGGGCGCAAAGCGTCGTCCCAGCCGGCCCACCCGCCGGGCGGCTCGGAAAGGCGTGCCAGCGCGAATTCCAGCGGCGCGGGGTCGGTGAGGGGCGGGAGCGGGAAGGGGTCGCCGCCGTGGCGTGCCAGCAGCAGGACGGCGGCGGGGTCATGGCGGACGGCGGCCCACGCCCCGGACGGCCCGGCCAGGCCGGCGAGGGACGGCGCGGACGGGGCCAGCCATTGCAGGCCGGCCACGGCATCCAGCAGCGGGCCTTTCATTCGCGTGGCCTCGGCGGAAAGGAGGAAGGATGAAGGATGAGGGATGAGAAGGACGCCGGATCGGGGGGCGGCCTCGCGATCAGGCCACCCCTTCTCATCCTTCATCCTTCATCCTTCATCCTTACGAGCCGTCAGGCGGTCGCCGCCGGCTCCATCTCCAGCAGGGCGCACATGCGGTCGATCATGACGTCGATCTCGAACGGCTTGCGCAGGAAGTCGTCGGCCCCGGCCAGACGCAGCTCCTGGATCTTGTCGTCCTCGACCAGGCCGGAGATGCACAGGATGCGCACGTCCTCCAGGGAGGCGTCGGCCCGCACACGCTGGCAGACCTCCTTGCCGTTGATGTCCGGCAGCATGTAGTCGAGGATGATGATGTCGGGGCGGTAGTCCTTGACCATCATGCCGGCGTCGAAGCCGTTGTTGGCGATGCGCACCTCGAACCGCCCGTCCTCCTCGAGGACCTTGTTCATCAGGTCCACGATCTCGATGTCGTCGTCCACCAGCAGGGCCCGGCGCTTGCCGGACTCCAGGGCGTCGGTCGGGATGCTGTTATCCTTCATGAAGCGGTACAGCGCCTCACGCGGGATGCGGCGGAACTTGGAGCCGGGCACCCGGAAGCCCTTGAGCTGCCCATTATCGAAGCAGCGGATGATGGTCTGCTGGCTGACCTTGCAGATCTTGGCCGCCTCGCCGGTCGTGAAAACGGTCTTCATCACGCTCATCCATCCCTACGGGCACAAGCCCGTCGCACGAGTACGGCCGGCGTCGCTGACGCCAGGCCCGGTTCCTCCGTGAGCCGCCTCTGCCTCGATCCGATCTACGACGGGGCGTACGGCCCCTGAATGTCCACATCGCCCCGCCGCGCGTACCTTCCACGCGTCGGCCCCTCTGGGAGGGCCGATTTCGATTGGCGTTCCTTCGCCGGACACGGCTTCGGAGTCGTGCCGGTGTCCGGGGAGCCCGGACGGTCAAGGTGTACTGCGGAGGTGGAGGAAGGGTTGCCGACCTTTCCAACACTCGCGATTATAACCAACCTGTGAAGCGTGTCAACATCGCCTCCCTCCCTGCCTTCACTCCAAACTCCTTGGACGCCTTCATCTTGTGACGACCCTCCGGAATTTTCCCCGAAGGGCCTCTTTTGCCCCCCCCGCCCTCTCTCATCGGACCGCCCCGCCCTCCGGGGCCACCCTGTCTTCGCCAGATTGCCCGATCAGCCGAGGTGGATGAGCAGCACCGCCAGGTCATTCGGGCTGATCCCGCTGATGCGGCCGGCCTGCCCGAACGTGGCCGGGCGGACACGTGTCAATTTCTCCTTCGCCTCCATGCGGAGCTGTGGCACCGCGTGGTAGTCGAACGTCGCCGGGATCGCCTTGCCCTCCAGACGCTGGAAGCGCTCCACCTGCACCGCCTGGCGCCCGATGTAGCCCGAGTACTTCGCCTCCAGCACCACCTGCTCGCGCACGTCCGCCGCCGGCTCGCCCAGCGCCGGGTGCATCTCACGCACCTGCTCCCACGTCACCTCGGTGCGCCGCAGCCAGGTGGACAGGGTGTCCCCCCCGTGCCTGTGAGACTCCAGCGTTCGCGTCAACGCGGCGATACCCGCCTCCTTGCGCTCGAGCCGACCCCAGTCGGCGTCGTTGACCAGCCCGACCCGCCGCCCCAGGGGCGTGAGCCGGCGGTCGGCGTTGTCGTGCCGCAGCAGCAGCCGGTACTCGGCCCGGCTGGTGAACATGCGGTACGGCTCATCGACCCCCCTCGTGACGAGGTCATCGATGAGGACTCCGATATACGCCTGACTGCGGTCCAGGATCAAGGGCGCTTCCTGTCTTCGCAGGAGCGCCGCGTTGATGCCGGCCATCAATCCTTGCGCCGCCGCCTCCTCGTACCCCGTCGTCCCATTGATCTGCCCCGCGAAGAACAGCCCAGCCACCGGCTTCGTCTCCAGCGTCGAGTGGAGCTGCGTCGGCGGGGCGTAGTCGTACTCCACCGCGTACCCCCAGCGCAGCACCTCCGCGTCCTCCAGGCCGGGGATGAGCCGCAACATCCCCTGCTGCACGTCGCGCGGTAGCGAGGTCGAGATGCCGTTGACGTAATACTCCAGGGTGTTGCGCCCCTCGGGCTCGAGGAAGAGCTGGTGCGACTCCTTCTCCGCGAACCTCACCACCTTGTCCTCGATGCTCGGGCAGTAGCGCGGCCCCCGGCTGTCGATCTGACCCGAGTACATGGGGGCGCGGTGCAGGTTGGCACGGATGAGGGCGTGGGCCGCCGCCGTGGTCTGCGTGATGTGGCACATCATCTGCGGCTGCGCGATCTTCTCCGTGGCGAAGCTGAATGGGCGCGGGTCGTCGTCGCCCGGTTGCGGCTCGCACTTGCCGAAGTCGATGGTGCGCCCGTTGAGACGGCATGGTGTGCCGGTCTTGAAGCGGGCCAGCTCGAAGCCGCATGACGCGAGCGACTCGGAGAGCGACTCGGCGGAGCCGTCGCCGGCCCGCCCGCCGCGGGCCTTCGACTCGCCGGTGTGCATGATCGCCTTGAGGAACGTCCCCGTGGTGAGGACGACGCACGGGGCGCGGTACAGCGTGCCCCCTTGCGCGAGGACGCCGGCCACCCGCCGCGTCTGCCCGCGCTCGTTGGGCGCCGGCAGCGGCTCGATGACGAGGCCCTCGACCACCTCCTGGCGCAGGGTCAGGTTCGCCGTCTGCTCCACCACGTGCTTCATGTGAAACTGATAGGCCTTCTTGTCGGCCTGGGCGCGCGGCGAGTGCATGGCCGGGCCCTTGGTGCGGTTCAACATCCTGAATTGGATCGCCGTCGCGTCGATGCACTTGCCCATCTCGCCCCCGAGGGCGTCGATCTCGCGGACGATCTGCCCCTTGGCCACGCCGCCGATGGCCGGGTTGCAGGACATGGCCGCGACGGCGTCGGCGTTCATGGTCAGCAGGACCGTGCGCGTCCCCATGCGGGCGGCGGCGAGGGCGGCCTCGACGCCGGCGTGCCCGGCGCCGACGACGGCGACATCGAAGTCGTAGGTGAGTGAAGGCATGGCTCGGGATACACCGTTGCGCGGCGATGCGGTATGATAGCAGAAGGACGCGAGCGGGGGGGCAGGCCGACGCCCATGAGGGTGCCGAATGTGCGGTCAATCGCCATCTGCGATGAGGCCGTCCCGAGCGAATCCGAGGCAGAGGTCTTCACCCTGCTCAACGCTCGGTTCTACGCCCGGGCCGAGTCTTTCCCCGACATCCGCACCCTACACGTCTACCTGCTCTGCTTCTGCGACGCGGCCGGCGACTTCAACGGGACCGTCCTTCTGGGGAGCGATGAGGACGAGAAGCTGATCCGATACGCCCGATTCCGCGTTTCTTTCAACGGATCGCAACAGTATGCGGCACTGCGGATCGAGCTGGACGGGTGCGAGCTGCCGGGGCCTGGGGAATACTCAATCGAAGTGCGGTTCTTCACCCCGGACCTGGTGGAGCACCCCAGGGCGGATGCCAAGATCCTTCTGTATCGAACGGAGGACGGAGATGAGCGATGACCGGATGCCGAAGAGGCCGCCTGCCGGCCCGCCGCGCGTCTTCAAGGCCGGGCCTCACGACCCCGAGGAGGCCGCCCGCCTGTCGGCCAGCTTCGGCAAGGGGTTCGGGAACTCCTTCGTGATCCAGAACGTCCTCGACGAGCTAGAGCATCCCCGGCACGGCGGCAAGCGCGACCTCGTGGGCATCATCGTCGGGCTGCTGGCGCACCTGACGCCCGAGCAGGCCGACGCCTTTGCTGAGACATTGCCAACCCACCTGCCGCCGGCGGCGGTGTCGCGGTTCGCTGCTGCCGTGAAGGCGCCGATCACATTGAACGGCGGCCCCGTCGTCCCCGAGCCGGCCAGCGCCTGAGCTCGCTCTCGCGGACGACCAGGCCCTCGGCGCCGGCGTCGGCGTTCATGGTCAGGAGGACCGTGCGCATCCCCATACCGGACACGCCGAGGAGGGCCAACGGAACCCGCTGACGCCCGCACCCGTCACACCGGGAACCGCCCCGCCAGCTCCGCCGCGTACCTCGACGGCAGGTTGAGGTAAAACAGGCCCAGCGACCGCAGCCCCGACAGCGTCGGCGACGCCAGCATCGCCCGCAGCTCCCCCTCGCGGATCCGCGTGTTCCCCGAGATGTCCAGCCGGCACAGCGACGCCAGCTTCGGGCAGCCGATGAGATGCTTCGCCGCCCCCGCCGTCAGGTCCGCCCGCGCCAGGCCCAGCGATGCCAGGTCGCCCAGGTGGGGGCTCTCCAGGAGCGCCGCGAGGCCGGCGTCGCCGATCAGGTTGTTGTTGAGCGACAGCGAGCGCAGCCGCGACAGGCCGGGCCAGCCCGCCAGGACGCGGGCGCGTGTCCGGCCGATCTCGTTGTTCCCCAGGTCGAGTGACTCCAGGGACGCCAGGCCGGGGCTTTCGGCCAGCGCCTCGATCCCGCCCTGGTCGATGGCGGAGTTGTTGAGGCGAAGGTCCTTCAGGCCGGCCAAACGCGGGCAGCCGACGATGGCCCGCATCCCGCCGATCCGCACCGGCACGCCGCCCAGGTGCAGCCGCTCCAGCGGCCCCAGGTGCGGCGACCCGAACAGGCGCTCGCACCCGGCCACGCCGAGCTGCATCCCGGAGAGGTCCAGCCGCCGCACCGACGCCAGCCCCGGCCAGTCGGCGAGGGCGTCCATGTCCGGCCTGCGGAGGTCGGTCCCGCCCAGATCCAGCTCGTGCAGCGTGAAGCCACCCAGACGCGAGGCGATGGCGGGGAAGTGCCCCGGCAGGTAGTTCCCGCCGAGCGACAGCGAGCGGAGCGACGGCGGGCACCGCCCCTCGATGGCCAGCAGGGTGCGTGGACCGACCCCCGCGCCGGTCAGGTCCAGCTCCTCCAGGTGCGGCAGCGGCACCGCGTTCAGGAACGCCGCCAGACGCTCGTCGCCGAGGTTGCTCGACCGCAGGCAGAGCGACCTCGTCCGCCGCAGCGCCTCGATGGCGGCGAGGTCGGTCATCGACAACTTGGCCTGCGCCAGCCGCATGATCTGGAGGTGGTACACCGGCGTGAGCGTGAACACGTCGCCCGCGTGCTTCGCCAGCTGCCCCACGCCGAGGGTCACACGCTCGACGAAGCCGCGCCGCCACTCCACCCGCGTGAGCATCTTGCGGAGCTTGCCGAGCCACGCGTCCTCATGTGCCGCCAGGAGCCGGGCCTCCTCGATGCGCAGGTCCCACCAGCGCCGCGAGTGTTCCGAAAGTTTGGAGCGTTCGATCTGGACACGGATGAAGCGGGCGCGTTCGTCGTGGCCGCGCTCCTCCAGCCAGTCGGCCATCACCAGGCGCGGCGTGTCGTCGTCGGGGTTGGCGACGATGTCGCCGAGCAGCCCGCGGTACGCGGCGTCCTTCAGCCAGGCATCGACACTCATGGCTTGCCCCCGTCCACGTACTCGATGTGCGCCAGCCGTTCGCGCACCACGGCGGACACGGCCGCCGGTGTCAAGCGTAGCTCGCGCATGGCGTCGAGGCGTGCGGCGAGGAGTGCCGGGATGACGCCCTCGGTCAGCGGGTTGCCCGAGAGATTGACCTGCACCAGCCGCCCGGCCCAATCGGCGCCCAGCACGCGGGCCGCCCCCGCGTCGCCGATGGAATTGCCGGACAGGTCCAGCCCGACGAGCGAATCGAGATACGGCGACTCGGTGAGGGCGCCGATGCCCGCGTCGGTGATTCCGTTCAGGCCCAGGTACAGCATCCGGCATCGGGACAGCCCCGGCCAAGCGGCCAGCGTCCGCAGGCCATCATCGCCCATCCGCGCGTCGCGCAGGTCCAGCGCCAGCGGGGCCGCCGTCATGGCCGTCAGCGCCTCGACGCCGAGCGGCCCGAGGCGGGGGTCGCGCAATACGAGGTATGTCAACGACGCCATCCATCCCGACGCAGCCAGCACACGCACCGGATCGGGCAACATGAGCGTCCCGTGGAGCGACAGCCGGCGCAGGCTCGGTGCGGAGGCGCGGCTCAGGCGGCCCGCGTCCTCCGGGTTGATGAAGCAGTCCACGAGGGCCAGCCCCTCCAGCGTCGGCAGGAATCGCGCGGCCAGTAGGTGTGCCACATCCGGACCTAACCCGCGTGACAGCGACAGCTTGCGCAGCCCGACACAAGAGGCCGCCTCGGCCGCTGCGCGAGTGCATTCCGTCTGACCGGAGCGCGGCAGGGATATGGATTCGAGACGCCAGCACGCGGATCGCAGGAGCTGGCGCCAATCGGCATTCGCGGAGTCAGGCATCTCCAGCTCGCGGACGGCGGGGAGGGCGTGTGCAAGTGCTTCGCTCACCGCGGGACCGCTGCCGCCGAGTCGTAACGATGTCACCCCGGCCGCGTTCGCCGTGTCGGCCAGCGCGGATAGCCCGCCGGGGCCGAAGCCCATCTCTTGCAGCCACAGCCCGCGCCACGAAGGCCGGAACGCGGCGGCGAGGGCCGCCATGTCCTCGTCGGTGATGCTTGACTGATGCAGATGCAGGACGCCGAGCGTATCGAGCAAAGGCGACGCGAGGAGGTGATCCAACTGCCCCGTCGCCGGACACACACGAAGTCGCTCCACCCAGGCCCACGCCTCCGTGCCGGCCCACCGCAACGCCTGCGGCCCGTTCACGGCCTTCGCCTTGGCGTCCACGACAACGAGGCCGCGCTCATCCACCGCAGTCCGCCCTTTCGCGAGGTCGGCCTGGAACGGCGCCCATCGAGGGATCGACCTCCGCCAGCGGTCCCAGCGCAACGCCCGCAGATCAGGCGTCCCGTTGCCCGGCCCCGCCGTCACCTGGAGACGCACGAAGTCCGCCCGCTCCCGGTCGTCCTCGTCGCCGTGCTCCTCCAACCAATCCGCCAGCACGAGGCGCGCGGCGTCGTCCTCCGGCTCGGCCTTGCACGCCGACAGCAGACGCATCAGCTCGGCGCGGCTCATGCACCCATCATATCGCGGCGGGCGGCGCGGGCCGAGGCCGCCACCAGCGCCTGATAGATCGACCACACACCGAGCCCCAACAGGCTCACCATCCCGACCCACTCCGCCGGCGGCCCGCCGGCCCTCCAGTGGGCGTAGAAGTACAGGCCGGTGAACAGCAGCCACGCATACAGCATGCGGATCGCGGCCCCCTCGCCGAAGCGCAGGCCCATCGAATTGGCCAGCGCCATCAGGAACAGCCCGTGGAAGAACAGCCCCGCCATCAGCAGCCCCTGCGCCGGCAGGAAGTCCAGCCAGTGGCCCAGCTCCGGCGACAGGGTCATCCGCATGGCGAATTGCACCAGGGCGATCAGCGCCGCCCCGGCCCCGCACGCGCCGGCAGGCCACAGCATCGCGGCCACGCCCCTCGGCAGCCGGAGGGCCGTCAGGAAGCAGCCCGCGGCGAACGCGGCGAATGCGGCCGTGGTCAGCAGCGTCCGCAGGCCTGGGATGTACGAGAGGGCCGACTCATGACCGATCAGGGCGAGCGCCAGGACGGCCAGCACGCCGCCCAGAGAAAGGGCCATGCCGCCCAGGATGGGGCGGGCGGGCGGCGCCTCCGCAGGCGTCCCGTAGGACAGCCGGGCAGGCGCCGGAGGCGCCTCGGCGGGGATGCCGAGCTTGTCGCACACCAGCTTCTTCGCCCGCTCGAGGAACTTCTCGCGGCCGGCCCAGTCGTCCGATGAGCCGTAGTTCAGGTGCGTCCCGCCGTCGTACCCGCAGAGGAAGTGCGAGCCGCCGCCGAGAATCCGCGCCATCTGGTTGCGCTCGGCGGCGACGGCGAACACGCGCTTGCCCGAGGCCGGGTCGATCACGTCGAGGACGTGCCCGTACTCGATCAGGCCGACGGATTCGACATCGCCGTGCAGGACGCAGGTGTACGCGCCCATCGGGAACCGCTCCAGCACCGTCGTCCTGCCCATCGCGAGAAACGCCATGACCTCACCCCGCATCGCGTGGCCGCCTGTTCCGACATCCGCCGTACGTACGCACCCCGCGCCGGCGCGTGACACGGCGCCGAAACGTCGGCGGGCGTGTTCGCCGTCGTCGGGACGCCCTCGCTGGTCCGTCGCCACGATCACCTTGGCCTGGGCCCGACCCTGGAGAACCCCTCGTTCTGCATCGAGGGGGAGGCGTCGGCCCTCGGGCAGGCGCGATCCTATGGCCTTGACAACGCACGCTGCCGGCCCGCCGAGGCGATGAAGGCGTGGATCGAGCGGACGGGGGCGGGCGAGGGGTGACGTTCGACCTGAAGTACCTGCTATTCCTCGCGTGTGAGGAAGCCCCAGCGCAGCGCCCGGTCCTGGTGGTAGTTCTTCCCCAGCGTCAGCGCCGTCGCGGCCTTCGCCATCTCGTAGCCGAGGTAGAAGGCGTGTGACGGGTCGATGTCCTTCATCCGGGCGAACAGCTCGAACGGGTCGTCGCCGCTCAGGTGGCCGTCCGCGTTGATCGCGTGCAGGGTGCCGCCCTCGGCGAAGATGCGGTAGTTGCGGTCCTTGACGTGGCGGGCGATGTCGGCCAGGCCCTCCTCGCCGTGGGCACGCAAGCGCGGGTCGCGCAGCAGGACGAGTCCCGGCTCCAGACGCTTGGGGACGACGCGGCGCGTGACGGCGAAGTGCATCAGGCGGCGGGCCAGGTCCAGCTCCTTCACGCTCGACCGCGCCCAGTTGCCGACCTGCGTCGTCAGCACGCTGCGGATGCCGGCCTCCTGGCAGAAGCCGGCGAGGAGGACGTTCACGCCGCACGAGTCGGCATCCACCAGCTCGGTGACGTTCCCCACGCCCATCATGACCCCGTGCGTCGGGTACAGCCGCCGCGCCTCCAAATAGCGGCCCAGCGACGGGGCGAAGCCCAGGCCCAGCGGGGCGAGGATGGGGTCGATGCGGTGGCGGACGTTGCGGGCGGAGAGGTAGGCGATGGTGTCGGCCATCCCCTCGACGGACGGCTCGCCGTCGGGGACGACGACGACCTCGGCCCCCCAATCGGGGGCGTGTTCGCGGTTGGAGGCGTTGACGCTGAGGACCAGCTCGGCGCCGGCGCGGGTGGCGTCGCGGGCCTCGGCGGGGTCGAAGGTGTCGATGGAGACGCGCAGGCCGGCGTCGCGCAGGGCCTTGACGGCGTCGGCGACGCCGGCCCAGGGGCCGCCGGGGTCGCAGCCGAGGTCGATCACGTCGGCCCCGTCGGCGGCGAGGGACCGGGCCTGACGGACGATCTCGTCGAGGGTGAGGCGTGGGGCGTGGTTGATCTCGGCGAGGATCTCCAGGTCGTGGGCGCCGTAGCCCTCGCGCTGGTTGACCGTGGCGCGGAAGTGGTCGGGGAGGTCGCGGAGGTCCTCTGGGCCGCGCTCGACGGGGAGGGCGGTGCAGGCGCGCATCTCGGCGAGGTCGCCCTGGCACAGGCCGGGGAGGATGACGCGGTCGATGCCATCGGGGACGGTGAGGTGGGAGGCGATCCAGCGTGTGGTGGCGAGGGCGGCGACGGTGATCGGGAGGACGGCGACATGTGGGGTGAAGCCGGCCTGGAGTGCGATGGCGGCGAGCGTGCGGCGGAGGGCCGGCTCGGCGAGCTTGCCGGTGACGAAGAGGAGGCGGCTCATGGGACAACCTCACCCCGCCTTGTCTCGGAGGGCGGGCTGCGATACGCTGGAGGTGTCGCGCCCGTAGCTCAACTGGATAGAGCAGCGGTCTTCGGAACCGCAGGTTGCAGGTTCGAGCCCTGCCGGGCGTACTGGGTCACTCATCGCCGTCCTTCTCGGGGCGGGGCGGCGGCTGGCCGTCCTCCTCCTCGTTCCAGTGCGAGAAGCGGATCGCCTTCAGCACGTCCACGCGTCTGGCGATGGGCAGGATCGCGTCGTCGAAGGGCCTGTCCACGGCATCGACCGCGGCCTCGTCGATGCCGCGGTCCCTCGACCACCCCGCCGAGCGGTCGAGCTTGCCGCCGGAGTAGTCCCTCTCGAAGACCTCGTAGGGGGCCGTGCTCTTCGCCCCCTTGAGCCGGGCCAACTGACGCACGATCAGGTCGCGGTCGTCCTGGGTC
This sequence comes from uncultured Alcaligenaceae bacterium, assembly GCA_964630925.1. Taxonomy (GTDB): domain Bacteria; phylum Planctomycetota; class Planctomycetia; order Gemmatales; family Gemmataceae; genus RGDT01. Next base: position 52,044 of record CAZVZK010000033.1, read on the forward strand.
AGCGGTGTCCTGTTGGCGATCAGGATCACGGTGTCGAGGCTGCTGGCGTCCCTCACCGGATACCCGGCGTTGGGGCGGGGCGACATCGCCTCGCGGACGGCCTCCTCGGACGGCGGGGGCTCGGCCAAACCGACGCGGAACTTGCCGTCGGGGTTCCACGGGTAGAGTGCGTAGGTCTTGCCCGAGCCGTCGTGGTACAGGAGGTAGGCGTAGGCGGGCCGGCTCAGCTCCGCCTCCACGCGGATCTTGTCGCCGTTGCGGACAGGCACCGCGTCCGTGCGTTTCTCCGTCACCTCCTCCCAGTGCTTCTTCCTCGTCAACACCTTGAACGTCAGGAGGCCACGCAGCGGCCTGTCGGGGTCGAGCGGCCTCGGCTCGGGGAGGACGCGGGCCTCGGGCTCCAGCGAGCGCGGGAAGGGGAGCACCTTCGCCGTGCCGCCGGGGCGTTGTGCCGGCGCGCGGAGCAGCGCCGCCGCGATGCCAGCCGTCACCAGCAGGGAGGCCAGCGCCACGGACAGGCCGACCCGCAGCATGCGTACCCGCCGGCTGAGCCAGCGCTCCAGATCGACGGCGAGGGCCTCTGCGGAGGCGTGACGTTCGGCCGGGTCGGCTGAAAGGGCACGCAGACAGATCCTCTCCAGCCCCGCCGGGAGGTGCGGGTCGATGCGGCGGGGCGGCTCCACCTCGCCCCTGGCGGCGGCCTTGATGGCGGCGTCGCGTGTCTCCCCGGCGTGCGGGGCGCGGCCCGTGAGGCACTCGTACAGAACGGCCCCAAGGCCGTACACGTCGGTGGCCGGACCGACCTGGGCGGAGCGTCCGGCGGCCTGCTCGGGGGCCATGTAGGCCGGCGTCCCCAGGAGGTCGCCCTGCACCGTCTGCATGCCGCCCTCGAGCTGGCGTGCCAGGCCGAAGTCGGTGAGGCGTGGCGTGGCAGCTCGCCCCTCGCCCATGAGGATGTTGGCGGGCTTGATGTCGCGGTGGATGACGCCGTTCTGGTGGGCGTAATGGACGGCGCGTGCGAGGGAGACGACCAGCTCGGCGGCGGCGCGGGGGTCGAGGGTGCCGGAGCGGAGGCGGGCGGCGAGGGTGCCGCCGGGGACGTGCTCCATGACGAGGAAGGGGTGGCCGGCGTGGACGCCTCCGTCGTACACGCGGACGATGCCTGGGTGTTCGAGGCTGGCGACGGCCCGCGCCTCGGCATCGAAACGCAATCGGGCCGTCGGGTGCCGCGACAGGTCGGCGCGGATGAGTTTGACGGCCACCAGCCGGTTCAGCATGATCTGGCGGGCCTTCAGGACGACGCCCATGCCGCCGCGGCCCAGCTCCTCCATCGCCTCGTAGCCGGGGGGCAGCGAGGGGGGCAGCCCGTGGCCGTTGATGTCGTGCGTGGGCGGGCCGCTGGCGCCGGTGGTGGCCGCGAGGAGGCGGTCGGCGATCTCGTCGGCGTGCCTGGGGAAGCGTTTGACGTACTCTTCGGGGCGGAGGGCGGGGTCGGAGCGGCGGCGGAGGTGGAACTCCTGGGCGGCGAGGTCGGCGACGAGGGAGGCGTCGGAGGCCAGGTCGGGGTAGCGGGCGAGGTAGTCCTCGACGGGAACGCCGAGGCCCGCCTTCCACCGGTACTCGATGTCGCTGTGGACGAGGTCGCGCAACACCTGGCCGCGCTCGGGGTCGCCGGGGGGCGGGAGGAAGTCGTCGATGGGGGGGGCGGGGGTGCGCCGCCACGCCTCGTCGAAGCGGTCGAGGGCCTCGGTCACGCGGGCGGAGGCTTCATCTTGCGACAGCATGGCGGCGTCCTCGTCAGCCCAACTTCTCCCAGCGGCGTTTGACCTTCTCGATCACCTGCTTGGAGCGGTACTCGGTCGTGTTCATGCGGCGGGCGATCTCGGCGAGGGGGTGCTCCTCCAGCGCGAGCTGCATGACGCCGCGTTCGAAGTCGTTCAGCCCGGCGAGGAGCTGGCGGATGGTGTCCTCCATGGCGGCGGCCTCGGAGGGCGACGGCTCCTTGGCCAGGGCCATCCACGAGGCGGCGCTGTCGGAGTCGGCCGACGGCCGGTCGATGGGGGTCTCCTTGGCCACGTCGCGGCACTGGGCCTTGTAGTGCTCGGTGCGGTGGCCGCACTTGCGGAGGGTGATGAAGGCCAGCAGGCCCCAGAGGTTGTCCCAGTTGGCGAGGGTGAACGGCGTCTCCTTGTGTCGGAGGAAGAAGGACTTCAGGACGGACTGGGCCACGTCCTCGGGGCCGTCCTTGGCGAGGATACGCGGGTCCATGCGGCTGCGCACCAGGCCGATGAGGCGTGTGAAGTACGCCTCGAAGACGCGGCGGCAGGCCGACGGGTCGCCCTGCTGCATCTTCGTCACGAGGTCCGCGAACGAGCTGTCCTCACCCATGGTCTGCCCCCCCCACCCCAGGTGGTACGGGCATTATCCGCAGGCGAGGCCGTCCACGCAAGCCTCTGAATGCAGATGAGGGCCGGGGCCGGCGTCCGGAAAAGAATCCGCCGGGAATGCAAGCAGTGACGGGCGGAGGCTGCCATCGCCGATTCGTTCCCGTTCAGCGGGGGTGGGAATTAGACGGAAGTGGACGTGTGGCGTGGCGGGGTGGGTGCGGATTGCATTGCATTGCCCCCCCCCAGGCACCCCCCTGCAATGCAAATCCTCGGCGGGATTTGCATTTCATGGCCTGTGGTCAGACCTCAGACACCAGGGGCGTGGCCGCCCTCCACGTCTCATTTTGTCTAACTCCACAAGCCGGTGAACGGTGACGCCGATTCTTCTTCGTGCTGGCAGCCGTTCTCTTTCTTGCGCGATCCCGAAGCGTCGCGGCTCGAAAGTCCCTGGCGGCTCTCCCGTCAACGATCCCCGCCCAGGAGTGGCCCGCCCTTTCACCCAACCGGGGCCGGCTTGGCGCCCCAGATCTCGGCGGCGTACTGCGCGATCGTCCGGTCCGACGAGAACGCCCCCGACGACGCCACGTTCAGGATCGCCTTCCGCGACCACGCCTCCTGGTCGGCGTACAGCTCGCCCGCCGCCGCCTGCGCCTTCGCGTACGCCCCCAGGTCGGCGAGGTGCATGTAGTAATCGCCCTTGTACAGCAGCGTCTGCCGGATCGGCTCGAAGATGCCCGGCTCCATCGTGCTGAAGTGGTCGTTGAAGATCAGGTCCAGCGCCGCGCGGATCTCCGGCTCGTTGTTGTAGTGCCACCGCGGGTCGTACCACCCCCGGCTGTTCGCCACCTGCTCCGCCGTCAGCCCGAACATGAAGAAGTTCTCCTCGCCGGCGGCCTCTGCCATCTCGATGGTGGCGCCGTCGCGGGTGCCGATGGTCAGGGCGCCGTTCATCATGAACTTCATGTTGCCCGTGCCGGACGCCTCGTACCCCGCCGTCGAGATCTGCTCCGACAGGTCCGTCGCCGGGATCAGCCTCTCGGCGAGGGTCACCGAGTAGTTCGGCAGGAACATCACCTTCAGCTTGCCCTCCATGTCGGGGTCCGCGTCGATGACCGACGCCACGCTGGTGATGAGCTTGATGATGACCTTGGCCAGGACGTAGGCCGGGGCCGCCTTGCCCGCGAACAGGAAGGTCCTCGGCACCACCTTCGTCTTGGGATTCTGCTTGAGGCGGTCATACATCATGACCACCTGGAGGATGTTGAGCAGCTGGCGCTTGTACTCGTGGATGCGCTTCACCTGGCAGTCGAACAGGGTGTCGGGATCGACCACCGCCCCCATCGAGCGTAGCCACGACGCGAACCGCTCCTTCGCCTTCCGCTTGGCCTTGCGGAACTTCTCGCGGAACGAGGCGTCCTCCGCCAGCGGCTTCAGGCGCTGCAGCTCGTCCAGGTCGGTGATCCACCTGTCGCCGATGGCCTCGGTGATGAGCGACGACAGGGCCGGGTTGCACATGAGCAGCCAGCGCCGCGGCGTCACGCCGTTCGTCTTGTTGTTGAACCGCTCCGGGAACATCTCGGCGAAGTCCTTGACGACCTTGGTGCGCAGCAGGTCGCTGTGGATCGCCGCGACGCCGTTGGTGCTGTGCGTGCCGACGATGGCCAGGTTCGCCATCCGCACCTTGCGTTCGGCCCCCTCCTCGATGATGCTCATGCGCTGCAGGCGGCCCACGTCGCCGGGGTAGCGGTTGGCCACGTCGCCGAGGAAGCGGCGGTTGATCTCGTAGATGATCTCCAGGTGCCGGGGCAGCAGGCGGGCGAACATGTCCACCGGCCACTTCTCCAGGGCCTCCGGCAGCAGGGTGTGGTTGGTGTACGCCAGCGTGCGGTGGGTGATGTCCCAGGCCTCGTCCCACTTCAGGCCGATCTGGTCGAGCAGGTACGCCATCAATTCGCTGACGGCCATCGCCGGGTGCGTGTCGTTGAGCTGGATGGCGACCTTGTCGGGCAGCGTCCTCCACTCGTCGTTGTGCCGGCGGAATCGTCCGAGGATGTCCTCCAGCGAGCAGGCGACGAGGAAGTACTCCTGCAGGAACCGCAGCGACCGGCCCGAGGCGGTCGAGTCGTCGGGGTACAGGACGCGGGTGAGCGTCTCGGCGGCGACCTTGTCGCTGACGGCCCCGTAGAAGTCGCCGGTGCTGAATTCGCCGAAGTCGAAGTAGTCGGGGGCGGCGGCGCTCCACAGGCGGAGGGTGTTGACGGTGCGTCCGCCGTAGCCGACCACGGGGCGGTCGTAGGGGATGCCGTAGAGCTGGGTCTGCTCGCCGGGGGAGTAGTGGATCTGCCCGCCGCGCATGTCGAAGCGGCCGGCGAGGCGGACCGGCTTGGTCTCCTCGGGGCGGGCGATCTCCCACGGGTCGGGCCGGCGCAGCCAGTTGTCGGGCCGCTCCACCTGATACCCGCCCTCGAGGTCCTGGCGGAAGATGCCGTACTCGTAGCGCAGCCCGTAGCCGACCGCCGGGATCTGGAGGGTGGCCAGGGAGTCGATGAAGCACGCCGCCAGACGCCCCAGGCCGCCGTTGCCCAGCCCGGCGTCCGGCTCCTGGTCGGCGACCTTCATGAGGTCGAGGCCCTCCTTCTGGAGCATCTCGCGGACGAGGGGGTCGGCGGCCAGGTTGGTGATGTTGTTCGTCAGCGAGCGGCCGATCAGGAACTCCATCGACAGGTAATAGACACGCTTGGGGTTGGCGGCGTTGTGGGCGGCTCGCGTCTTGATCCAACGGTGGGTGAGGATGTCGCGGACGGACCGCGCGAACGACTCGAACTTCTGCCGCATGTGGGCGACCTTAGGGTCGATCACGTTGTCGTAGATGAGGTGGCGCTCGTACAAGGCGTTCTCGTCGCCGTGGAAGCGCACGGAGGGGCAGTCGAGGCGCTTGAGGACGTCGGGCTGGCTCATGTCGGGAGGCTCCGGCGGAAGGGGACGCGCGGATGTCATTGTCGGGAAAGGGCCGGCGCGTGACAATGACGGGGTCGGAGGATGCGCGATGCGGCCGGGCCTGCTGGTGACCGATTTCGACGGGACGCTCACGCGGAACGACTTCTACCGCCTGGTGGCCGAGGCGTTCGACCCGCCCGGCATCGCGACGTTCTGGCCGGGGTATCTCGATGGGCGGTACACGCACTTCGAGGCGTTGGCCGGCATCTTCGCGACCGTGGAGGCGACGGAGGCCGACTGGCTGCGTCTGGTGGATCGCGCCGGCGTCGAGCCGGAGCTGGCCGCGTGGGTGGGTCGGCTGCACGAGGCGGGCTGGGACGTGACGGTGGCGTCGGCGGGGTGCCACTGGTACATCGGGCGCATCCTGGCGTCGGCGGGGGTGGAGCTGGAGGTCCACGCCAACCCCGGCCGCGTCGAGGGCGGCAAGCTCGTGATGGAGCTGGCCCCTGACGGGCCGTTCTTCTGCCCGAAGGTCGGCATCGACAAGGCGGCGGTGGTGCGTGCCGGGATCGAGCGCGGGCAGACGGTGGCGTTCGCCGGGGACGGGCTCCCCGACGCGCCGGCGGCGAAACTGGTCCCGGCGGGGCGGCGCTTCGCGCGGCACGACCTGGCGACGGCGCTGCGGCGTGAGGGGCTGCCGTTCAGGCCGTTCGAGGCGTGGGGCGAGGTGGCGCGGATGCTGTGCGAGGGGTCAGCGCTTCGCTGACGAGGCCGTCCCGCGCACCCACCTCGCCTCCGCCGACGCCAGGCGGATGCCCAGAGGCTTGGAGTAGTCGATGTCGAGCCAGTACCGCGAGCGGGCGTAGATCCCATCCACCAGCGGCTGGAGCGGGATGACGAGGTCGGGGTCTCGGCGTGCCAGCGGGATGCGCAGCGGGGGTAGCGGGTCGCGGTAGGAGGCCCGCCACACGCGGCACGAGGGGGCGCTCGGCTTGCGGGAGAGCAGGACGTAGTAGGGGGAGTCGGGCATCCCCTCCAGCATGGGCATCCGCGTCCCGCGGAGAAGGAGATCGACCTCGATGAAGTGTGCCGACCCGAGGAGGGCGGCGTTACGCTCGAGGGCGTACTTGTCCCACCCCTCGGTGCCGTGCCGCTTGTTGGCGGGCGACAGGATCTCGATACAGGCGACGAGGTGCGGCTCTTCCCGCGCGAGGCTGATCTCGATGAACGTCTCGCGGTGTTGCTCCTCGATGAAGGGGAGGACCGTGATGCCGCCGTCATCCCCTTCACTCTCGGCCCCGCGGCCCGAGGATACCGACATCGGGCATCATCGCCGGGTCTTCCTTGCCATCGACCCCGGCGAGGACGACGTAGGAACGCTCATCGATCCGGCAGCGGTAGCCATCCGGCAAGTCGGCGGAGATGGCGCGGTCGAGATCGCCGATGAGCTTGTGGTGGAAGTCGGGCCAGCTCTCCTGGGCCTCGATGTACGGGTCCATGCCGGGGAACGGTGACTTCATGATGGGTGCCCTCCGTCGGCATTATGCCGGGCGGGCACGGGCCGGGGCAAGGCGTCATCCGGATGCTTCAAGGCCGGATCACGAACACGCCCTCGCCTTGCTCCCCGACCAGGAGCTGGAGGCCCCGCCCTTCGGCGACTTTCCTCACCTCGTCCTCCTGAGCGGCGCGCAGCAAGATGGTCAGCCAGTCGGCGCCCGGGTGCTCGGCCACCGGGAAGCGACAATCCTCGGGCGGCTCCCAGGTGAGCTCTCCCAGCTCCCCGACGTGATCTCGGTTAGAGGCAATACCGTTCAACGAAGGGGAGGTCGCTCGTGTGCCGGGTGGCCGGGGTCGGCTTTGAGACCCCCATAGGCACCAGTTTAGGCGGAGAGGGCAAAGAGGGAGGCCCCGGTAGGATGTGTTTACCAAGACCCATCCTTCCCCGGAGCCTCCCTTGGAAGTCCAACTTACCGACCTGCCCGCGCGCCTCCAATCCCTCTTCACCGCCGACGCCGAGGCCGCCGCACTCGCCTCCGGCCTCATCGCCCGCAAGCGCAAGGTCACCGGCCCCGCCCTCGCACAGGGCCTCGTCTTCGGCTGGCTCCAGCAGCCCGACGCCGGCACCGCCGCCCTCCTCCCCTCCCTCGCCCGCGCCGGCGCCAAGATCACCGCCCAGTCCCTCGACGCACGCTTCACCCCCCGCGCCGCCGACTTCCTCCGCTCCCTCCTCGACAAGGCAACCGCCCGCCTCCTCGCCACGCCCTCGCGCGCCTTAGGCCTCCTCTCACGCTTCGAGGGCGTCTACCTCACCGACTGCGCCTCCGTCGCCCTGCCCGCCGCCCTCGCCGCCGGCTGGCCCGGCTGCAAGGGCGACCCCGAGGGCGACGGCGGCAAGGCCGCCATGAAGGTGCTGGTCCGCCACGAGGTGTCCGGCGGCGCCGTCACCGGCCTGTCGCTGCACGCCGGCAGGGCCTCCGACGCCGAGGCCGCCTCCGGCCACGCCCCGCACCCGCCCGGCTCGCTCCGCCTGGCCGACCTCGGCTTCTTCGGCCTGGACGCCCTGGCCGCCTGCGTCGCGGGGGGCGCCCACTACGTCACCTGCGTCAAGGGCGCCTGCCTGGTGTACGACAAGCACGGGCGCAAATGGAAGCTGGCGCGGTATTTGGCGCGGCAGAGGTGCGACAGGCTGGACCGGGAGATGTGGCTGGGCGAGGGCAGGAGGCTCAAGGGGCGCCTGCTCGCCATCCGCGCCCCCGAGGCCGTGGCGGCCAAGAGGCGGAAGGACGCCCGCGAGTCGGCGCGGGATCACGGGGGGGAGGCGCGGGAGGAGACGCTGTCGGCGTGCGGGTGGACGGTGTTCTTCACGAGCGTGCCGCGCTGGCTGCTGACGTTGCAGGAGGCGTGGGTGATGTACCGGGTGCGCTGGCAGGCGGGGCTGCTCTTCAAGACGTGGAAGTCGGACGGGCTGGTGGACGAGTCGCGGAGCGCCAAGCCGGATCGCGTCCTGTGCGAGGTGCTGGCGGAGCTGCTCGGCGCGGCCGTGCAGGGGTGGCTGCTGCTGGCGTGCGGCGGCGCGGGGATGGGCGAGAAGAGCAGGCGGCAGGCGGCCAGGGCGGTGCGTCAGCAGGTGGGGCACGTGGCGGCGGCGCTGCGCGGCCTGGCGCGGCTGGCGGGGGCGCTGGCGACGATGGCGGTGATGGTGGCGGCGGCGCCGAAGGTGCGCAAGCGGAAGGGGAGGCCGGCGACGTTCCAGACGCTGCTCGACCCGTACAACGACGGGCTCTCGGCGGAGACGGGCCAGGACCCACGCGCCGAGCCGAGTTACGAGGACGAGGACGAAGAGGGTGACCCACCACCGCCCGCACGGAAGCGTGGCCCGGCACGCCGGGTTGGCTAAAACTGGTGCGTGTGTGGGTCTCAAAGCCGACCCCGGCCACCCCAGAGGCAACCGGAGGGCGCGGTCACTCCTTGACGCGTGGCAGCTCGGCGTAGCGGAGGTTGCGGAAGCTCAGGTCGGTCGTCGGGTCGTGGCCCTGGATGCTGATGGCGCCGGCCTTCGCCCGGTAGCCGCTGCGCGGGTTGTCGTGGGCGGCCCGGCCGTCGGTCCAATCCACCTGCTGGACGCCGTTCACCCACGTCGCGATGTGCCGGCCTCGGGCCATCACGGTCATCGTGAACCACTCGCCGTCCTTGGCCACGCCCTTGCGTGCGGGGATGCGCCGGTAGATGGCGCCCGTGCCGAAGTCGCGCGCGGCGGAGGTCACCTCGCGGGTGCCGGTCTTCTTGCCCGTCCCGGGGTCGAAGACGTCGACGAGGTGCTTCTTCGGCGGCGAGAGGGTGAAGTCGTTCTGGATCTGCGCCTCGTAGCCGTTCTGATACTCGCCGGGGATGGCGCGGAAGAAGATGCCGCTGTTGAGGTGCTTGCCGTTCGACCTGCACTCCAGTCGGAGGATGAAGTCGTCGAGGTGCCTGTCGGTGGCGAGATCGCCGGGGCCGTCCTTGACGTGCAGCTCGCCGTCCTTGACGGTGAACTTCGACTTCTCGCGTTTGGCGTCCTTCGTCACCTTCCAGCCGGCGAGGGTCTTGCCGTCGAACAGGGTGCCATCCAGGTCTGGGAGGAATCGGGCCAGACGCAGCTCCAGCACGGTGCCGGCGGGCACGTCGAACGCCAGCGGCCCCGACCCGGCCGGCCCGCGCATGGCGAGGCCCGTCTCGGTGGACATCATCTCCTCCTTCAGGCCGGGGACGCGGCCCTCGGGTGTGACCCGCACGGTCCCGGGCCTGTCGGCGCGGCGTGTGACCGTCACGGCCGTCCAGCGGTCCTTGCGTGAGTGGAGGGAGCGGATGCCGGGGGCCTTCTCGCCCAGCTCGGCGAGGGAGGGGTAGGTGACGGCCGGGGGCTTGTCGCCGCCCCGCCAGCGTGCCTCGATGACGGTGACGCCGAAGCGGAAATGGGCCGTGGTCTCGGCCCGGGCCGGCTTATCGCCGCCGACGTGCAGGACGCCCTCTTTGATGCTCGAATCGCCGACGATCTTCCAGCCGAAGGTGGATTCGCCGTCGTAGAGCGACAGCCAGCCCTTGTCGTCCTTGACGTCCGCGGCCAGGGCGAGCAGCAGGATGAGGGGGGTCATCGGCCTTCCTCCGTGGTGAGAAGCCTGGTGAGCGACTCCGTCAGCGGCAGCCCGCACCGCGCCTCGAAGCCGCGGAACATGGGCGACGGGTTCGCCTCGAGGAAGACGTATCGGCCGTCGGGGTCCAAACGGTAGTCGATGCCGGTCCACATCAATTTGAGCGTCTCCGCGATCTGCAGCGAGCGGGCCGCCACGTCGGCGGGGAGGTCGTGGGGGGTGATGGTGGGGTCGTCGGTGTCGCGGAAGTCGATGTGTTCGGACTTCACCTCGCAGGCCAGGACGCGGCCGCCGGCGACGAAGGCGCGGATGTTCGTGCCGGGGATCTCTTCTTGCAGGGTGACGGGGGAGAGGGCGAGGTTCCTGAGGTTGGCCTCGGTGAGGTGGTTGGGGGTGAGGCGGCGGGTGTGGGCGCCGCCCTGGACGGGCTTGAAGATGCAGGAGGGGTGGGTGGCGGCGAACTCGCGGACGCTCTCCGGGTCGTTGCCGAGGCAGGTGGCCGGCACCGGCACGCCGAGGGCGGCGACGCGGGCGAGCTGGACGGGCTTGGTCTGGTGCATGAGGAAGCCGTCCCAGCCGTTGACCCAGCGTGCGGGGAGGCCGATGAGGAAGGACTCGAACATGCCGCGGGCGTCGTTGCCGGCGATGAAGGCCTGCTCGGGGTCGGGGAGGTCGGGGTGGGGGACGCTGTTGTAGCAGCGCCAGTAGACGGAGCGGACCTCGCCGGGCTGGAGGGTGCGTCCGGTGGGGAGCTTGACGCGCCAGCCGCCGGAGGACGGGTCGAGGGCGAGGCGGAGGTCGGAGGGGTACCAGCGGCTGTCGAGCATCTCGGCGTCGAGGCCGAGGGAGTCGAGGTGGGCGAGCATGAAGGAGGCGTGGTCGTCGTCGTGTCCGCCCAGGATGAGAACGGTCATTGGCGGGGCCTCGTGGCAGAGCGCGGGCGGGTGTTGGATAAGATACACGGCGGGGTGAGAATGTCCGACGGGCCGGTGGTCGGGGCGGTGTGGGTGAGGGTTGCCGGGGTGGGCGCGAGAGCGAGCCCGCAAGCGGCGGCGCTGCGATGGAGAGGGGTCGGGCGAGCGCTGGTGTGGTTGCAACGTGGGGTGTTGTCTGCCGCGTGTGTTTCCGGCCTGGGGGCCTGGAACCACGGGGGCCGTACAGGGAGGCCGGGAGCACACGCCCGGCTCGACAACCCCCAAGTGCTGACTTGGGGTGGCGCGGACGGACTTGTGGGCGGGGCGTGTGGCGCAGCGCGGGGCGGCCTGGCCGGGGGAGGTGCTGACGTAGAGCCTCGGGGGGTGGCCGGCGCAGACGGAGGCGTTGATGCTGGCGCAGGCCCAGGCGGTGTGCTTCAGCTCGGCGAGGAGGTCGCGCGGCGACGGCTCACGCTGGCGGCGGTGGGCGTCGATGAAGTCGCCGCCGCCGGGGCGGGGGGGCGGCGGGGCGGAGCGGGTGAACAGGGAGGTGAGCCAGGAGAGGATGCCCATGTGGGCATCATGGCCGGGGGAGGGGGTCGCGGGGGAGAGGCGGTGGACACGGCGAGCCGGGCTGGGTATGCTGGGCCGCACATGCTGCTGAGAGGGAGGTGTCGGATGCGGCCTGGTGACGTCCCGTCCGATTCATTCACCACGCTGCCCCGGCGGCCCTACCAAATGGACCCGGACGAGGACGCGCCCGAAAAACCCGACGGAGGCGGCATGCTCCTGCTGCGCCTGACGGGAGCCCTGATCGCCGCGATGGCATTCGTCTGGCTGTGCTGGCTGGTGGGCAAATACCGCCCTCAGGACTTCAGCATCCTAGCCGGCCCCGTCCTGCTTTTCCGCTACGGCGACGTTGCCGACCAGGTGTGCGGGGCGGTAGGGTTGGCGGTATTCCTGCCCTGCCTGTTCGCCGTGGGCGTGCGGGTGAACGGAGCGACCATCGCCCTCGCGATCCTTGCGGCCATCTGCTGGGTGTGCGTCGGCCTGTTCATTGAAGCTGTCGCAGCATGTTAGACGCGAGTGCGATCCTCTCCGCCGCACTCATCACACGCCGGTCCAGAGGTCGTCGTCGTCCCAAATGTCCATGCCGAAGACGCCGCGCTGGGTCTCGCGCCAGCGCTAGCCGACGAGCCTGCCCTGGTGCCGGCGGTGGTCAACGAGGCGTTCGCGGGGCGGCTGTGAGCGATTCACGCCGGCAACAACGTCCGCCGACGCCGCACCAGCTCCGGCGAGTAGGCGTTCTTCGTCTCCGCCGTCCCGATGCCCAGGAGCTCGTAGACGCTGCCTCCGATGCCCGGCACGCTCGCCCAAGACGGCTCACGCCAGGGAAAACCCCCGGCGCTGGCCGACTCCCGCTCGCCAGGACCCGCGAAGCCGTGGGGAAGAGCCGGCTCGAACCGAGAGGGGGGTGAGGTGGTCGAGCTTCGCCCTTGAGGAAATCGGCCTTGACTCCGAATCGCCCTCCGGTTATCCCCCCGCCGCTTCAACTCCCTACATCCGATTCGGAGCGTCCGGAACGGCCATCGGCCGGCCGGCCCCGGTCTCGTTTGTGGGATGGTGTTACAGGGGGCGACCCGGGCCCGGCCTTCATCGGCCGGCCCGGCCGGCGGGCACGGCGCTTTCGCGCCGGGGGATGGCTACGCCCGCCGACGGGGGTTCTCGGCCGGGTTGACCGGCGGCATTCGCCGAAGGAGGCTGCGGTGTCCAGGGACAATGGGAGGAAGAGGGGCTGGCGCGTCACCGTCCTGCTCGCGGGGCTGATGACTCAGCTCGGGCTGTGCGCGCCGGGGGCGGCCTACGCCCAGGCCCCGGACGGACGGCCAGCCACGACGGCCACGGCCGCCGACGCCAAATCGCAGGCCCGCTCGAAACTGCTGCAGGCCCGCGCCAAGCTCGGGCAGGGCGACTTCGACGAGGCCGAGGCCCTGGCCAATCAGGCCGAGGCGGGGGGGACGAACTTCGGCTACGGCGAGGACAGCCCGGCGCGCGTCGTCGCCGACGTGAAGAAGGCCCGCACGGACCCCAAGGCGCTCCTCGTCGCGTCCCGGGCCGCCCTGTCGCGTAGGGACTACGACGGCGCCGAGAAGTACGCCCGCCAGGCCGACAAGCTCGCCTCGCTGTTCACCTTCCCCATGTGGGCCGACTCGCCCGCCAAGGCGCTCAAGGACATCGCCGCCGCCCGCAAGGACGCCCCGGCCCCCGTGGCCGAGACGCCCGGCCCCAAGGACGCCACCCCGCCCGCCGTCAACACCGCCGGCACGCCCACGCCCACGCCGGCTCCGGCGGGGGACAGCTCGGGCCACGCCCGCGCCCTGGTCAAGCAGGGCCGAGCCGCCCTCGACGCCGGGAAGCTCGCCGAGGCCCGCGCCCTGTGCCAGCAGGCGAGCGCCCTCAAGCCCAACCTCGGCTGGTGGGACGACAACCCCGACAAGCTGATGGCCGACATCGCCAGGGCCGACAAGGCCCCCGCCGCGCCGGCCGGCAAGGCCACCGCCGGCGTCATGCCGAGGACCAAGACCGACTGCATGGCCCTCGTCACCCAGGGCCGCAGGGCGCTGGCCGAAGGCAAGCTCGACGACGCCGCCGCCCTGTCTCAGAAGGCGCGCACGGCGCCCGGCATCTCCTGGGGCCTGTTCGACGACACCCCCGACAGCCTCAGCCGCGACGTGGACGCCGCCCGCGGCAAGCGCGACCGCGCCGAGGCCGCCCGCCTCCTCGCCGAGGGCCGCCGGCTCTTCGACAAGGGCGAGGTCGAGGAGGCCAAGAAGCTCGCCTACCGCTCGCAGACGCTGTTCAACGCCTACGGCGTGTGGGACATGGGCGACCGCCCGGCCCGCCTCCTCGCCGACTGCCAGTCGGCCCAGGCCAAGGCACGGCGCACCGAGCTGCCCCCCGCCGCCCTCGCCAAAAAGGAGAGCCCGCTCCCGCCCGTCAAGCCGAAGACGGACGCCAGGACCGGCCCCAACACGGCCGTCGCCGGCGTCCTGCCGCCGCCCACCCCGCCGGCCCCGGCGGCCGATCCGGCCAAGGCCCGCGCCGCCGGCCTCGTCGCCGAGGCCCAGGCGCTGCACGCCAAGGGGGACCTCGTCGCGGCCCGCGACAAGGCCGCCGCGGCCCAGAGGATGCGTGTGTCTTTCGCGGCCAACGAGGTCACGCCCGACTTCGTGCAGCAGCAGGTGATGGCCGACGCCGGCCGCAAGGTCGAGGGGCTGTCGCGTGAGGCCACCAGCCTCCTGCACCACGGCCGCGGCGACCTGGCCGCCCGCTCCCGCGCCGCCGAGGCCAAGCTGGGCGAGGCCCGCGCCCTGGCCGCCGCCTTCATGCAGGACACGCGCGGCATCGACGACCAGATCGCCCGCCTGCGTCCGGCGGCCCCGGCGACGCCCGACCTCGCGCCGGCCCCCGGCACCGGAGGCGGCATCCAGACCGTGAGCCACACCGCCAACCACGGCCAGCTCCTGCTGACCCGCGCCCGCGCCGAGCTGCAGAAGGGCGAGCCGGGCACCGCCCGCCGCCTCGCCGAGGAGGCCCTCGTGGGCAACCACGGCGTCAAGGAGGAGGCGATGGCCGTCCTCCGCTCCATCGACATGGAGGAGTACAACCAGAAACGCCTCGCCGCCAGCAAGACGGTCGCCGCCGCCGAGGCCGCCCTCCGCCGCGGCGACAACGCCCAGGCGTCGGCCATGCTCGGGGCCATCGACGTGAAGCTGCTCGACCCGGCCAGCCAGGCGCGGGTGCGCGAGCTGAACCTGATGCCGGGGATGACGCCCGGCAAGGCCGCCGACACGAAGATGGCGAGCGCCGTCAACACCCGGCCCGGGGATGACGGCCTCCAGAAGGTCGCCGGCCCGCTGCCGCCGCTCGGCGGGGTCGGGATGCCCGGCAAGGCGACGGCGTCGGACCGCACGCCCAAGGGCACGGCCGCGCCCGGCGAGGGCTCGCCCATCGAGGAGTACAAGGCCCGCCAGACGGCCCTGTTCCAGATGATGCGGCAGAAGGGCCTCGACGCCATGAGCACGGCGTCGGAGAAGTTCCGCTCCGGCCAGCATGACGCCGCCCTGGCGCTGCTCAAGGAGCACGTCGCCGACCTGGAGGAGTCGAAGCTCGACCCGAATCAGGTCAAGCTGCTCAAGCGCCCCGTCGAGTCGCGGCACAGCCAGTACAGCCTGATGAAGCAGCAGAAGGAGCTGGCGGCCGGCGTGGGCCGCGTGGGCCGCGAGCGGATGCAGATCGTCAAGGACCGCCAGGCCGCCGACCTGCTCAAGCAGCAGAACGTCGAGAAGCTGATGCGCGAGCACAACGCCCTGTTCAAGCAGGGCAAGTACGACGAGGCCGAGAAGCTCGCCCTGCGTGCCCACGACCTCGACCGCGACAGCCCCATCATCACGGCGGCCATCGAGGTCTCCCGCCGGATGCGCAACGTGACGGAGTACCGCGACACCCGTGACCGCCGCAACGAGACGTTCCGCATCGCGATGAACGGGAGTGAGGACCTCGGCCCGCCGGAGGCGATCAAGAACGACTTCCACCTCAACAAGGCCCAGTGGGAGAAGGCGCTCAAGCGTCCGGGCGCCGGGCCGATCACGTCGAAGCGGTACAACGAGAAGGAGAAGTCCATCGAGCGTGCCCTGCTCGCGCCGGTGACGCTCAACTTCGAGCACACGCCGCTGAACCAGGTGCTCAAGGACCTGCGCGACTTCTGCCACATCAACATCGTCGCCGACCTGCCCGCCCTGCAGTCGTCCGCGGTGAGCCTGGAGAGCCCGATCACGATCGAGCTCAACCAGGTGTCGCTGAAGTCCGCCCTCAACCTGATCCTCCATCAGGTCCACCTCACCTACGTCATCCAGGACGAGGTGCTCAAGATCACCACGGAGGACAACGCCCGCGGCAAGCTCTCGACGACGACCTACGGCGTCGCCGACCTGGTGTTGAACCTCGACCCCGGCCAGCAGCCCGCCTCCGCCATGCCCGGCCTGATGGGCGTGGGCGGCGGCAACCCCGGCTTCACGCCGACCCCGGTGATGACGCCCAACGCGATGGGCACCGGAACGCCGGTCGGCACGCCCTCCGGCCCGGCGTCGGGCGGGATGCCCAACCCGGCCAACGGCCAGGTGATGAAGTCGCGGGCCCCCACGCAGGAGGAGCAGCTCATCAAGCTGCTGACCAACAGCATCGCCCCGAAGTCGTGGGTGGACATGGGCGGCCAGGGGACCATCGAGTTCCACCCGCTCACCCTGTCCCTCGTCGTCGCCCAGACCCCCGACATCCAGGAGCAGATCCAGGACCTGTTGCAGGCCCTGCGTCGGCTCCAGGACCAGTCGGTGTCGGTCGAGGTGCGGTTCATCACCGTCACGGAGGACTTCTTCGAGCGGATCGGCGTCAACTTCGCGATGAACATCCTCACGGACAAGCGGAACCGCAGCTTCGAGCCGCAGCTCCTCCAGGGCCAGTTCGTGAGTGACTCCAGCCGCTTCATCAGCTCGTTCGACCCGAAGCGGTTCATCGCCGGCCTGACGCCCGCCGGGACGCTGACGCCGAACCTGGACATCCCCATCACGCAGCAGTCCTTCTACCAGACCTTCCCGACCTACGGCGGCTACACCGGCGGCGGCCTGAACGTCGGCCTCGCGTTCCTCAGCGACATCCAGCTCTTCCTCTTCCTCGAGGCGCTGCAGGGCGACACGCGGGCCAACATCATGCAGGCGCCGAAGATCACCTGCTACAACGGCCAGTCGGCCACCGTGAACGTCAGCGACACGCAGAGCTTCCTCACCAACGTCCAGGTGACGGGCCTGCCGGGCGGGCAGTTCGCCTTCCAGCCGACGATCACCCCGATCCCGAATCAGGTGCAGCTCACCGTGCAGCCCGTCATCACGGCGGACAGGCGGTTCGTCCGGATCAACATGAACCCGTCGCTGACGACGGTCATCCCCGGCCCGGTGCCGGTGATCCCGGTGGTGGTCCCGATCTTCACCAACATCGAGGGCACGCCCCCGGCGGCGGGCGGCGTCGGCCAGCCGGTGGTCCTCACCCAGTACGTGCAGACGCCCCGCGTGGCGACCATCTTCGTGCAGACCACGGTCCAGGTGCCCGACGGCGGCACCGTGGTGATGGGCGGCCTGAAGCGCCTGTCCGAGGCCCGCACGGAGTACGGCCCGCCGGTGGTCAGCAAGATCCCGTACATCAACCGCCTGTTCAAGAACGTCGGTTATGGCCGGGAGACGGAGTCGCTGCTGATCATGGTGTCCGTCCGCATCCTGATCCTCAGCGAGGAGGAGATCCGGGCGACCGGCTTCGACTCCGACCGCGAGCCGGCCGTGAACCCCGGCGGCGCCGGCGCCGCGGGCGGCAGCTACTAACGGCGCCCCTTCGACCCGCCAGGGGTTAGAGGTTAGAGAACAGCCAGGGGGCAGCCGCGTGATCGGCTGCCCCCTGGCTGTGTTGTCGGGCGGCGCCCGCGGCCGCCGAGGTGAAGAGGGGCGCCTCGCCCCGTGAAGCCCGGCGGGGGCGTGACCCACGTCGTCCGGCTTCGCTCGTCTGACGCCTCCCTCAACCCGACCTACCCCCGACCCCTCACGACGTAGGTGATGCGGTCCCGGTCGAAGACGCCGAGGCCGAGCTGCCCGGCGAGGACCACATGGTCCGGCTGACGCACGTTGAACGCCTCGCTGCCACGCCCCGCCATCATCATCTGGACGGCGGGCGTGATGGTGGCCGTCGCCAGGGGGTGGGCGTCGGCCAGGGCGGCCACGGCGCTGGCCGGCTGCGTCGCCGGCGTCATGTACAGGTGGCCCATCTTCTCCACCGGCGCCCACCCCACCTCGGCACGCTTGCGGTCGATGATGTCCCAGCCGACGTGATCCAGCGCCACCGGGTCGGTCGCGAAGAACAGCCCCTTGTGCCGCCACGTCCCCCAGGTGCGGTTCCAGCTCCCCGGCCCGCCCTCGTACACCCCGATCAGCCCGTCCATGATGTGCAGCGTCGCCTTCTCGCGCAGCCGCCGGTGCGACACGCACTGCGGGATGAACGTGTTGCACTGGTTCGGCCCCAGCACCTTCCCCTCCGGCCCGAAGCCGTGGGCGATCCCCGCCAGGTGGCTCCGCGCCACGTTGTTGTTCATCCCGTGGCTCATGTTCTTCAGCGACAGCGTCACCCCCGCCGAGCGGTGGTCCTTGAGGACCGGGAGCGTGATCATCTTCGAGATGTGCCGCGTGACGATGGCCGACAGATGCGAGCGGAAGCGGCGGTCGTCGCGCGGCGAGTGCGTCGGCTGGCAGTACCCCATCGTGGTGAACACGTCGGGGTCGTAGCCCATGACCCGGCGCTCCGCCTCGGGGGACAGACGCGGCCCGTCCGGGTCGAAGCCGCGCACGTCGAGCTGGTCGTTGGAGTAGCCGGCGGAGGAGGCCATCCAGCGCACGCCGGGCAGCTCGCGCTCCACGAGGTCGGCGTAGCCCGCGTCGCAGAACTCGTTGGCGTAACGCTCGAACAGGATGATGTTCTCAGCCGGCAGCCCCGCCTCCCGCAGGCACCCCACCACCTTGACCACCAGCTCGAAGCTCGAGATCGAGCCGACGGCGTTGTGCACGCGACCCGCCTCGCCCTTGAGCGGCCTGCGGCCCACGGGGTTGACCTTGATGCCGACCACGTCGTCCTTCTGGAAGAAGGTGCCCCAGGCGCCCTTGATGTCCCTGGCGTCGTGCCCGGTGAAGGCCGACATCCCCTCGTCCACCATGTCGGAGACGGCTGCCCGGGAGATGACGTTGTCCGGCGAGACGGCGAGGGGGTGACGCGCCTCGATGACACGGCCCGGGTAGCGTCCGGGCATCTCCTCGGAGGAGGCGACGCGGGCGCGTTCGGCGGACTTCGCGGGGGGCAGGAAGGCGTTTTCCGGCGTGAGGAACGGGAGCCGGCGGGCGGCGAGCCAGGCCAGGGGGACACCGACGCCGAGGCCGGCGGCCAGGCCGAGGAGGAAGCCGCGCCGCGTCGAGCCGGACGGCGGGGTGGGTTTGGCGTTCATCGTGGTGTCAGTGCCGGAGAGTGGGGCAATCTCGATGATAAGGCACCGGGGCCGGGGAAGCCAGCGGCAGGTCAGGCGGCCCCCGGCTGCGGGTCGATGGCGAGGGCGAATCCGGGGAGGAGCGGCGTGGTGTAGGAGCCGCCGAAGGGGACGTTGATCGGCTCGGCCCAGCGGCGTCCGTCGCGGCGGAGGGCGATGAGCGAGGGGTGGCGCAAGGAGGCCCGCGTGTCGATCATCCAGTATTCGAGGATGGACGGGACGCGGAGATAGAGGCGGCGGTTGCGGACGAGGTCCTTATCGGCGGAGCCCGGGGAGATGACCTCGACAACGAGGACCGGGGACACGTCGCGCCAGGAGACCTCACTGAAATGCCTGTCCAGCGGGAAGCCCCGGAAGGCGAGCAAGTCCGGCTCCGGGGCCGTCGTGCGCCGCCGCGTGTGCGGCACGAAGACCCGCCCGCCCCCCGCGACCCGGTTGAGCGCCTCCGGGTGCAAAACGGAGTAGGCGTGCAAGACAAGGAACAGCCAATCCCGGATGTATTGGTGTGGGGAGTCGGCCTCGGGCGACACGTCGAGCCTCCCTTCGATGATCTCGTACTTGTAGCCCTGCTCGTACTCCGCGTCGAGGAACTCCTCCAGCGTCAGCTCCCGGCCTCGGTCGAGATGGCTCAGCCTCTGGCGCGTCTTCATCGCGTGGCCCTCTGGACGGTATTACTCTACCACGCCAGGGCCGGCGCGGGCAACACGCCGGGCCCTTGAGCATCGCCCTCCCGGCGGGTAGGATATCGTTATCCGCAAGCGCCCTCCCACCTTGCCCGCACTCTCCCCGGAGGCACCATGACGCGCCGCGCCTGGCCGTGCCTGCTGTTGCTGCTCGCCTCGACGCCCGCCCCCGCCGCCCCCGTCGAGTTCAACCGCGACATCCGGCCACTCTTCGCCGAGAACTGCTTCGCCTGCCACGGCCCCGACACCGCCAAGCGCAAGGGCGGCCTGCGCCTCGACACCGAGGACGGCGCCAGGGCCACCCTCAAGGCCGGCAAGCCCGACGAGAGCGAGCTGTTCCTCCGCCTCACCCACGAGGACGGCAAGAAGCGCATGCCGCCGGCGGCCACCGGCAAGAAGCTCACGCCGGCCCAGGTGGCGCTCGTCAAGCGCTGGATCCACGAGGGCGCGAAGTACCAGGCCCACTGGTCGCTCATCGCCCCGGCCCGCGCCACCCTGCCCGCCGTCAAGGACACGAAGTGGGGACGTAACGCCCTCGACCGCTTCCTCCTCGCCCGCCTGGAGGCCGAGGGCATGGCCCCGGCACGCGAGGCGGACCGCCGCGTCCTGCTGCGGCGGCTGTCGTTCGACCTCACCGGCCTGCCGCCCTCCGCCGAGGAGATCGACGCCTACAGCAACGACAGGTCCGAGAAGGCGTTCGAGGCGGCCGTCGAGCGCCTCCTGAAGTCGAGGCACCACGGCGAGCGCCTGGCGATGTACTGGCTCGACCTCGTCCGCTACGCCGACACCGGCGGCTACCACAGCGACAACCACCGCGACATCGCCCTCTTCCGCGACTACGTCATCAACGCCTTCAACGCCAACAAGCGCTTCGACGTGTTCACGTCCGAGCAGCTCGCCGGCGACCTGCTCCCCGGCGCCGGGCCGGAGCAGAAGATCGCGAGCGGCTACAACCGCCTGCTCATGACCACCGAGGAGGGCGGCGCGCAGCCCAAGGAGTACACGGCCAAGTACGCCGCCGACCGCGTCCGCAACGCCAGCGTCGTCTGGCTCGGCCTGACGATGGGATGCGCCGAGTGCCACACCCACAAGTACGACCCCATCACGATCAAGGAGTTCTACTCCTTCGCGGCCTTCTTCGCCGACGTGTCGGAGGTCGCCGTCGGCCGCCAGCCGCAGACGAGAATCCAGCTCCCCGAGCACGACCTGCTGCTCGCCCGCCTCAGCCAGGACATCGCCGAGGCGAGGAAGACGCTGGAGGCGCCCATCGACGCGGCGGCCCTGCGCCGGTGGGAGGCCAAGGCGCTCGACGAGCTGAAGACCGCGAAGCCGGCGTGGTCGCCCGTGACGCCGAAGTCCGCCGCCTCGGCGGGCAAGGCGACGCTGACTGTCCAGCCGGACGGCAGCGTCCTCGCCTCCGGCGCCAACCCGGACAAGGACGTGTACACGATCACGCTGCCCGAGCAGAAGGGCGCGACGGGGCTGCGCCTGGAGGCGCTGGCCGACCCGTCGCTGCCGGGCCTGGGCCGCGGCAACGGCAACTTCGTGCTGACGAAGGCCACGGTCACCGTCGGCGGCAAGGCGGTCAAGGTGGCCCGCGTCGTGGCGGACCACTCGCAGGCCGCCTTCCCGGTCGATTCGCTCATCGGACGGAAGGGGGCCGGCTGGGCCGTCGAGGGGCACGTCGTCAAGGCGCCGTCGCGCACGGCGGTCTTCGTCTTCGCCGCCCCTCTGCCCGCCGGCGAGATCGCCGTCCGCCTCGAGTTCAACTCCATCTACGCCAAGCACTCCATCGGCAAGGCCCGGCTGTCGCTGTCCACGGAGGCCAGCCCCGGCCTGGCCGACCGCGCCGGCCTCCCCGCCGCCGTCGCCCTGGCCCTCAAGAGCGAGAAACGCACGCCGGAGCAGCATTCGGCGGTCGAGGCCCACTACCGCTCCGTCGCGCCGGAATTCGCCGCCGCGCGGAAGAAGCTCGCGGCCCTCACTTCCGAGAAGGCCGCGCTCGAGAAGAACGCCCCCAGCACGCTGATCTCGACGCCGGCGGCCCCGCGGACGATGCGCGTCCTGATGCGTGGCAACTGGCTCGACGACTCCGGCGAGATCGTGACGCCCGGCGTCCCGGCGTCGTTGCCGCCGCTCAAGGGCGACAGGCGATTGACGCGGCTCGACCTCGCCAAATGGCTGACGCGGGCCGACAACCCGCTGGTGGCCCGCGTCTTCGTCAACCGCCTGTGGAAGCTGTTCTTCGGCCAGGGGCTCGTCACCTCGCTGGACGACTTCGGGGCGCAGGGCACGACGCCGTCGCACCCCGAGCTGCTCGACTGGCTCGCCGTCGAATTCCGCGAGTCCGGCTGGGACGTCCGCCACGTCATCCGGCTCATGGTGACGAGCGCCGCCTACCGGCAGTCGTCCGTGGCCGACGCGGCGCTGCGGGCGAAGGACCCGTACAACCGCCTGCTGGCCCGGCAGGGGCGGCACCGCCTCGACGCCGAGATGATCCGCGACAACGCCCTGTCCGTGTCCGGCCTGCTGGTGACGAAGGTGGGCGGCCCGTCGGTCAAGCCTTACCAGCCGGCCGGCTACTGGGCCTACCTCAACTTCCCGACCCGCGAGTGGGCCAACGACACCGGCGAGAGCCAGTACCGCCGCGGGCTGTACACGTACTGGCAGCGGACGTTCCCGCACCCCAGCCTGCTGGCGTTCGACGCCCCCAGCCGCGAGGAATGCACCGTCGAGCGACCGCGCTCGAACACTCCGCAGCAGGCGCTCGTCCTGCTCAACGACCCCACCTACGTCGAGGCCGCCCGCGTGGTCGCCGAGAAAGTGCTGAAGGCCGGCAAGGACGACGGGTCACGCCTGGAGGCTGCATATCGCCGCATCCTGGGGCGTTCCCCGCGCGAGGCGGAGACGAAGGTCCTGCTGCCTCTGCTGGGGCGGCACCGCGAGCAGTTCAAGGCCGACCCCGCCGGGGCGGCATCGCTGCTCGCCGTCGGGCAGGCGCCCGTTGACGCCACGGCGGACAAGCCGGAGCTGGCGGCGTGGACCTCGGTGGCACGCGTGCTGTTGAACCTCCACGAGACCATCACGAGGGAGTGACGCACGTGGCCCTGCACCCTATTCGGGTATTCTCGTAGAGCACGCATCTTGCGTGCTTTCTTCGGAGCACGCAAGATGCGTGCTCTACGACAAGACGGTCTTCACCAGGGAGTGACGCCATGTTGGATCTGCTCAACCGCCGCGCCTTCCTGGGCGGGGCCGCCGGCGGCCTCGGCTCCATCGCCCTCGCCACCCTGCTCCGGGCAAAGGAGGCGAAGAAGGGCGACCGCTGGCCCGGCGTCGTCCGCCCCCTGCACCGGCCCGCGAAGGCCAAGCGCATCATCTGGCTGTACATGGCCGGCGGGATGTCGCACCTGGAGACGTTCGACCCCAAGCCCAAGCTGCGCGAGATGGACGGCAAGCCGATGCCGGAGTCGTTCACCAAGGGCCAGCCCATCGCCCAGCTCCAGGGCAACAGGGCCCTCAAGTGCCTCGGCCCGCAGCACTCTTTCACCAGGTCCGGCAAGTGCAAGACCGAGATCAGCGACATCTTCCCGCACCTCCAGAAGATGGCGGACGAGATGTGCGTCGTCCGTTCGCTGAAGACGGAGGCGATCAACCACGACCCGGCGCACACGTTCATGAACACGGGCACCACCATCTCCGGACGCCCGGCGATGGGATCGTGGCTGTGGTACGGCCTGGGCTGCGAGAGCGAGTCGATGCCGGGCTTCGTCGTCCTCACCTCGACGGGCCGTTACGGGCAGTCGCAGCCGATCTCGCAGCGGCAGTGGCAGTCTGGCTTCCTGCCGACGCGCTTCCAGGGCGTCCACCTCCGCGGCAAGGGCGACGCGGTGCTGTACCTGACGCGGCCCAAGGGCGTGACGGCGACGCAACAGCGCGACGTGATCGACGCCGTCCAGGAGCTGAACGGCCAGCACGACGCCCTGGTGGACGACCCCGAGATCGCCACGCGCGTCTCGCAGTACGAGATGGCGTTCCGCATGCAGACCAGCGTGCCGGACCTGATGGACGTGTCGAAGGAGCCGCAGAAGGTCCTTGACGCCTACGGCACCAAGGGCGCCGACGGCACGTTCGCGGCCAACTGCCTGCTCGCCCGCCGGTTGGCCGAGCGTGGCGTGCCGTTCATCCAGCTCTACCACCGCGACTGGGACCACCACGGGGGCGTGAAGGACCAGATCAAGGGGTCGGCGTCGGAGGTGGACCGCCCGGCGGCGGCGCTGCTGGCCGACCTGAAATCGCGTGACATGCTGAAGGACACGCTGGTGATGTTCGGCAGCGAGTTCGGCAGGACCCCCATGGCGCAGGGCAACGGCCGCGACCACCACATCAAGGGCTACTCGATGTGGCTGGCGGGCGGCGGCATCAAGGGCGGCATCACCCACGGCAACACCGACGAGCTGGGCTACAACGCCGTC
Organism: uncultured Alcaligenaceae bacterium; assembly: GCA_964630925.1. Classification (GTDB taxonomy): domain Bacteria; phylum Planctomycetota; class Planctomycetia; order Gemmatales; family Gemmataceae; genus RGDT01. Next base: position 76,196 of record CAZVZK010000033.1, read on the forward strand.
GAGGACGTGGTGGAGGTCCACGACCTGCACGCGACGGCGCTGCACCTGCTGGGCATCGACCACAAGCGGCTGACGGTGAAGTTCCAGGGCCGCGACTTCCGCCTGACGGACGTGCACGGGAATGTGGTGACGAAGGTGCTGGCGTGACGGGAGCGTGAGCGGCTCTGGGCGAGCGGGGATGCGTCCGCGCCCCGAGTCACACAGCGTCAGCGCCTCGTTGGCTTCACGCGCATCACCGAACCAGGATGCGCTGACGCTCTACTCGGGGCGCTGACGCATCCCCGCTCGCCCGATCCAGATGCCCTCACGCCGGAGAATGCCTGGGAGGGGACGCCATGACCTGCCCACCCGACATCGCCCGCATCCTGCTCCAGATCATCCGGGAGGGCATCCTCGCCGCACGCGCGGCCAGTTGGGACGGCGACGTGAAAAGGTGCGAGGCTGAGACGGAGGTGGAGGCCTACTTGGGCGAGCAAGGTTTGGCGGGGTAGGTGAGCTGGTAATCGGCAACCAATTCAGACCCACATCGGCGAGCAATCCGGACCCACCAC
>CAZVZK010000034.1:0-76524 GCA_964630925.1 uncultured Alcaligenaceae bacterium
CCGCAAGCTCAAGGACGGCAGCTAACGGTGGTAAGTCACCTTGGAAGGGCTGGCTGCCAGAACACCGCACCCGGCTCGACCAGGCCGCCCTCATCAAACGTCTGCATCCACAGGTCATAGCCGTAATCCGCGGGCGACCGCAGGAAGACGTGGCCCTCTTCGAGGATGAGCCGCTCGACGTGGTTGTGGCTCAGGTCGGCGATGACATGCTCGCGCGTCCGCCGTTTCCTCTCGTCCGTCGCCCGCGCCATGCCTCGGCCCTCCGCTCGATTGTACCACGAGACACGCCGTCGCCCTACCATGACCCTGCCCGCCCCGACACGGTGAACCCATGCACGCCGCCGTCCTCCTGCTCCTCCTCCCCGCTGCCGACACCCTCCCCAAGGTCGCGCGCGGCGACAAGGGCGTCGCCATCGAGACCGACGCCCTCGAGGCGTTCATCGTCACCGACGGCTACGTCTCCGGCGTCGGCGCCGGCAGCCTCCGCGACAAGAAGACCGGCGCACGCGACCTCGGCTTCGGCCTGCACATCATGGACTTCCTCCTCGCCCCCGGATGGAAGGACGACGGCTACACCCGCGACAGGAAGCTCCACGGCGACCTGCCCAAGCACTACATCGAGGGGCCGCAGATCTGCACGAAGGCCCGCAAGCTCACCCCCGAGATCACCGAGGGCGACGGCTGGGTCGCCGTCAAACTCAAGTTCACCTTCACCGAGGCCGCCAGGGGCCTCAAGGCCGGCTCCACCTGGGAGCAGACCCTCGTCTTCAGGAACGGCCTGCGCTACGTCCTCAGCGCCGAACGCATTACCAGCGTCAACACGGTCAAGGACCTCTTCTACCGCATCGACATGCCCGGCCACATCAAGCACAAGGCCGGCGACACCTTCTCCCACGTCTACCTCAGCCACCTCAAGGAGCCGATCCCGTCCAAGGAGTTCACGAAGGACTTCGGCCCCGACGAGAGGTTCCTCTACCAGCGCGATGACAAGAAGCCCCTGGAGAGGATGATCCGCGCCTACCGCGTCAACGTGGGCGGCAAGCCGGGGCCGTGGCTCGCCGGCATGACCCTCGACCCCAGGGCCGCCAGCGAGGGTTGGTGCCACCAGCGCGGCTACGTGTGCATGATCCAGGAGCTGCACCGCCGCGACGTGAAGGCCGGCGACAGCTTCGGCGCCGCCTACCTCGTCGGCTGGTTCGATGACATCAAGGCGATGCACGCCGCCTACGACAGGCACAAGGGCGCGTCGCGGATCGCCCTCGGCGCGAAGGGCGGGCCGAAGCCGGAGTGATCGGCTACTCCGCATCCACCCAGTAGTAATCATCGTCGTCCGGCCCGTGCTGCCGCTCGGCCACCACCGTGCGCACCCCCGCCCTCTCCAGGGCCGCGACCCCGTCGCGCGTCAGGGCGTTGCGCGACACGTCCAGCACCTCCAGCCCACCGACGCCCTCGGCGTCGGCCAGGAGACGCGCCCCCTCGTCCGTCATGTTGCCCTGCGCCACGTCGAGCCGCTTCAAACGCCGCAGCACCCCCGACCCGGCGATCAGCCGGGCCAGGCCGTCCCCGTCGCGCGTCAGGCGGACCTGCAAGCCCTCCAGCGCCGGCAGGTGGGGCGAACGCAGCACCGCCCCCAGCTCGGGCAGCGTCACCTCGGCGTCGCGCCCCGGCAGGAGCCGCAGCGTGTGGAGGTTCGTGAGGGAGGCATTCCGCGACAGGGCGGAAAGCGGATACTCCGGCCCCGGCGTGCCGTACCGCCCGATGGCGAAGTAGTACTGCAGCACCCGCACCTGTCCGAGGGCCGGCGAGGCGAAGAGCTGGGCGACATCGATCACGGAGTCGTTGATGGACAGCTCTTCCAGCCGCGGGCACTTCTCCAGCAATGCGATCACCTGCTCGGCGATCACGTCGTCGAACGGCCGGGCCATCGAGCTGTGCCGCAGCTCGTCCGGGTCGTCGTCGCTGTACCCGTACTTGAACGCACGCAGGTTGCCCAGGTACGGCGAGGCCAGCAGGGGCGTGATGGGGTCCACGTCCTGCAGCACGTCGTACCACTGCGAATAGGCCCCGCCCTCCGCGACCCCCAGCGCGCGGGCCGGCCCCTCCACCCAGTCGTCGAAGGCCCACGGGTGGTGACGCATGTCGTAGACGATCTCCAACCGGCTCAACAGCCGCGCCTCCGGCGCCTTCGCCAGCACCTCGATGGCCTCCTGCGGACCCGACAGCAGACGCACCGTGTCGAGCCAGCCGCGCCGCAGCGTGTACCGCCACGGCTTGTCTGGCCCGCTCCACTCGCCCCACAGGAACCGCCCCGTCGCGCCCAGCCACTGCCGCCCGTGCAGCGTCAGCAATTCCGCCTCGCGCCGCGCCAGCGTCTTCCGCTCCGCCGCCGGACGCGCCGGGTCCTCCAGCGCCAACTGGGTCTGGATCAGCTCGCCGCGTGGGTCGCCCTGCTCCGCGAGGTAGTCGGCGTAGGCCGAGTGCGCCGCCAGGTCGTCGGGGTTCTCGACCAGCGCCGCCTCCAGCGAGGCCCGCAGCGACGACGAGGCCACCTTCGCCGTCGTCTCCCGGTACCCCTCCTTCACCTGCTCGGCGACCAGACGTTCCAGCTCCACGCCGGCCGCGGCCTCGTCGGCGAAGTCCTCGCGCTTCGCCTCGCCCGCCGTCCCGACAACGCCCGATGTGACGAGGAGCGAGCGGCCGTCCCGCTCGGCGTACCAGAATCGGCCCGCCGCCCCGTCACCCTTCAAGAAGGTACGCATGGCCGGTCACTCCACGTCCACCGACAGATAGTCTGTATCCTCCGGATCGTGCTGCGCGTCGGAGGCCACGGCCCCGATGCCGGCATCCTTCAAAGCCGTGACGCCCGCCGCCGTCAGGGCGTTGCGCGACACGTTCAGCACCTCCAGCCCGCTGATACCAGGGGCGTTGGCGAGGAGGGCCGCGCCCGCGTCCGTCATGTTGCCGTACGCGAGATCCAGCGTCTTGAGCCGGCGCAGGATGCCGGACCCGGCGATCAGCCGCGCCAGGCCGTCCCCCTCCTGCGTCATGTGGACCTGGAGGTGCGCCAGGGCCGGCAGGTTGGGCGAGCGCAGCAGCGCCTCCAGCTCGGGCAGGGCGATGCCGGCGTCGCGTCCGGGGTGTAGCCGCAGCGTGTGCAGGCGGGTGAGCGCGGCGTTCCCCGCCAGGGCCGAGAGCGGGTACTCCGGCTCCGTGGCGCGGTAGCGGCCCACGCCGAAGTAGTACTGCAGGACGCGCAGGCCGCCGAGCGCCGGCGAGGCGAACAGCCTCCCGACGTGCTCCACGTCCACGTTCAGGTACAGCTCCTCCAGACGCGGACACCTCCCCAGCAAGGCGAGGAGCGTCTCGGCCTTGCAGTCGGCGAACGGATAGACCATCGTGCTGTGCCGCAGGTCGTCCGGGTCGTCGTCGCTGTACCCGATCTTGAAGACACGCAGGTTGCCCAGGTAGGGCGAGGCCAGCAGCGGCGCGAGGACGGTCACATCGTTGATCACGTCCCAGCCCTCACCCGAATCGTCGCTGGCGTCGAGCGACAGGGCGCGGGACGGCCCGACGATCCACTCGCCGAAGTCGAACGGGTGGTAACGCATGTCGTACACGATCTCCAGCCGGCTCAGCAGCCGCGCCTCCGGCGCCCGCGCCATGATGGCGATGGCCTCGGCGGGGCCGGGCAGGGCCCGCACGCTGTCGAGCCACCCCCGCCGGAACGTGTACCGCCACGGCCTGTCGGGCCCGCTCCACCTGCCCCACAGGAACTTGCCCGCCTCCCCCAGCCACTGACGCCCGTGCAGCGTCAGCAGCTCCGCCTCGCGCTCGCGCAGCCTCTTCCGCTCCGCCGGCTTGCGTGACCCGTCCTCCAGCGCCAGCTGGATCTGGATCAGCTCGCCGCGCGGGTCGCCCTGTTCGGCCAGGTAGTCGGCGTAGGCCGAGTGCGCCGCCAGGTCGTCCGGGCTCTCGACGAGCGCCGCCTCCAGCGCCGCCGTCAGCGGCGACGGGGGCGCGGCCTTGGCCGTCGTCTCCCTGTAGCCCTTCTTCAGCTTCTCGGCGACGAGCTTGTCATGCTCCCTGAGCGCCTTGGCCTCATCGGCGAGCTCCTTGACCTGCGTCTGGCCCGCCGTGCCGACGCGCCCGAACGTCACGGCGAAGGACTTGCCGCGCATCTCGATGTTCCAGAACTTGTTCGACTTCTCGTCGGCGTAGACGAACGTCCGCATGGCACGTCACTCCGCATCCACCTCGTAGAGGTAATCCCTGTCCTCCGGCCCGTGCTGTCCGTCGGCCACCACATCGACGCCCGTCTTGCGCAGCGCCTTGATCCCCGCCGCGGTCAGGGCGTTGCGCGACACGTTCAGAACGTCGAGGCCCTTCACGCCGGGCACCCCCGCCAGGATACGCGCCCCCTCGTCGGTCATGCTGCCGTAGCCGATGTCCAGCACCTTCAGCCCGCGCGGGAGGCCACACCCGGCGATGGCCCTCGCCCCGTCGTCGCCGTACTCGGTCATGTGGAATTGCAGGTGCCGCAGGGCCGGCAGGTTGCGCGACGACAGGACGGCCCGCAGGTCATCGATGCCGAGGGTGGAGTCGCGTCCGGGGTGCAGCCGCAGCGTGTGCAGGTGCCTCAGTGCGGCGTTGCCGGCGAGCACCTCCATCGGATACGCGGAGAATCGGCGCCGCGGGTACGTGTGCTCGTAGCCGAAATAGTACTGCAGCACGCGCAGCCCGCCCAGCGCGGGCGACGCGAACATTGCCCGCACGTCGCCCAGGTCGGTGTTCAGGTACAGCTCCTCCAGACGCGGGCACTTGTCCAGCAACTTGAGGACACGTTTGGCGTCGCAGTCGGAGAACGCGGGGATCATCGTGCTGTGCTGCAGGTCGAGCGGGTCGTCGTCGCTGTACCCCAGCCGTAACACACGCAGGTTGCCCAGGTGCGGCGACTTGAGCAGCGGGGCCAGCACCGCCCCGTCCTCCACCATCTCATACGGCTCCTCGTCCTCGATCCCCAGCACCTTCGCCGGCCCCTCCACCCACTCGTCGTAGTCGTTGTGGTACCGCATCTCGTACACCACCTCCAGCTTGCGCAGGAGACGGACCTCCGGCGCGGACGCCAGGATCTCCAGCGCCCGTTGCGGCCCCGACGGCACCCGCACACAATCCAGCCACCCCCGCCGCAGCGTGTACCGCCACGGCCTGTCGGGCCCGCTCCACTTGCCCCACAGGAACTTCGCCGTCGCACCCAACCACTGCCGCCCGTGCAGCGTCAGCAGCTCGGCCTCGCGGGCTTGCAGCCGCTTCCGCTCCGCCGGCTTGCGCGACGCGTCCTCCAGAGCCAACTGCACCTGCACCAGCTCGCCGCGCGGGTCGCCCTGCTCCGCGAGGTAATCCCCGTACGCCATGTGCCCGGCGAGGTCGTCGGGGCTCTCGACGAGCGCCGCCTCCAGCGAGGTCCGCAGCGGCGATGTCACCGTCCTCGCCGTCGTCTCGACGTAGCCCTTGCCCAGCTTCTCGGCGATCAGCCGGGCCTGCGCCTTGAGCGCCGCCAACTTGCTGTCGAACGTCTTGCGCTGCGTCTGCCCCGCCGTCCCAACGCGGCCGAACGTCACCGTGAACGTGTCGCCGCTCAGGTCGATGTCCCAGAACTTCCGCGTCCCCCCCTCGGTGCAGACGAACGTGCGCATGGGCATCTCCTCGCCGTGGCCGCCGGGCCGGGCTATCCTATCACCCCACACCCAAAGGAGCCCGCCATGACCCTCCCCACGCTGCTCCTCGCCGCGCTCGCCCTCCCCGCCGCCGAGTCGAAGACGACGCACACCTACAAGGCCGTCGGCAAGCTGGAGATCAAGGCCGACGTGTACCGCGAGGACGACGACAAGGCCCGCCCCGTGGTGGTGTGGATCCACGGCGGCGCCCTCATCAACGGCAACCGCGCCGGCGTCCCGAAGCGCCTCAAGGACGACGCCCTCAAGGCCGGCTGGATCCTCGTCTCCATCGACTACCGCCTTGCCCCGGAGACACGGCTCCCCGAGATCACCGCCGACGTGGCCGACGCCGTGAAGTGGGTGCATGAGAAGGGCCCGAAGCTGTTCCACGCCGACCCGGCCCGCGTCGCCGTCGCCGGAGGCTCCGCCGGCGGCTACCTCGCCCTCACCGCCGGCTACAAGGCCAGGCCGCGCCCCGTGGCCGTGCTGTCGTACTGGGGCTACGGCGACCTCGTCGGCGACTGGTACAGCAAGCCGAGCCCGCACCCCGTCCACAACCGCGTCAAGGTGACGCGCGAGGAGGCGCTCAAGCAGGTGGGCGGCCCGCCCATCGCCGACAACCGGGACCGCAAGGGCGACGGCGGCAAGTTCTACCTCCACTGCCGGCAGACGGGCGGCTGGCCCAAGGCCGTCTCCGGCTGGGACCCGCACGCCGAGGCCGACAGGTTCAACCCCTTCATGCCCGTCAAGAACGTGACGCGCGAGTACCCGCCGACCCTGCTGATCCACGGCAAGGCCGACACCGACGTGCCGCACGAGCAGTCGGAGATGATGGCAGCCGCGTTCAAGAAGCACGGCGTCGAGCACGGGCTGATCAGCCTGGCCGGCGCCGAGCACGGCCTCGCGGGCGGCGACAAGGCCGAGGTCGAGAAGTCGCACAAGGCGGCGCTGGCGTTCCTGAAGAAGCACCTGGACGCGAGATGATCGCCCTCGGCTGACGGCTGTTGGAGCCGCTTCGGCGACCAGAGTAAAGCCCGGGGTGAGGCTCTGCGAACCCCGGGAACACGGCCCGCGACGCACCCTCTTGACGTTGGAGGCGGACATGCTCGAACGACGCACGTTCCTCGGCGCCGCGGCCGCCGCGGGCCTCGCCGCCGGCGCCGAGGAGAAGCCCCGCAAGAAGCTGGCCATCGTCACCACCGAGTGGCGGTTCCGCTCGCACGCCTGGCACATGGGCGAGCGCTTCCTGGGCGGCTACCCCATCAAGGGCCGCTGGCACAAACCGGCGCTCGACGTGGTGTCGGCCTACGTCGATCAATTCCCCAAGAACGACCTGAGCCGGCAGCGTGCCAAGGAGTCGGGCTTCACCATCCACAAGAGCATCGCCGAGGCCCTGCGGTGCGGCGGCGACAAGCTGGCCGTCGACGCCGTCCTCATCATCGGCGAGCACGGCGACTATCCCGACAACGACATCGGCCAGAAGAAGTACCCGCGCTACGAGTTCTTCAAGGCGTGCGTCGAGGTCTTCAAGAAGGACGGCCGCTCAATCCCGATGTTCAACGACAAGCACCTGTCGTGGCGTTGGGAGTGGGCCAAGGAGATGGCCGACACCTCGCGCACGATGGGCTTCCCCTACCTCGCCGGGTCATCGCTGCCGGTGACGTGGCGCATGCCGGCCATCGACGTGCCCCTCGGCGCCAGGATGGAGGAGGCCATGTGCGTGGCGCTGGGCCGCGTGGACAGTTACGACTTCCACGCCCTGGAGGTGATCCAGTGCATGGCCGAGCGCCGCGCCGGCGGCGAGACCGGCGTGTCCGCCGTGCAGGCGGTCCGCGGCGACGGCGTCTGGAAGCTCCTCACCGGCACGCGGGCCGACCTGTTCGAGGCGTGCCTGTGCCGCAGCCAGACGCTGGCCCAGGCGCCCACCTACAGCCACCGCCACCCCACCACGAAGCAGATGCGCGAATGGGTCAAGGAGCCGGTGGCCTACCTGATCGACTACAAGGACGGCCTGAAGGCGACGATGCTGCTGATGAACGGCCTCGTCGGCGACTTCACGTTCGCCGCGAAGCTCAAGGGCCGGGCCGAGCCGCTGTCCACGCTCTTCTACCTCCCGCCGGCGCCGAACATCGGCTACTCGGCGGCGCTGATGTCGAAGGCCGAGGAGCTGTTCACCACGGGCAAGGCGGCGTACCCCATCGAGCGCACCCTCCTCACGACGGGCCTGGTGGAGGCGGGGATGAAGTCCCTGGCCGCGGGCCAGAAGCGCCTGGAGACGCCGCACCTGGCCGTCAGCTACAAGCCCCCGCGCGAATCGACCTACTGGCATGAGTGAGAAGAAAACATGATCCACGGATCACACGGATCGCACGGATAACAGCCAAGGCAGGCAGCCAATCGGATGCCGCTCGTCTTCTACTTTCTTGTCTTCTGATTTTATCCGTGTTTTTCGTGTGATCCGTGGACAAATTGTCTTCTGGAGTCCCACATGTTTGCCGTGCTGCTGTCCCTCGCCGCCGACCCGCGTCTGCCGCGTGACGACCTGTTGCTCTACCGCGGCCCCGGCGGCGAGCCCGCCGCCGTCAAGTCGCCCGAGGACTGGGCGAAACGCCGCGCCGAGGTCGTCCGCGGCATGGAGGCCGTCATGGGCAAGCTGCCCGGCGACAAGAAGCGCTGCGCCCTCGACGTGAAGGTGGATGAGGAGGTCGATTGTGGCAAGTACGTCCGCCGTCTGATCACCTACGCCTCCGAGCCGGGCTGCCGCGTCCCCGCGTACCTGCTCATCCCGAAGGACGTGCTGAAGGGCAGGAAGAAGGCGCCTGCCGTCCTGTGCCTGCACGGCACCGACATGACCATCGGCCACGGCACCGTCGTCGGCCTCGGCAAGCGCGCCAACCGCAGCTACGCCTCCGAGCTGGCCGAGCGCGGCCACGTCACCCTCGCCCCGAATTACCCGATCATGGCCAAGTACCAGCCCGACATCAAGGCGCTCGGCTGGGAGAGCGGCACCCTCAAGGCCGTCTGGGACAACATGCGCGGGCTGGACCTCCTCGCCGCCCTGCCGTTCGTCGATGGCGAGCGCATTGGCGCCATCGGCCATTCGCTCGGCGGACATAACGCGGTCTTCACCGCCGTCTTCGACCCGCGCCTCAAGGCCGTGGTGTCGAGCTGCGGGCTGGACTCGTTCCTCGACTACTACAAGGGCGACGAGAAGAACTGGCTCCCCGAGAAGGGCTGGTGCCAGACGCGCTACATGGCGAAGCTGTCGGCCTACAGGGGCAAGCTGGAGCAGATCCCCTTCGACTTCCACGAGCTGATCGGCGCCCTCGCCCCACGCCACGTCCTCATCGTCGCCCCCAAGGGCGACTCCAATTTCCGCGCCGACAGCGTGGCCCGCATCGTGAAGGCCGCCCGGCCCGTGTTCAAACTCCTCGGCCACGAGAAACGCCTCCGCGTCGAGCACCCCGACTGCCCCCACGACTTCCCCCCGGCGATGCGCGAGCTGGCGTACCGCCTGTTCGACGACGTGCTGGGCGTCGCCGTGTCGGCGGCGAAGGAGGGCGCCGACGGCGTCCTGACCCACGCCGTCGAGTCGCCACATCAGGACGGCCCGGAGTCCATCCGCGTGCTGCGGCCGACGAAGGTGGAGAAGGGCAGGGCGTACCGCACCCTCTACGTCCTGCCCGTGGAGGCCGGCGACGGCCGCGTCTACGGCGACGGGCTGGCGGAGGTCAAGAAGCTCGGGCTGCACGACAAGTTCGGCCTCGTCTGCGTGGCGCCGACCTTCGCCCGCCTGCCGTGGTACGCCGACCACCCCACGGACCCCCGCATCGCCCAGGAGGCCCACCTGCTGCGCGCGGTGTTGCCGTACGTGGAGGCCGCCTACCCGGTGCGGTCCGAGCCCGCCGGGCGATTGCTGCTGGGGTTCAGCAAGTCGGGCTGGGGCGCGTTCACGCTGCTGCTGCGGCACCCCGACGTGTTCGGCAGGGCCGCCGCATGGGACGCCCCCCTGATGATGGACGCGCCGGGCAAGTACGGCTCCGGGCCGATCTTCGGCACGAAGGACAACTTCGAGAAGTACAGCGTCGCGAAGCTCCTGGCGGCGCGGGCCGGCGGCCTCGGCGCCGGCAAGCGCCTGGCGGTCCTGGGCTACGGCAGCTTCCGCAAGGAGCACGTCTCGGCGCACGAGCTGATGGGGCGGCTCAGGATCGCCCACGAGTTCGAGGACGGCCCGGCCCGGAAGCACGACTGGCACTCCGGCTGGGTGAAGCGGGCCGTCGAATGGCTCGCGGAGTGAACGGCGCGTGAGAGGCGAGCGGCACGGCGTGAGCGTGCCGTGTCTCCCGCTCACGCCCCGCCGGCCATCCGCCGTGCGCCGTTCGACGGCTCCTCGGAGGAGAGGGTGGCCGGCGTGCTGCCGTGGCGCCGCCACAGATTCCCCGGCCGCCCGACGGCCAGCTCCAGGCCGGGGCCGATCTGCCACTCCGGTACGCGGATGACCGCCCTCCCGCGCTCGATGGCGCCGATCAGGCCGCCCAGCCACACCGCACGCCCCTCCAGCGCCGGCGCGGGGTCGAACGCCACCTCGCAGCCGTCCGGCAGGCGCCGCAGCGTGGCGCGCATCGTGCCGTCCGGCGAGTGCCACGTCAGCAGCGCCGGCGAGATCGCCCGTGCCACGGCGGCGTCGGCGGCCGCCCGCGCCTCCGCGCTCTCCGCCTCGATCACGCCTGACAGGAACCACGGCGGCGGGTCGGCGTGCTCCGCCGCCAGGGCGGCCCGCCACAGCGCCAGCTCGCCCGTGTCGGCCACGCACGCGAACAGGGCGATGTCGTCCTGCATCACGCCGTCGATCTCGGCCACCTCGTCCCACGCCCTTGTCAGTAGGTCTTCCGGGGCGTCCGCCTCCTCCAGGGCGACCAGCGCCGCCCAGGCGTCGAGACGCTCCTCTATCACCGCGTGGCTGGCGCTGAGCGCCTCGTCGATCTCCAGGCAGTTGTCCCACACGCGGGCGAGGCCCTCGGCGCGGCGGCGTGTGTGGGCGAGTCGCTCGAGTAGCGCCTCGGCGGCGGGGGCGGCCCTGGCCGGGGGGAGGGGTGGCGCATCGACGCCGAAGAGGCGGCAGCGCCCGAGGACGACGGCGTATTCGGCCAGGGTGTCGGGGCCGGCCGGCGCCGCGGCCAGGGCGGCGAGCCGGGGCCGGCAGGTCAGGGCTTCGAGGGCGGCGCGGTCGGGTTTCATCGGGATAACGCTCCGGGCCGGCCTGCATCCTCCGTGCGGGGGCCGGCCTCGATGGGGTCGTCCCCCCCATGCAGGTACTCCAGTACCTGTCGGAAGCGGGGGAGCTGTTGATAGCGGACGCCGTTCAGGGCCCCGACCGTCGTCCCGAGGGACTCCGCCAGGCCCTGGAAGAACTGGTGCACGTTGTCCGACGCCAGCAGAGACGCCGGCGGGCACGGCCTGCCCAGCGCCAGCCCGCGCCCGGCCTCGTATTCGCCCAGCCACGACTCCCACACGCCGTCGGGCAACCGCAGCCAGGCGCCGGTGACGGCGACGAGGCGGACGCGCAGCGTGGCGGGGACGGCATGCAGGGCGTCGATGTCGGCCCGGCGGAGGGGGGCGGCCCAGAACGGGTCGCCTGCCTCGGCGGCGGCGTCGGGGCCGGGGTCGGTGCTGGGGACGTCGCGCGGCAGGTCGGCGCCGATGGGGCGGCGGCGGTTGGTGCGGCGGACGGACTGGAGGAGGCGGCGGATGACCTGCTGGAGCCAGCAGACGAGCCGGCCGGGGGTGGAGCCGGAGATGTCGAAGAGGCAGATGCGTGGGACGCCCTGCCGTCCGTGAGCGGCGAAGACGTGGACGAGGGCGTCGGCCACGAACTCGTCGCGCTGCCGGGCGGGGAGGTGGTGGGCGGCCCGGCCGGCGATGCCGGCCGCGAGGGGCTGGAGCAGGGAGTACACCAGGCCGCCGGCGGCCCGGCGGCCCTCGGCGGTGGGCGCGGAGGCGTAGGATTCGAGGAGGCGGCCGAGCGCGGCCATGCGTGCCGGCTCGGCGTTGTCCGCGTCGCGGTAGATGTCGGCCAGATGCTCCAGCGCCTCGTGGTCCATATCGCCTCCCCCGGGCCAGTGATACCGCCCCAGAAGAGATACGGCGGCCGGCGGGAGTTTTTTTGTGGGGCGTGAGCGGATCTGGGCGAGCGGGGTTGAGTCAGCGCCCCGAGTGGAGCGTCAGCGCATCTCTTCTTCTGGAGAGTCAGCGCCCCGCGGGGTTCAACGCTGTGGCTGCAACTGGCACGAGTTGCAGCCCCCGGACGAGCTGAGCTGCAGGTAGTTGAAGCCATAGAAGCGGACGTACGGCACGCGGCGGTACATCCGGCCCAGGAACAGGCCCGGCGCGATCTCCCGGTACTCGTCACGCATCGGCCCGAACAGCGGGGTGAAACGCGGGTACTCGAAGACGATCGACGGCCGGCCGTCCACGTAACTCGGCCCGACGGCGATGTACGAGTCCAGCGCCCTCCGCCTCTTCCACTGGTTGATGAAGTAGCCGTCCGGCTCGATGTGCTTGCCCACCCAGTACCTGTCGGACAGGGCCTTGGCCAGCCGGGGGGCCGGCATGTTCGTGAAGGCGATGACCTGGCCGGGCAGAAAGCCCTGCGGCACCGCCTGGATGCTCGCCCGCCGGTACAGGTCGTCGAGCTGGCACAGGCTCAACTGGTGCAACCCGGCCGCGTCCCCTTGCCAGACCCACGGGGATGGCTGCGGCGGCTGCGCTGGCGCAGCCGGCGGGGCGTCACCGCCCTGCAACTGTCCGCAGGCCAACAACCCGGCGGCCAGCAAGGCCCCCCGCAGGCAAAGCCCCCCTCTGAAAGTCGCGTTCATGGCAGAAGCCTCGGGTGATCGATCCACGGCGGCCCACGGACGGGCCGGACACCCTTTTATCACCCCTAAGAAGGCCGCGCATGCATCCCGCCCCGCCGCTCCCCCCGTTTCCCGCCGAAGGCAGGCCACGGATGCGCCGGCTGGGGGATCTGTCCTGCCGGCGCGTTGCCCTGCGCGCCCCGACGGATTGCCCTTGATCTTGCCACCGCCCCTCGGTATGGCGGGCGGCACACGGCAGACATTTCGTGACGATTCGGGGGGGAAGGCCATGACACGCCTGGGGTCGGTCGCGTGCGTCCTCTTATTGGCCGGCCTCGGCGTGGCCCAGCCGCCCGTCGATCTTCCGCCTCCGCCATTCACCCCGGGCACGCCCATGACGCCGCCGCCCCTCCCGCCGGTCCACACCGCGGCCCCTGGGGCGCCCGCCACGGCCCACGGCGCCGGCCACGAGGCCGTCCACGCCGAAGGCGTCCACGCCGAGGGAGGCGGCAAGAGCTGCTGCGGCCTCGTCCTCTTTGATGGCGAGTTCTTCGCCTGGGCCCCGCGCCGCCGCGCCGGCCAGGACTACGCCCTCGTCGGCACCAACACCAACGTCGGCCCCGTCGGCACCGTCCGCACCGTCGACGGCGACTACGACGTCGGCTTCCGCCTCGGCGGCGGCTACCGCTTCGGCAAGGACGGCCTCGACGTCATGGCCCGCTACACCTACTGGCACGGCCAGCGCGAGGACGCCGTCTCCGCCGTCCCAGGCGGCGCCGTCTTCACCACCCTCACCAACCCCGGCGTCGTCACCGCCGTCAACCGCGCCTCCGGCAACGACGTGGCCAACCTGAACATCTTCGACTTCGAGGTCGGCCAGGCCTTCCACTACGGCGAGAACGTCAAGGGCCGCGTCTTCATCGGCCCACGCTTCGCCAACGTCGATCAGACCTTCACCGCCACCTACACCGGCCGCCAGGTCGCCTCCAGCGTCGTCCGCCGCCAGTCCACCTTCGACGGCGGCGGCCTCCGCGTCGGCGGCGAGGCCACCTTCGAGATCGTCCAGGGCTTCGGCTTCCTCGTCCGCGGCTCCGCCGGCATGATGACCGGCCGCTTCCGCACCAACCTCAACGAGGTGTCCAACAACACCGTCGTCATGGACGCCACCGAGCGCTTCAACAAGGTCGTGCCCCACGCCGACCTCGGCATCGGCATCACCTACACCTGGGGCGTCATGAAACTCGCCGTCGGCTACGAGTTCCTCAACTTCTTCGGCCTCGTCGACACCTTCGACTTCGCCGACGACGTGGCCACGGGCAAGATGACACGCCGCACCGGCGACTTCGGCCTCGACGGCATCTTCGCCCGCTGCGAATTCACGTTCTGAGCTACAATGGCGGCACCCGCTCCGGAGTGCCGCCATGCTCTTCCTCCTCCTCCTCTCGCTGCACGCCGAGCCGTCGCGGGTGACACGCGACGGCTCCTTCAAGCAGAACCTCCAGTGGGCGCCCGACGGCTCACGCCTCCTCTTCACCCGCATCCACAAGGGCAAGATGGGCCTGTGGACCGTCAAGCCCGACGGCTCCGCCCTCACGCCCCTCGTCCTCCCCGACGGCAGGGCGGCCCTCCTCGACGGCCACTGGTCGCGTGACGGCAAGCGCGTCGTCTACGTCCACGACCAGTTCCAGGGCACCGACGGCAAGTTCCAGATCAACGCCTGCGCCACCGACGGCTCGGACATCAAGACCCTCATCCCCCACAAGGCGTTCGAGGAGTCGCCGCGCTGGTCGCCCGACGGCAAGGCCATCGCGTGGGTGTCCACCCGCTTCGGCAACCAGGAGGTCTGCTCCGTCGCCGCAGACGGCAAGGGCGAGATCAAACGCCTCACCCGCGACGCCGGGATCGACAACAACCCGGCCTGGGCGCCCGACGGCAAACGCCTCGCCTTCACCACGTCGCGCTGGGGCAGCCTCGAGATCGCCGTCATGAACGCCGACGGCTCCGGGGTCAAACGCCTCACCGACGACCCCGGCATCGACCAGTGGCCGGCGTGGTCGCCGGACGGCAAACGCATCGCCTTCACGTCCAACCGCACCGGCGACTACGACATCTGGCTCATGAACGCCGACGGCTCCGCCCCGCGCAACCTCACCCGCCACAAGGCCCAGGACAACTTCGCCGCGTGGTCCCCCGACGGCAAGAAGATCGCCTTCATCTCCAGCCGCGCCGGCGGCCACGACGTGTACATCATCCCCGTGGACTGACGTCGGTACCCACCCAAGGAGCCTCCCCATGAGACGCCTGCTGGCCCTGGCCGCCCTCGCCTGCCTGCTCCCCGTCAGCGCCCTCGCCCGCCCCGACAAGGACGGCGGCAAGGACAAGGTGAGCCCCGAGCCCGAGCCGAAGCTCACCCCCGCCCAGTTGAAGGCGAAGGACATCAAGGCCATGGACGGCACCTTCACCGTCGAGAAGTACGTCCGCGAAGGGAAGGCGATGCCCGCTGTGAACATGAAGGTCGTCCAGGCCGGCGGCGAGTGGCGCTTCTTCTTCGGGGACAACATCTCCCTGGGCCGCGACACCATCGACCCGACGAAGACCCCCAGGGAGGTCGATTCGACCTACGTGAACGGCCCGGCCCGCGACAAGACGGCGAAGGGCATCTACAAGATCGACGGCGACACCATCACCTACTGCCACGCCGACCCCGGCAGGGAGCGCCCCAAGGCGTTCGACCCCGGCAAGGACGGCTCGGGCCTCACCCTCATCGTCCTGAAGCGGCAGAAGGAAAAGTAGCGGCCCGCCGCCACGCATCATCCCGGCGCGCGGCCCCCCGGCGGCGTCACCAGACGCAGACGCACCGGCCCGTCGGGGGCGCGTCCGGGCGGCAGCGCCTCGCCGTTGTGCGTGATCTCGATCTGCCCCTCGGCGGCCAGCGCCGCCGCCGCCTCGCGCACCGCCGGCAGCAGCTCGCGCCAGCCGTCCAGGGCCACGGCGCGTGCAACCTCCGACGGGCACACCGTCGCCCCGGCCCGCCTCTCGCGCAGCCGGGCCAGGATCTCCTGCTTCAGTCCTACGCCGTCCATCTCGACCTGCCGGGGTGGAAACACCTTACCCAGGCATGGTATCCTCCCCGCCTTGTCCCGGCGATGAAGGAAAGGAGCGGATGATGGCGGCCCCCATCTGGTGGAGCGTTGGGCGGAGCGTCCTCGGAGTCGTGGCCGGCGCCGTCGTTCACGGCCTCGTGGTGACCGGCGTCCACATGATCGGCCATTCGATCTACGGGGCCCTGCCCCCCGACACCTTCGAGCGCACCTGGGAGCAGAAGACGGCCCTCATTCACTCCCTGCCCGTCGGCTCGCTGGTGTTCGTCGTCGCGTCGTGGGCGGCAGGGGTGTTCACGGGCGGGCTCGTCGCCGCCCGCATCGCCGGCTTCGCCCCCTACACCCACGCCGGCATCATCGGCGGCCTCGACCTCCTCGGCGTCGGCCTGATGATGACCATGCTGCCGCACCCGCTGTGGATGGCCACCCTCGGGCCAGCCTGTGTCGTCCTCGCGGCGCTCGCCGCGGGCCGCGTGGCTCAGTCGCTGAACCCGGGCAGCGGCGACACGCGCGGCGCACCCACCCGCACGCCCGCCGCGGGGCCGGAAGCGGGGGCGACGGCGGGGGCGGCGTAGCCCTCCGGCTTCTTCTCCTCCGGCATCGCCCCACGCACCAGGGACGGCGCCGCCACGCGCGGCGTGCCCAGAATCGGCAGGGCCGGCGGCAGCGTCGAACGCATCACCACGCGCCCGCCGGCGCTGGCCGTCGTCCCGGCGGGCGGCGTGCGGCGGGCGTCGACCAGCGCCGTGTCACCCGCCGGAGGCTTGGCCAGCGTCGCCAGCCACTCGCCCTCCAGGTCCTCCACGCTCTTGATCTTGTAGTGCTTCTGCAGCGAGCGGTCCCAGCCGTCACGCATCCCGTCCGCCACGAACGCCAGGAACGCCGCCCGGTTGCTCTTGCCGACAAGGAGGCTCGTCACCGAGTAGCCCTCGGCGTACAGCACGATCATGTCCTTCGGGTACTGCTTCAGGTCGAACAGGCTCCGCAGGCGGATGGCCCGCACACGCGAATTGACGATCCGCCGCACCTCGCCCTCGTGCTGCTGCCGCTCCTGCTCGTCCTCCGACAGCACGCTGCCGCCCTCGTCGGCCCAGCGCGGCACCGGGCAGCCGAAGTAGTGCGCCATCACCGTGTGCGTCACCTCGTGCGGCAGGACGCTGGAGACGATCCGCTCCATCTTCCCCTCGACCTCCATCCCGATCGGCAGGTACACGCCCCGCACGTAGTCGAACGTCGTCGCCCCGCCCGACGAGCCGAACGTCACCTTGATCTGCAGGGGGCACCGCTGCGGCCAGGGCGGCATCTCGCGGCCCAGCCACTCGACGGCCTTGGTCTTGCGGTAGTACTCGGCCCACTGGCCCATGCGTTCGGCGAGCTGCTCGGAGGGGGCCTCGACGGTGAAGTTCCGGGTGTTCCACTTGGCGCCGGTGCAGAGGACGACGGCGACGAGGACTGCCGCGGAGCGGGAGAGCATGCGTGAGGCCTCCGGGGATCGGACTGGCGTCGGCAAGACATGAACGCCGATGGGCACACGCAAGCATGAACGCAAAGTGCGGGCCGGGTTGAGCCTTCCCGGAGAAATGTCCGGATCCGTCGTCCGAAGAGGCCAATCGCGAAGGGTTTGCGTGTCGAGGCGCGTCGGCGGCCGCGCGGCGCCAGCTCGCCAAAGCGTGCAAGAGCTGCAAGCCGCAGGGTCCGCGGCCGTGTAAAGAATGCAAGCGGCCGGGCGGAGAGGCCCCCCTCTCCCGCCCGGCCCTGATCCCCCGCTTTATCCGGCCGCCCGCCCTCGGGGGCGGGGCGTCCGCCGGCCGATCACTTCTTCTCCTTCTCCGCCGCCTTCACCGCGCCCGGCGGCAGCAGCGTCTTGGCCGCCCCGCCCCCCCGGCTGAACAGCCGCACGATCCCGTCCTGCCCGCCGGCCGCCACCACCGTGCCGTCCGGGCTGACGGCCACGCAGTACAGGAAGTCGCCGCCGGTGAAGTTGCCGACGTTGTTGCCGTTGATGTTCCACATCCGCGCCTGGCCGTCGCCGGCCCCGGTCAGGAACTCGCTCTTCTTCGGCACGAACGCCAGGGCCGTCAACTGCTTCGGCGTGCCGGCGTTGATCGTCCGCGCCTGCTCGCCCTTCTCGTAGTCCCAGATCTTCACCACGTTGTCGGCGCCCGCGCTGGCCAGCATCTTGTCGTCCGCCGAGAAACCCACGCCCATGACGTGGTGCGTGTGCCCCTCGAACGACTTGAGGAACTTGCCCGACGGCACCTCCCACACCTTCACGAACTTGTCCGCGCCGCACGCCGCCAGACGCTTGCCGTCCGAGCTGAACGCCACGCCGAACACCGTGTCGCTGTGGATCTTGTCCGTCACGTTCAGCGTCACCTTCCCGGCCGCCACGTCGATCAGCTTCAGCTCGCCCTCCTGCGTGGGCGGCCCGCCGCCGCACGCCAACAGCTTGCTGTCCGGCGAGAACGACAGGCACACCACGCGCTCGGTGAAGCCGGTGACCGTCTTGCGCAGCTCGCCCGTCTTGGCGTCCCAGAGCTTGACCTCCTGGTAGCTGCCGCTGGCCAGGAGCTTGCCGTCGGGGCTGTACGCCAGCGACTCCACGAGCGACAGGTGCGCCGCCTTGACCGGCTTCTTGTCCGGCGGGATGATGCCGGCGTCGAGCAGGCTGCGGACGTGGTTGCCGCTGGTGGCGTCGTAGATGTGGATCTGGTTGCCCCTGGCCCCCGCGACCGCGCTCTTGTCGGTGCTGACCGCGACGCCGAGCACCGGCGTGACGATGGCCGGCGGCTCCTTGAGCTTCACCTTGGTGATCGGCTCGCGGGCGCCGTCCGGCGCCTTGGCCCCCTGGTCGATCCACAGCTTGATGATCGCCACCTCCTGCGGCGTGAGCGCCTCCTCGCTCTTGGGCGGCATGTAGGGCCGCACCAGCTTGCGTGACAGCTTCACCAGCGAGCTCTCGCTGCCCTTGCCCGGGATGACCGCCGGCCCGCGCTTGCCGCCGCGCATCATCGTGTCGTACGAGGTCAGGTCGAACTTCGCCTCCTTGATGCTGCCGGAGTGGCAGAAGGCGCACTTGTTGACGAGGATCGGCTCGACGTGCTTGTTGAAAGACACGGCCATCTTCGTGTCGATCTTCACCTCGGGGATGATCTGCTCTTTCTTGTGCCGCTTCTCTTCCTCGTCGGCGGCCCGCAGGTGGGTGGCCGCGAACGCGACGAGGGCGACGATCAGGAGGGTTCGCATGGTGGTGGGGTTCCTGGCTGTTAACTGGCTTTTGCTGGCTGTCGGCTGGCTGTCAGCTACTTGACGACGTTCACGTTCACCTTGGCCTCGTGCGTCACGGGCGTCTTGCCCTCCCACACGGCGGCCACCTTCACGACCAGCCCGTTGCGCGCCCCCGGCATCGTGCCCGCCGGCGCCTTCAGGATCAATTTCGCCTCGTTCGCCCCGGCCGGGATCGTCACCTCGGCCGCCTCGACGCCCTTGGCCGCGGGCGGCACCACCAGCGACACCTTCATCTCGCCGGCGTATCCATGCAGCCGCGTCACCGTCACCGCCAGCTCCTGCTGGCCGCCGATCTTCAGGTTGACGCTGTTCGCCACGCTCAGCGTCGCCAGCGACCTCGGCAGGACGTTGATGCGGATCGGCGTGCTGACGCCGATGGCGTTCGTGTTGGGCCGCGTCTTCGACATCGGGTCCTTGTTGTACGGGATCTGCGTCTGACCCCGGAACACGATGTTGTACGCCCCCGGCGGCACGTCCGTGCCGACGGTCACCGCGAACGTGCCCTCCGCCGCCCCGGGCGCGATGCTCACCGGCTGGTTGTTGGCGATCCGCAGGTTCTGAGGCATCTCGCTGCCCTGCCGGCTCTGGTGCTGCATCACCCCCACCTGGATCGCCGCCTTGGCGTCCGGGTTGGTCCGCGTCACCTTCACCTTGATCGTCGCCTTGTCCCCCGGCAGCACGTCCGCCTTGTCGATGCTCGGCTCCAGCACGAACGTCGGCTTGCCACGCACGCACAGCCAGCTCTCGGCGTCCAGCCGCGTGATCGTCGGCGTGTTGCCGTTCGGCTGCACCGGCCAGACGATGCTCGCCGGACGCGCCTCGCGGGTGATCTTCACGCCGTTGACCGTGGCCGTCCCGACGACCTTCACCGTCCCGGCCCATTCCGCCGTGCCTGCCGCCGCGGTGATCGCCAGCGTCGTCTCGCGCACGCCGGCCGCCAGGATCTGCGGCGGGCACGTCAGCCCCGCCGGCAGCCCCGTCACCGTCAATTCCACCGGCGCGTTGAAGCCGCCCTCGCGCCCGATCACGACGTTGAACGCCTGGCTGCCGCCCGCCGGCACCGTCGTGACGCTCGGCACGTACTCCTCCTCGCCCAGCGCCGCCAGCCGGAAGTCCGGCTCGTCCTTTGTGATGCGCACCGCGTAGGTGTGCCGCGGCCCGAACGCCGTCCCGCTCGCCCGGCTGGTGACAAGGAGCTGATACTCGCCGTCCTCCGGCGCGACGAAGCGGTACGGGTCCGGGTCCTCGGTGCGGCGGAAGAAGCGCCGCGAGTACAGGTTCGTGTTGGTGTCGACGGGCGTCTCGTAGATGTCGCTGCCCTTGCCCCTGGGGTTACGCAGGCTGAACGCCATGTACGTCGGCGCCCCGAGCTGGTGGCTGATGACCTGGATGTTCCAGGCCTCGCCCTTCTTCGCCGTGAATTTGTACCAGTCGGCGTCGCTGCGCTTCTCGACGACGCCGGCGATCTCGCACGGCACCGTCACCGCCTGGGCCTTCTCCGGGCTGTCGTTGTCGCCGTTGTCGATCACCACCGGCGCGCGGGCGACGCCCAGCAGGAACGGGTTGGACGACCCCGCCGCGTTCTTCACCCGCAGCTCGAAGCCGTCGGCGAATCCGCCCGCCGGCAATACCCGGCCCGAGTACGTCAGCTTCGTCCCGTCCGCCGGGGCCGTGACGCTCACCGTCGCCTTCTCCAGCACGACGCCGTCCATCTTCGCCGAGGGATCGAGCTTCCCGCCGGGGAGGTTACGGCCCCAGATCGTCACGGTGGCGGTCTTGCCGGCCTGCACCACGTTGGGGACGGCGGCGTCGATCCACGGGGCGGTCGAGATGCTCAGGCGGTAATGCTGGTCGGTGCCACCGGGGGGCATGCCCTGGATGGCCTGGCGGAAGGTGTAGGTGTGCGTGAAGACGCGGGCGTAGTAATCGCCGTCGTCCGGCGCCGTGATATCCGTCACCGCGTCGTCGCCTGAGTAATAGACGTTCTCCCCGAGCTGCTTGCCCCTGGCGTCGTAGACCTCGACGGCCGGCTGCGCCCGGCTATCGACGGTGGAGGCCAGGAGCGAGACGACGACACGCTGCCCCTTCGTCGCCTTGAAGGCGAAATAGTCCACGTCGCCGGGCGAGTTGAAGGTGCCGTTGACCGTGGTGTTGATCTCGACGCGCTGCGCCTTGCCGAGCGGCCCGTCGATGTCGTTGTTCGGCTCCGTCTCGCCGACCTCGGCCAGATCGCCGACGTGGAAGACGCGCGGGTTGCTGACGCCGAACTTGTTGACCACGCGCAGGTCATGGTTGCCGGGCGGCGTGCCGGCGGCGACGGTGACCTTGAACCTGACCGCAACGGCCTTGGGCGCGCCCATCTTGGGCTTCTTCGTCTTGGGGTCGATCTCCGGGGGCGGCTCGGCGGCGCGCTCGGCCTTGATGCCGGGGTTGCTGAACACCAGTTTCTCGGCGTCCTCGATGTTCAGCCCGACGAGGGTGATCTCGGCGGACCCACCGGCCTTGGCCCCGGCGGGCGTGACGATGTACAGCCGCGGGGCCGCGATCCCCGACGGGAGGCGGTTCTGCGCGTGCAGAGAGGCCGCGGCGGCCAGGGCCAGAACGAGGGCCCCGAACAGACGTTGCGGGTTCATGGGGTGCATCCCTGGCGTGGTGGGAACGAGTCGGCTTGGGGGGGCAACGGGGGAAGGAGGCGGTGGGACCGGCGGGGCCGGCGAGCCTCCCAATCCCGCCATGTTATCCCGCCGGGGAGGCGCGGTCAACGGGGAAGGCGACGGATTATCCCGCGCCAGGGAGAGGCAATCGAAAGCGAAGACGGTCCACGGATCACCCGGATCGAACGGATAAAGAACAAGGTAACCGACCAGCCGGGTGTGGGAATGAGACGGGAGTAGACAGGTGGGATGGCCGGGGTGGGGCGGATTGCATTGCATTGCACCCCCCCACACACCCCCATGCAATGCAAATTCGTGGCGGAATTTGCATTGCAGGGCCGGTGGTCAGGCCGCCTACACCCGCGCCGTGGCCGCCCTCCACGTCTCATCTTGTCTAACCCCACAGGCCAGGTGAACGGCTACAGAACAAAGAACAAGAAGCAGGAGGGGCATCGCCCCTGCCTGCTTCTATTCTTGGCTGGTTATCCGTGGTTTCCGTGTGATCCGTGGACGATTGCTTCTCTTCGCCTGCTCACGCGATGAGCTGGCGGACCGGCTTGCCCTCGGGGCACAGCTCGATGGGCCGCCCGTCCTGCGTCTTGTACCACGTGTGCAGCGGCACCCCCAGCGCCGTGTACACCGTCGCCGCCAGGTCCTGCGGCGTCACCGGGTCGTCCGTCACGAACTCGCCCAGCTTGTTCGTCGCGCCGACCACCCGGCCCGCCTTGACGCCGCCGCCGCCCAGGCACGCCACGCCCGCCGACGCCCAGTGGTCACGCCCCGCCGACGGGTTGATCTTCGGCGTCCGCCCGAAGTCGCCGAACCACACCACCAGCGTGTTGTCCAGCAGGCCACGCGCCGACAGGTCCTCCAGCAGCGCCGAATAGCCCCGGTCGAGGACCGGCAGCTTGCGCTCCTTCAACGACTTGAAGTTGCTGACGTGCGTGTCCCAGCCGCCGTCGGTCACGGTCACGAACTGCACGCCCGACTCGACGAGCCGGCGGGCCAGGAGGCACGACTGCCCGAAGCCCGTCGCCCCGTAGCGCTCGCGGGTGCGCCCGGTCTCCTGCGTCAGGTCGAACGCCTTCTTGGCACGCGGCGACGTGATCAGGCCGCGCGCCTTCTCGTAGAACGCATCGCGGGCCTTCACCGGGGCCGAGTCGCCGTCGCGGTCGTAGGCGTCCAGCTCCTCCAGCATCGAGTAACGCCGGTCCAGCCGGGCGCGGGCGGAGTCGGCCACCGACAGATCCCGAACCGTGAAGCCGGGCCGGCTGGGGTCGTCCGGCACCTCGAACGGGTTGAACTCGTCGCCCAGGAACCCGGCGATCCCGCCGTTGAACCGCCGGTCGATGGCCCGCCCGAGCTGCACGAACGGCGGCATGCTGTCCTTGTACCCGCGCTCCTTGCCCACCACCGAGCCGAAGCACGGGAACGCAAGCGAGGCGTTGAACTTGTGCCCCGTCATCATCAGATGGTCGGCCACCCCGTGTGAGCCGTTCTTGGGGTCGTGCCCGCGGATGATGCTGTACTTGTCCGTGTTCCGCGCCAGCATCGGCAGGTGCTCGGCGATGTGGACGCCGGGAAGCGTCGTCGGGATCGTCTTGAACTCGCCCCGCACCTCCGCCGGGGCGTCCGGCTTGGGGTCGAACGTGTCGTGGTGGCTGGGGCCGCCCTGCATCCACAGCAGGATGCAGTTGACCGACTTGCGCGAGGCCGCCGGGGTCGCCGAGGTGGCCCGCAGGTAGCTGCCGAGGCTCAGGCCGAGGGTGGCGAGGCCGCCGACGCGCAGGAAGGTGCGGCGCGACAGGCCGGTGCAGTCGGACGTGCGCCCGGTGTGCAGGTCGATCATGGGGGGAGGGCCCCTGGGGTGGGAAGGTGCGGAGGGTCCGGCATGGTGCCTCATCGTCAAGGATGACGATTCCGGCCACGAAGTCAACTGAAAACCGGGGTCGTCAGTCGGCGGGCTGGTAGGCGCGGGCGTCGCTCGGCGCCAGGACCGTGTCCGTCCGCCGCACGCCCGCCTCGCGCTTCTGGTTCTCGTTCAGGAAGATGTGGTCGCCGGCGACGCCCACCCCCGGCGTCGTCGCCCAGCGGACGTTGCCGCCGACGTACAGCACGTTCTGCCCCCCGCCGCCGTGGTTCAGGCTGTTGCGCCCCCCGCCGCTGGCCTTGTCGGCCAGGATCGGCAGCCCGTCGCCGCTCGACGTGGTCAGGCCACACAGGGTGTGCCCCTCGTCGTAGCCGAGCGTGTAGGCGTAACTGCCGCACAGCTTGCGGGCGGTGACGGCGAACGCGGCCGGGTCGTCGCGGTACATCTCCTCCAGGCGGGCCAGGCCGACCGCCGGCGGCGGGCGGTGCGACTCCGCCGTGCAATCCGTCGTGACCGTGCCCAGCAGCCCGGCCTCGCCCAGCAGAGGGACGTAAATGCCGGCCACGCCGCGCGGCCCATCCGCCTCGACGCGCGGGAAGGCGCCTTCATGGAGGTCGGCGTACGCCGACAGCCCGAACCAGAATTTCCGCAGGTTGTTCGCGCAGGCGGCCCGCGCGTTGGGCCTCCACTGCGCCACGATCAGAGGCACCAGCAGCCCGCCGACCAGGATCAGCAGGCAGGCGGCCACCAGCACGTCGGCGCGGCGGAGCTGCCAGGTCGGTGCCGGCGCGCACCGCGGCGCCTTCGGCGCCAGTGGCTGCTTGCACTGGCTCTCGGCGCACAGCGCCAGCGTCCGCAGCACCAGCCCCGGCGGGGGCTCCGGCGCCTCGGCGTCCTCGGCCAGGGGCGCGACGACCGTCCGCAGACGCTCCAGCCGCGTCCGGGCGGCGGCGTCCTGTTCCAAGAGCTCCTCCACGCGGCGCCGGGCGGGGGCGTCGAGCGTGTCGAGCAGGTATCCGACGAGGTCGTTGTCCATCGTTACGTCACCTCGTGAAGAGCGGGCAGCTGCGCCCACGCCTCCTGAAGTTTGACCAACGCCGCGTGCAGCCTCGACTTCACCGTCCCGACCGGGACCCCCAGCACGTCGGCGATCTCCCGATACTTCAGCCCCTGGTAGTACGCCAGGAGCAGCACCTGCCGCAGCAGGTCCGGCAGGGCATCGACCGTGGCGCGGATGCGGTCCTTGCGCTCACGGGCCGAGGCCACCTCCTGCGGCGCGGGCCCCGGGTGGATCAGAAGCTCCATCAGCCCCGCCAGCTCGCCCTCCCCGTTGTCGGTCAGGGCGTCATCCAGCCGCACCGCCTGGTGCCTGCCGTTGCGCCGCATGGCGTCGATCGCCTGCCGCTGCGCGATGGTGAACAGCCAGGGCCGCACCGGCCGGCCCGCC
This sequence comes from uncultured Alcaligenaceae bacterium, assembly GCA_964630925.1. Lineage (GTDB taxonomy): Bacteria > Planctomycetota > Planctomycetia > Gemmatales > Gemmataceae > RGDT01. Next base: position 24,929 of record CAZVZK010000034.1, read on the forward strand.
TCGTACTGCGCCTGCCGGAGGAAGACTTGCAGGAAGGTGTTCTGGAACACGTCCTCGGCCAGGGCGCTGTCCCGCAGGTAGCGGCACAGGTAGCCGAACAGCTCGCGCTCGTAGCGACGCACCAGCAGGCCGAACGCCTCCGACTGGCCGCGCCGGAAGCGCTGCATCAGCTCCTCATCCGAACAGGTCGCCAGGGGGTCGTCGCTGGACTGCACGGCCTATCCTGTTCTACGCCTGGGCTTCTTGAAAAGTTCAACACCTCGCCTGCCGCCATTGTAGCACCCCGGCCTCGCCGCCCCAACCGGGCTTGATCGGACCGCCCGCCTTTCCTATAATGTACACTCATTCAGGATCGGAGGCCGACATGACCGAGACGGCTACCCTGACCGAGACGCCGAGACCCACACCACAGATGAGGCCCTCCTGCCCGTGCTGCGGCGGGGTGCTGGTGCCGCTGCGTGGGCAGGTGCGCTGCCAGCGCTGCCAGTGGGCCATCTGCGCCGGCTGCGAGGGCTCGTCGCGCGACGACGACGAGAGCGCCGTCAATCACAGATGAGGCCGATCAGCTCGCGGAAGCGCTCAATCCCCATACGCTGGCTGAGTGCTTTCAGGTCGCGGATCTCTTCGACGGTGGCGTCCCCCGGCGCCTTCGCCTTCTTCACCGGCGTGGCGCCAATGGCATCCAACGTCGCGGGCGCCCCGCCCTCGCGGAGGTGTTTCAGGTAATTCGATTTATACTGCGAGATGTTGTTCGGCTTCAGGCTGTGCTTGTAGCGTGCCTTGACGTGGGCCGCGAGCTTTTCGTTGTCTGTCTCCGGGCCCAGCTCTTCAATCGCGAGCGCCACCGCCTTCTGCTTGCCGACCCCCTTGGGGCCTTTCTTCTTCGGCTTCGTCTTCGACCCCGGCGGCCGCCCACGCCGGGGCTTCTCCGGCGCCGACGAGGCGTCCCCTTCCGCGGCCATTGCCTTTTTCGCCACCCAAACATTGCGACCCATGTTGCGTTTTCCCCTCGGGCACCCGTCCGACATGCATTGCATGATAGGCCGGCGCGCGCGGCTTTCAACATTCCAGCCGGCGCCCGGCCGCCCGGAGGAAGACAGAAGAACTGTCCACGGATCACACGGAAAGCACGGATAACAGCCGAAGACAGGAAGGCAAGCAGGCAGGCAGAAGACACCGGGTCTTCGGCCTGCCTGCTTGCCTTCTGCTTTGATCCGTGTTTTCCGTGTGATCCGTGGACGACTTCTTCTTGTCCTCGGGTCACGATTCATGGGCGGCGCGGCGGGGGCTCGGGCGCCGCCTGTTGGCAGATCCGCGCCGCGATGGCAACCTTCAGCAGATGGATCCCGCCCCGGAAGACGATGATGCCCACCACCGCCCAGATGCCCGCGTCGAACAGGTGCGAGCCCCTCTCCAGCCATTCGTAGACGGCCCAGAAGATCAGCAGGCCGATCAGCACCAGGAGCCACCCGGCGATCTCGCGTGCCCAGACCATCACCCCTCCTCCTTCCGCAGCCGCTCGCGCTCGGCCCAGCGCTGGATGCGCCGCTGCTCGCCGCGCGTCGCCGCCCATAGCTGGTCCTGCAAGTACACCCGCGCCTCGTCGCGCCCCCCCGCCATCCACCCCACCGCCGACACCAGCGCGTGCCCCACGGCCAGCGCCGCCGTCATGGCCCACACCGAGATGAGCGCCCGCCAGATCCGCTGGTCCGGGAGGTGCACCCCGTCCGGCGTGTGCTCCGTCTGGATGCGGAACGCCACCAGGTACCCCGCCGCCGCGAACACCGCCGCCAGCACCACCAGCCACACCATCTCACCCGGCGCGACCTTCTCGGGCGTCCGCCTCGTCGGCCCCGCCGGCAGCACCCCGCGCCCCCGCGCCCGCGCCGCCGCCGGACGCCCCTCACGCCGCGCGTCCGGCGGCAGCGCCCCCTTCGCCAGCGAGTGCAGCCGCAGCGCCGCCGCGACGTACACCAGCACCGCCCCGGCGATCACCATGTCCTCCGTCCGCGGGAACGGGACATTCAGGCCGCGGAGCGTCCGATACGGGCTGAACGCCGCCAGCCCGCCCGCCAGGACGATCAGCACCCACGCCGGCGCCAGCGACCAGTTCACCAGCAGCCCGATCACCCCCGGCACCAGCGGCAGCAGCGCCCACTGGCCGTACCCGTCGTTCCACAGCGCCAGCCCCAGCACGGCCAGGCCGCCTCCCGCCAGCGCGCGGTAGGTGTCCACGGCCTTCATCGTCGCCCCCCCGCGCCGCCCGGCGCCGACGCCCGCAGCCGGGCCACGCGCTGCAGGATCAGGGGCACCGCCTCGTCCGAGGCGGCGCACGCCACCTGCACCCCCAGACGCGCCATCTCGCGCCGCAGCGACTGGTACGACGCCTGCAACCGCTCGTGCAGCAGCGCCGCGAGGGCGCCCGTCACCGTGTCGCGTTTCCGCACCGGCTCGCCCGGCAGCGGCACGCCACGCGGCCAGGGGCAGATCACCACCACCTGATGGTGCCGCGCCAGCGCCACCTTCACCGCCCCCAGCAGCGGCCCGAGATGCCCCTCCAGCCCGAGGAGGTCCGCCATCAGGACGTACAGCTCGTTGTCGCGAGCCGAGGCCGCCGCCCGCAGCAGGGCCTTCGACAGCACGCCCACCCGCGACGGGTCCGCGAGGAGGTAGCGCCCATCCGGCCCGTACAGCGGCACGGCGAACGGCACCTGATGCTCGGCCAGGAACCGTTGCAGATGGACGGAGAGGTAATCGTCATCCTCCAGCATCCGCTGTAGCGCGTCGGCGGGCAGCTTGTACCGCGCCGCGATCACCGCCGACACCTGCTTGCGGGCGCGGAACATCCGCCGACGCCACCCGCCCACGAAGATGGACCCCCAGAACGTCAGCCACGCCAGAAGGCTGACGGCGGGGATGCCGAGCAGGGCCGCGAGGATCAGCCCCGTCCGCCACGAATCGGGCAGGTCGAAGAACAGCGCGACGAGGTTGGCGGTGATGAGGCCGAGCGGGACGATGACCGTCCCGAGCAGGAGGATCGACCGCTTGTATCGGTCGAGCCAGCCCGTCCAGCCGCGTGGGTGCGGCGTGTGCGCCGGGTGGCCCACCAGCCACGTCAGCCACGCCGGCACCATGTTCACCTCGGCCCGCAGGAGGTCCGGGTACACCTCGCGTGCCAGGGCGTGGGCCACCGGCAGCATCTCCTCCGGGTCCGCCCTCGGCGCCTCCGGGGCCAGCGAGCCCGCCTCGCCGAGCATCGCCATCAGCCGCCCGAGGTGCCCGCTGCCGCGGGCCGGGCGAATCTCCCGCGTCCCCTTCTCGTCGAAGAGGCTCAGACCGGTCAGGTCGCGCATGGACGCCGACGCCCGCACCACCGCCCCGGCGATCTCCAGCAGGCGGTCGAGCGGGCGGTACGCCGACGTGGCCCCGCCGCGCTGGTCGCCGGCGGGCGACGGCACGCGCGTGGCGACGCCGGTATCGACGAACAGGATGCAGCGGACCGGCACCTCGCTCTCAAAGTCGCGCGTCATCAGCTTGCCGCGCCGCGCCGACACCTTCCACGCGATGGTGCGTGGCGGGTCGCCCGGCTGGTAGTCGCGCAGCTCCAGCAGCTCCGTCCCCGTGCCGGCCTTCTTCAGCCGGTGCAGGCCCGGCGGCGGCAGGGCATTGTCCTGCTTGGTCATCGGTAGCCCGCCCCTCGTCGCCACCGGCGCGGGCAGGATACGCATCTCGACGGGCGCACGCAGGAACGTGACGTGGGCGAACAGCCCTTGCAGGTCGCTCGCCTCCAGCCGCACCCCCTCGAAGCGGGCGACGCCCGTCTGCGGGCACTCGACGGTGTAGGCGAATTCCAGAACGTCGCCGCCGCCGAGCGGACCGTCGGCGCGTGTCTCGCCCTCCTTGTGCCGCACCGAGAACGGCACGAGGTCGGCCGCCATCGCGAACGCCAGACGCCAGGTGTCCATCTCGACGCGGACGGCCACGGTGAACGTGCGCCCGGCCCAGAGCGTCCCCACCGGCCCGCGCTGATCGCTCACCTTGCGGACGACACGCGACATCGCCCGCAAGAGACGCACGCGCAGCGCGAACAGGAGCCACTCCACGCCGACCCATCCGCACACGGCGACGCCGGACGCGATGAGGGCGGTGGCGTGGGCGGCGATGCCCATGAGGAGCATCAACACCCCGCCGAACAGCACCCACCACCCCCGCGCGGTCAACACGGCGTCACTCCTTCGGGATGGATGGAGCGTGAGCGGCTTTCGCTGTTGGCGAGCGGGGGCGCGTCAGCGCCCCGACTGGAGCGTCAGCGGCTCTGGTTCTCTGGAGCGTCAGCGCATCTGGATCGGGCGAGCGGGGTCGCGTCAGCGCCCCGAGTGAACAGCGTGAGCGCCTCGCTGGCGTGGCGCGCATGCTCGGCAACAATTTCACTCCATGTACTCCTTCATGTCCTCCAGCGGGGCGTCGAAATCAGGCGCCGTGTACAGCACCATCCCCTTGCAGATCCCGGCGACCCGCGGCTCGCGCGTCGGCTCGCTCATGAGTTTCGCGATGGGCGCGGCGTTCCTCGTGAGGATCACCTCCTCGCCGGGGGCGAGCGTGTCGATCAGCTCCGGCAAGGTCATCGTGATGTCTTCGACGGCCAGGGTCTTCATCGTCCGGCCCTCCTCCGCCATCATCCTATCGCCGCCGCCGTCACTCCTGCAACACGGCCACCGTGTCGAGCAGCTCGCGCACCACGTCCCTGGTCGTCTTGCCCTCCACCTCCGCCTCCGGGCGGATGATCAGCCGGTGCGCCAACACCGCCGGCGCCACCGCCATCACGTCGGCGTGCGTGAAGTAGTGCCGCCCGTCGATCAGCGCCTTCGCCCGCGCGCACTTCAGCAGGCTCAGCGACGCCCGCGGGCTCGCCCCCAGCGCCAGGTCCGGGTGCCGCCGGCTCTCCTCCGCCAGGTCCACCACGTACTCGAACAGCGCGTCCGCCCCGTGCACCTCGTTCACCCGGAATTGCACGTCGAGGATCTCGTCGGCGGTCATCAGTTGCGCCGCCTCGGCGGCCGGCCCGGACTGCATCCGCAGCAGGCCGACCTCGTGCTTGTGGCCTGGGTAGCCCATGGAGACGCGCAGCAGGAAGCGGTCGAGCTGCGCCTCCGGCAGCCGATACACGCCCTCCTGCTCCACCGGGTTCTGCGTCGCCAGCACCATGAACGGGCGCGGCAGGGGCAGCGTGTGCCCCTCGATGGTCACCTGCACCTCCTGCATCGCCTCCAGCAACGCCGACTGCGTCTTCGCCGGGGCGCGGTTGATCTCGTCGGCCAGCAGGATCTGCGTGAAGATCGGGCCCTTGCGGAGCGAGAAGTCGTCCTGCTTCTTGTCGAAGATGAACGTCCCCGTCACGTCGGCCGGCAGGAGGTCGGGCGTGAACTGGATGCGCTGGTACTGCGTCCCCAGCGCCCGCGCGAACGTCTTCGACAGCGTCGTCTTCGCGACCCCCGGCACCCCCTCCAGCAGGACGTGCCCGCCGCCGACCAGGGCGATCAGGAATTGCTCGGTCACGGCCTCCATGCCGACCACCACGCGGCCGATCTCCAGGAGGGCGCGGTCGCGCACCGCCTTCATCCGCCGCGCCACGTCGCGGATGTCGTCCACCTCAAGCCGCGCCGCGGTCATCGTCCCGCCTCCGGGGTTGCTGCTCGGGGCCGGCCCATTCGCCCTTCGCTTGGCGGGCCGCCAGATCGTCCATCTCGCCCTGCCACCACGCCGCCGACGACACAGCCGCCCGCGAGGCATGCGCCCCGGCCGCGAGCCGCCACACCGAATCCAGCCGGGCGGCGAGGGACCGCCGTGCCCACCACCCGCCCGTCAGACGCCACGCCGGAGGCGCCGACTTGGCACCGTCGGGCGGCGCGACGCCTCGCGCGGCCAGCCACGTCCGCGCCACCTGAGACAGCAGGTCGCGGATGTCGTCGGCGTCCACCATCGCCTCGACGCGCTGCGCCGCCAGCGGCCTGTCGGGGAGGCGGGCGCCCGTCGCGGCGGCCAGCGGCTCCGCCCTGTCGTGCCCGAAACGCTCGCGGACGCCGACTCGGTACAGCAGGTACATCAGCAGCAGGAGCGTCGCGAAGATGAGGGCCGCACCGGCCGCCCGCGCCCGCCCCCCCTCGTAGTTCTCCAGCTCCGCGATGACATGCTCGCCGTGGCCGAACCCCGACTGCTTCCGCCCCACCCAGCGCTGCGCCTCGGCGGCCAGCTCGTTGCGCTTCTCGACCACCATCTGCAGCGCCTCCTCGACGGGCAGGCGCACGCTCTTCATCTTCACGTCCAGCTTCGTCTGCACGCCGCCCTCTTCGAGGAACAGCACCCGCGTCCGCCTGCCGCCGCGGTGGAGGTACTCCAGCGCCGCCTGGGTGAACTCGACGTTGTTCGTCTCCTTGGGGTACATCATCTCGTTGATGAAGACGCTGTGGTCGGCCAGCACGAGGAGGCGGCCTGTGCCCGGCTCGGCGGCCACGGCGAAGAGGGGATTCCCTTCGAACGGCACCTCCCTGCCCCTCACCTCGCGGGCGCAACCCGCCGGGAGCCAGGCGACCGGCCGCGTCCCGGCCGCGGCGCCCAGGAGCATCGAGGGGACGTTCGTCGCGACCCGGAGCTGCTTCTTGTCTTGACCGAACAAGGAGGCGTCCCCCCCGACAAGGAAGGGGTAGTACTTCTCAAAGTTGTAACAGGCGGTGAGCGTGTGGCAGACGAGCGTCTCGTTGCTGATCGAGACGCCGGCGGCCGCCCTCAGCGCCTTCCTGCTATCCGGATCACGAATCGTCCGGTCGCTGGCGATCAGGGCCGCGCCGCCGTCGCGGAGGAACTTCGGCAGCCCGCCGGGGATGGACTTCAGGTCCTCCAGGTTGCCGAGGACGACGAGCAAGGTCGTACCGGGATCCCGCCGCAGGTCGTCGTACCCGTTGAGCGCCGTGAAGCCGTCGTCGTGGAGGATGCGGCGGAAGATGTGGGTGCCCTCGCGGAGGGCCTTGCCGCGGGCCTCCTTCGACGGCATCTCCTGCGCGGCGGCGCCGACGACGGCGCAACACAGGGCGAGCATGGCGAGAGGCGCGCGGGCGGTCATGCGGCCCCCGCCAGGTCGCACAGGGCCTTGCGGGCGCGGGCGATCTCGTCGTCGCTCATCTCATCCGCCGGCGGGGCGTAGCGTGCCTTCTCGTACGCCGCAGCCAGCTCGGCCGCCGGCGCCCGCCCGATCTCGCGGGCCACCTCGCGGTGGCTCAGAGTCCGCGCCCCGCGCCCCAGAAGCACCAGCGCCAGATGCTCGAACGCCCGCACCACCTGCTCGCGCGTGCTGACCGACCCCGGCGCGAACGGCCAGGGCCCCGGCCTCCACTCCGCCGCCATCCGGGCCTGACGCTCGCGGTACCACCCGGCGGCCCGCCACAGGAAGTAGGCGAGCGCCGCCAGCACGGCCCCGAGCAGGACGCCCTTGCCGGCGTCGGCCGCCGAGCGCGGCGTGGGCAGCGAGCCGAGACGCGGCGGCGGGGGCAGGGTGACACGCGGCAGGTTCCCGGTGACGTTGCGCGGCACGTAGTCGGAGAGGCGGGGCAGGTAGCGCGTGGCGCCGAGGGCGCTCCGGGCGACATCGGAAACGGCGGCGGAGCCGGCCTGGCGGCTCCGGGCGAACCGCTCCAGCATGTCACGCCACGAACGCCCGGACTGCGTGCCCGCCCACCGCTCGGCGTCCTTCAACCAGCCGCTCAGACGCTCCTTCATCCAGCCGGGCATGGCCGCCGGCTCGGACGGCGGCGGGGGCGCCGGCATCGGCGGGGGCGGCGTGGGGGGCGTCGGCGGGACCGGCCCGACGGGGGCCTTGTCCGGCGGCCCGCCCTCGGGCCGCGTCCCCGCCCATTTCTCCACGCGCTCACGCTGATCCTGGGTCAGCCGCTCCCTGACGGCGGGGTCCTGGAGGAGTTTGCGGAGGTTGGGGTCGTTGGCCAGCCCGCCGGCTTCGAGCCGCTTCTTCATCGCCTCGATCTGTTCGCGCGTGATGTTCTTCCGGAGCGACTCGACCAGCTCCGGGTCGGCGAGGAGCTGGCGGGCGAGCTTCTCGATGTCCTGGCCGAGTAGCTTCGCCGCGGCATCGCTGAGACGCTTATTCCGCAGGCGGTCCGCCAGCAGGTCCTCGGGGTCCTCGCTGCCTTCGAGGCCGCCGCCCACCGGCCGGTGCGACGGGCGCTCCTGCGCGGCGGCGGGCGCGGCCAGCATCGCGGCGAGGAGCAACAGGCAGACGGGACGCGGCATGTCGTGGCGCCTCCGAGGACGCCCTTCATGATAAGTTGGGGGGGGCGCGATTGCAAGGAGCGTGCCGCCATGAAGAAAGCACGGGCCGGCGGCTTGACACGCGCGGGCGGCGGCGACAAGATGGGGATTGGTGGAGCACGGCCGCACTCACTCGCCGCGGCCCCCCTCCTCTCCAGGACCGATGCCGATGCGGCCGTCAACGTTCGTGCTGGTCGCCTGCACCCTGCTGGCGGGCTGCCGCGCCAAACAGACCCCCCAGCCCGCGGACAAGACGCACATCCAGAACCTCGCCCGCGCCTACCAGATGTGTTCGGTCCGGGGGGAGGGGCCCGCCGACGAGGCCGCGTTCAAGGCCGCGATCCAGAAGCTGCCCGCCGCCCAGGCGGAGAAGCTCGGGCTGGCGAACGTCGAATCCGCCTTCACCTCCCCCCGCGACAACAAGCCCTACCACGTCGTCTACGGCGTCGGCCAGGGCACGAAGGGGGGCCCGGGGCCCCCGGTCATCATCCACGAGCAGGACGGCAAGGACGGCAAACGCCACGTCGCCTTCGTCACCACCCAGGTCGAGGAGGTGGACGATGCCCGCTTCCGACAGATCGCACCCAAGGCCCCCTGACCCCGATCACCGTCCCTCATCCATCGTTCCGAGGAGCCCCGTATGTCCCACTTCAGGAGCCGGCGTTCCGCCTTCACGCTGATCGAGCTACTCGTCGTCATCGCCATCATCGCCATCCTCATCGGCCTCCTCCTGCCGGCGGTGCAGAAGGTGCGGGACGCAGCCGCACGCATGCAGTCGTGGAACAACCTCAAGCAGATCGGCCTCGCCCTCCACAGCCACCATGACACCAAGGGCTCACTCCCCACCTCGGGCCATGACTGGTGCTGGCCCGGTAGCGCCGACCGCTTCGGCTGGGCCTACCAGATCCTGCCGCATCTCGAGCAGAACCCGCTGTACAAGCAGGTCTACATGGGCGACTGGTCCGGGATCAACACCGGCCTGAAGGTCTACTTCGCCCCGGCACGCCGCATGCCCGTCGCCTGCTCGTGGACGGGCCGCGGCCTGATCGACTACGCCGCCGCCGTCCCCGTCCAGGGCACCGACTACAACTCCTTCTGGGACAACGGCAACATCGGCCGGCAGGCCAGCGGCGCCATCGTCCGCGTCCTCCCCTGGCAGAGCACCAAGGGGGCGAGCATGGCCACCTTCCGCTCCGGCACCACCAACGTCATCGCCGTCGGCGAGAAACGCCTCAACCCGCAGGTCTACGACAGCGGCGACTGGCACGACGACTGCGGCTGGTCCGACGGCTGGGACCCCGACACCTTCCGCTGCACCGGCACCCCGCCCCTCGCCGACGACGACAACGCCGGCTTGAGCGGCTACGAGTTCGGCGGGCCCTCCGGCTCGGGCTTCAACGTGGTCATGTCCGACGGGTCGGTGCGCATGATCCGCTACAGCATCGACCGCACCATCTTCCTCAACCTCGGCGACCGCAACTCCAAACTCCCCATCTCCCAGCAGTTCTGACGAGGGCGGCACGGGCGGCCCGGCGGGCACCCCGCCGGGCCGCCCGCGTTTCACGCCAGCGCGTCCAGCCCCGTCAGCCCCACCTCCTCGCGCGACAGCAGCGGCTCCCCGTAGCCCGTCCCGATGGCCCAGCCCCAGTAGCGTGCCCGATCACGCACGTCGTCGATCACCGTCGGGTACGCCCCGGGCCGCCCCTGGATGAGCTGCGAGTGGTAGCACGACACCGCCCGCATCTTCGCCTCGATGTGCGCCGACACGTCCATCACGAACGACGGCCTCGGGTGGATACGCAGGTGGACGCTGAAGTAGTACAGGACGCGCCGCGGGTGGAACGGCTCGCCGGGCAGGTCGCTCTTCGTCAGCTTGGCCCAGAAGCGGGCGGCGTCGGTGAGCGCCGATGCCGCGACGTGGTCCGGGTGGCTGTCCTCCCAGTAATGCGCCAGCAGGCACGCGGGCCGCAGCTCGCGCAGGACGCCGGCGAGGCGGGCGCGGGCGTCGAGCGTCGCCTCCAGCCGCCGGTTGGGCAGGCCGAGGTTGCCACGCCAGGTGAGGCCGAGCGCGGCCGTGGCGGCGGCGGCCTCGCGGGCGCGGATCTCGGGGGAGCCGTGCGGGGTCGGCTCGCCGTCGGTCAGGTCGAGGACGCCGACGCGCTTGCCCTGCGCCAGCAGCAGGGCGAGGGTGCCGCCGACGCCCAGCTCGGCGTCGTCGGGGTGGGCGGCGATGGCCAGGACGTCGAGCGGCCGCACGGTGCTCCTCCGGGTTGCAAGCGGGCGCGGGGCAGGATAGCATCGACGGTATGGCCAAGAAGAAACCCCGTCAACGGCAGGCGGTGACCGCGGACCGCTTCCGCCGGCTGCACTCCCTCGTCGGCCAGCTCGGCGAATCCCCCCGGACGCGGGCCGCCCTCCTCGCCGCCCTCAAGATCGACGTGCGCGGGTTCTACCGCGACCTGGAATTGCTGCGCGGCGCCGGGGTGGCCATCGTGCTGCGCGACGGGCGTTACACGCTGGGCGAGGCGGCCGAGGCCGCCGTCGGCAAACTCCCGTTCCCCGACCCGCTGCTGTCGCTGGGGCAGGCGCGGCAGCTCGCCCGCGGCAGGACGGCGCTGCACGCGGCCCTGGCGAAGCGCATCGAGGAGCTGACGGGGTGAGGCCGCCTCAATGCTCGCCCGCCTCCTTCTCCAACGGCTCGCCGGACTCGGCCCGCGCCCGCAGGTCGGCCGCCAGCCGCGCCAGCTCCTGGGCGGCCTGCGCGTCGGAGGACGGGCCGGCGGGCAGGAGGGCGCCGGCCACGACGTGGGCGTGGCGCACGCCGGCCTTCTCGAAGCCGTGCGTCTGCACCGGCAGGACCGGCGCCTGGGTGCGCTCCGACAGGCCGCCGATCAGCCCCGACGCCGGGTCGAGGACGACCACCTCGCCGGCCCGCAGCAGGGCCTCGGCCCGGGCGCGGTCGGCGGCGGTCAGGAAGTGCGTCACGCGGTCGAGGGCGGACTCGATCCAGGCACGCTCGTCGGACGTGGACGCCGTGGCCGCCACGATCACCGGCCCGTTGCCCGGCAGGCGGAGGAGGCCGGCGGCCTCCAGCTTCACCCGCGAGAGGCGGAGCCACAGGCCGGTGCGCCGGAACAGGTCGGGGAGCAGGGCCCAGAGGAGGAGGATGGTGAGGAACGTCGCGCCGCCTGCGCCGAGGAAGAGGAGGGAGGGCAGGCGTGACTTGTCCACGGGCGGCACGGGGGGGATCTTGGGGTCGTCGGGCTCGAAGCGGATCTCGGTCAGGTCGCCCTTGGAGTAGGCGCGGGCGACGGCGGGGGCGCCCTCCTGCCCGTCCTTGGTGCGCGCCTTGAGACGCTTGTCCACCCAGAGGTAGACGTAGGGCGGCGACTCCTCGTGCGCCGCGATCGTCTTCTCGCCGAGGGTGACCTCCTTCGGGTGCCCGTGCTCCATGACGACCTTGACGAATTCGCCCCTGGCCGGCTCGCCGGCCTTCGCCATCTCGGGCGTGAAGCCGGTGCTCACCGCGACGACGCTGACGGCGAAGAAGATGACCGAGGCGGCGATGGCCCCGGTGATGTTGATGAAGTTGCTCGTCGCGATGCTGTCGCCCTTGCTCGTCTTGGGGGCGCGGTGCTGGAGCATGGAGAACAGGGGCACGAGGTAGAAGCCGGTGAAGAAGCCGATGCCCCCGATGCAGACGACGAGCATGGGGACGTTGAAGAGGAAGAAGGCGGCCAGGGAGGTGGCGAGCATCATGCCGACGGCGCCGATGGGCACGAGGCCCAGCTCGACCTTGCCGCCGGACAGCCAGCCGACGAGGGGGCTGCCGACGCCGATGCCGAGGGCGACGACGCCGACGATGTAGCTGGTGGTGGCCTCGTCCCAGCGTGGCGTCTGCGACTGGCCGTGCATGTAGACGACCTGGCGCATGTAGGCGACGAGGAAGGTGAAGAAGGCGATGCCGACCACGGTGAAGCGGAGGGGCCGCGAGCCGAACAGGGTCTTGAGGTTGTCGATGAGGGGGCCGAAGACGTAGGGCGGGAAGGGGCGGGCGGGGTTGGCGGCGGGCATGCGTTCGATGAGCAGGCTGGCGACGGCCCCGACGACGGCGAGGGTGAGGAGGATGACGCCGATCCAGACCTCCTGGTCGCGGAAGAGGGTGGACAGGACGCCGCCGAACACGGTGCCGAGGATGACGGCGAGGAAGGAGAGCGACTCGAGGATGCCGTTGCCGCGGGAGAGCATGCGTGGGGTGAGGATCTCGGGCATGACGCCGTACTTGGCCGGGACGAAGAAGGCGGAGTGCATGCCCATGAGGAAGACGCAGGCGAGGACGATCCAGGTGCCGGCGACGGCGTTCGCCTCGCCGCCGGTGCGTCCGAGCCAGAAGCCGTACAGGGCGAGGAGGGTGATGGCGACCTCGGCGATCTTCCAGATGACGAGGGCTTGCTGCTTGGAGAAGCGGTCGGCGAGGTAGCCGGCGACGGTGCAGAAAATGGCCCAGGGGGCGTAGAAGAGCAGAGGCATCAGCGAGATGGCGTCGCGCTCGCTCATGACCTGTGTGTTGATGGCGTAGAACATGGCCGCCGCGTGGATGGCCTGGTCGTTGAAGGCGGCGAAGAACTGCGCGACGAGCAGCCCGATGAACGTGCGCGAGTGCAGGTGGTCCGCCGGCTGGAAGGTCTTCATTGGCTGGGTCGGTGCGTCGTGCGTCGGCGAATGGGTGTTATAGCGGCGGCCCGCCCATCTGCTACGATGAAGGCAGAGGGGGGCCGGCCATGACAGAGCGCTACAAGGTCCGCGTGACGAAGGACTACCTCGTCTTCTGCAGCGGGCACTTCATCAGCTACGAGGGCGACAGGTGCGAGCGGCTGCACGGGCATAATTACCGCGCGGCGGTGGAGGTCGAGGGGCCGCTCGACGAGAACCACTACGTCTTCGACTTCATCGCGTTGAAGAACGCCGCGAAGGCGATCATCGACGGGCTGGACCACCGCATGATGCTCGCCACGCGCAACGCCTTCATCAAGGTGACGCCGTCGGCGAGGAGCGTCCACGTGGCGTACCGCGAGCGGGAGTGGCTGTTCCCGCTGGACGACTGCGTGCTGCTGCCCATCGAGAACACGACGGCGGAGCTGCTGGCGAGGTACATCGGCGGGCGCCTGCTGGAGGCGCTCCACGAGAAGCACTCGTACCGCCCCGAGGCGCTGCGCGTCGAGGTCGAGGAGACGATGGGCCAGTCGGCGTTCTGGGAGATGGCCGCGGGGTGAGGGTGAGCCCTCGCAGGTCCTTGCAACCTCTCCCGGCGCCCGGTATCATCCACGGGCAACGGCCGGAGGGGCGAGATGCTGCGTTACAAAGCGGGGTACAAGTTCGTGGGCGGCGGGGTCCACGCGCAGGTGCTGGATTTCCCGGCGGCGATCACCTGCGGGGCCGACCTCGCCGAGGCGCGTCACCTGCTGACCCTCGCCCTGCTGGACGTGGCAGAAGCGAGCATGGAGACCGGCGTCCCACTGCCCATCCCGGACGCGCAGGCGAGCGATCCGGAGATGGACATCGAGGAGCCCATCTACCTCCACCTCCGGGCGAGCACCGAAGTCCTCGAGGAGCCGGCGGGGATCGTGGCGCCATGAGCCGCCAGGACCTCCTGCGGCACCTCCGCGCCCACGGCTGCCGCCTCCTCCGTGAAGGCCGCAGCCACTCCGTCTGGATCAACCCCGCGAACGAACGGCAAGCTTCGATCCCGCGCCACCGCGACGTGAACGACTACACCGCGAAGGGCATTTGTCGTCAGCTCGGCGTCCCAGCCCCGTGATCCCGTGGTGCCGTCATCCGCTGCCGCTTCCACGTCGGCGTCCTCGGCCAAGGGTGAGCGTCATGGACGAGTACGACGGCCCCTGGAAGGCCGCGCTCGAGGCGGCCCTGCCGGAGTGCCTGGCGCTCCTCTACCCGGCGCTGCACGGCATCATCGACTGGGGCGTCGATCACGAGTCCCTCGACGCCGAGCTGCCCAAGCTCCAGCCCGAGGCCGCCCCGGGGGCACGCACCGGGCCGACCGCCTGGTGAGGGCGGCCCGGAAGTTGACGGGGGACGAGCGTATCATCCACGTCGAGGCCCAGATGAGGCCGGAGGACGAGTTCGGCCTGCGCATGTTCCGCTACGGCTACAGGGGCCGCGACCGCTTCAAGAAGCCGGTCATCGCCCTGGCCATCCTGGGGGGGCCGACGAGTACAATTGGAGCCTGGCTCAAGGGCGGGTAACAGGCCGGTGCGGTTCCTGTGCAAGTTGCTGTGCAAATCGGTCACCCCCCCTCTGTGGGTGTCACCTCCTTCGCTCTGACCCTGAGCCATGCCCGCTTTGGCTTTTGTGGGACGAGCTGCGAAGCCTGAAGGGAGAAGGCATGCCATTCATCACACCGTTCGAGCGGTACGCGCGGGATCTCGGCCTGGCGGATGGCAAGGCCGATGGCTTCCACCTGTCTCTCCGCGCGATGCTCAAAGGCAAGTTCAAGGAGGAGGGCGAGGCGCTGGCGGGGGCGGTCGCTTCGAAAGACGCCGCCTGGGTCGAGGCCGCCATCGAGCGGGTAGCCGTGGCCGACACCCTGGACGAGGCACGCAAGGCGCTGGAGCTGGGCCCCTGAGCCGCCCCATTTCTGCTAGAATGTCACGGCACCCGCCCCGTGAGGCGTCGCCATGCCGTACACCGCCGAGATCAGCCGCGCCAACCCCACCTGCTTCCTGTTCCTCATCGACCAGTCCAAGTCGATGCTCCAGCCCATGGGCGGCGCCGCGCACCGCACCAAGGCCGAGGCCGTCGCCGACTCCATCAACCACCTCCTCTACACCCTCGTCCTCCGCTGCGTGTGGGGATCGTCCATCCTCGACCGCTTCCACGTCGGGGTCGTCGGCTACGGCCTCAACGTCGGCCCCGCCTTCGCCGGGCCGCTCGCCGGGCGCGACCTCGTCCCCATCAGTGAATTGGCCAGGTCGCCCCTCCGCGTCGAGATGCGCGCCCCCGCCGGCGGCGGGCAGGCCGTCCGCTTCCCCATCTGGTTCGAGCCGGCCGGCGACGGCAACACGCCCATGTGCGCCACCTTCCAGCGCGCCGGCATGCTCCTCGCCGGCTTCCTCGTCGATCACCCCGACGCCTTCCCGCCCATCGTCATCAACATCACCGACGGGCGGGCGACCGACGGCAACCCGCTCGAGGACGCCACCCGCCTCCGCAAACTCTCCAGCTCCGACGGCGACGTGCTCCTCTTCAACCTCCACCTGTCCGAGAAGGCCGGCGAGCGGATCGAGTTCCCCGACGACGAGTCGCACCTCGTCGACGCCTACGCCCGCCTGCTGTTCCGCATGTCCAGCCCGCTGCCGGCGGGCATGGTGCAGAACGCCCAGCAGGCCGGCCTGAAGGTGACTCACCACTCGCGCGGCTTCGTCTTCAACGCCGACCTCGACGCCGTCGTCCGCTCGCTCGACATCGGCACGCGCGTCGATTTCGCGGGCAAGAGGTGACCCGATGAGCGCCCCGCGCCACGTCCGCCTCATCGAGCCGCGCCAGGGCTACTCGCGCGACGAGTGCGAGGACGCCGCCTCCGCCGCCCCCGAGCGTGGCCGCTTCGCCGTCGCCGACGGCGCCGGCGAGTCCAGCCACGCCGGCCTGTGGGCACGCCTCCTCGCCGACACCTTCGTCCGCGAGGACACCCAGCCCTGGCCGTCGTGGATCACCCCCCTGCAAGCCCAGTGGGCCGAGGCCACGCGCCGCCCCGAGGGCGAGGCCGTCCCCTGGTTCCTCGACTCGCGCGTCGAGCAAGGCGCGTTCGCCACGTTCGTCGGCCTGTGCGTCTCCGAGGAGGCGTGGCACGCCATCGCCGTCGGCGACTCGTGCCTGTTCCACGTCTCGGGCGACGAGCTGACCTCCTTCCCGCTGACGCACTCCTCGCAGTTCGGCAACTCGCCGGTGCTGATCGGCTCGAAGCAGCCCGTGGAGGAGGTGCCGCTGCGGCAGGCGCGTCAGGGCCTGGGGCATTGCCGCCGGGGCGACCGCCTCTGGCTCATGACCGACGCCCTGGCCAAGTGGTTCCTCACACGCTCCGAGGCCGGCGAGAAGCCGTGGCGGCAGATCGAGGGGGTGGCGGACGCCGGCCAGGCCCGCTTCACGGAGTGGGTGGCGCGGCTGCGCTCGTCCCGGCAGCTCCGTGACGACGACACGACACTCCTGGGCGTCCTCCTGTAGGATGTGGGTGGAGGGAAGTCGCCATGCCCTGGCCGCAAGCCACCGACTACACGTCCGCCGTCCAGAACCCCGGCTCCTGCTTCACGGACCCGGCCCTGGCCGGCGCCACCGCCGAATTCAACCCCATCCTCGGCATCCCGCTCAGCTACTGCGGCAACTTCGCCATCGTCTTCAAGCTCGTCGCCCCCTCGGGCGAGGCCTGGGCCGTCAAGTGCTTCATCAGGGAGGTGACCGACCACCAGACGCGCTACGCCCACATCAGCCGCCACCTGGAGCAGAGCCGCAAACGCTTCGCCGTCCAGTTCGACTACCAGGAGCACGGCATCCTGATCGGGGGGGTGCCGCACCCGCTCGTCAAGATGGCCTGGGTCGAGGGCCACACCCTCAACGAGTTCCTCCGTGACCACGCCGGCAGCGCCAACACCCTCGACCAGCTCTCGCAGCTCTGGCTCCGCCTCGCCGGCGAGATGCGCGACGCGAAAATGGCCCACGGCGACCTCCAGCACGGCAACGTCCTCCTCGTCCCCGGCAAGACCGCCGGCGCCATGGTCCTCCGCCTCGTCGATTACGACGGCATGTGGGTGCCGGAGCTGGAGGGCCGCCCGCCCGGGGAGCGAGGGCACGCCCACTACCAGCACCCCGAGCGCCTCAAGGCCGGCGGCTACTCCAGCGAGATCGACCGCTTCGCCCACCTCGTCATCTACACGTCCCTCCGGTCCCTGGCCGCCGGCGGCAAGGCGTTGTGGGACAGGCACGACAACGGCGAGAACCTCCTCTTCCGCGAGGCCGACTTCGCCCGCCCGGAGAAGTCGAAACTCCTGCCGCAGCTCCTGGCCCTCCCCGACGCCAACGCCGCGACGCTGGCGGGGCACCTGATCTGCGCCAGCCAGTCGCCGCTGGCCCGCGTGCCGCTGCTGACCGACATCGTCGATGCGTCGGGCGTGCAGCCGCTGACGAATGATCAGCGCGACCTGCTCGGCACGCTGTTCCCCGATGTCACCGCCTTCCGCAAGGCGGCCCCCCCGCCCCCCGTGCCGGCGCCCCCGCCCCCGCCCCCGCCTCCACCCCCGCCGATGCCGAAGTCGCGCCCGGTGATCGACCTGCCGCCGGACAACGTGCCGGCCCCCGCCGGGGGCGGGGTGGCCCGCCCGCCGAGCAAGACCGACATCCCGCCGATGCCGGTGTCCGCCGCTGTCCCCCTCCTGGAGCCCCTCGACCCCCCGCCGCCGCCGCCGCCGGTGATGGCCGCCGTCGCCCTCCCCGACCCGCCGCCCCTGCCGTCGGCGGCGTCGGCGGTGAAGCTGCCGCCGGAGGCGTACACCGACCCGGCCCACAGCCCGCGCTCGGACTCCAACGCCGTGATCTACGCCGTCCTGGGCGGCGTGGCGGCCCTGGTGCTGCTGCTCGGCGGCGTGGCGGCGTGGCTCTTCCTCGCGCCGAAGCCCGCCAGGACCGAGGCGCGGCTGACGGAGCCGGCCGCCGCCGTCTTCAAGGCCGGCGGCGAGAAGGTCGTCCGCGTCCAGGTGAGGTGGGAGGGCACCGGCCCCATCCCCGAGGCGTCGCTGACGCTCCAGGGCGCCCCCGCGGGCGTCGAGGCCGAGGTGATCGGCGAGGAGCGCCCGGGCGAGCGCGAGGCGGTGTTCCTCGTGCGCCTGCGGGCGGCCCGTGGCGTCGGCGAGAAGGCCGGCGCCCTGGAGGCGCTGCTGGTCGCCGACGGCGCGACGCTGGCACGCGTGCCGGCCCGGTACGAGGTGCAGGCGTTCCGCGCCCGCATGGGCGACATGGCGCCGATGACCCTCCGCGCCGGCACCTCCGCCGACCAGACGGCCATCCTCACCTGCGACGGGGAGATGCCGGCCCTGTCGCCCATGGTCACGGGCCTGCCGGCCAACGTCACCGCCGGCCCGCACACCTTCGGCAAGGACGGCAAACTCGTCCTGCCCATCGTCACCACCCGCGCGGCGGCGGCGGGCCAGTACCCCGTCACCGTGCAGATGGTGCTCGAGGGCCAGGAGGCGGCCCGGGGGTCGTTCGTCCTCACTGTGGTCGTGCCGAAGGACGACCCCCCGCCGCCGACGGAACGTAAGCTGCAGATGACCGGCGCCGAGTCGCTCAAGGTGGTGGCCGGCAAGTCGGAGTCGGGCCTGGTGCGCCTGACGCGGACGAACGTCGAGGGCGCCGTCACCCTCCGGGCGGGGGGGACGTTGCCGGCCGGCGTGAAGGTCGAGCCGGTCCAGATCGCCGGCGACTCGGGACGTTACGTCGTCGAGGCCGACGCGGCCGCCGTGCCGGGGCGGAGCGCCTTCAAGCTCCAGGCGTACCAGGGCGGCGAGATGCTGGCCGCGTTCGACGTGATGCTGGAGGTCGAGAAGCCGGCCGCCGTCGTCGTCATGCCGCCCAAGGACACCCTGCCGAAGCCCAAGGTGCTGGCCTTCCAGACCGGCGACGGGCTGTCGCTGGAGGGCAGGCTGTGGCCGGCGCGCTCCCCGAAGGACGCCCTCACCGTGCTGATCCTGCCGGACCCCCGCCGCCCGGCCGGGCTGGACGCGACGGTGACGGCCTTCGCCGAGTCACTCCAGAAGGAGGGGCACGCGGTGTTCGCCTTCGACTTCCGCGGCCAGGGGGTCAACAAGTTCCGCCCCGGCGACCTGCCCAACCGCTTCTACAACGCGTCGCCCGCCAACGCCACCCTTCTCAAGCTGAAGATGCCCAAGGCCAAGGGCCCCCCGCCGGGCCTGGAGCGCCTGCCGGCCCTGTACATCCCCTGGCTGGTGCAGGACGTGATCGCCGCCCGTCACCGCCTCGACACGGAGCACGACGCCGGCCGGCTGAACACGAACAACCTGTACGTCATCGGCCTCGGCGAGGGGGCGCAGATCGCGGCCCTGTGGATCCTGGCGGAGGGCCACCGCTCCACCGGCGCGGTGCTGGCCGCCCCCGGCTCCGACGACATCAAGGCCGTCGCCCTGGTCGGCGTGCCGGCGATGGGCACCTCCCCCTGGCTCACCTCCGCCCCGCACTACAAGGCGCTGAAGCTCGTCAAGTCCGTCCCCACCGTGGCGGCGGTCACGGACGCCGGCGGCGGGGGGGGCGGGCGCTTCCTCGCCGACCAGGTCCGCCGCAAGGGCGACAAGCCGGTCAACGTCGCCCTCGGCCCGGGCGGCCTGCTCGGCCATAACCTCCTCGCCCACGAGCCGATCCAGGAGCGGCTGCGTGGCGCCGCCCGCGCCCTGTCCGGCGGCAAACTCACCGCCTGGGCCGGGCGTGACTACGAGATCACCGCCTGGTCGTGGTACTTCGGGGCGGGTTTCCGCAACGTCGAGACGATGAAGCCGGCGAAGGCGGACACGCCGCGCCTCTTCCCGCTGCAGCGCTTCGGCTTCAGCTCGCTGGCGGCGCCGTTCGGGGGGGTGGGGTTCTGACCCGCCCCCACCTTACCCACAGCGGCAGCACGAACAGGTACACGCCCGTCACCACCAGGCCGAGGAGCACGACGGCGGCCGGGACGAACACCCCCCATTGCAGGCCGAAGAACGAGCCGTCGTGCATCGCCTCGATCCAGTCCGAACGCCGCTCCGCCACCTGGAGCACGGCGCCCGTGCCGGCGTCCACCTGGACCTCGACGCCGTTCTTGCCGCGCACCTTGATGACCCCCTTGCCGGGCCGCACGTCGAGGCGGTCGATGTCGCCCCACGACGAGATGCCGGCGTCGGCGGAGCGCACGGCGGCGAGGACGGCCTCGAACGAGAGGACGGGCGCCTTGCCGGTGCCGCGCTGCTCCGTCGGCTGCACCCAGTGGAGCTGCTTCTTGAACATGAGCAGCAGGCCGGTGGGGATGACGACGAGCAGCGGCAGGGCGATCAGCAGCCCGCCCCAGGCGTGCAGCTTGCGTGTGAGGACGGACAGCTTCATGGGCCACCTGCGCGGGGGGAGATCAGCCGTCATCTTGCGGGAGAAGGGCCGCGGCAGCAACGGCCGCCTCGGCGATGGCCCCGTGATGGTGCCCCGCCAGCGCCCCCAGGAGGCGGCCCAGCAGCGGCACCGGGCCGGGCCATTCTGCCAGGGCCAGCACACGGCACGCGGCCACGACAAGCGACGGCTCCATGCGCAGGCACAGCCAGCACAGGGCCGACACGCCGCGGCGCAGCCCGCGCGGCGAGGCGTCCACGCGCAGCGGCCCGGACGGCAGCCAGCCGAGGCGGTCCAGGCGGTCGAGCGACGCCTCGATGAGCCGCCCGCGTAGCCCCGGCGGCAGCCGGCCGGCGAACCAGGCGCGGAAGACCGCCTGGAACGCGGCCTGCCTGTCGGCTGGCGTCTCGGCGCTCAGGGCGGCGAGGTGGTCGATGGGGTTGGGCTCGCTCGGCATCTCCGGCCCGGGTGTCGGGCGGAGCAGCGCCTCGGCGCGTCGGCGGGCGACGCCGTCGCCGGCGAGCGCCTCTTCCAGCGCGGGCCGGGCCGCCTCGCCCAGGACACGCAACACCGGGCTGGGGCGCTCGTCGCCGTCGGTCCACGGCGGCATGTGCAAGAGCGCCCGCGCCGCCGGGGCCGCCCTCTCGCCCAGCAGGAGCAGGGCGGCCTCGGCACGCATGCGCACCGCCTCGCGCCCGTCATCCAGCGCCGCGACGAGTGCCGGCAGCGCCGCCACGTCGGCGAGGGCGTGGGCACGCTGCCCCTCCAGCCGCCCGGCGTGATCCGTCTCCGCCTCCAACAGGACCGCCCACTCGCCGGTCCCCAGCGCGCACAGGAGGCTCAACGCCCGCCTCCGCTCGGCGGGGTCGGCCGCGCGTGCCACGGCGTCGGCGCGCAGGGCGGCGAGGTCCTCCCCGGCGGCGTGCAGCATCTCGACGACGCCCGCCGCGAGCGGGAAGAGCCAGCCGACCTCCAGCGCCTCGCGCAGGGCGCGGCGTGTCGCCTCGCCCGGCGCCGCCAGCCGCCGCACCTGCGCCAGCAACGTCCCGGCGAGCGGTGAGGCCGCGTCCTCGTCGGCCACGACGCCGAGGGCGTGCAGCACCTCCGGCAGGAGGCGATGGGCGTCGGGCCTGTCGAGCAGGTCGGCGGCGCGGCGGGCCAGCTCCGCCGGCGCCAGGGCGCGCGACAGGATCGCCTGCACGGGGTCGTGGCCTTGCGTCATGCCCCGATTGTACCTCACGCACCGCCCGCGTGCCGCCCGCCGAACACCCACACGCCCAGCCACGGCACCGACACCGCGAGGCCGCCCGTCAGCGTGGCCACGAACGGCAGCCACGAGTGCGCCGCGTCGAAGCGCACCACCTCCAGGCGCGAGCCGTCGTCCAGCCGCGCCCACGGCAGCGAGCGTGCGAACGCCCTCCCGTCGGCGAGCGGCCCGCCCTCCGCCGGCGGGGGCGTCTTTCCGGCGAACGCATCGAACAGGGGGCGGTACTCCGCGCCCAGACAGGCCGCCAGCGCCGGCCAGGCGCGGGCCGCCTCGCGGCGGCGCTTGCCGATGAGCGACCGCGCCGCAGCCTCCACCTTCGCCGCGTCGAAGCCGTCCGGCACCGGGCCGCCCTGGACGAGGGCGCGCACCAGCTCGGCCTGCCGCGCCGCCAGACGCTCACGCTCACCCTGCACGTGCCATCCCCCGGCGCAGGTCGCCGCGGCGAACCGCGGCGGCGATGTCGGCCAGCTCGTCGCGCAATTCGTCCTCCGTGGGGAAGTCATCGTCGCGCTCCAGCAGCACGCCGGGGATCTCGACGCGCGCCGCGACCTCCTCCAGCACCGCCAACGCCTCCGGCGACGTGCGCCGCGTGTGCGTGTCGTGGTAGGTGCCGGCGCGGACGATGCCGCCGGCGATGTGGCAGTAGGCCACGCGCTCCAGCGGGAGCGCGTCGAGGAAGCGGATGGGGTCCAGCCCGAGGTTCACCGCGTTGGCGTGGACGTTGGCCGCGTCGAGCAGCAGACGCACGTCGGCACGCACCAGCACCTCGCGCAGGAAGCCCGGCTCGTCGTACTCCTGGGCCGGCCAGTCGAATGGCGCCGAGATGTTCTCGACGGCGAGCGGCACCGGGAGCCCGGCCTGGATGCGCCGCAGATTCTCCACCACCACGCCCAGCGTCTCGCCGGTCCGGGGCAAGGGCAGGAGGTGCCCCGACTCGACGCCGCCGGCGCGGACGAAGCAGAGGTGCTCGCTCACGAGGGGCGCCGCGCAGCGTTTCGCCAGCGCGGCGAGTTTGGCGATGCGGGCCGACGAGGGCGGCTCGGCGCCGCCGGGCGACATGGTGATCCCGTGCGGGACGAGGGCCGCCCCCCGCGAGCGCAGCTGCTCGACGGCGAGGGGCAGCGGCCCGCCCCAGAAGTCCTCGGCGATCAGCTCGACGAAGCCGAGGCCGGGGTGGCGCGAGATGGCCAGGGCCATCTCCGGCCGCCAGCCGACGCCGAGGCCGAGGCGGGTGGTCATCCGCCGCACCCCCCGCACCCGCCGCCGCAGCCGCCGCCGCCGCACCCGCCGCCGCCGCACCCGCCGCCGCCGCAGCCGCCGCCGTTGTCGTTCTCGGCGGGGGCGAGGTGGGGGTGGATGCCGGCGAAGGCGGGGGTGGCGAGGGCGCAGGTGCCGAAGAGGGCCACCGCGAGGGCGATGTCGGCCGCCGGCACGAGGGCGGGGTTGGAGCGGGCCGTGGCGCCGAGGGCGTCGTGCTTGCGGAGGAGGCCCTCGATCACGCCGTCGCCGCGCCCCGTGCGCATCGTGCGGCTGAACAGGTAGGAGAGGGCGGCGGCCGCCGCCAGGACGGTGGCGATGATGAGGAACGTCACGGGCCGGTCCAGCGACAGGCCGATGATGACCTTCCACACGCCGGCGGCGGTGAGGCCGGCCAGCAGCAGGGCGGGGACGGCGGCGGCGCCCCACGACGCCATCGTGCCGAGCAACAGCCCGCGCTCACGTAGGCCCTGGGCGAGGGCCTCGAGCGCGGGGTCGCACCGGGCGAACAGGTCGCGGACCCCTATGGGCTCGACGGCGTTATCCCACAGCCGGCGGTCGAGGGCACGCGCCCCCTCGGGCAGCGGGCCGGAGCGGACGATGTGGCCGCCCTGGTCGGCGAGGGCGCCGACGTTGATGAGCCGGCCCAGCGCCGAGGCGAACGCGCGCCACGGGCCGCCGGCGAGGTACGCCGTCTGATACGGCGGCAGGGCGGGCGTCTCCTCGGGCACGTCCAGGGGCGCCCGCAGCCACCAGTTGATGTAGGGGGCGATCACCCAGGCCGCGACGAGGGCGGCGATGTAGGAGCCGAGGAAGTACGGCCCGGACCATTCGAACGGATTCATCGGAGGGCCTCCGGTTGGGGATGTGTTCAGTCGCCGCCACCGCCGCCGCAGCCGCCGCAGCCGCCGCCTCCGCCGCAAGAGGAGCCGCCGCTGCACGAGCTGCCGCTGCTGCAAGAGGAGCCGCCGCAGGACGACCCGCCGCAACCGGAGCCGCAGCCGCTGCCGCAGGAGCCGCCGCCCCAGCTCGAGGAGGTGGCGGCCCGGAGCTGGGTGTGCAGGCCGGCATAGGCGGTGCCGGTGAGGGCCGCCGTGCCGAAGAGGGCGACGGCGAGGGGCATGTCGGCGGGCAGCAGGCCGGCGGGGTTCTTGCGGGCGGTCTCGCCCAATGCCGCGTGCTGGCCACGCAACGACTCCAGCACGGCGTCGCCGCGGCCCGTCCGCAGGAGGCGCGTCGTCAGGAAGATGACGGCCATGATGCCGGCCAGGATGACGCCGATGGTGAGGAAGGCGACCGGCTTGTCGCGGGTGACGCCGAAGAGGATCTTGGCCACGCCGAAGAGGGCGATGAGCGTCATGAGCAGCGCCGGGATGCGGCGGACGCGGGCGTCGGCGGCGTCGCTCAGGACGAGGCCGGCGCCGAGGAGCTGCTTGCGGATGGCCTTCAGGGAGATCGTGGAGGCGGCGAACAGCTCCTGCACGGTGGACGGCTGCATGGCCGCCCGCCAGATGCGGCGCTCGAGGGCGTTGGCGCCCTTGGGCAGGGCGCCGCGGCGGGCGAACTTGCCGCCGGCCTCCTCGATGACGGCGCCGACGGGAAAGAGGCGGGTCAGGGCGGCGGCGAAGGCGCGCCAGGGGCCGCCGACGAGGTAGGCGATGTGGTAGTTGCTGAGCCTGGGCACCTCGCCGCCGGCGAGGGAGTGGGGCGTGCGGAGCGATTGACGGAGCCTCCAGATCAGATAGCCGCCGAAGAGCAGGAGGCCGAAGTAGAGGACGAGGAACTGAGGGCCGGGCCAGTCGAACGGATTCATGGGCCTTCTCCGTCTTGCTTTTCTTCGTGTTTCGCGCAGGGTACTTCGCCGGGCGCCGGGCGTGATTTGTGGATGACGAGCGAAGAAGGCATACCACGAAAGACACGGAAGACACGAAAAGAAGACAAAGAAGCAAAGAGGGTATCAAGCAAGAAGTCAGACATCCGCCCTCTTCTGCCTCCGTTTCTTGGCCTTGTTTGTCTTCCTTTCGTGTCTTCCGTGTCTTTCGTGGTATGCCTTCTTCTGCACGCCGGACGCCATCCGCGGGGATGAATACGCTGACAGTATAACCCGCCCACGCCGCGAGATCCACGATGCACGAGCTTTCGCACGCCTTCTTCAAGTCCCTCCTCGAGACCCCCAGCGCCTCCGGCTTCGAGCAGGCCATCCAGGGGGTGGTCCGCGACTGGGCCCGCCATTACGCCGACGAGGTCACCGTGGACCGCCACGGGAACGTCCTGGCGGCCCGCTGGCCCGAGGGCGGCAAGGGCCACGCCGACCACGCCCGCGTCATGCTCGCCGGCCACTGTGACCAGATCGCCCTCATGGTGCAGCACATCGACGAGCAGGGTTATTTGTACATCCAGCCCATCGGCGGCTGGGACATGCAGGTCCTCCTCGGCCAACACCTCACAGTATGGTCGAGATCCGGCCCTGTGACGGGCGTCGTAGCGAGAAGGGCCATCCACCTCCTCCAGCCGGACGAGCGCAACAAGGTGCCCCAGTTCACCGATGTATGGGTGGACATCGGCGCCAAGGACGGCAAGGAGGCCAAGGAGGTCGTCCAGTTCGGCGACCCCGTGACGTTCGCCCTCGGCTACCGCCCGCTGCGTAACAACATGGCGGCGTCGCCGGCGATGGACGACAAGTCGGGCCTGTGGGTGGTGATGGAGACGCTGCGGCTGCTGCACGGCAAGCCGCTCAAGGTGCCGGTGTTCTGCGTCTCGACGGTGCAGGAGGAGATCGGCCTTCGCGGTGCCACCACCAGCACCTACGCCATCAACCCCGCCGTCGGCATCGCCGTGGACGTGTGCCACGCGACGGACACGCCGGGCAACGACAAGAAGCAGCTCGGCGAGACGAAACTGGGCGACGGGCCGGTGCTGTTCCGCGGGCCGAACATCAACCCGCACGTCTTCACGCGCCTGGAGGAGGCGGCGAAGGCGAAGGAGATGGCGGTGCAGATCCGCGGCGTGCCGCGGGCGACGGGGACGGACGCCAACGTGATGCAGATCACGCGGGAGGGCGTGGCGACGGGGCTGGTGGGCATCCCCAACCGTTACATGCACAGCCCCGTCGAGGTGGTGCATCTCGACGACCTCGACCGGGCGGCGCAGCTGCTGGCGGAGTTCTGCCTGCGTCTGACGCCGGACGTGAGGTGGGAGCCGTGAGACAGGCCATGATCCCCACGAGATGCACCGGCTGCGGCCAGGGTCTGGAGCTGGAGCGTGGGCAGTCCGTCCTCTGCTGGCGATGCAACATGCCGGTCCCGGCGCCGGGCCTCCCGCCGCCTCCACCACCGCCTCCGGCGGCGCCGGTAGCGCCGACGTACAAGCACCCCTTTGAGGACGACGCGGAGGCGGCCTCTCCGGGGCTGCGGGGGCTGCGTCGGGCGGTGCCCGCGCGGCTGCCGTCCGGCGTGCCGGCCGAGCTGCTGGGCCGGCCCCTCGGGGAGTACACCCCGAACTGGTGGCTCCGGCTGTTCATCTTCAGGTCCCTGCTCGGGCCCTTCCTCATCGTCCTCCTCTGCCTCGTCTATTGGTTCTTCGCCGCGCCCCCGAACCATCCGCAGTTGCAGTCGGCGCGCATCGGCCTGTGCATCGCGGCGGCGTCCCTCGGCCTCGGGCTGGTGCTGTTGGCCACGGTCCCGAGCCGCCGGTTCATCGCCTGCAAAGACGGCCTGGTCGATGCCGGGCCGTTCCACGCCCACTTCGTGCTCTGGCGGGAGGTGCATGCCCTGCGACAGATCCCGGTCCCCATCTATTACAAAGGACACTTCCTCCGCTTCGAATACCGGCTCGAGATCTCCCTGGCCCACGGGGTGCGGGGCATGACGGTCGCGGCGGAGGCGTTGGAGGAGTCGGCGTCGCTCGCGCGGCACGCCCAGAGGGCCGTCGGCGAGGCCCTGCTGCCGGCCGCCGTGGAGCGCCTGCGGTCCGGGGGCCGCGTCCCGCTCGGCGTGTTGTCCGCCGTCGCCGACGGGTTGGAGGAGGACGGCCGGCTGGTGCCGTGGGGCCAGGTGCGCGACATCGAGGTGACGGGCGAGACGGTGAAGATCCACGGGTCCCGGCGTGGGGTCGGGGTGCATCTCCCCATCGCGGAGGTCGTCAACCTCGGCCTGCTCCTGCGCCTGCTGGAGTGGGCACGCGGCGGCGGCGCGTGAGCCGCGTGCCGGCACCGTCGTGCTCGCCCGTTGATCGGCGGCCGGCAGCCCTGGTACAATCGCGGCGGACGGGAGGGCAGAAGGATGACGACACTCGCGACGAAGCCGCCGGCGGGAGAGGTGGAATACCCCAGCTGCGAGGCGGAGCGCACCACGCCGCAAACGGAATGGCACCGCGTGCTGGTGAACCTCCTGATCGCCATGCTGGCCCATCACTACCGCGCCATGGAGCGGGTCTACGTCGGCGGTGACATGTTCGTCTACTTCCGGCGGGGCGACCCAGAGGGCGTCATCGCGCCTGACGTGTTCGTCGTGCGCGGCGTGGAGAAACGTGAGCGCGACACCTACCTCGTATGGAATGAGGGTGTCGGGCCGGAATTCGTCATCGAGGTCATCTCCGACACGACGCGGCGGCGCGACATGGGCCGCAAGTTCGACCTCTACCGTGAGACGCTGAAGGTCAGCGAATACTTCGTCTTCGACCCGGACGGCGAGCACCTGACGCCGAGGCTCCAGGGCTGGCGTCTCCGGGGTGAGGAGTACGTCGTCATCGAGGCCGTCGCGGGCAGGCTGCCGAGCCTGGTGACGGGCCTGCACCTGGAGCCCGCCGGGCGCGATCTGCGCTTCTGGGATCCGGCGACGGGGGCCTGGGTGCCGACCGAAGCCGAGCGGCTCCAGGCCGCGGAGGAGGCGTTGGCGGCCGCCGCAGATCGCATCCGCGCGCTGGAGGCCGAGCTGGCACGCCGAGGCGGCGCGTGACGGCACACCCCCGGTACTCGCCGACGGTGAAGTAGAAGATCGCCCCCCCCGCCAGGGGACGCCTCGGCCCACACGCGGCCTCCGTGGCGGTGGACGATGCGGCGCACGGCGGCCAGGCCCACGCCGGCGCCCTCGTACCCCTCGGCGCGGTGCAGGCGGCGGAACGCGCCGAACAGGCGGCCCGCCTGCCGCGTGTCGAAGCCGACGCCGTCGGCCTTGACGAAGTAGGCGGGGCCGTCGGCGGTGTCGCGCACGCCGACCTCGATGCGGGCGGGCTCGCGGCCCCGCGTGAACTTCACCGCGTTCGACAGGAGGGCGGCCCACGCCGCCTTGAGCAGCACGGGGTCGCCGCGGCACGGCGGCAGCGGCCCCGCCGTCACCTCGACGGCCCTGCCGGCGTGTGACGGACGCAGGTCGGCCAGGCAGAGGCGGACGAGCAGGGCGTGATCCACCTCGCGCGGCACGAGGGGTGGCGGCCCAAGGCGGGCGAAGGCGTGCAGGGCATCGGCCAGGGCGGCCAGGGGCGCTGACACAAACCCCCTTGCCCGTTCCAGATACGCTCACGCTCCAGTACGCTCTCACTTCGCCGGCAGCGTGGCGGTGAAGCGCAGGCATCGGGCGACCCAGTCGGCCAGCTCGTCGTCCTCGACGACGCCCCTGGGTCCGACCATGACCCAGCCGGACATGGGCCGGCCGGTGATGTCGAAGGGCCGGGCGTGTGGCTCGCGCAGGGCCTCCTCGCCCTCGTCCGGCCCGACGCGGGCGATGAGCGAATCCTTCCACACGCCGACGCAGACGTTGCCGCGGAGGAGGAACGCCAGCCCGCCGAACATCTTCTTCTCCAGGACGCCCTTGCGGCTTGCCAGGAGCGGGCGGATGCGTGCGGCGAGCGATTCGTCGAAGGCCATGAGGCTCCCTCCTGTCGGGCGTCAATCGGTGTCGGTGGCGGCGAGGACGGCGATGCTCATGCGGTCCGGGCGGACGGCGAGGAGGCCGAGATCCCAGGTAACTTGGTGGAACCACGCCGTCCGCGCCTCGAACCTCACCCAGAGGCAACAGCAAGCGGCAGACGCGATCACATCGACACTCGTATCCACCCCCACGAGCGCACCGAGCGAGCGCATGGCTTCGAGCCGGCCGTGCGCGCCGAATCTACCTGGCATGTGCCCGGTGCCAGTGGAGGACGCCGAGAACAAGTCGGCGAACACATCACAGGCCGTCACACGCTCTGCCCGAATATCCCCCTCCGTCGCCCCGTACAGGCAGTCCAGCCCCAGCGAGAGGAGCAACCCTGCCGACAGATCTTCCTCCGTGAGAGAGTCGGAGCAGTTGAATACTTGCCCTTCCAGGGCCGACCAGGTCCGCACGGCGGCGTGAAGGCCCTCCGAGCCCACGACGTCATCCCTTTCGATCACCCCGTCAAACGCGGGGCCTTGCCCCAACGGGGTGGCGGTCGGTCGAGTGAAGGCCCCAAAAAGCGGCGCCCGCCCCCTGCCACCGAATGCATAGCGCGGCAGCCAGCGTCGCAGATCGCCCTCGGCGGCGGTCAGATGCAGCGGCAGGCGTCCGAGCGGATGTCCACTCTCGCGTAGCCGCGCTGAGACGCCCTCCGCGGCGGGCAGTCCGTCCAGCACGAAGCCGCGGAGGACCATCTCGTGGCTGAGGCACCCCAGGAATTCGAGGTACGCGGCCTCATCAGCAAACGCCTCGAGGATCGCGAAGAGGTCGCCGGGCGGCCGCTCGTAGGCGAGCCGGGACGCGGTAGCCAGCACGTCCTCTGTCGTCGGCGGGTTGTCGCGGAGCCAGCGAAGGTGTGGTGCGGCGGACTCTTCCATCGCCAGTGGCGTGAGCGTTGTGAACAGGGCAGCCATCCGTGATCCCGGCATGCCGGGGAGGTCCGGGATGGTCCGCGCTGGCGACGGATGGCAGGCAAGGTAACGCCGCAAGGACCGGACCAGATCAATCCGCCCGCCGAAGACCCACCCTCCCAGGGTGTCGAACATCTTCGTCTCATCCGTGGTGGATCGCAGGCCCGACAGAAACGCGAACAGCTCCGGGTGAGCGCGCACCGCGTCCGCCCGCGCGTCGCCGCGCTCCTCCAGCCAGTCGGCGTACACCAGACGCGTCGCCTCGTCGCCGGGGGCGTCCAGCAACGCGGCGACGAAGGCGTCTTCCGTGGCCATCGAACGCTCCTGACGGGCCTCCCCCGTCAGGTTATCGCGCCGGCGTCAGGTCGTGGCCGCCCGACGCCGCTCCCGGCGCAAGGACGATGCCGTCGAGGACGGCCCCGCCTGCCGCGACGCGGTAGGTGCCGGGCCGCAGGCGCTCGAAGCGGTAATGGCCGGCAGGCCCGGTGCGGGCCGTGCGCGTCATCGGGTGGCCGAACTCATCGACGCCCGTGAGCAGGACGCGGACGCCGGACGCCCCGCCCGTCACGCGTCCCAGGAGGACGCCCTGCGGCGTGGCCGTGAAGTTGTAGCCGGAGCCGTGCGTCCCCGAGGCGAGCGCGACGCCCGCCACCTTGCCGGGGCCGCCGGGTCTGCCGCCCTTGTCGCCGGGCCGCGCCGCCGTGGCGGCGTACCCCTTGCGTGGGACGGCGAACAGGTCGTAGCATCCGGGGTGCAGGCCGGCGATGCGGTACGCCCCGCGCGCGTCCGTGGTGGCCGACTGCTGCACCACGCGGCCCAGGCCGTCGATGCCGGAGAGGATCACGTGAACGCCGGCGAACGGCTCCTCGCCGGGGCCGTCGTCGTCGTCGTCCTCCAGCAGCACCAGGCCCGACACGCTCGCGGGACGCACCTCGGCGAAGGAGTACTCCTCGGCCACGGCCCCCGCCGGCAGGACGATGTGGGCCACGCAACCCTCCCCGGCCTGGCCGGCGGGCCGGCCGTCCACCGTGCCGACGCAGGGGCGGCCCGTCGGCCCGCCCACCACGTAGGAGCCCGGCGGCAGGTTCTCGAACAGGTAGCGCCCGTCGGCGCGGGTCTTCGTGGCCCCGCGCACGGGCCGCCCGTCCGCCGTTCGGCCCGTGATGAGGACCTCGACCCCGGCCACGGCCACGTCGCCCTCGGCGTAACAGCCGTCCCCATCCGCGTCGAGGAAGACGCGGCCCGCGAGGGACGCCGTCGCCGCCACGGGGCCCGTCTGCGGCGCGAGGCCGCGCAGGGCGAGGGCGGGCATGCGTCCGCCCATCACCATGAACACCATGTCTGCGGGTGAGACGATGTCGTCGGCCGTCGGGTCCACCGGGCCGCCTCCGCGGGGTGTGGGGCAGATTGAACGTTAGCCCACGGGCGGCGCCGGGGCAAGGCGCGGGGCGCCGTGGCCGCCGGCCCGCCCGGGCCGTATGACGGCAGGGCCGCCCGCCGGAGATGCCGCCCGTGTCAAGGTGGATGCCTGTCGCGTGCCTGTCGGCGCTCGCCCTCGTCGCCCGCCTTCCGCTCCGCGCCGCCGATGAGAAGCCCTCGCCGTGGGAGGGCAAGGTGGACGCGCTCGTCCGGCCGCTCATGGCGAAGAAGAAGACGCCCGGCCTGGTGGTGGGCGTCATGACGCCCGGGGGCGGGCGCGAATTCTTCTGCTACGGCGAGCTGAAGGCCGGCGGGCCGAGGCCCAGCGCCGACACCCTCTTCGAGATCGGCTCGGTGAGCAAGCCGATCACCGGCTTGATGCTCGCCCTCATGGCCGAGAAGGGGGAGGTCAAGCTGGATGACCCGGCCCGACGCCACATCCCGAAAGGGCTCGTCGTCCCCCGACGAGGGGAGCGGGAGATCACCCTGCTGGAGCTGGCCACCCACACCTCCGGCCTGCCGAGGAACCCGCCCAACCAGCAGAGGCTCGTGCTCAAGGACGCGGCCGTGGCCGTGAATCCCTACGGGACGTACGACGCGAAGTCGCTCGCGGACGGGCTCGCGGAGATCAGGCTGAAGGACGAGGCGAGGCCGGGCTTCGCGTACAGCAATCTCGGGGCCGGCCTCCTCGGCGAGGCGTTGGCCCACAGGGCCGGCATGAGCTACCCCGAGCTGGCCCGCGCCCTCGTCTTCGGGCCGCTGAACATGAAGGACACGTCCGCCGCCCCGTCCAGGGGACAGAGGGGGAGGATGGCCACGGGGCACGGCGGCAACGGGAAGGCGTTGCCGGGGTGGACGTTCCTGACCCTGCACGGCTGCGGGGCCGTCTGCTCCACGCCGAACGACCTCCTGGCGTTCCACGAGGCGTATTGCGGGCGTGCGGCGACGAGGCTGCGGAAGGCGATGCGGGCCACGCTGGAGAGGCGGTCCGCCGCGTTCGGACGCACCGGCACCGGGCTGGGGTGGTTCGTGCAGGAGGTGGCCGGCAGGACGGCGTGGTGGCATAACGGCGGCACGTCCGGCTTCAAGACGTGCAACTGGTTCTGCGAGAAGCCCCCCGTCGCCCTCGTGATCCTCTGCAACAGCGGCTCGGACGCCGTGGACGACGGCCGGGACTTCTACAGGATGGGCGAGGCCCTCTTCCGCCAGCTCGTCGAGGCCGGCAAGGCGGCGGAGAAGTAGCCCCGCTCACCCCACCCGGTACTTCGCCACGACGGCCTCGTCCAGCTCGACCCCCAGGCCCGGCTCTTCCGGCACGCGGATCTCGCCGTCGATCACCGGGAATCTCTGTCTCGTCAGCGTCTGCCGCAACGCCCCCTGCTCGACGCAGTACTCGAAGTAGTGGGTGTTGGGCAGGGCGGCGACGAAGTGCAGGCTGGCGGCGATGTTGATGCCCGTCTTGTAACTGTGGTTCACGCACAGCCGGTGCCGCTCGGCGCTGTTCCAGCCGATGCGTTTGGACCGCGCCAGCCCGCCGACGCGCGTCACGTCCACCTGGGCCACGTCGATGCCGCCGGTGTCCATCATCAGGTCGAATTCCTTGATGTCGCAGATCTCCTCGCCGGCGGCGATCCGCATGGGGGCGTTGGCCGAGAGTTTGCCGTAGCCCTCGATGTTGTCGGGGTGCAGGGGCTCCTCCAGCCAGGCGAGGTCGAACCTATCGAATTGCCGGGCGCGGCGGATGGCCGTGGCCGTGTCCCAGCACAGGCCGGCGTCCACCATCAATTCCACGTCCGGGCCGACGCCCTCGCGGGCCGCCTTGACGTGGGCGATGTCGGACGCCTCCGACTGCCCCATCGGCCCCCAGCCGAACTTGACCGCCCTGTAGCCCTGGCCCCGCAGCCCCTCGCCGATCCGTCGTGTCTCGTCCGGCGTGTCGCCGAACAGGATGCTGGCGTAGGCGCGGAACGTCTTCTTGAACCCGCCGCCGAGGAGCTGGTACACGGGCCGGCACGTGGCCTTGCCCATGATGTCCCACAGGGCGATCTCGACGGCGCTCATCGCCTGGATCACCGCGCCCTGGCGTCCGAAGAAGATCGACCCCTCGAGCATGCGGTGGACGAGCCGGTCGATCTCGAACGGGTCCTCGCCGACGACGCACGCGGCCAGGCCGCGGCAGATCTTGTGCGAGACGGGCGCCTCGATGATGGCCCGGGCGACGTGCGACGACGAGTCGGCCTCGCCCAGCCCGACGACGCCGTCGTCGGTGTGGACCTTGACGACGAGCGTCTCCTGGCTGCCGTCGCAGCGCTCGTTGACATCGGGGAGACGCAGGTGGATGGCTTCGACCTTGGTGATCTTCATGGCGACGGTATAGCCGACGGCCCTTCAACGTCCACCGCCCGGCCTGCATATCCTGAGGAGCAGCCCGCCCCGGAGGACGGAATGATGAAGACGACACTCTCCCTCGCCCTGATGCTCGCCGTGGCCGCCCCGCTCCTGGCGCTGCCCGCCGAGACACGCAAGATGCTCGACAAGGCCGAGAGCATCGAGTTCTTCTCGCTCGACCCGTCGCCCATCGCCGCCGACGCCAAGGACCAGGGCTTCCGCGGCTACAAGCCGCTGGGCAGCGTGAAGCTGGAGAAGAAGGCCGCCCGCGAGAGGTTGTTGAAGGCGCTGTACAAGGGCATCGACGACAGCGACGGCTCGGTGGCCGGCTGCTTCATCCCGCGCCACGGCATCAAGGCCGTGGTCGATGGCAAGACGATCGAGCTGGTCATCTGCTTCCAGTGCCATTCGATGACGGTGTACGTGGACGGCAAGCGGTCGAGCGTGCTGACCGACGGCGGGCCGGCGCCGGTGTTCAACAAGATCCTCACCGACGCGAAGGTGCCGCTGCCGAAGCAGCCGAAGTGAGCCGCGTGGGTCAGCGCCGAGTCACCTGCTCACTTTCGCCCTGAGTGAGCATGTGACTCTGGCGTTATTCGACGCATCGTGTCACGCATCGTCGGCAAATACGCGAGTCACCTGCTCACACGCTCACCTGCTCACTTCGCGCACGCCCTGGCGGGTGGCCAGATGGGGTGTCTCGGCGCAAGGGTGGGGCGGCGGCGGGGGGATGGCGACGTGCCGGCCCCTCCACCCCGGCGCTCGCCGAGGGTAGCGGATGTGATGCGAGGCGGGGGAGGGGCTCGATCACTTGTCGGGGGGCCCTGGCGGGGCTGGCCGTTTCAGCCCGCGCAGCTTGTCGATCAGCCGTGCGGCCAGGGCCACGTCCGTCATCTCGGCGAGGACGACGGCGGCACGCCGCACCTTCATCTGCCCCAGCAGCTTGACGGCGGCCTCCATCTCCCCGGAGCCGGCGAGCTGCTCCAGGAGCCGGGCCGTCTCGTCGGCGGGCATGCTGTCGGAGATCGTCGCCATCCGAGGCTTCTTCGGCAGGAACGGCGCGGGCGCGGCCCACAGGGGCGTGGCGACGAGGAGTAGCGGGACGAGCAGGCGCATGGGGGCCTCCTTGCTGGCGATGGCGTGAGCGTAGCGGCGGGACGGGCCGCGGTCAACGGGGCGTGTCGGCGTCGTCCCTCGGCCTCGCCTCGATCACCCTCCGCTCGCCGGCGGCGAGGGCGTGGCTCAGATAGTGATGCGGTGCGAAGAGCCGCCATACCTGAGAGCCGCACCGCGCGACTTCGAGGTGGATCGGGGGGCGTCGCCGAAGACGCCTCCGGGTGAAGGTGCCGTCGGCGGGGCGCAGCACCCAGTCGGGCTGCAGCCAGTCCTCCACGTCCTCGTGGCACGTCACCGCGATGAAGCGGAGGCCGCGGGACCGCACGGCCTTGGCGACGGCGGCGCTGCCGATCTGCGCCACCACCCTGTCCACGACGGAGGTGTACTCGTCGAAGACGCGGGGGGCGTCGCCTAGGAGGGAGAGGAGGCGGGCCAGGTCGCAGCGGAAGCGCTGGCCGGTGGAGAGGGCGTGGTGGGGGCGGAGCCACGCCGGCGGCGAGGAGAAGCCGACGGAGCCGAGCAGCTCGGTCACGTCCTTGACGGACAGCGCCTCGGGGAAGCCGTCGAGGACGGATTGGTGGCCCGGCCAGGGGGGCAGGGCGTCGGCCCAGAGGGCCGGGGCGGGGAAGAGGTGGCGTGCGAGTGTTGACTTGCCGCAGCCGGAGGGGCCGGTGATGAGGCCGATGGACCAGGGGGCGTCGTGGACGGGGGCGTCGATGTCCCACTCGACGCGGGAGGTCTTCTCGGCGGCGAGGTCGAACAGGCCACGCACCGGCAGGACGCGCGGCGTCTCGTCAATGGGGCAGGAGAGGGTGACGTGCATGGCTGGCCTCCGGGCTGGGGCCAGTGTCGCATGGGTGGGGCGGGGGCGGGGAGGGGGTTGCGGCAGGAGTGGGGCGGCGGTAGGCTGGGTCACGGGAGGGCCGAACCATGACCATGACGGAAGCGGAGTGGCTGGCGGGCGACCAGCCGGTCCCGATGCTTCATCATCTGGGGGAAGGAGCCAGTCCTCGCAAGCGCCGGCTCTTGGCTGCCGCTTTCTGCCGGGCCGTCTGGAAGTGGCTGGACAGGGCGGCGAGCAGGGCAGCAATCGAAGTGGCGGAGCGCCGCGCCGACGGGAAGGCCACGAAGCGCGAGATGACGGAGGCTCGCAAGGCGGCTCGCGCAGCCGTGAAGGGCCACAAGCCGCTCAGTTGTAGGGAAGCGGCAGCCTCTGCATGTTTGAACGCGGTGGAGGAGACAGACGGTGTCGCAGAGTGCACCTTCAGCTACATGTACGCCGCGATTGCATTTAACAGGTTGACCTGGAGAAGGGTTCATGCGGACGCCGCTACCCAGGCAGCAAGGGTGCGCGAGGTGCTTGGCAACCCGTTCCGGCCAGTCGCCTTCCTCGCAGAGTGGCGGACACCAGCAGCCCTCACTCTCGCCGAGGCGGCATACGACGAGCGCAGCCTCCCGAGTGGCCATCTCGACCCGGCCCGCCTAGTTGTCCTGTCCGACGCAGTGGAGGAGGCGGGCTGCGCCGACGCCGACTTCCTCGCCCACCTGCGTTCGCCCGGCCCGCACGTCCGTGGCTGCTGGGCGCTGGATCTGGTGCTCGGCAGGGAGTGACGCCCCTCACGACATCACCGCCTTGCACGTCAACCCCGCCTCCTGGCACACCCGCAGCGCCTCCACCTGCGCACGCTCGTCCGCACACTCCACGATCACCAGATACCTGTCCGGCACGGCCGCCGGCCTCCCCCCTCCACCTTCTTCCGCGCCGCGTTCATCGCCCGCTCCGCGGCCCGCTGCGCATCCCCCACGCTCGACCACATGTTCGCCAGCGCATCCGACCCCGTGCTCACCGTGCCGCGCAGGCGGCCCAGCACCTCCTCGTTGTAGCCCGCGAGCTGGGCCATCGGGTCGATGGACAGCAGGAGCTTCCGCGCCTCCTCGTCCGTCACGTCGAGGACCTCGACGGTCACCTCCTCGTCGCCCAATTCCTCGCGCCTGAGATGGCCGTCGATCAGGGTGAGGGGGGCGTCCGCGCCCAGGTGGCGGTGACGCTCGGCGACGTAGGCGAGGGTGCTGCGCGCGAAGCCGACCTCGTCCAGCAGGGCGCGGAGGGCGGTGCGCTGGCCCTCGCCGTGGGTGCGCCCCCTCGGCCCCATTTGGCCCATCGCCCGCACGAGGCCGACCGCCACCCCCGTCAGCATTCAGGGGGTGTTGACGAGCCGGGCATCTGCCCCCGGCCCCTCCGCCACCCCAACGCCCTACCACCCAGGCCGGGAGCAGATGCGGCAGACAACACCCCGACCCGCACGCCTCTTGGCTGTTCGCTGTTGAAGCCGCCGCGGCGGCCGGAATCATGCCCATGGTGACGCTTCGCGGAGCCCAGGGCTTCCTCACCCCTCCGCAACCACCATCGCGTGCAGGTCCAGTCGCGGCACCACGACGGCCCCGCCCTCCATCGCCAACACCTTCCCCTCC
Source organism: uncultured Alcaligenaceae bacterium (assembly GCA_964630925.1). Classification (GTDB taxonomy): domain Bacteria; phylum Planctomycetota; class Planctomycetia; order Gemmatales; family Gemmataceae; genus RGDT01. The sequence continues at coordinate 62,134 of CAZVZK010000034.1, forward strand.
GGCCGGAGCGTCACGCGCTTCGGCCTCTCGCGGAACGCCACGCGGATGCCGTGGATGGGCAGCGTCTCCTCGCGCAGCGGCACCTCCGCCGACGGCAGGCCGTGCCCCGCCGCCGTGTTCACGCCGTTGAAGAGATGCACCACCCGCCGCCCCGCCTGTTCCCAGAACGTCGCGTGGACGCACAGCGGCGCCGTCACCTCGACGGCCGGCCTGGCCCGCGCCGCCCAGTCCATCGCCCGCAGGAACAGCCGACGCTGGTACGGGTAGGCGTAACTCCACAGGGCCGCATCGAGGCACGCGGCGAGGTACACCACGCGGCCCTTGCCGAACACCCGGCACACCACGCCCGGCAGCGGGGCCGCCTTCCACCCCTCCGGGACGACGCGGCACACAACCTCGCCCGGCCCCGGCTCGCCCACCGCCACCAGCGGCCCCTTGAACGTCACGTCGCCCGACGGCACCAGACGCCCGAGCGCCTCGTCCGCCGTCAGGGGGTGCTTGCCCCACTTCAGCCGCGCCAGGCCGACGCGCTCGCGCCAGTATCCCTCGTCGATGGCGACGGCGAAGTTGCCGTCCAGCTCCACGCGCTTCGCCGGGGCGGCGGGCCGGCCCTTGTACGACACGCCGAACACGTCCGCGAGGGCGAAGTCCTTCCGCGCCCGGCCTATTTCGTCGCACAGCGACGTATCGCCCGTGGCCACCAGCCCGCCGCCGGCGCGGACGTACCCGCGCAACGCCGCGCACTGCCTCTCCGACAGCGCCGCCGCCCCCGGCAGCACGACGACGGCGAAGCGCTTCAGGCGGTCGGCGGTGATGTCGTCATCCGTCAGGAGAGTGACCGGCCGGTGCCCCTCCGTCGCCGCCCGGAACGCACCGAAGGGGTGCGGCAGGAAGCGCCCGGCGATGTCCTGATAGGAGTGGAATTGCCGAGTCTGCTCGCTGACGAGCATCCCGGCCCACGGCAGCGGCTCCGCGTCGGTCAGCCACGGCTCGCGCTCCTTCACCGCCGCGAACACCTCGCGTGTCGATTCGCGATGCCCCGGCCACCCCATCGAGTGGGCCGCCACGTTGCCGTAGGTCAGGGCGAGGAACGCCCGGGTCATCCGCTCGTGGTGCGGGAAGCTGTCGGTGCCGTAGGGGTTGCCGCGCGACATCAGGTACGGCTCGCTGGCGCACGGCCCGCCGGCGACGGCACGCAGGTACGCCGCCCCGAACGCCGGGGCGATGCTCGCGCCGAGGTTCGTCTCGTCCAGCCACCACTCCTGCATCGGCAGGTCGATCACCCGGTTGAGCGACACCGGCATGGCACGCGGCGAGTGCAGGAAATGGCCGTACCGCCCGGCGTTGACCGTCCACGTCATCACCGCCGTGCCGGGCCGCGCCTCGGCGAGCCGCTTCCTGAGCCGCCGGTAATGCTCGACCAGCCTCTCGCCCCGCCAAACCAGATACTCGCGGTAGGCGATGTCGGCGAGGTCGGACTTCCTCGGCAGCGCCTTGCCGTACCCCTTCAGGCACGCCGGGCAGTGGCAGATCGGCGGGTGATAGTTGCCGTCGAACGAGAAGCCGTCGAGGTCGTACTCGCGGGCCAGCTCGGCGCACACCTCGATGAGGTAATCGCCCCACGGGCCGTTGTTGCACCCGGCGCGGGTGCCCAGGTCGTCCTCCCGCGGCGGCGCGAGTTTCGCGTCCGGCGTGCGCCGCTCGCGCCATTCGGGATGCTCCTTCGCCAGCGCGACGGGCATGAACGGCGGCAGCCCGAGGCTGACGCGCAGGCCGTGCCGGCGGCAGTCGGCGACGAGGCGTTTGAGCGTGGCGCGTTCGCCGGGCGGCAGGCCGCCGCCGGCGCGGGCCAGGGGGGAGTACGGCCAGCAGGCGTTGGTGTGCATCACCTGCACGCCCATCGCGGCGAGGGCCGCCGCCTCGCCCGGCGTGCCGAAGCCCATGCGTGTGACTCCGCGCACCCAGGCCAGCGGGTCGGGGGGCGCGGCGGCGGGCAGCAGGCCCGAGGTGGCCGCGGCGGCGAGGGCGGCCCGGCGTGTGGGGAGGTTGTCGCTCATGCCGCGAGCGTATGCCCACGCCTTCCCAGAGTCAAGGACGCGCCACGGCACGCCCGCTGCATGGATAGAACGAGATTGCCCGATGCGGAGGCAAAGCCATGAGACGAGCGATGTTGCTGTTCGCCCTGGTGGCGATGATCGCCGGCGCGCGTGCCGCCGAGCTGCCGGCGGGGGTCAAGGCGGCCCTCGACAAGGCCGACACCCTGCTGGTCTTCTCCCTCGACCCCATCGAGCCCAAGGAGAAGCCCAAGGGCCACTTCCACGGCTGGAACGTCCTCGGCGTGACCGAGGTCAAGAAGCCGGAGGCACGCAAGGCCCTCCTGGCCGCCCTCCACAAGGGCGCCGCCGGCGGCACGGCCGCGAAGAAGTGCTTCGAGCCGCGCCACGGCCTGCGCGCCAAGGTGGGCGATAAGACCTATGACCTCGTCATCTGCTACGCCTGCGGCTACATGCAGGTCTTCACCGACGACAAGCAGGGCGACAACGTGCTGACCGATAACTCCTCGGCGACGGCACTCGACAAGGTCCTCAAGGACGGCAAGGTGCCGCGCCCCGAGAAGTGACTCGGCGCGGGGTTTGCTGGCTGATCGGCGGGGCCGACCCCCGCCGAGGGACATGCCATGCAGCGCGACGATGGACACGAGGTGCCGGCCCCCCCGCCGTCGTTCGTGGGGAGGGTGCTGTTCGTCGCCGGCGTCGCCGCCCTCTTCCTCGTCTTCCGCGAGGTCATCGACGCCCTCGCCCTCCTCTTCGCGGGCGTCCTGCTGGGCCTGTCGCTGCGTGGGCTGGGCGACTTCGTCGCCCGCCACTCCAACCTCGCGCCGCAGGTGGCGATGGCCTTGTGCGCCGCCCTCATCGCCGTCGCCCTCGCGGGGGGGCTGTGGTTCTTCGGGGCCGAGGCGGTGCGCCAGCTCGACGACCTCCTCGGCGCCGTCCGCTCAGCCGAGGCCGAGACCCGCGCCTACCTGAAGGAGCGCGGGTGGGGGAGGCAGATCCTCGAATGGGCCGCCCGCGCCGACTTCACCCCCAACGGCGCCGGCCTCGTCTCCCGCCTCACCGGCACCCTCAACTTCCTGGCGCAGACGGCGGGCAACACGGTCATCGTGGTGGCGATGGGCCTGTTCATCGCCTTCGACCCGGAGTGGTACCGCCTCGGCGCCGTCCACCTCTTCCCGCAGGCGCACCGCGAGCGCGTCGGCGAGGTGCTGTCCACCCTCGCCCGCACCCTCCGCCGCTGGGTCCGGGGCCGCGTCATCAGCATGTTCGTCGTCGGCGTGCTGACGACCATCGGCCTGTACCTGCTGGGCAGCCCCGCGCCGCTGGCCCTGGGGTTGTTCACCTTCCTCGTCATCTTCATCCCGTTCTTCGGCCCCATCATCGCCACCATCCCGGCGGCGCTGGCGGCGACGCAGCAGGGGCCGATGGCCGTCGCCTACGTCGTGATGCTCTACGTCGGCATCCAGATCGCCGAGGGCTTCCTCCTCGTGCCGTTCATCGACCAGGCCTCGGTCGAGCTGCCGGCGGCCGTCATCATCGGGGCGCAGCTGGTGATGGGGGCGCTGCTCGGGGTGATCGGCGTCGTGTTGGCGACGCCGTTCGTCGCGACCGCCGCCGTCCTGGTGCGGATGCTCTACGTCGAGGACGTGCTGGGGGAGAAGGCCGGCCTCGGGGCGGAGGTCGGCGCCGACCGCGACGAGGGCGACCCGCACTCGGCGACGGCGTGAGACGGCCTCGGCGGGCGCCTTGTAGCGGGTGGGCGTCGAAGATATGCTGGGCCTGTCGCGAATCCAGCGCCCCTGACGAAGGCGGCCGGGATGAGATTCTTCAAGCCGACGCTCCTGAAGCGGCTCCTCTCCGCCAAGAAGGCGATCGCCCGGCCGGCCGCCAGGCAGTTGGACGAGCAGTCGGACGCCTACATCGCCCATCTGAAGGCCATCCGCCCGCTGATGCCGAACACCATGCGGGCGGCGATGCGGGGGACGCCCTCGCTCCACGAGCACGGCTCATCCGGGCCGAGGGGTGGGCCGGGCGGCCACGGGTGTCCCTCCTCTTGCGGCTCGAAGGCGGCCGCACGCTGGAGCTGCGTTACAGGACGGCGACGGCGGACGCCAGGGACAGCCTGGAGACCGTGCGGCACGACATCGCGGCGCACCCGGACGAGGGCCTGTTCATCCTCCACGACGAATACGACCATGATGCGAAGGAGATGACCTTCACCCACTCCATCCTCTTCGGGAACGGCCTGGAGCTGCGGATACGGATGAGGGACATGGCGGCGCGGCTCGGAGAATCCTTCGAGGCCATCGCCACGGCGAGGGGGCAGGTCAGCGCCTGACCGATGACTGGTCCAACAGCGGAGGGCGTCGGGACGTGGATGCGTGGGAGCCGACCCTGCGGCGGGAGTTCGAGGCCGCCGACGGCTCGTTCCTGATCCAGCTCCGCTGCGGCCTGGTTTGGGATCGGGACGCATTCGCCCGGCTGGTGACCGCGATGGAGGGCTGTGCGGCCGCCCACGAGGGCCGGGGGTCGGTCGAGCGGTGGGTGGCGGAGGGGTTCTGGTACGTCGGCTGGTTCGTGCCGCAGTGGTCCGGCCACCCGGCCTTCCCCCGCCCGGAAGCGGAGTATCATCGGCGGGCGTGCGATCGGCTCCACGACCTGGGGTGGTGGCTGTTTACGGGGCACCACCCCCTGGAAAGCGGAGGCCTTTTCGAGCCGCTCTGAGGCCGTCCCGCCCACCGTGGCCAGCCCGAGCACGCCCTCATCCGCCCTCCGGCGCGGCCAACCCTGGCCCCTGCCTGCCGCCACAGGTCTGACCTCTGGGAGAGGGGGAAAAGCGGGTGGAAAGAGGGCGGTGAGGAGGTGGCCGTGGGCGGCCTGCTGCTGCCTCTCGGAGCCGAGGATGTGGGTGGCAAGATCCATGAGGGTGTCTCGGGTTGAAGGGACAACCTCACCCCCCCGGCCCCCCTCTCCGAAACGGCAGAGGGGGGAGCCGTAAGAGCATCGCCTCAGCGGAGGGGTGCTGTGTCCGCCCACAGGGGCGGCACGGATAGGCGAGTGTCGCGCAGGCGGGATGCCGGCGGGGAGGGGGTTGCGGCGGGGCGTTGGCGGCGGTAGGCTGGCGGCACGGGAGGGACGGGGCATGACGGAGGCAGAGTGGCTGGCCTCCGACAGTCCAGGGGTCATGCTCACGGCTCTGTTCGGAGTCCCGGCGTTTGAGGACGATGACGGCCCATTCCCGGGGACGCCGCCGTCTATCCTGGGGGCCGATAGCCTGAGGAAGCTCCGGCTGTTCGGCTGCGCCTGCTGCCGCCGCGCCTGGGCCCGGCTTCCCGCACCCGCTGGCCACCGGGCCGTGGACCTGGCCGAGCGCTACGCCGACGGGCAGGCCGGGTGGGTGTTTGGCTGGGCCAGGCGAGTGTGGATGCAACTGGGCTTGCAGGGCCAGGCCGAGACGGAGGAAATGGCCGGCCGGTGGCAGGTGAGCAGCCTCGCCTGGGCCCCGTACCACGTGCTGAGTGGCGACCTCAGATGTCTGATCGATGCGTCCTGGGTGGTGCGCATCCGCCTCGGGGAGAGGGAGGAGGGGCGGAGGCAGGCTAACCTCATCCGCTGTGTCTTCGGCAACCCGCTCCGGCCCCGCGCCCTTAACCCCGCCTGCCGGACAGCGACCGCCCTTTCCATTGCCCGAGCCGCTTACGACGAGCGCATCCTCCCGAGCGGCCATCTCGACGGCGCCCGCCTCGCGGTGTTGTCGGACGCCCTGGAGGAGGCGGGCTGCGCCGATGCCGACATCCTCTCGCACCTGCGCTCGCCCGGCCCTCATGTGCGGGGGTGTTGGGCGTTGGATCTGGTGTTGGGGAAGGTGTGAGGGCGGAGAGACCGGCGGGCTCCTCTATCGAGCTGGGGGCGAGACGCCCAATGGCACTTGAGCTCGGATGCTTGATGCGAGCGGCTGGGCATGATCCCGCCGTGCGATGCAGACACGGCACGCTGACGCCGTGCCGCTCGCCCAGAGCTCAAGTGCCATTGGGCGGGGACGCCTGCCCCAGGCCTCCCGCAGGGGCGAGCGGCATGTGGGCAGTTGACTCGCGAAAGTGGCCAGGTGACTCGGCGATAGACGGTGCCTCTCGTCCGCCGGAGGCGAGCCCCGGCGGCCATCGGCACGCGGGGGCACTCACACGGCTTGACCGTCTTCATTTCAAGTTCGTGTGGGGGGCTGCAATGCAATGCAAGTTGCTCCGCGGCCACCACGCTTCTCCTTTCGCCCCATCCCGCCTCACGCCGGCCGCACGCCCGTCGGCGGCGACGGGAAGCCCAGGAACCGTCGCGTCAGCTCGCCGCCCGACTGCACCAGCTCGCGCAGCGCCCGCCGGAAGTCGTCGTCCGACAGCGGCAGCGGCTCGCCCTTCGCCCCACGCTCCAGGGCCATCAGCGCCGCACGCCGGAACATCTCCTTGATGAACGCCGGGCTCGCCCCCTCCGTCGCCGCCAGCAGCGGCCCGGCGTCCACCCCCGACATCTCGACGCCGCGCCCGAAGTGGGCGAACAGCCTCCGCCGGCACTCCAGATCCGGCAGGGGGAAGAAGACCGCCTGATCCACTCGCCCCGGACGCGCCATCAGCGCCGGCTCCAGCACCTCGGGCCGGTTCGTCGTCAGCAGGAAGACCACCGCCGCGTCCCCGCCCAGGCCGTCCATCTCGTCCATCAGCTCGTGCAACAGCGGCGCGTGGCGGTTCTTTCGCCGGTCCGCCGCGATCAGGTCCACGTCCTCCAGCACGACCAGGCTCGGGGCGAACAGCCGCGCCAGACGACAGGCCGTGTTCAGGTGCGCGTACTCGCGGCCCGTCAGCAGGACGACCGTCACGCCCGGCACGGCGCGGGCCAGGTGCCGCGTCACCAGCGTCTTGCCGGTGCCCGGCGGCCCGTGCAGCAGGACGCCGTGCCGCGCCCCCCGCCCCGCCCGCCGCAGCCCCTCGGCGTGCCAGAAGTGGCCGACGACGTTGCGCTCCAGCACGTCCAGCACCTCGGCCGGCAGGATGATGTCCCCGCGCGGCACGGCGGGCAGGTCGTGCAGGCGGACGCGGTAATCGCCCGTGTCGCGCTCGCTGGCGTCGATGGAGATCACCGCCCCGCGATACGGGCTGTACGCCTGGGCCAGACGCAGCACCTCGGCCAGGGCCGTCTCGGCGGCCTCGCGGGTACGGGCGCCGATGTGGAGGCTCGTCCGCTTCTTCCCCTTGTGCTCCCCCGACGTGATGAGCAGGACGAACGGCTCCCCGTCAAGCCGGGGCAGGTGCAGCGCGTTGTTCTGGCAAGCCAGGTGCCCGCCGCCCGGCAGCGGCTCGGCGTCCGCGGAGATCGGCTCCGGCTCATGGGCGGTCGATAGCCAGCCGGCCCCTCCCCCGTCCCCGTCGGTGACCGGCAGGCCGAACGGGCCCACGGAGGCGCTCGGGCGGATCAGGTTGATGGCCGTCTGGACGTTGATCCGGTCCCCGGCCCGGACCTGGTGCGTGACGACGTGCCAGGTCTTCGCCGGCGTCCGCAGATGAAGGTAGATCGCCCTACCAACGCTGACCCACCAGGACGAGAGGACGCCGAAGCCCACCCACGCGGCCACGACCAGGATGCCGACGAGGAACGGCGGCGTGGCCTTCTGGTCGATGAACGACGCCCCGAAGGCCGCCAGCCCCAGCCCCACCAGCACGACCCAGACGACGGCTCGCAGCATGGCCGGCCCTCCCGGCGGGAGGTTATCCCCGCCGGGGCCGCGCGGCAACGCCCCGGCTCACCGCCGGGCGATGTAGTAGTAGTTGATCGGGTCGTGGGGCAGCTCCTCGACGCGCACGTCGGTGAACCCGGCCTCGCCCAGCATCCGCAGGGCCGTCTCCTTGCCCCACGTCGCCCCCAGGCCGGGGCCGCCGCACGCCAGCGACACCGACATGCAGTGCATGCACGAGACCGTGTACAGGAACGCCCCCAGCGGGTGCCCGTGGTTGTGCTCCAGACGCGACGACGCCTTGATGTCCTGCATCAGGAACACCCCGCCGGGGCGCAGCATGCGGGCGATGGCCGCCAGCACCTCCGCGGGCCGCGCCTGGTCGTGGATGGCGTCGAACGCCGTCACCAGGTCGTAGGCCCCGCCCGCCTCCGCCGCGTCGCCCTGCTCGAAGCGGGCGTTGGCCGGCGCGTCCCGCCGCGCCGCCTCCACCGCCTCGTGGCTCAGGTCGATCCCCCGCAGCCGGCTCGCCGGGAACAGCCGCGCCAGCTCCTTCACCGCCCGCCCGGCCCCGCACCCCACGTCCAGCACGTCGATGCCGGCCCGCAGCCGATCCGCCAGCCCCGGCACCAGCGGCAGGATGTGCGCCTCCAGCGCCGCCACCACCGTCTGCCCGCTCTCCTCGGCCATCACCTCGTGGAACCGCCCGTACGCCGCGTACGGCACCCCCCGCCCGTGCCGGAACGCCTCCAGCACGCGGTCCTCCACCCCGGCCAGCACCGCGAACCACTGCGCCGTCGCCGCCAGGTTGTTCGGGGACGCCGCCCGCGTCAGGCACGCCGCGTGCCCCTCCGGCAGCCAGAACGTGGCCCCCTCGGCGTCATGCTCCACGACGCCCGCCAGCACCATCGCCCCGAGCCATTCGCGCACGTACCGCTCGTTCAGCCCGGCCCGCGCCGCCACGCCGGCCGCCGTCGCAGGCGGCCCGCCGGCCATCGCGTCGAACAGGCCCGACCGGTGGCCCAGCGACACCATGAGCGCCGCCGCCGCCTCGTTGTACATCCCCATCAGCCGCCCGGCCATCTGCTCCGCGCTCGCCATCGCACCCTCCCACGAGAAACAAGGCTCCGCCGTCGGGCCAAGCCCGACCCCCCTCCTTCTCGCCGCCGCCCCGCCCGTGACGGACGGCGCCGCCGCGGCCGCTAGAATAGCGTCTCGCCCCTCGGAGTAACCCCCCATGCGCCTCCTGGCCCTCTCCGCACTCCTCCTCGCCGCCTCGCTCCCCGCCGCCGAGGTGCCGCCGGCCCTCAAGGCCGCCCTCGACAGGCCCGACTCCATCACCCTCTACTCCCTCGAGCCCACCAGGGACAAGGACAAGGCCAGGCCCAAGGAGGTGTTCCACGGCGTCGCCGTCCTCGGCAAGACCGAGGTCAAGGGCGACGCCCGCAAGGACCTCGCCGCCGCCCTCGTCAAGGCCATCGAGGACAAGGCCGCCAAGGGCGCGCGCTGCTTCATCCCCCGCCACGGCGTCTCCGTCAAGTCCGGCGACAAGACCATCGACCTCGTCATCTGCTTCGAGTGCTCCTGGGTGGACGTGTACGAGGGCGACACCAGCAAGCGTCAAACCATCGGCACCGACGGCGGCCTGCTCAACAGGATCCTCACCGGCGCCAAGGTCACCCTCCCCAAGGGGCCGCCCAAGGGCGATTGACCTGGCAGGGCCCGCGCCACCGGAAGAGGCCCTCGCGAGGCCAGGTGCCCGCCGGCGGATCGCGGCGAATCCTCGGGGGCCTCATCACGAGCAAGACGATAAGAGTGGTGCAGACAGGGTGAGGCCCGAATCTCGGAGCGACGGGTGGAACCGTTGAGCGTGCCGGCGCCAGGACTCGCGCCGGCACGCTCGTTCCACTTCATCGCCGCGGCTGGGGCGTGAGCGCATCTGGCTGCTGGCGAGCGGGGCCGCGTCAGCGCCCCGAGTGGAGCGTCAGCGGCTCCAGGCGGAGCGTGTGCGCCGCCGCCCCCGGCAAGAAGGGCGTCGCCTTGCCGGCGACCCAGTCGGCGTGGGTGCCGGCGTAGAACTTCGACAGGAAGTGGCCGCTCTGCCCCGCCGGCGTGTGGAAGTACCCATCGACCTCGCGCCCCGGCGCGACGCCCATCCTCTGCGACGCCCCGTGCCGCCCGCCCTGCACCCGTGGCATCCCGTGCGAGTCGCCCGGCAATTCGTCCTCCGGCATGTCGAGGCGCATCCACCGCCCCACGGGCCCCAGCCCCCCGCTCAGCGGGTGCCGCACCACGCCCCGGTTCAACCGCCCCTGCCGGTACTCCGTCAGCCCGCCGGGGTGCGTCGCCACCTCGGCGAGGAGCCTCTTCAACGCCGCCTCCGCGTGCGTCCCCTCCGCCCCTGCCGGCCGCAGGTGCGGCGGGCACCCCTTGCCGGCCACCGCCCAGATCGAGTCCTCCACCGTGCCCGGCAGGTAGCGTGGCGCGAAGCCCCGGTCCGCCTTGAAGCACGGCGCGCACAGCTCGCGTAGCGCCTGCTCGCGGACCAGCTCGCGGAACCGCTTCACCAGCCGGAACCCCACCGACCCCGGCGCCGCCCGCCCGCCCCACCCCCGCACCATCATCCTCACGTCCGCCGGCCCGTCGGCCAGCGTCTCCAGCAACAACCCCTGCCAGCGCGTCAGGAACAACGCCCGGTCGTCGAGCTGCACGGCCAGCATGTCGGCCTCCGTCACCCTGGGCCGCGAGCGCAGGCCGTCGCGGATCTGCCCGGCCCGCGCGCCGGGGTCGGCGCTGCCGAAGCCGACGCACGTCGCGCACTCGCCGCCGACGGTGCGGTTGTTCGCCGTCCACAGCACGCCGTCCGGCGGGTCGAAGACACGCGGGTGCTCGCCGCCCGGCAGGAAGCCGGCCCACCCGCGTTTGCCGTCGGCCCACGACGACGGCACACGCCCGGCGTGCCCGAAACGCCGCGGCAGCCGCCCCAGGATCGTCCAGCCGATGCGGCCCGCGTCGTCCGCCACCATGAAGTTCTGCGCCGGCACGCCGCACGTCGGCGCGATCAGCAGCGCCTCCGGCACCCCCCGGCACGCCTCCAGCTTCATCAGCCGCAGGTTCACCGACCCCGCGTCGTGCGCCACCCAGCGCAGCGCCAGCTTGCGGCCCCGGTGGTCCGTCCCGATCACCGGCCCCCAGATGGTCTCCTCGACGCTCACCGTCCGGTCCGCTCCGCCCTTCACGCGGATCACCTCGTCGTGACGCTCGAAGGGCCGCACCCCGCCCGGCGTGCGGTAGCCGCCCTCGGCCTCCTCGACGACGACGAGGTCGGACGTGTCGGCCTCGGCGTTGGTGAAGCCCCAGGCGATGTGCCCGTTGGAGCCGACGACCACCGCCGGGGCGCCCGGCAGCGTGACGCCGGTGATGTCGGCGTCGCCGTGGCGGAGGCGGGCGCGGTACCAGATGCCGGGCACCATCAACCCCAGGTGCATGTCGCAGGCGATGATGGCCCGCCCGTCCTTCGTCCGCCGCCGCGACACCGCCCAGTTGTTGCTGCCGTTCTTCGCCGGCTCGTCCACGTCCCCCGGATCGAGGCGCGGGGCGTGGAGCAGCTTCTTCCGGAGATCGACCTCGGCGGGCGTGGGCAGCCGGGCCGGGCTGAAGACGGAGCCGTCGAGGGCGGCGTCCCACCGCGATCCGGCGGGCGCCAGGAAGTCCGCCAGGGCAGGGGGGAGGGTGTCGTACACGGTGCCGAGGGCGCGCTCCTGCTCGGCGGGGCCGTGCTGGAGCGTCTCGTACATCCCCAGCGCCACCAGGAGGCAGTCCTCCTCGCGCCACGGCTCCCATCGGGCCTGGAGCGCCAGGTACTCCCACGGCAGGCGTTGGAGGGTCGCCCGGCCGGCCTCCACGCCGCGCGTGTACGCCGCGATCAGCTCGCGCTCCCACGGCTCAGCGGCGGCCAGGAGGCCCTTCGCCCTGGCGCGGAAGCGGTGGACGCGCATGCGGGCGTCCTCGCCCGCCGCGGCCGCCCCGACGACCTCGGCCAGCTCGCCGGCGGTGTGCCGCCGCATTAGGTCCATCTGGAACAGCCGGTCCTGGGCGTGGCACACGCCGAGGGCGAACGCCAGATCGACACGCGACGACCCGGTGAGCGTCGGGATGCCGGCGCCGTCGCGCTCGACGGTGACGCCCTCACCGATCCCTTCGACGGCGAGGGCGCCGTCGAGGGGCGGCAGGCCGGCGGCGAGCGTCCAGCACAGGACGCCGGCGACGGCGCCGCCCGCGGCGAGGGCGACGCCGAGGAGGGCGAGCAGGCGGTGGCGGGCGCGGCGGATGGCGTGGAACATGCGATGCCTCACTTGAACGCGGCGACGGCCTTCTCGAAGCCGGCGAGGATGACCGCGCCGCCGGGCCGGCCCGGCGGCATCAGACAGACGACGCGGCCCGCCGCGTCGGCCCACACCAGGTACGCCCCGCTCCGCAGAACGACGCGGTAGCGCGTCAGGGCCAGCTTCTTGCCCCCGTGGTCCAGCGACACGTCGGCCTCGGGCTCCACGGTGAAGTCGAGGCGGCGTCCCGGCTGGGCCGGATGCATCCATATCCCGGCGAACGCCTGCCTGCCCCTCGCCGCCCTGTCGTACCGCCGGACCACCCAGAAGATGTCGCTCCAGTCCGGCGCGGAGGTGACGACGGCGTCCGCCGGCGCCTTCAGCTTCTCCGTCTTCTCCCCCCGCGTCAAGACCGCCTCCCCGCCCGCGAAGGAGGCGGTGGCGTTCATCGTCTTGCCGCCGGCCGTCTGCACGACCTCGGCGGAGAGGACGCGACGGCGGGCGTCGAGGCGGACGGTGAGCGTCAGCGTGAGGGCGCCGCGGTGGGTGGCGCTGCGGTACAGGACGCCATCGCCGGCGGCGCGTTCGCTGACGAGGCTCTCGAGGGTGAAACCGTCCTTGGTCGGGCGGACGTAGCGCAGGACGATCTCCGGCGGCGCGGCGGCGTGGGCCAGCGCCGGCAGCAGGAGAAGGGTCAGGAGCGGGCGCATGGGCCACCCTGAGGTGAATGGGCGGGGTTCAGGGTAGGGAAGCAGGCCGGAATAGCCATGACGGCCGCTCGGCCTTCCCGTGGCGACGGGTGTCCGGCCTGCCGCCTGCCGCCGCGGGAAGATTGAACTCGGCCGCGGACAGTGGTAGGCTATCCCCAGCGGCCCCGGAGGATCGGCGCGATGAACGGCCCGGATCGGCGCGGCTTCCTGCACGCCGGCGCGATGGCGCTCCCCGCCCTCGCCGCCGGGGGCGCCGCCGCCAGGGATCCCGGCTTCGGGGCCGCCAAACGCTGCGTGCTGCTGTTCCTCACCGGCGGGCCGCCGCAGCACGACACGTTCGACCCCAAGCCCGACGCACCCGCGGAGGTCCGTGGCGAGACGCGGCCCATCGCCACCGCCGTCCCCGGCGTCCGCTTCGGCGACCTGTGCCCGCTGCTCGCCCGGCAGATGCATCGGCTGTGCATCGTGCGCTCCGTCACGCACGCCGACACGACGCACACCTCCGCCGGCTACACCATGCTGACCGGCGTGAAGCACCCCCTCGCCAACGCCTCCGACATCAAGCTCATCCGCCCGTCCGCCGGTGACCACCCGCACTTCGCCTCGCTCGTCGCCCACGCCCGCCCGCCACGCCCCGGCCTGCCGGCCTTCGCCGCCCTGCCCGAGTGGATCAAGGACGACGCCATCAACGACTACCCCGGCCTGGGGCCGGGCTTCCTCGGCAGCGGGTGCGGCCCGTTCCTCATCCCCGCCGACGCCGACAGGGCCGGGCTGCTGCCGCCCGAGTTCGCCCCCGCCGAGGGGATCGGCGCGGATCGCCTGTCGGGGCGCCGCGCGCTGCTGGAGCGTCTGTCCCCGCCGGACGGCGAACGCGCCGGCCTGTACCGCCGCGCCTACGACCTCATCCGCTCGCCCGCCGTCCAGCGGGCCCTGCGTCCGGGGCTGGAGCCGGAGAAGGTGCGCGGGGCCTACGGGAAGCACCTCTTCGGCCAGGGCTGCCTGATGGCCCGGCGTCTGCTGGAGGCCGGCGTCCCGCTGGTGGCGGTGTACTGGCACTACGAGGGGCCGCAGGACTCGCCCGTCTGGGACACGCACGCCAACCACTACGCCCACCTCCGCAAACGCCTGCTGCCTCCGGCGGACCGGGCGGTGTCGGCCCTCATCGAGGACCTGGCCGCCCGCGGCCTGCTCGGCGACACGCTCGTCCTGTGCATGGGCGAGTTCGGGCGGACGCCGCGGATCAACAAGGACGCGGGCCGCGACCACTGGCCGGGGGCGCAGTCGGTGCTGATGGCGGGTGGCGGCGTGAAGGCCGGCCACGTCCACGGGGCGACGGACCGCCTGGGGGCGTACCCCTCGGCCTCGCCGGTGTCGCCCGCCGACCTCATCGCCACGGTGCTGCACCTGCTGGGCGTGCGGCCCGGGACGGAGGTGCAGGACCGCACGGGCCGCCCCGTGCCGGCGTCGAGCGGCGCCGTGGTGCGCGGCGTGATCGCGTGAGCCGGGCCACGCACGGCGAGCAGATTCTGGTGGAGGCCTACTTTGGCGAACGAGGTTTGGCGGGGTAGGTGAGCCACTCGCGG